>NZ_JBBBDX010000006.1:0-150633 GCF_037199545.1 Agromyces sp. CCNWLW213 | reverse complement strand
CGCCCATGGGGGGGGGGGGGAACAGGGGGGTCGTTGTGATGTGAGGGGGGTTACCCCCGGGGAGAATACCCCCCCCCCCCGGACCCTGCGGTCCGGGCGGAGCGGCGCACACCCGCCCCGCCCGGCCGCGTCAGGCCGTGCCGCGCAGTCGCCGCACGCGGGGCGCGGCGAGCATCAGGCCGACCGCCAGGAGCGCGATCGCGAGGAACCCGGCGAGGCCCGACTGCAGGCCCGTGAGCCCGAGCGCGTTCACCGCAGTGAGCTCCGCGACCGCTTCGGTGCCCGAGGCGATGCCGATCAACCGGATGTGGTGGTCGCCCAGCTCGGTGCCCTCGGGCACCGCGATCTCGAATGCCACCGTGCCGTCGGCGCCTGCCGGCTGGGCCTCCATGAGGGTCGGCGTCGACTCGAGCCAGACCTGCACGAGCTCGCCCTCGGCGAAGCCCGCGCCGGACACCGCGAGGGTGGACCCGACCTTCACCGATGCGGCGTCGAGGCGGACGAGCGGTGCCGCGGCATCCGTCGTCGCGGTCGTGCCGGCGGCGGACTTGCCGCCGCCCTTGCCGTTGCCGTTGCCCTTGCCGTCGCCCTTCGCCGGACCGGTGACCTTCTGGTCGTCGACGAGCACCGCGGCCGTGCGTGCCGGGATCGTGAGCGTCCCGGTCTTCGACTTCCACTTCGTCTCCTTGACGACCTCGTCGACGCCCGTCTGGAGCGGCTTCGCGAGCTTGAAGTCGCGGCCCGCCAGCCCGTCGATGTCCTCGGTGATCGCCTCGGGCGAGGCGTTGAACACCACCAGGGCGCCCTCGAGCTCGGGGTCGACGTCCTCACCCAGCAGGTCGTCGATGAGCATCACGATGAGCCCGTCGGTGGCATCCGCCCCGCTGTTCGGGAACGACACCTTCTGCCGGATGAGCTCGGGCTCGCCCAGCTTGAGCAGGTCGACGCTGTCGCGCACGCGCAGCAGGTCGAGCGCGGCGACCTCGGCGGAGGCGATGTCCTCCGCGGTCGGCTTCAGCGACTCGTCGGCGAGCAGCTCCGTCATGGTCGGCCAGTGGTCCTCGTTGTCGGACTTCATCGGCAGGCCCGACCCGAAGGTCGACTCCTGGCCGGTCCAGTCGATCCGGTTGAACCAGTCGCCCGAGTTGTAGCTGTTGCGGTCGAGCGACTTCGAACGCAGCAGCTCCGTGCCGGCGTGCCAGAACGACGGGGACTGCGAGAACGTCACGGTCGCGAGCGACAGCGTGTTCATGCGGACGCGGTCGGCCATCGAGGTCTCCTGCGGCAGCTTCAGCACGCCGAGGTCGAACAGCGTCTCGTTGTCGTGCGCATCGACGTAGTTGATGACCTCCTCGGGGTGGTCGGCGTACCCCGCCGGCGCCCCGTTGTAGTCGACCTCGGCGCCGGACTTCAGCACCCCGTCGTGGCCGGTGAACTGGAAGTCGCGCAGGTTGCCTGCCAGGCCGATCTTCACCAGGTCGGTCTGCTCGCCGAGGTCGCGGACCTGATCGGCGGGCCGAGTGGGCTTGCCGTTCGGCTCGCCCGCGAGCCCGGTGCCGAAGCCCTGCTCGTACTTCGAGTCGCCCGCCACCGGGCTGCCGCCGTGCACGCCGTCGCGGAGACGGTCGTTGAAGGTGGCGATGCCCGTGCCGCCGAGCTGGCCCTGCGTGGCCTGCACGAACCGGGCGTTGTCCGCGACCTCGCCGAAGTTCCAGCCCTCGCCGTAGAGGAACACCTTCGACCCGTCGACGCCGTCCTCCTCGAGCGTGAGCTCGTCGAGCGCGGCGCGGATCGCCAGCATGTTCGCCTTCGAGTGGTGGCCCATCAGGTCGAACCGGAAGCCGTCGACCTTGTACTCCTTCACCCAGAGCACGGTCGAGTCGACCATGAGCTTCTGGGCGACCTCGTGCTCGGTCGCGACGTTCTGGCAGCAGGTCGAGGTCTCGACCCCGCCGGTGGCGTTCAGGCGGTGGTAGTACCCGGGCACGACCTTGTCGAGCACCGACTTCTCGCCCTGGCCCGACTGCGCGGTGTGGTTGTACACCTCGTCGAGCACGACCTGGAGGCCCGTGGCGTGCAGCGCGCCGACCATCTCGCGGAACTCGGCGACGCGGGCGCCGCCCTCGGGGTCGACCGCGTAGGAGCCCTCGGGCGCCTGGAAGTGGTACGGGTCGTACCCCCAGTTGAAGCCGTCGAGGTCGCGGATCTCCTCGATGCACGCCTGCTGCTCCGGCGAGGCCGGGCCGAACGACTCGAGGTCGCAGTCGGGGGTCGCCTGCTGATCGCGGCGCTCCTCGATGGTCGCGATGTCGAACGTGGGCAGCAGGTGCACCGTGTTGATGCCCGCCGCGGCGAGCTCGCGCAGCTGCGCGGTCCCGGCGCTGTTGCGCGTGAACGCCCGGTAGGTGCCGCGCTCGGCCTCGGGCACCGTCTCGTCGGTGATCGAGAAGTCGCGGACGTGCAGCTCGGTGATCGCGCGGTCGACCTGGCGCTCGACGGCCGGCGCGGGCGTCTCGGCCCACAGCTCGGGCTCGAGCGTCGGGTCGTCGAGGTCGACGACCACGGTGCGCGTCGAGTTCACGGTGAGCGCGACCGAGTAGGGGTCGGTCACCGAGTTCTGCTCGACCTGTCCCGTGGTGGGTGCGTAGACGTCGATCAGCCAGCGGTACTCGTCGCCGACCTCAACGCCGTCGGCGACCGACCAGGCGCCCGACTCGGCGTCGAACTCGGCCGGCACGACCTCGGGGTCGCCCGTGGCGCCCTCGGCCCAGACCTGCGCCGAGACCGACTTCGCGGTCGGCGCCCACACCGTGAGCGTGGGCTCGCCGCCGTCGAACGAGGCGCCGAGCGACGCGGATGCCACGGCCTCGGCGTAGAGGTCGTCGAGCACGCCCGGCAGCTGCACCCCGGTCATCGCCGTGAGGGCGTCGCCGTCGCGCTGGGCGACCTGCAGCTCGCCGGTGACGAGCTCGGCGATCGCCTCGCGGTCGAGGCCGACGGGTCGCAGTGCGACGTATCCGGCCAGGTGCGGGAAGGTCGCCGCGAGCTCCTCGCCGATGCCGGCGGGATCGAACTCGAGCTCGACGGACCGGTCGGCGCCGGTGACGGCGCCGTCGGCGTCGCCCAGGCCGCCCTCGGCCGCGTACTCGAGCGTGTAGCCGAGGTCGGCCGCGTTCGCGCCGCCCGGGAGCGACGCCGGCCACGCCAGCGTCTCGGCGTCGAGCCAGTAGGCGCGCTGCTGGCCGGTGCCGGCGAGCGGCGGGTCGGCCACCACGATCTCGAGCACGTGGGTCTCGAGCGTGTAGCGGAAGGTGACGAACTCGCCGTCCTCGGCGACGACGAACGAGATGTTGCCGCCGTTGCGGACGCCGTCAGCACCGTAGTTCTCATCCCACGAGAGGCCGTGTGCGACCTTCACCTCGTAGGAGCCGGCGGGCAGCCCGTCGGTCGAGAACTCGTAGATGCCGTCCTTGTCGCCGTCCTGCGCGAAGGTGACCATGCAGTCCGGCTGCCAGTCGCCGGGGCAGCCGAGCTCCGACTGCAGGCTGCCGGGCAGCGTGACGACGGGGCCCTCGGCCGTCGACGAGACGATGTTGGTGCGCGGGTCCCAGTAGAAGGTGATGGGCCCGCCCTCGGTGGTGTAGGTGACGTTCGGGCCGTCCTGCACGCCGTTGGCGCCGTAGTTCAGCGCCCAGCTGCCGTTGATCGCGACCTTGTACTCGTACGAGCCGGCCGGGACCTCGAACGTGCCGGCGTAGATGCCGTCGGCGCGCTTGGTCAGCTTCGCGGCCTCGCAGCCGGGCTGCCAGTCGCCGGGGCAGCCCATCTCGGAGTTGTGGCTGCCGGGCACGGTGACCAGGCCGATCTCCGGCTCGGGTTCCTCCTCGACGACGAGGTTCACGGCGTTGCCGACCGAGGCGTAGGTCGATGCAGCGGCGCGGTTGCCCGCGGCATCCGTCGACACGGCCCGGTACTCGACGAGCGTGCCGTTCGCGAGCCCTGCGGTGTCGTGGTAGACGCGAGGCGTGGTGTCCTCGGCGGTGCCGAGCGGGGTCCACTCGCCGGAGCCGGCGACGCGCCAGGCGAAGCTCGTCTCCTGCCACGTCGAGTCGGCGACGTCGGCCGAGACCGGCGTGACGCCGGTGACGCCGGCGCCCGCGGCGGGCACGTCGACGGCGATGGCGGAGGCCGCCTCGGGGGCGGTCACCTCGCGGTCGGCCTTCCACACCACGGCGCCGAGCGCCGGCACGGTGACGGATGCCACGCCGTCGCCGTTCGCCGTGACGGCGTCGCCGCCGCCGTAGAGCACCTCGAAGGCGCCGTCCGCGGTGAGGGTGGACACGTCCACGGTCTTCGCCTCGTTCGCGTTGTTCACGGCGACCAGGTACTCGACCTTCTCGTCGCGGTCGACGCGGCTGAACGCGTACACGCCCGCGCCGTCGGAGACGAAGCGCTCGACCTGCGCGCCCTGCTCGAGCGCCGGGTGGGCCTCGCGCAGCTCGGCGAGCGCGGCGATGTGCGTGTAGAGCGGGGCGTCGGTGTCGTAGCGGTCGACGCTCCCGGCCGTCTCACCCGTGACGAGCGGCTGGTTCACGTACTCGTCGACCTCGCTCGCGAAGAGGGTCTGGCGGGCGTCCTTGTCACCGCCGGCGCCGGCGAAGCCCTGCTCGTCGCCGTAGTAGACGACGGGCTGGCCGCGCGTGAGGTACATGAGCTCGTGCGCGAGCTCGTTGCGCTGCACCGCGGTGTCGCCGGAGTTGGCGAGGAAGTAGCCGATGCGGCCCATGTCGTGGTTGCCGAGGAAGGTCGGCAGGGCCGTCGCCGACGAGTCGGGCGTCGTGTAGTAGTCGTCGCCCGCGAACAGCGACTGCAGGTTCTTCGCCGAGTTGCCGGCCGCGAACGAGACGGCCTGCGACTGGAACGTGAAGTCGAGCACCGAGTTCATGTCGGTCTTGCGCACGTACGGCGAGAGCTTCACCGGGTCGGCGTCGTAGACCTCGCCGAACATGAAGAAGTCGGGCTTGCCCTGCGCGTGCGCGTAGTCGAGGACCTCGGTCGACCACTCCTCCCAGAACTCGAAGTTCACGTGCTTGGCGGTGTCGATGCGGAATCCGTCGATGCCGAGGTCGACCCAGTCCTGGTAGACGTCGATGAAGCCGTCGACCACGGTGGGGTGCTCGGTCATGAGGTCGTCGAGGCCGACGAAGTCGCCGAACGTGACCGACTCGCCCGACCAGGTCGAGTCGCCGCGGTTGTGGTACAGCGTCGGGTCGTTGAGCCACGCCGGCACCTTCACGTCGGCCTCCTCGGCCGCGACGGTCGGCGTATAGGGGAAGCTCGTCGCCGGGTCGAGCGCCGGGAAGTCGGGGCTGCCCGCGATCGTGCTCGGGTCGAAGACGTTGCCCGCTGCGTCGCGGTACGGGCTCGTGGCCTTGTCGATGTACGAGTACTGGCCCTCCTCGTACGAGATCACGTCGGCCGTGTGGTTGGTGATGATGTCGAAGTAGACCTTGATGCCCTTGGCGTGCGCCTCGGCGATCAGCGCCTCGAGCTCGGCGTTGGTGCCGAGGTGGGGGTCGATCTGCGTGAAGTCGGTGATCCAGTAGCCGTGGTAGCCGGCGGAGGCGTTCGCGCCCTCGCCCTGCACGGGCTTGTTCTTGAAGCTCGGCGTGAACCAGATCGCGCTCGTCCCGAGGCCCGCGATGTAGTCGAGGTTGTCGCGGATGCCCTGGATGTCGCCGCCGTGGTAGAAGCCCTTGTCGGTGGGGTCGAAGCCGTGGGCGAGCCGGTCTCCCTCGATGCCCGCGGTGTCGTTCGTCTCGTCGCCGTTGGCGAAGCGGTCGGTCATGACGAAGTAGAAGTTCTCGGTGCTGCCGGGCTGACGCACGGGCGGGGCGACGAGCGCGGCATCCGCCTGCTCGTCGTACGCGCCGCGGGCGCTGAGCAGCTCGAGTCCGACGCGCTTCTGGTTGTCGTCGAAGACGACGCGCACGTCGGTGTCGCCCGCGACGGTCAGCGGGATGTTGCCGTCGCCGCCGTCGAGGCCCCAGCTGTCGTCCCAGGCGTCGTTGGCGGCGACCTTGTACTCGTACGAGCCGGCCGGCACGGTGAAGTCCGCCGCGTAGACGCCGGCGGTGTCGGTCGGCAGCAGGTGCGTGGCCTCGCAGCTCGGCTGCCAGTCCTCCGAACATCCCAGCTCGTTCTGCAGCGAGCCGACGAGCGCGAACGTGTCGCCCTCCTCGGCTGCCGCTCCGACGGGTACGACGGCGAGGACGGATGCCGCGACGGCGCCCGTCACCCCCAATGCCAACCAGCTGCGAGCGCGCGCCCGATACGTCATCCTTGACTCCCGAATCCCGGGCACGACGACGTGCCCACCGACATTGGGTGCGACGCTATCGCGACGGTCCGCTTAATGCAAGCGTTTACAACTCGTTGCGCCTCGCTTCGCGTGCCCGTGTCGAGACGTGCCCTTCTCGGGGGTGGGCCGCCGGGCCGGCGAGGCGGCCGGCATTCCGCGTCTGCCGCCGGTCGTTCTCGGAGACCGCCGCGAGAAACCGCGGATCTGCGCGTGATCGGAGGGCGGGATGGTCACGCTCGACGCAGGGGCCGCGCCCGGAAGCCGGCGGCGCAAGCGTTTGCGCGATCACAGCACGCGAGCGAAGGCGGCCCGGCGGAACTGCTCCTCGCGCAGCCGAGCGGCATCCAGGCGGAGCCGGTGGAGCGCGATCGCCTCGTCCCGGTCGAGCGGCCGGGTGCGGCGAGCCCGGCGCAGCCGAGCGAGGACGTGGCGGAGCTGGTCCGCCACGGTCCTGCGCCCGATGGGGCGCACCGGCGAGGCGGTCGGCGTGATGAGTGCGGTGTTCATGATGACTCCTGGTCGAAGGCGTCCGGTGGTGGGCGAGGTCGGGTCTCAGCGGGTGAACGTCGGCGTCCGGCGGTAGCCGTCGCGCCGGAACTGCACGGCGGCGCCGGCGACCGCCGACGCGGCGAGCAGCGTCATCGCGATCATCGTTGCGAGCATCTCGCACCTCCTCTCCGTCCGGATCACGGCCCTGACCGGGCCTGTATCCGTTCTACGACCGGAGGTCGGGGCGTCGCGTCAGCGACCGCTACCGAGATCGCGCGGCACTGCTACCGACATCACGGCGCGGTGATGCCGAGCCGACCGCGGGCGTGCGAGGGGAGCCGGGTCACCCGGCCTGTTCGAGCACGTCCGCCGCGATGCTCGCCGCCTCGTGACGACTGGCGACGCCCAGCTTGGCCAGCAGGGCCGCCACGTGGGTGTCCACGGTCCGCACCGAGAGCACGAGTCGATCGGCGATCTCCGCGTTCGTGAGTCCCTCGGCGACCAGACGCAGGACGTCGACCTGCCTCGCGGTGAGGCCCGCCGGGTTCCGGCGCGTCGCCGTCGACGGCCCCCGCGGGATGCTGCGGGATCCGCGCTGCCGGAGCCTCGCCCGAACGATCCTGGCGAGCGGCAGGGCCCCGATCCCGTCGAGGATCGCGAGCGCCTCGACGAGGTCGGCCTCATCCGGGCTCTCGGCGAGCGCGGCGGCCTCGTGATACGGGGCTCCGGCCGCCCGGAACACCTCCGCCGCCCGTCTCCACTCGCCGCGGGCGAGGACGGCGTAGGGGTTCCGGTCGTCGGACGGCAGGTCGACGTCGTCGCCGGCGGCGTGCAGCATGTACCCGAGCTCGGCGCGGAGCGACGTCGCCTCCAGCCGGACGGCCTCCTCGAACACCGGCCGCGCGACGACCCGTGCGCCGGCAGGATCGCCCCGCAGCAGCGCCGCCTCCGCCAGGGCTGCGGCAACGGGTCCGCGACGCTGCAGCTCGCCGAGCTGCTCGGCGACTCGCCAGGCCTCGGCGAGCATCGCCTCGCCCAGGGCTCCGTCGTTGCCGCGCCGGATGCGCACAGTGCCACCGACGGTGAGCGCGACGCACCTGGCGTGCGGCGCCTCGATGCTCCGGTCGAGGCGCAGGAGCGCGTCATCCCACCGGGCGCGCGCCAGGTCGAGTCGCGCCTGCTCCATCTGCTGATAGGTGACGAAGCCGAGGAACTCGGATCGCTGGGAGATCTCGAGGGCCTGCGCGAGGTGGAGCTCCGCGAGGTCCAGCCGGAACTGGTCGAGCAGCGACCAGACGAGGTTGACCGACGCGCGCGCGGCATCCTCGATGTCGTCGACTGCGAGAGCCACCTCCATCGCCTCGATGAGTTCGCCGATCCCGCGGTCGTCCTCCGCCCGGTACAGCAGGGCCGTTCCGTGATTGTTCAGCGCGTGCGAGAGCACGGCGGTGGCGCCGCTCTGCCGGGCGAGCGCGATCGCCCGGTCTGCGAGTTCCATCGCGCGGTCCGTGTCGTGCGCGAGCAGGGCGAGCTGCGACTCGTTGCTGAGCGCCATCGCGTAGAGTCCGGGGTCGCCGGCGTCGACGAGGACGGCGGATGCCTCGGCGGCCGCGGCCTCGGCCGCGGAGCGCCGTCCGGCGAACCATTCGAAGCGCGAGAGCCATCGCAGGCTCGCGCCCAGCCGCTGCGCGTCGCCGAGCTCGCGGCGGAGCGCGATGACCTCGGTCTGGGCGACGACGGAGTCCGCGGCCGCGTCGGTGGTGTACGACTCGATCGCGTAGGCCTCGAGGAGCTCGACGCGGTCGACGGGCGGGTAGCGGTCTGCGTGCTCCCGCGCTAGGGCGAAATGCGCGCGCGCCTGCCGATGGGCACCGGATGCCGCGGCCTCGAGCCCCGCCCGCGGCGCCCACTCCACCACGGCGTCGACGTCGCCCGCACCGCGAGCGTGGTGCACGAGACGTGCCGGATCCGCGGTCCCGTCCGCGAGGAGGGCGATCAGCACGCGACGCTCCAGCTCGATGCGACGGGAGGCGGGCAGGCCGTCCACCACCGCTCGGCGCGTGAGCTCGTGGCGGAACTGCACTCCGTCGGGCTCGACCACGAGGAGCCCGCCTTCCTCGGCGGCCCGGACCGCTCCCGCGCCGCCGGGCACGAGCCGCGCCAGCAGGTCGGGAGCCACCGGCGACGGTACGACCGCGAGTTGCTCGACGTGGTCCTGCGTGGCGGCGTCGAGCCGGCGGAGCCGGCCCGTGACGGCGTCGACCAC
Source organism: Agromyces sp. CCNWLW213 (assembly GCF_037199545.1). Classification (NCBI taxonomy): domain Bacteria; kingdom Bacillati; phylum Actinomycetota; class Actinomycetes; order Micrococcales; family Microbacteriaceae; genus Agromyces; species Agromyces sp. CCNWLW213. The sequence goes on along the minus strand of NZ_JBBBDX010000006.1, from coordinate 141,517 downwards.
GGTCGGCGGCACGCGCGCCGCGTCAGCCGACGCCACGATCTCGCTGACGAAGTACGGGTTCCCCTCGGTGAGCGCGACGACGCGGCCGACGTCCAGTCCGCTGCCCGCCGTGAGGGCGCCGACGGCGCTCGCGGAGAGCCGCCCGGGTGCCATCCGATCGACGCGGTCGCCGTGGCCGAGGTCGCCGAGCAGCCGGTTCAGCGGATGGTCGCGCTCGAGCTCGTCACGGTACGTCAGGACGAGCGACGCGCTGAGGTCGCCGATGCGGCGGGCGATGAAGCGGAGGGCGTCGAGCGTGGCCTCGTCGGCCCAGTGCACGTCCTCGATGACGAGCACGGTCGCGGGCGAGCCGGAGAGCTCGTCCCGCAGCGCGTCGAACACCTCCTCGCGATCGCCGCCGCGAAGTGCCTCGCCCAACTGCGGACGCACCACCGACGTCAGGTCGCGCAGCGGTCCGAGCGGACGGGGGGTCGACATCGCATCGCACGCGCCGAGCAGCACGCGAACGCCGTCGGGCGGGTCGGCCCGCAGCGCGTTCACGAGGCTCGACTTGCCGATGCCCGCCTCGCCGTGGAGCAGCACGACCCGGCCCCCGCCGTCGGCGGCGTCACGTGCCGCGGAGCGCAGGGCGTCGAGTTCGGCGTCCCGTTCCAGCAGCTCCCGGCCCATGCAGCGATCGTGCCCGCGGCCGCGCGCCGACGCAACCGTAGGCCCAGCGAGGCGCGCCTCGTCGCCGGTCCTCGGGCCCGCCGGCGCGTCGACGCCTCACGAACCCGGGTCGGTTCTCACTCGGACGCGAGGCCCGACTGCCAGCGCCGCTGTTCGCGCATGAAGAGCACGGCGAAGATGCCCCAGAGGCCGATGTCGTCGGCGATCCCGAGCGGGCCCAGCATGAGCTCGGGGATCAGGTCGACCGGTGAGATCGTGTAGACGACCGCGGCGACCGCGGCAGCCCAGGTCATCGGTGCGACCCGGTGCTCCCCGTTCTTGATCGCCTTCAGGAACTTCCACATGCCTCCAGTGTGCGGCACGACCGGACGCAGGTCCACCCGTGCGCGACCCGGGGGAATCAGAGCCCGGCGGACGCGGCACAGCGAATGTTGCCGTTCCCGCCGAGTGTGACCGCCGCATCGGCATCACTCGGCGCGAACGGGAACACTCGACGTGCTGGATCAGAGGCCGGAGTAGGCGTGCAGGCCCTTGAAGAACAGGTTGACCACGGTGAAGTTGAACAGCACCGCCGAGAAGCCGATGATCGCGAGCCACGCCGATCGGGTGCCGCGCCATCCGCGCGTCGCCCGGGCGTGGATGTAGCCGGCGTAGACCACCCAGATGATGAAGGTCCACACCTCCTTGGTGTCCCAGCCCCAGTAGCGGCCCCAGGCCTTCTCGGCCCAGATCGCGCCGGCCATGAGCGTGAAGGTCCAGAGGATGAAGCCGATGATGTTGATGCGGTACGCGAGGTTCTCGAGCGAGGCCGCGGAGGGCAGCGTCGCGAGGAACGACTTCTTCGCGGCGTCCGCCGTGGCCGCCACCGCCTCGCGGCGGGCCTGCATGAGCTGGACGACCGACAGAGCGAAGCCGAGCGCGAAGAAGCCGACCGCCGTGGTCGCCACGAACACGTGGATCACGAGCCAGTACGACTGCAGCGCGGGCGGCAGCGGCACGACGCTCACGTAGAAGTTGACCGTCGCGACGCCGAGCGACACGAGCACGAGCCCGGTGATGAACGTGCCGAGGAATCGCAGGTCGGTCTTCCGCGAGAACGTGATGACGACCAGGTACACCGTCGTGATGACCAGGGTCCCGGTCAGCGCGAACTCGTACATGTTGGCCCACGGCACACGTTCGGCGGCGATGCCGCGCAGCACGGTCGCCACCAGGTGCAGCGCCCACGCGATGACCGTCAGCGCGACGGCGACGCGGAGCGACGCGGAGCGGCCGTAGTCGACCGCGCCGTCCCGCGGCGGTCGAGGGGATGCCCCCTTCGCCGTGGCCGTCGCCTTCACCGCGGTCCGCACCGAGCCGCCGCCCGCGGCGGAGGCCGTGGCATCCGCCGTCGCCGGACGGGACGACGCGACCTGCGCCCCGGCCGCCGGCGCGGACGCCGCCGACCGCTTCGCGAGGTCGATCGAGTAGGCGATGAACGCGAGCGCGTACACGGCCATGGCCGAGTACACGGAGAGGATGGAGATCTCGTCGAGCGTCACTGTTCTACCTTACGTCGAAGAACTCTCGGGGCTCCGGGGAGCCGGGTCGGATGCCGCTCGCGCGGGCGTCGCGGCGGGGCCGCCGTGCGCGTCGGCGAACTCCTCGACCGCCCGGTCGAGCCCGGGGTCGTCACCGCGCGCGAGGCCGGCGTACTCGAGCACGGTCGTGCCGTCCGGTCGCGCGACGGCCTTGACCCACATGCGCCGGCGCGGGATGAACAGCGACAGCAGCAGCCCGCCGAGGATCAGCACGGCGAAGGCGAGCACCCACCCCTGCGACGGGTCGTGGTGCACGTCGAACGAGGCGAAGCGGGGCACGCTCTGCGAGAAGTCGTCGGCCGCGGCATCCGGGGTCGCGGTCTCGAACTCGACCGTGCCGAGCCCGTTCGGCAGGTCGGCCGACTCGCCCGGCATCAGCTCGATCGAGTCGACGCCCGTCTGCCCGCCCGTGAGCTGCTCCATGCCGCTCGTGTCGAGCTGGTACACCGAACGCGGCGTGCCCTCGTCGATCCCCAGGTCGCCCTGGAAGACGTTGAGCGTCAGGACCGGGAACACGAGGTCGGGGTACGACGACGTGAACGCGCCCGACGGCAGCGTGGTCTGCGTGGGATAGAAGAAGCCGACCATGCCGACCTGCTCGTCGAGGCCGTCGGGCACCTTGACGACGCCGATCGACGTGAGGTTCGCATCCTGCGGGAGGAACGGCACCGAGTCGGTGAACACGACCTCGCCGTCGGCGTCGCGAACCGTGATCGTGGGGGCGTACCCGTTGCCGAGCAGGTAGACGTCGGTGCCGTACTCGTACAGCGGCTCGTTGACCTTGACCTCGCGCTCGACCGCCTCGCCGTCGCCCGCGATCGTCACGCGCGCGGTGAAGTCGATCGGCTGGCCGAGCGCATCGCGGTTCTCGGTCTCGTACACGGCCTCGAGCTCGTCGAGCGTCAGCCGGTACGGCGTGAGCGACCGGTCGTCGAAGAACCGGCCCGGGTTGAACGAGTCGTACGCGGCGAGCGTGTTGACGAACGACTGCCCCTCGACGATCACGCGCTGGCCCGAGAACCCGAATCCGCCGCCGATGCCGACGGCGACCAGCACCCCGACGAGTGCCGCGTGGAAGACGAGGTTGCCGGTCTCGCGCAGATAGCCGCGTTCCCCCGAGACGGATGGCACCCCGCGCACGTCGTACCGTTCGACCCGGTAGCCGGCGCGCCTGAGCTCCGCGGCGGCGCGCTCGATCGCGGCATCCGCCTCGTCGACGGCGTGGGTCGAGCCCGCCGAGGCCACCTCTCCCGGCAGGGTCTCAAGACGCGGCTCCGCCGCTCCTCGACCTGCAGGAACCAGCACGCGCTCGGTGAACGCCGGCAGCCGCCGGAGCCGCGCGGGCGTCTTCGGCGGCCGCGCGCGCAGCGCCTGGAAGTGGTGCCTGGTGCGCGGCACGATGCAGCCGATGAGCGAGATGAACAGCAGCAGGTAGATCGCCGAGAACCACACCGACGTGTACACGTCGAACATCTGGAACGAGTCGAGCACCGGCGCGAGGTCGGGGTTGTCGGCGAAGTACTGCACGACGCCGTTCGGGTCGCTCGAGCGCTGCGGCACGAGCGATCCGGGGATCGCCGCGATCGCGAGGAGCAGCAGGAGCAGCAGCGCGGTGCGCATGCTCGTGAGCTGTCGCCAGGCGAAGCGCAGCCACTCGGTCGGCCCGAGCTTCGGGGCGGTGACGGCGCCGTCCGGGTTCCGGGCAGCGGATGCCGCGGGGTCGGCGTCCGCCGGGGCGGCCGTGCCGTCGTCGTAGTCGGACGGGCGCAGGGGATCGACGCCGCCGCTGCGCGCGGCTGCGGCATCCGCTCGCTCAGCCTCAGATCGCCGGGACGAAACCACTGATCACCGCCTGCAACTCGTACATCCAGATGGTCCAGAGGCCCGACACCATCAGCAGGCCGATCACGATGAGGAGGGCGCCGCCGATGATGTTCACGGCGCGGATGTGGCGCCGCACGAACGAGAGGGCGTTCGCCGCCCACCCGAACCCGAGCGCCACGAGCACGAACGGGATGCCGAGTCCGATGCAGTACGCGAGCCCGAGCAGGGCGCCGCGACCCGCCGACGCCGAGTCGGCGCTGAGCGCGAGCACCACCGCGAGGGTCGGGCCGATGCACGGCGTCCAGCCGAGGCCGAACACGACGCCGAGCAGCGGCGCCCCGGCGAGTCCGGTGGCCGGGCGCCACGACGGCTTGATCGTGCGCTGCAGGAACGTGAACTGCCCGATGAACACGAGGCCCATCACGATGAGCACCACGCCGAGGATGCGGATGATGAGGTCGGAGTAGCGCGCGAGCCACGCGCCCAGCGCCCCGAACGCCGTCGTGAAGACGAGGAACACGAGCGTGAACCCGGCGATGAACAGCAGGACGCCGAGCAGCAGCCGGCGGCGGGCGCGACGCTGCTCGTCGACCTCGGCGCTCGCCTCGGCGAACCCGCCGAGGTAGCCGAGGTAGCCCGGAACGAGCGGCAGCACGCACGGCGACAGGAACGACACGAGCCCCGCGGCGACGGCGATCGGCACGGCCGCGAGCAGCTGGCCGCTGAAGACGATCTCGCCGAGGTCCATCCGTCGCCGCCGCTACGCCGCCGCGGCCTCGTCGACGAGGTCGCCGACGATGGTCGACAGGATCGACGCGTCCTTCAGCTGCCCGAGGATGCGCGCCGCGACGCGGCCCTCGGCGTCGAGCACGAGCGTCGTCGGCACGGCCGCCGGGGGCACGTCGCCCGCGAAGGCGTACTGCACCGCGCCGTCGTCGACGTCGATGATCGACGGGTACGTGATGCCGTAGTTCTCCTCGAAGGATGCCGCGGTGGCGGCCTGGTCGCGCACGTTCACGCCCACGAACGTGGCGCCGCCCCCGTCGAACTCCTCGGAGACCTCCTGCAGCATCGGCGCCTCGGCGCGGCACGGCGCGCACCCCGCGTACCAGAAGTTCACGACGACGACCTCGCCCGCGAGGTCGGCCGAGTCGATGGACTCGCCGTCGATGGTCTCGCCGGCGAACTCGACCGGCTCGCCGCGCTGGTCGGCGGGGAACTCCGAGATGGTGCCGTCGCCGGCGATGTAGCCCTTGTTGTCACCCGCTCGGTACTGCTCGGCGAGCGGGTCGCTCGAGCAGCCGGCGAGCACGAGCACGGATGCCGCGGCGACTGCGACCGCGGCGGAGAACCGGCGCACCGCCATCACACCGCCCCCACGTCGGTCGCCTGCTCCTGGAGCCCGGCCGCGGGGTCGCGGTACCCGACCTCGACGAAGCGGCGCCCGCGACGCTCGAACGTGGTGATGCTCGACAGCGCGCACCGGCGCCGGCGCGGGTCGTGCGCGAGCGACTTCCCGGCGATGCGACGGTGCGCCATCCAGATCGGGAGCTGATGGCTGACGAGCACGACGTCGCCGTCGTCCACCGCCTCGGCGGCATCCGTCATCGCGGCGAGCATACGGTCGGCGATCGAACGGAACGGCTCGCCCCAGCTCGGCTCCCACGGGTTCGCGAGGTACGCCCAGTTGCGGATGTCGCGGAGCGCGGACTCGCGCCCCGACATCCGCTTGCCCTCGAACCGGTTGGTCGGCTCGATGATGCGCTCGTCGAGCGTCGGCTCGAGCGAGAAGGCCTTGCCGATCGGCTCGGCGGACTGCTGCGTGCGCTGGAGCGGCGACGAGACGAGCGAGGCGACGCGGCGCTTGCGCACGACGAGGTCGACGGCGGCGGCCTCGGCCATCGCGTGCCCGAGGTCGCTCAGGCCGAACCCGGGGAGGCGACCGTAGAGCACGCCCTGGGGGTTGAAGACCTCGCCATGGCGCACGAGATGGATCTGCTCGGCCGGCACGCCCTCCAGTCTACGAAGGGGTTCCCTCGGAAAGCGCCGAGCGCCCGCCACCCGCCGAGTCGCCGAGTCGCCGGAAACCGACCCACGACGGCACGGGACGGTCGGTTCCCGGCGACTCGGCGGGAGGGCGGGCAGGAGGACCGGCGCGAAGCGGGCGGCGAGAGGCGAGCGCAGGGCGGGAAGCGGGCCGGTCGGACGCCGAAACCGCGGCCGGTAGGATGGGCGCTCGTGAACACGCGCACCCTGGTCAAGCAGCTCGCCGCCCTCCCCGACGGGCCGGTCACCGTCGCCGGCTGGGTCGAGACCGTCCGCGACCAGAAGAAGGTGCAGTTCATCATCCTGCGCGACGAGTCCGGGGCGGTGCAGCTCGTGAACCCCGCGGTCCGCGAGCTCGATCCCGAGGGCGTCAGCGTCGGCGCGGCCGAGGCGCTCGCGCTGACCGAGCAGATCTCCGCGCTGGGCCACGGCACGTTCATCACGGTCACGGGTCACCTGAAGCACGACGAGCGCGTGAAGCTCGGCGGGCTCGAGGTCAAGATCGAGTCGCTCGACGTCGTGACCGAGGCGGAGGAGACGCCGATCGCGGCCGACTCCAGCCTCGACAAGCGGATGGACTGGCGCTTCCTCGACCTGCGCCACCCGAAGCAGAACCTCATCTTCCGCGTGCAGACCACGTTCCTGCACGCCCTCCGCACCTACTGGGTCGAGCGCGACTGGGTCGAGATCCAGACGCCGAAGCTCATGGCCTCGGCGTCCGAGTCGCGGGCCGAGCTGTTCGAGCTCGGGTACTTCGAGGGCAAGGCCTACCTCGCGCAGAGCCCGCAGTTCTTCAAGCAGATGGCGCAGCCCGCCGGCCTCGGCCGCGTGTTCGAGGTGGGCCCCGCGTTCCGCGCCGACCCGTCGTTCACGTCGCGCCACGCGACCGAGTTCACCTCGATCGACGCCGAGATGAGCTGGATCGACTCGCACGAGGACGTGATGCGGATGCACGAGGAGCTCCTCGTCGCCGGGTTCACCGCGGTGAAGGAGAAGCACGGCGCCGAGATCGAGGAGCTCTTCGGCGTCGAGGTGACCGTGCCGTCCACGCCGTTCCCGCGCATCCCGCTCGCCGAAGCCAGGCGCATCGTGGCCGAGCGCGGCTACGTCGTGCCGCGCGCCGACGCCGACATGGACCCCGAGGGCGAACGCCAGATCTCGCAGTACGTCAAGGAGGAGCTCGGGCACGAGTTCGTCTTCCTCACCGACTACGCTTCGAGCATCCGGCCGTTCTACCACATGCGCCACGAGGGCGACCCGTCGCTGACGAACTCGTACGACCTCATCTACAACGGCGTCGAGATCTCGACGGGCGCGCAGCGCGAGCACCGCATCGACGTGCTCGTCGAGCAGGCGAGGGAGAAGGGCCTCGAGCCCGAGGAACTCGAGTTCTACCTCGACTTCTTCCGCTACGGGGTGCCTCCCCACGGCGGCTTCGGCATGGGCCTCGCGCGCCTGCTGATGCTCATGCTGCACGAGCACTCCATCCGCGAGACGACGTACCTCTTCCGCGGCCCGACGCGCCTGCTGCCCTAGTCGCGGGCAGCGTACGGCGCACACTCGGCGGGCGCCGAGCGTAGGGTCGAGTCGTGGGCGCGACGACGACCCGGATGGTACGGCTCGAGGGCGGCGCCTTCCGCATGGGCTCGGCCGAGCAGCCCGAGGAGGGCCCCGTCCACGTGCGCGCCGTGGATCCGTTCGAGATCGACGTGCACCCGGTGACGAACGCGCAGTTCGCCCGATTCGCCGACGCGACCGGGTACGTCACCGTGGCCGAGCGCGAGCTGGACCCCGCCGACTTCCCCGGTGCCGAACCGGCCGACCTGGTCCCGGGCTCGCTCGTGTTCACCCCGACGCACGGCCCGGTCGACCTGCGCGACTGGCGGCAGTGGTGGCGGTGGGTCGAGGGCGCGAGCTGGCGGCATCCGTTCGGGCCGGGCTCGACCGTCGACGACCGGCAGGACCACCCGGTCGTGCACGTGGCCCTCGAGGATGCGCTGGCGTACGCGGCATGGGCGGGCAGGCGGCTCCCGACCGAGGCCGAGTTCGAGTTCGCGGCCCGCGGCGGGCTCGACGGCGCCCGCTTCGCGTGGGGCGAGGAGGAGCGGCCGGACGGCCGGCTCATGGTCAATCGGTGGCAGGGCGACTTCCCGTACCGCAACACCGGGGCGAGCGGATGGCGCGGCACCTCGCCCGTCGGCACGTTCCCCGCGAACGGATACGGCCTGCTCGACGTGACCGGCAACGTGTGGGAGTGGACGACGGACCACTGGATCCCGCGCCACGTCGTGCCGGGCGCCGAGCCGGGCGGCGGCGTCGAGCGCGGCCAGCGACACGACCTGCTGGCGGAGGCCGCCGCGGCGAGCGCGGAACCGGGCTCGCGGATCCCGCGCCGGGTCGTCAAGGGCGGCTCGCACCTCTGCTCGCCCGACTACTGCCTGCGCTACCGGCCGGCGGCCCGGTCGGCGCAGGCGGAGGACTCGTCGACCACGCACCTCGGCTTCCGATGCGCGCGGGACGCCTGAGGCCTCAGCCCGTCGCCGCCGCGCCGCCGATCGCCGCCGGCTCCGTCGCGCCGGCGTCGTGCTCGGCGGTCGCGGTCGACCGTGCGGCGCGCAGCACGACCTCGAGCGGCGCCGCCTCGGCGCGCGCGAGGTCGGCGATCGCCGGTCCCTCGATGCGGCGTCCGCGGTGGTCGAACCGCGAGGCGTGGAGCGGGCAGTCCCAGGTCGATTCGGCCGCGTTCCAGTTCAGCACTCCGCCGAGGTGCGGGCAGACGGCCGAGACCTCGCACGTGTCGCCGCCGACCGTCGAGATCCCCACGGGCCGGAGTCCGCGGCGCGCGATGCCGCCGGCGCCCTCGGGCGGCGTCGGCGCGATCTCTGCCTCGGGTGCGCGCAGCGCGCCGACCCAGCCGCGCACCGCGGCGACGCCCGTCCGGAGCCCCGCCATGGCACCCGTCGCGACGTCGGCCGGCGCGGTCAGCCGGGTGCCCATCCGGTGGGCCCAGTCGGGCCGTCGCGCCCCGAGGATCTCGTGGGTGATCCGGATCCCGGCCGCGACGCCGTTGGTGAGGCCCCACTTGCCGTACCCGGTGCCGAACCAGACGCGGCCGCGGCCGCGCGGCATCCGCCCGACGAACGGGACCGTGTTGAGCGAGTGGTAGTCCTGCGCGGCCCAGTGGTCGGGGTCGCCGGCGTCGGGCCACCACGCACGCGTCCAGTCGAGGAGCTCGTCGAGCAGCTCGGCCGTGTCGGCGCGTCCGGTGGGGTGATCGCCGCCGCCGACGATCAGCCGGGTGCGTCCGCCCCACTCGGCATAGCGGATGCTGCGCGAGGGGTCGTCGACGGAGAGGTACAGCCCGTCGGGCAGGCCGTTCCCGCCGCCGGACGATGCGTCCGCGAGCCCCGGGAGCTCGAAGGAGACGAGCATCGACCGGACCCCGACCGCCTTGGCCCAGTACAGGCCGCGGTCGAGGATCGGCGTGCCCGTCGCGATGACGACCGCGCCGCCGGTGAACACGCCCGCCGAGGTGCGCACGCGCACGGGGTCGCTCGCACGGACCCCCAGCACGCGGATGCCCGTGACGAGGTTCCCGCCCGACGCGACGAACAGGTCGGCGAGGCCCCGCATGAGCTCCGCCGGGTCGAGCGCGAGCTGACCGTCGAGCGCTGCGGCGCCCGCGAACGGGAACGGGATGTCGTCGGCCACGTCGCGCACGCGGCGCACCGGGAGCCCCGCCTCGAGGCCGGCGCGCACCTCGGCGTCCACGGCGTCGAGCCCGTCGACCGACTGGGCGTAGCTGTACGCGGTCGCCTCGCGCACGGGGACGCCCGCGCGTTCGCAGGCGCGCCGCAGCCAGTCCTGGCCGGCGCGGTTGCCCTGCACGTACGCCCGCACGAGGCTCGCCGCGTGGTGGCGCCGGATCGTGGACAGCCGGGTGCCCTGGAGCAGGCTCGCCTTGCCCGTGTTGCGGCCGCTCGCGAGCGCGCCCGGCACGTCCTGCTCGAGCACGACGACGCGGCGGCCGGCGTCGCGCAGCATGATCGCGGTCGAGAGCCCGGTGATGCCGGCGCCGACGACGATGACGTCGGCATGGTCGGGTACGCCGGGCAGGTCGGCGGCGAGCTCGTCGGTGGTCGTCATCCGGCAAGTCAACGCCACGCGGCCGCCACCGTCACCCCCTTGAGCGAACGGATGCCGCAGGCTAGCGCCGCGCGGCCGGCACGGCCGCGGATCAGCCGCGGGCGAGGAGCGCGGTCTTGAGCCGCACGGGATCGAGGCGCCAGTAGGCGTGCATCTCGCCGTCGATGAGCAGCACCGGGATCTCCTCGGCGTACCGCGCTCGCAACGACTCGTCGTCGATGATGCTGAGCTCGTCGAGCGTCGTGCGGGGTGCGCCGGGCGTCGCGGCGAGCTCCTCCCGGACGCACGCGACCACCTCGCGTGCGTCGTCGCACAGGTGGCATCCGGGCTTGCCGATGAGGGTGAGGCGGATGTCGGGGGCGCTCATGCGCTCAGGATACGTCCGCCGGCGAGGAGCACGGACGCCGAGCAGCACGGACGGAGGAGGCGCGCGCACCGCGACCGGGCAGCGAAAAGCGCCAGGCCGGGGCCTGGCGCTTCGTGCCGGTCGCCGGAGCGACCTACTTCTTGTTGCGACGCTGGTGGCGCGTCTTGCGAAGCAGCTTGCGGTGCTTCTTCTTCGCCATGCGCTTGCGACGCTTCTTGATGACGGAACCCACGAAAACCTCACAAAGATCCGAGTCGGCCGCGCGTGCCGCAGCCGAGGGCCGAAAGGCCTCGCGGTAGTCTAGCCCATTCGCCGGTGGGGTGCCGATTTCGAGGGTCGCCCGGGGTGCGGCATCCGCTACCGTCGAGGGATGCCACGACCCGAACTCGTGATCCGCACCACGCGCGAAGACGACTGGCCCGCAGTGCGCGCGCTCCGACTCGAGATGCTGCGCGACACTCCCCTCGCCTACGGCGACACGCTCGAGCGGTCGCTCGGGTACGACGAGGCGGAATGGCGCGTGCGCGCGCGCCGTGGCGAGGGACCGAACCAGACGGTCCTCGTCGCGATCGAGGGCGAGCGCTGGGTCGGCACGATGGGCTGCTACGTGCCCGACCAGGCGACCGGCCCGCTCCTCGTCGGCGTGTACGTCGCGCCCGACCGGCGCGGCGACGACCGGGGCGTCGCCCGGGCGCTGCTCGCCGAGATCGAGGACTGGGCCGCGCAGCGGTCGGACACGCTGCGGCTCGAGGTCCACGAGGACAACCCGCGTGCGCGCCGGTTCTACGAGAAGCTCGGGTTCGCGCTGACCGGTCACAGCCGGCCGTACGAGCTGGAGCCCGGCGGGCTGGAGCTCGAGATGGCCAAGCGCCTGCGCTAGCGGCGCTTCTTCGCCGCCACGACCGCGGTGACCTGGTGCGCGGTGTCGGCGAACGCCTTGCCGAGCGCCGACGCGAAGGCGCGCTGCTCGTGGTTGAGGTCGGCCTCGATCGCGGCGTCGACCCCGGCGAGCGCGGCCGCATCGGCCGCGGCATCCGTCGACACGAACGGGATCAGCCAGTCCTCGAGGCGCTCGAGCGGCCCGCGGTCGAGCCGGTAGTAGCGGTGCTGCCCCTCTTCGCGCACGAAGACCAGGCCGGACTCGCGGAGCACCTTGAGGTGCTTGGACACCGTCGGCTGGCTGACGCCCAGCGCGGTGACGATCTCGCCGACGCTGATCTCGCCGTGGGACTCGGGAACCGAGGTCTCGCGGTCGAGGAGCACCCCGAGGATGTCGCGCCGGGTGGGATCCGCCACCACGTCGAAGATGTCCGCCATGGGTCAAGGGTAGTCATTCGCGACGGGGAGTACCATGACACACGCGTCGAGCGGAGGAGGGCGGATGACCGCGCAGCCGGTGGGACGCCGTGGGCTCTCCCGTCGCTCGCCAGGAGGCCGCCGCCGCTCCTGGCTCGGCGGCGTCCGCGACGCGATCGACGCCCTCGTGCGCTCGTCCCCGGCCCGGTTCGCCATCCTGGTGTTCGCGAGCCTCGTGCTCATCACGACCCTGCTGCTGTCGATGCCGATCGCGCGCGCGGGCGAGACGAGCGCCACGCCGCTCGCCGACGCCTTCTTCACCGCCACCTCGACCATCTGCGTGACGGGGCTCACGACCGTCGACATGGCGACGTACTGGTCCCCGTTCGGCAACGCGGTGATCTTCATCGGCATGAACATCGGCGGCATGGGCGTGCTCACCATGGCCTCGATCCTCGGCCTGGTCATCTCGCGACGGCTGGGCCTGCGCGCCAAGCTGATCGCGGCGAGCGACACGAACGCGGCGCGCGCGCACGCCGGCCCCGTCTCCGAGAGCCAGGCGATCCGGCTCGGCGAGGTCGGCGGCCTGCTCGTGACCGTCGCCGTCAGCACCCTCGCCATCGAGGCGGTGATCATGCTCGGCATGATCCCGAGCGTGCTCGCCCAGGGCTACGACGTCGGCACGAGCGTCTGGTACTCCGCCTACTACTCGGTGAGCGCGTTCACCAACACCGGCTTCGCGCCGAACCCGCTCGGTCCGGTCGAGTTCTTCGACGACTACTGGTTCCAGTCGCTGCTCATGCTCGACGTGTTCCTCGGCAGCCTCGGCTTCCCCGTGATCTTCGCGCTGCTGCGCACGTGGCGCACCCCGCGCCGGTGGAGCGTGCACGTGAAGCTCACGCTCACGACGACCGCCATCCTCTGGGTCGCCGGCGCGCTCACCTTCCTCGTGCTCGAGTACGACAACCCGAAGACCTACGGCTCGTTCGGCTTCGGCAAGACCCTGTACGAGGCGTTCTTCATGTCCACGATGACGCGCTCCGGCGGGTTCGCGACGATCGACATGGCCGACCTCTACGGGTCCAGCCTGCTCGTGACCGACATGCTCATGTTCGTCGGCGGCGGCTCGGCCTCCACCGCGGGCGGCATCAAGGTGACGACGCTCGCCGTGCTGTTCCTGGCGGCGTACGCCGAGGCGAAGGGCGCTCCCGCGATGGAGGCGTTCGGCCGCCGCATCCCCCGCGACATGCTCCGCCTCGCGGTGAGCGTCGTGCTGTGGGGCGCGAGCATCGTCGCCGTGTCGACCGTGATCATCGTGCAGATCACGAAGGCGCCGCTCGACTTCGTGCTGTTCGACGTCATCTCGGCGTTCGCGACCTGCGGTCTCTCCACCGGACTGACCGGCGACCTTCCCACGGAGGGCAAGTACGTCATGGCCGTCACCATGTTCATGGGACGCGTGGGCACCGTCACGCTCGCGGCCGCCCTCGCGGCGCAGCAGAAGCACCAGCTGTTCAAACGACCGGAAGAGAGGCCCATCGTTGGTTGATCGCATCAAGCACGACGCCCCCGTGCTCGTCATCGGACTCGGCCGGTTCGGGGCGGCCACCGCCGGCCAGCTCGACCGCCTCGGTCGCGAGGTGCTCGCCGTCGACGACGACGAGGCCCTCGTGCAGAAGTGGGCCGAGCGCGTGACGCACGCGGTCGTGGCCGACGCCCGCTCGCTCGAGGCGCTGAAGCAGATCGGCGCGCAGGAGTTCTCGATCGCGGTGTGCGCGGTCGGCTCGTCGATCGAGGCATCCGTGCTCATCACGGCGAACCTCGTCGACCTGAAGATCCCGCAGATCTGGGCGAAGGCGATCTCGACGTCGCACGGCAAGATCCTCGAGCGCATCGGCGCGAGCCACGTCATCTACCCCGAGCGGGAGGCGGGCGAGCGCACCGCGCACCTGGTGTCGGGCCGCATGCTCGACTTCATCGAGTTCGACGACGACTTCGCGCTCGTGAAGATGTATCCGCCGAAGCCGATCCGGGGCAAGAACCTCACCGAGTCGGGCGTCCGGTCGCGGCACAACGTGACGGTCGTCGGCGTGAAGAGCCCGGGCAAGCCGTTCACCTACGCGACCGAGAAGACCGTGGTGTCCAACCACGACCTCATCATCGTGTCGGGCACCGAGGGCGACATCGAGCGGTTCGCCGCGCTCGAGTGACGGATGCCGCACGGCGCGCGCGTCACTCCATGAGGCCGGCGACGGTCGACACGATCGTCGCCACGAGGCCGATCGAGAGCAGGATGGCGGCGAGTCCGCCGAGCAGGCGCGGGATCGGCGAGTCCGCCTCGAAGCGGAGCCGGTCGGGCGTGCGTCGGCGGTAGTACGCCCGCTGCGACTCGCCGGGCTCGACGTGCTCGCGCTCCTCCTCGTCGAGCGGCCGCTCGTGGAACTCGCCGCCGGCGAACCAGCGCACGCACCGCCCCGCGGGCCCGTCGGCGACGACCGCCTCGGTGGGCTCCCACGTGCCGTCGACGACGCGCGCGAACGCGAACGCGAGCAGGCACAGGGCGCCGCCGACGAACGTGATCCACGCGACCACCTCACCGACGAGCGCGATCACGACGAGCACACCCATGCGCTGAGCGTACCTTCGCGGCGAGGCGACGGATGACGCGGCGCGGGCTCCGGGCCTCCGGCCCTACCGGTGCACCCGCCCCGGGCGTACCATCCGCGCCATGACCACGGTGATCAGCACGCGCGCCCTCGAGAAGCGGTTCGGGCGGACGGTCGCGCTCGACGGGCTCGACCTCGAGGTCGGCGCCGGCGAGATCCACGGGTTCCTCGGACCGAACGGCGCCGGCAAGTCCACGACGATCCGCATCCTGCTCGGCCTGGCGCGGCCCACGGGAGGCGAGGCCCGCCTGTTCGGCGAGGACCCGTGGCGGAGGGCGGCCGAGCTGCATCGCCGCGTCGCGTACGTGCCCGGCGACGTGAGCCTGTGGCCCAACCTGACCGGCGGCGAGTCCATCGACCTGCTGGCCCGCCTGCGGGGCGGCACCGCCGACCGGCGGGCGTACGACGCGCGCAAGGCGCGCCTCCTCGAGGTGTTCCAGCTCGATCCGCGCAAGAAGGGGCGGGCGTACTCGAAGGGCAACCGGCAGAAGGTCGCCCTCGTCGCGGCCCTCGCCACGCCCGCCGAGCTGTACATCCTCGACGAGCCGACGAGCGGCCTCGACCCGCTCATGGAGCAGGTGTTCAACCGCGAGATCAGGCGCGCCTCATCCGAGGGGGCGACGGTGCTGCTCTCGAGCCACATCCTCTCGGAGGTCGAGGCGCTGTGCGATCGCGTGTCGATCATCCGCGCGGGACGACGCGTCGAGTCGGGCACGCTGCCCGAGCTGCGGCACCTCACTCGCTCCTCTGTCGGGTTCGCGCACCGTCCCGAGCAGGACGCCGAGCTGGCCGCGATCGCCGGCGTGCACGACCTCGTCGTCGACGACGGCCGGGTCCGGTTCACCGTCGACAGCGACCGGATCGCGCTCGTTCTGCCCGAGCTCGGACGGCTCGGGGTGCAGGGGCTGACCGTCGCACCGCCGTCGCTCGAGGAGCTCTTCCTGCGGCACTACGGGGACGACGTGTCGACGGCCCGCGAGGAGGCCCACCGGTGAACCGGCTGGCGGTGCTGCTCGCGCACCGGGTCCGGCGCGACCGGGTGCAGCTCGCGCTGTGGATCGTGGGCACGGCCGCGCTCGCGCTCATGGCGACGACGGCGGTCGCCGACACGTTCGGCGATCGCGCGGAGCGCGAGTCGATCCTCCGGCTGACGATCCTCGCGCCGGCGATCCTCGTGTTCCGCGGGACCCCGAACGGCGCGGGCGAGGGCGAGTTCGCGACCTTCCTCATCCTCGCGTTCCTCGCGCTGCTCGCGGGCCTCATGAGCACGTTCCTCGCCGTCCGGCACACGCGCGGCGACGAGGAGCAGGGGCGGGCGGAACTCGTCGAGGCGACGCCCGCGGGCCGGACCCTGCCGACGGCCGCGACCGTCGTGCACGGCGTGCTCGCGAACGCCGTGCTGGGCGTCGCCGTGGCGCTCGCGTTCGGCCTGAGCGGGCTGCCGGCCGAGGGCTCGGCGGTCGCCGGCGCCGCCGTCGCGGCGACCGGCGTCGCCTTCTTCGGGGTCGGCCTCGTCGCCGCGCAGGTGTTCCGCACGTCGCGCGGGGCGAACGGGTTCTCGGTCGCGGTGGTCCTCGCGGCCTATCTCCTCCGCGGCCTCGGCGACGCGATGGGCGAGTCGTCGGAGGACGGCCTGACTCGCACCGCCGCCTGGCCCAGCCGGCTCTCGCCGATCGGCTGGGCGCAGCGGGCGGAGCCGTTCGCGGCGAACGACCTCGCCCCGCTGCTGCTCTCCGCAGGGGTGGCGGCCGCGCTCGTCGCGCTGGTGTTCGCGTTCCAGTCGGCGCGCGACAGCGGCGCCAGCATCCTGCCCGACGCGCAGGGCCGGGCCGCGGCCGGGCCGCTGCTCGGCAGCTCGCTCGGGCTCGCCTGGCGCCTGAACGCCGGGGCCGTCCTGGCGTGGGCGGTCGGCGCCGCGGTGTTCGGCGTGCTGGCGACGACGCTCTCGCCGCTCGTCGACGAGATCGGATCGGACGCGCCGGCGATCGTGGAGACGCTGCGCCGGATCGCGGGCGAGACCGCCTCCTTCGAGGAGGCGTTCGTGACGACCTTCTTCACGATGGTGGGCATCCTCGCCGCGGCCGCCGGTCTGCAGGCCGTGATGCGCGCGCGACTCGAGGAGGCGCACGGCACCGCCGAACCCGTGCTCGCGACGCCGGTCTCGCGGGAAGGGTGGCTCGCCGGATACGCGGTCGTGGCAGCGATCGCCGTCGTGGCGGTGGTCGGCCTGGCCGGCGCCGGCGCGGTCTTGGGCGCGGCGAGCGCGGACGACCCGGGGGCGACCGCCGAGCTCGCGCTGCGGGCGGCGCTCGCGCAGCTGCCCGCCGCGCTCGTCTACCTCGGCGCCGTCCTCGTCCTCCTCGTGGTCGCGCCGCGGCTGACGATCCCCGTCGGGTGGGCGCTGCTCGCGCTCGGGGCGTTCTTCGGCGTCTTCGGCGAACTCCTCGGCATCCCCGACTGGATGCACGAGCTGTCGCCGTTCTCGCACGTGCCGGTGCCCGTCGGCGGCGAGGTCGACTGGACCGGGGGGTCGTGGATGCTCGCCATCGCGGCGGGGCTCGTCGCGGCATCCGTCGTGGGGATGCGCCGCCGCGAGCTCGTGACGGAGGGTTGACCGCCCGCCCGCCGCGTACCCTTGACGGGTGCAGTGCCCGTACTTCGACGCGGGGCGATGCCGGTCGTGCTCGCTCATGGGGCAGCCGTACCCCGGGCAGCTCGCCGGCAAGCAGCGGCATGCCGAGCAGCTCCTCGCGCCGTTCGACGTGCCGGCGTGGCTGCCGCCCGTGGCATCCGGCGAGCGCGACTACCGCAACAAGGCGAAGATGGTCGTCGGCGGCACCGTCGATGCGCCGACCATCGGCATCCTCGACGCCGACGGCCACGGCGTCGACCTGCAGGCGTGCGGCATCTGCTCCCCCGGCCATCGGGCCGCGTTCCCGGTGCTCGCGCGCTTCATCACGCTCGCCCGCCTGACCCCCTACGACGTGGCCTCGCGCCGCGGCGAGCTCAAGCACGTCATCGTGACCGAGTCGCCCGACGGCGAGCTCATGGTCCGCTTCGTGCTGCGGTCGACCGAGCCGCTCGGCCGCATGCGCAAGCACCTGCCGACCCTGCTCGCCGAGCTGCCCCACGCGCGCGTCGTCACGGCCAACCTGCTGCCCGAGCACAAGGCCGTGCTCGAGGGTTCCGACGAGGTCGTCCTGACCGAGGCCGACACCCTGCCGATGCGGCTCAACGACGTGACGATGCACCTGCGTCCGCAGAGCTTCTTCCAGACGAACACCGCGATCGCCGAGGCGCTCTACGCCGAGGCCCGGGACTGGATCCGCGGCCTCGCCCCCGAGGACGCGTGGGACCTCTACTCGGGCGTCGGCGGGTTCGCGCTGCACCTCGCCGACGGCGGCACCGAGGTCACGGGCATCGAGACGAGCGTCGAGGCCGTCGCGAGCGCCGAGCTGAGCCGAACGGATGCCGCGCTCTCGCGCGTCCGCTTCGCCGCGGGCGACGCCACCGCGTACGCCCTGGCCGCGGCCTCCGCTCCCGACCTCGTGGTCGTCAACCCGCCGCGCCGCGGCATCGGCGCCGAGCTCGCCGGGTGGCTCGAGCGGTCGGATGCCGCGCACGTGCTCTACTCGAGCTGCAACGTCGCCTCGCTCGCGAAGGACCTCGCCGCGATGCCGTCGCTGCGGCCGGTGAGGGCGCGCGTGTTCGACATGTTCCCGCAGACGACGCACTTCGAGGTCATGGTGCTGCTCGAGCGCCGGGCGGCGTAGGTCTCAGGCCCGGGCGGCGTACGCCTCAGGCGCCCGCGGCGAGCTCTCGCGCACGCGCGAGGGCCGCGTCGGTCGCGCGGCCGAAGAGCCCCCCGAGGTCGGCCTCCTGCAGCACGGCGATCGCGCGCTCGGTCGTGCCCTTCGGGCTCGTGACCCGTCGCCGCAGTTCGGCGGGCTCGTCGCCGGATGCCGCGAGCAGCTCGCTCGCGCCTCGGAACGTGCCCTGCACCATGGTCGCCGCCTGCTCGGGCGTGAACCCCTTGGCGACGGCCGCCCTCGTGAGCTCCTCGATGAGCAGGAACACGTACGCCGGACCCGAGCCGGAGATCGTCGAGAGCGCGTCCAGCTGCGACTCGGGGACCACGAGCACCTCGCCGACCGTCTCGAAGAGCGACACGACGAGGGCGAGGTCGTCCTCGGTCGACCGCGTGCCCGCGGAGACCCCCGTGACGGCCCGGCCGACGACGGCGGGCGTGTTCGGCATCGTCCGGACCACGGAGACGTGCGACGGCAGGTGCGCCTCGAACGTGGCGACGGTCACGCCAGCGGCGACGCTGACCACGATCGCGCCGGGTTCGAGCGCGTCGGCGATCTCATCGAGCAGGTCGGGCACCATGGCGGGCTTCACGGCGACCACCACGAGCTTCGCCCCCTCCACGGCACGGCGGTTCGCCGCGGGGTCCGTCTCGGTCGCGGAGGCGGTGACCCGCGGCTCGTCGGCGAGCTCGGCCGCGCGCGCCTCGCTGCGATTCGTGGCGCGGATGCCGCCGGCCACCGCGACGTGCGGCTGCAGGAGCCCGGCGAGGATCGCCCGGGCCATCGACCCGGCACCGAGGAACGCGATCGCGGGCAGGTCAACGGGCTGGCGGGAGGTCATGGGTGCCATCCTAGGATTGGCGCATGAGCGCATCAGGCGGACACAAGGCGATCCTCGCGGCGTTCCTCGCGAACACCGGCATCGCGGTCACCAAGTTCATCGCGTGGCTCGTCTCGGGCTCGGCGTCGATGCTCGCGGAGGCGGTGCACTCGGTCGCCGACGCGGGCAACCAGCTGCTGCTCTTCGTGGGCGGACGGAAGGCCAGGCGCGAGGCCGATCGCGAGCATCCGTTCGGCTACGGCCGCGAGCGCTACGTGTACGCGTTCGTCGTCGCGATCATCCTGTTCTCGCTCGGCGGACTGTTCTCGATCTACGAGGGCGTCGACAAGCTGCGGCACCCGCACGAGCTCGAGAACGCGTGGGTGCCCCTCACCGTGCTCGCCATCGCGATCGTGCTCGAGTCGTTCTCGCTGCGCACGGCGGTCGTGGAGTCGAACAAGGTCCGCGGCACGCAGACGTGGGTGCAGTTCGTGCGGCGCGCGAAGGCCCCCGAGCTGCCGGTGGTCCTCCTCGAAGACATCGCGGCGCTGCTCGGCCTGGTCTTCGCGCTCTTCGGGGTGGGCCTCACGGTCATCACCGGCAACACCGTGTTCGACGCGATCGGCACGCTGATGATCGGCACGCTGCTCATCATCGTCGCGATCATCCTCGGCATGGAGACCAAGAGCCTGCTCGTCGGCGAAGGGGCGAACGAGGCCGACCTCGGACGCATCGAGAAGGCGATCATGGCCGGCCCCGAGGCCGAGCGGATCATCCACATGAAGACCCTCTACCTCGGTCCCGACGAGCTGCTCGTCGCGGGGAAGATCGGCTTCCACGGCGACCAGAGCCTGCAGGAGGTGTCGACCGCGGTGAACGTCATGGAGCAGCGCATCCGCGAGGCCGTGCCGGAAGCCCGGGTGATCTACCTCGAGCCCGACATCTACGTCGACCCCGACCTGCAGGCGCCGCCCACCGACGCGATCGTGATCAAGGGACTCGAATGACGGATGCCGCGGGCCGCCCCGTCGCGCTCGTGCTGCGCCACGACACGGCGATCGGCCTCGGCAACCTCGGTCCCGTGCTCGAGGAGCGCGGGTACGGGATCGCGACGGTCGACGCGGCGCACGAGGACGTCGCCGCCGTCGACCCGCTCGCTCCCGACCTGCTCGTGGTGCTCGGCGGCGACGAGGCGGCGTACGAGACCGACCGGTACCCGTACATCGGGCACGAGATCGAGCTGCTCCGGCAGCGGGTTGCCGCCGAGGCCCCGGTGTTCGGCGTGTGCCTCGGCGCGCAGATGCTCGCCGAGGCGATGGGGAGCCGCGCCTACCGGGGACCGCGCAAGGAGGTCGGCTGGCTGCGCGTCGAGCTGACCGAGGCGGGCGCGTCGTCGGCGGTGCGCCACGCGCGCGGCATCCGCTTCGTGCAATGGCACGGCGACACGTTCGACCTGCCGGAGGGCGTCGAGCTGCTGGCGTCGTCCCCCGAGTACGCGAACCAGGCGTTCCGGCGGGGCGACTGGCTGCTCGCCGTGCAGTTCCACCCCGAGGTCACCCGCGCGATCCACGAGGACTGGCTCGCGGCGTGGGGCCACGAGCTGCCCGAGTACGGACTCGACGTCGAGCGGATGCGCCAGCTGCAGGCCGAGTGCGGGCCGGCGGCCGAGGCGGCGTCGCGGACGATCCTCGGCGAGTTCCTCGACGGACTCGACGCCGCGCCCTCGCTGCGCACCGCCGGTCGAGGGGCGGCTCAGTCGCGCACGGGCCGGCGTGCGGGGTCGGTGAAGAAGTCGACGAGCAGCCGCGAGGCCGCCTCGGCCTCCACACCCGCGTAGACCTCGACCCGGTGGTTGAGCCGCCGGTCGCGGAGCACGTCGTAGAGCGAGCCGGCCGCACCGGCCTTCTCGTCCCAGGCGCCGAACACCACGATCGGGATGCGCGCGGCGACGATCGCGCCCGCGCACATGACGCACGGCTCGAGGGTCACGACCAGCGTGCAGTCCGTGAGGTGCCGGTCGCCGGTGACGCGCGCCGCCTCGCGGATCGCGAGCAGCTCGGCGTGCGCGGTCGGGTCGTGATGGAGCTCCCGCTCGTTCCGGCCCCGCGCGACCACCTCGCCGTCGCGGACGACGACGGCGCCCACCGGGACGTCGTCCGTGGCGAGGGCGGCGGACGCCTCGGCGAGCGCGAGCCGCATCCACTCGGCGTGCTCGGGCCGGTGCTGCGGCATCCTCCACCCGCCCCCTTCTCGCCCGCGGGGAAGCCCCGCATCTAGACTCGAGCCTATGCGAGTCCACGTTGCCGACCACCCGCTCATCACCCACAAGCTGACGGTGCTCCGCGACGTGAACACCAGCTCCCCGGTCTTCCGTTCGCTCGTCGAGGAGCTGATGACGCTGCTCGCGTACGAGGGCACGCGAGAGGTGAAGGTCGAGCCGATCGACATCGTCACGCCCGTCGCGCCGACGACGGGCGTCCGCATCGCCGACCCGAAGCCGCTCATCGTGCCGATCCTCCGAGCGGGCCTCGGCATGCTCGAGGGCATGGTGAAGCTCCTGCCGTCGGCCGAGGTGGGCTTCCTCGGGATGGCGCGCAACGAGGAGACGCTCGAGCCGACGACCTATGCCGAGCGGCTGCCCGACGACCTGTCGGGCCGGCAGTGCTTCGTCCTCGACCCCATGCTGGCGACGGGCGGGTCGCTCATCGCGGCGATCGAGTTCCTCCTCCAGCGCGGGGCGACGGATGTCACGGCCATCTGCATCCTCGCGGCGCCCGAGGGGCTCGCGGCGGTCGAGAGGGCGCTCCACGGCAAGGGCGTGTCGATCGTGCTCGGCGCGGTCGACGAGCGACTCAACGAGCACGGCTACATCGTCCCGGGCCTCGGCGACGCCGGCGACCGCCTGTACGGCACCGTCTGAGTCGGCCCGCGTCGTCGCCCCGCGGGCGATCGGTGATACGCGACCTCGCATCGCAGGATCTTCATCACCGGACACGCCGACGCGCACTGGATTTTCCAAGATTCGATGAATCCGTGCCACGTCGAAGGATCTTTCGACGCGGCCTGGCGGAGTGGAGGACCCCCACCGCGCCGACGCGGCAGCGCGCACCGCGTGCGACGTCGCGAGGCGTCATCCGTCGTCACTGTTTGACACATCCTCGCCGGGCGGGTTGACTTCCCCCCATGACCGACACCGCACGCCCCCTGATCGCCCTCGAGGCTCAGAGGATTCCCGGCACGATGATGCCGTCGCGTGCGCTCATGTGTTGTCGAATGTGCCGCTGACCAGCGAACCCCTCGCCGAGTCACGCGACTGATCCCATCCCGATCGGCGCGGCTCCGTCGAACCCGATGCGCTTCCGGGTTCTCCAGGCCCATCTCGCGGCCATCGCTCCAGGCCCCTCGACCGGGGTCCACGACGCACCTTCAGCACAAGGATCCGCCATGTCTCTCACGCTCACCCGTCCCGCCCGTCCCACTCACCCGGCCCTGCGCACCGCGCACCCCGCGGCCTTCGTGTCGCAGCCGGCCCGTCCCGTCGCCGCACCCGCCGCGGCGCCGGCCGCGCCGGCCGCGCCCGCCGCCGAGCGGCCCGCGCCGCGCGTCCGGGCCGTGCCCGAGGGCACCGAGGCCCGCGGCTTCGTGCTCTACGTCGGCATCGACGAGTCGAAGGCCGAGGCGGACGGCACGAGCCTCCACCGCATCGTGGAGGCGCTCCGGAGGCTGACCGCCGAGCTCGCCCCGTCGGCCGAGACCTACGCCGCCGTCGCGCTGGCCCCCGAGGGCGCCGGCGGTCGCGACGTCGACGTCGTGCGCCTCGCGCTCCAGGATCCGGCTGCCCTCGCGAAGCAGCGCGAGGAACAGGGCGACGGCCTCCGCGCCGACGCGGACCGTCACCCCGACGGCGTCATCATCGACATCTCGCGCAAGCGCGTGCTCCTCGACGGCGAGCCCGCGGGCCTCACCTACAAGGAGTTCGAGCTCCTGCAGTACCTCGTGCTCCGCGAGGGCCGGACGATCGACCGCCACGAGCTCATCGACGGCCTCTGGTCCGACGAGGACGAGGTGCCGAACGAGCGCACCATCGACGTGCACGTGCGTCGCCTCCGCGCGAAGCTCGGCCACTACCAGGACATCGTGCGGACGGTGCGCGGCGTGGGGTACCGATTCGACCGGCACGCCGACGTCTCCATCCGGCAGGCGTCGACGCCGAGCCCGGACGTGTTCTAGCCCGCCCCGCATCCGGAGGCCGTCCCGCATCCGGGGCACAGGGGACTAGCGCCCGTTACCGATCCGTTATATATTCGTCGTGCGCCGGTTGTTTGCTGTGGCGGCCGACGCGGAATGTGATTGCAGGACACTCTTGGTGCAAGGGCGAGGGCCGGTCGTCAGCCTCTACGACCGGCCCTCAACCGTCTCTCCGGGCGTCCTCCCCCAGAACGGGTGACGTGGCAGCCGCGGTCCCCGCAGGGCCTCCCCCGCTTCCCTATCCTTGACTGACCGGCGGCACGTCGCCTCGACGACGACGCGGCCGGCACGACCCGAGGAAGGAGCACGGCGTGGCGGATCGCGCGATGGCGGTGGCGGCATGGGAGGCGCTGTTCCGAGCGCAGGTGCAGGTGATGCGCGGCCTCGCCGCCGAGTTCCCCACCGACGTGATGTCGTTCAACGAGTACGACGTGCTGCTGTACCTGTCGCGCGCGCCGGGCCGTTCGCTCCGGCTCAAGGAACTCAACCGGCACGTGCTGATCTCGCAGCCGAGCGTGAGCCGGCTGATCGACCGGCTGGCCACCCGCGGGCTCGTCGAGAAGTCCGACGACCCGCACGACGGCCGTGGGACCCTCGTGCGACTCACGCCGTACGGGTTCGAGCAGTTCCGGCGGGCCGCCATCCTGCACATGCAGTCGATCACCGAACGCGTGGGCACTGCCCTCGACGAGGAGGACCTGCGCGAGCTCACGGCGCTCTGCGACCGGCTCCGGGTGGCCCAGGAGGAGCGGGCGGCGCGGGCCCGCTCGAACACGCCGACGGTGGAGTGAGCGCCCGTTCGCGTCAGCCTCGATCCGCCGGAGCGGCGTCCGACCCGAGCGAGGTCCAGCGGTCCCGGCTGAGCCGGTACCGGCCGAACCCGATGCCGTCGTAGACCGCCTCGCCGTCCGGCACGAAGCCCCACCGGGCGAGCACGGCAGCAGGCCTGCGACTGTGCGGCAGCGAGACGAGGACCGCATCGAGCCCGAGCTCGTGGAACCCCGCGTCGATGGCCCGTCGCGCGATGTCCGCGCCCCGACCCCAGAATCGGGGGTGGAGCACGAGGCCCAGGTCGGCGCCGTCCGGCTCGGCCTGGAAGCCGCCCCAGCCGGCGAACTCGCCGTCGAGCAGGATCGCCCAGGGCCCGTAGCCGTTCGTGGCCCACTGGGCGTCCTTCGCGGCGACCCACTCCACCGCCGCATCGCGCGTGAAGGGCTCGCCGACCAGGGGCATGTGCCGCGCGTTCCGCGGCTCGTTCAGCAGCGCCGCCACCTCGTCCGTCGGGATCTCGGTGAGCCGGACGAACGAGACGGCGGGATCGCTCATGGCGGCAGCGTACCGCCGACCGCCTCAGGCGACTGCGAGGCGCCTGTCGCCGACCGGCGCGCCGTCGCCGACGTGTCGACCGAGCGCGCGGAAGTCCCATCCCGTCGCGCGGTACGCATCGGCGTCGAGGGCGTGCCGGCCGTCGACGATGCGACGCGACGCGACGAGACGGCCGAGCTCCTCCGGATCCGCGCGACGGAACTCGTCCCATTCGGTCAGCAACGCGACGACGTCGGCGCCGTCCACGGCCTCCGCCAGCGAGTCCGCGTAGTCGAGATCGGGGTACGCCCGGTGCGCGTTCCCGTTCGCCTCCGGGTCGTAGACGCGGACCTCTGCGCCCTCGAGGTGGAGCATGCGCGCGACCTCGAGCGCGGGAGCGTCGCGGACGTCGTCGGAATCCGGCTTGAACGCCGCCCCCAGCGCCGCAACCCGCGTGCCCCGGAGATCGCCCCCGGCGAGCTCGCGGATCAGGTCCAAACGGGAATGCGGCGGTGGACCGGGGGCGCGGCCTCGGTCCTTTCCCACGGTGATCGGCAATTCCGCGTCGTCGGCGATCGGCTTGCCGCCGGGCGGGGCTCTCCGGAAACCCGTTCCGATGGCCGGATCCGGGGCGGTGGTCCGCAGGAAATGACGGTGGGGCGGGAACCCTACCTCCCGCCCCACCGCGGCCTCGAAGAGGCCCTCCCCGCCGAGCGACCCGAACTGAGCTCGGCGAGCTGGATCCCGAGCGACCTCTGCTGGGACATCCGGTCGCAGGTGGCGTCTTTCGACGACTGCCGGGCTCGGGGACCCGGCTCGGGTGTTGAGGAATCGTATCCTCCCGGCCGCACCAGGCACACCGCCCCAGAGCGGGGGTCACGCGCTCAGGGGGCAGGGCGGAGCCGGATCAGGCCTCGCGCGGGGTGTCCTCGGGCCAGTCGACCGACGCCTCGTATCCGTCGTGCCGGCGCAGGTAGGCCGCGATGAACGGGCAACGCGGGACGATGCGCTCGCCGCGCGACACGGCGTCGTCGAGGACGTGACGCGCGAGCATGCTGCCGAGTCCCTGGCCCTCGCGGCCGGGGAGCACGACCGTGTGCGTGAACACGATCCTGTTCCCCGGCCGGGTGCGGAACGCCGCGAAGGCGACGAGCTCGCCGTCGATCTCCATCTCGTACCGGCTGGACTCGTCGTCGCGGCGGAACCGCACCTCGGCGTCGGTCACGACTCGACCGGCTGGATGACCTCGCCGCCGGAGGCGACGGAGCGTGCGGAGTCGGCCGACTCGACGACGACCTTGCGCGGCTTGGCCCTCTCGCTCACGGGGATCGTGACGCTGAGCACGCCGTTGGCGTAGTTCGCCGAGATGCGCTCGGTGTCGACGCCCTGGCCGAGGCTCAGCTGGCGCAGGAACGAGGCGGCCTCGCGCTCACGCGTGATCCACTTGACGTCGTCGCCGGAGGGCAGCGTGCGCTCGGCGCGGATCGTCAGGAGCTGGCCGTCGACGTCGATGTCGACCGAGCCCGGGTCGATGCCCGGGAGATCGGCGGTCAGCACGTAGTGGTCGCCGTCGCGGTACAGGTCCATCGGCATGCGACGCGGCCCGCGGCGGGTCGTGTCGAAGATGGCCGACGCGAGTCGGTCGAGGTCGCGGAACGTGTCGTTGGTGGCCATGATCGGTTCTCCTTTCGTTCTCGGCGAAGTTGAGTCGGGTCGACTCAGGCTCTGCCTCGATGATACGAATTGAGTCGGTTGGACTCAAGTTCTCATCGGCGTCAACCGCGCGAAGGTCCGGCCCATTCCCGGCGACGCGACGGCGTATTCGGCATCGACGAGCGCCCCGTCGGGCACGGGCGCCCGGGCGGCGCCCGCCACCAGGACACCCGGTCGACCGGCACCCGGCCGGCCGCCACCCGCCGCGAGGAGATCGCCGACCGGGACGGCACCCGTCGCCGACCCGAGCTCCTCGAACTCGTGGATGACGACCGGATGGGTCGTGACGACGAGCGTGATCAGCCAGACGAACACCAGCGCGAACGCGACGATCTCGAACACGGTGAGCGACACGAGTCCCAGCCGGTCGTGGATCACGAACGCGGACACCTCGAGGCCGAGCGCGACATGGGAGGTCCGCACCAGGATCCGCGGCGTCCGCCGGACGAGCACGGGCGTGAGCGCGGCCAGGAGGGCGAACGCCGCCCCCGCCGCGCACGCGAAGACGTTGTGCAGCACCTCGTCGGTGTCGATGGGCACGAGCCCCACCCCGGCGAGCGAGACGCCGATCACCGCGATGAGGACGCGCACCGTCGGCACCGCACCCCGTCGGGCGTCGTACGCGCGACGCTCGATGCCGCTCGCCAGGCGACCCGACATCGCCGCCATCGCCCCGCCGGAGAGGATCAGCCCGAGGTTGAAGCACGCCGCCGCCAGGTCGTTCGAGGTGCCGAGGGTGCTGAAGTTCAGCGCCCACCACGCCCCCGTCGACGTCATGCTCATGCTCGCCAGGCAGCCCGCGGCCAGCAGCATGGCCACGACGTTGAACGAGCGGTACGCCGACTGGCGATGCGCGCGACGATGCACCGCGCCGGTGACGGCGCCGAGCCCTCCGGCGATCAGGGCCGCCGCGACCACCGACCCACCCGGGAGCGACGTGAAGGCGTCGCCCGCCGCGCCCACCCCGAGCGCCGCGATGGCCGCCCACGCCGACGCGTTCGCCGCGGCCCGGCGGTCGCTGCTCATGCGCGGTCCCCGCCCGCGGGCGGACGTCGGACGGTGGTCGGCGCCGGCGACGAGCAGCGCTCCGAGGAGCACCGTGGCGACGGCGACCGCGACGAGCAGGCAGGCGGCGGCCGCCACCGCGTCGACGGCCCCGACGGTGCGACCGGACCATCGCAGCAGCAACTGCGCGACGGCGATGGCCACCGCCGCGGCGATCGCCGTCATCGCCGTGAGCAGCGCCGCGCGGCGGATGATCGGCGCCCGGCCGGTCGTGGTGCTGGTACCCCTCATAGTCGACCCCGATCGCGGAAGACAAGCCGGTTCGAGGGTAACCGGACAATCCGAGCGCACGACACCGGGTTGCGGGCGGGCCTGGCCGGACGGGGTCCGTTCCGTCCGCGGATCCGCATGATCCCGGGGATCGCGCCCCTGTCCCCCAAACCGGGGGACATGCTCCGGCGATGGTGCAGTCTTGTCGTATGGCACGTCTGGGAACCGACGCCGGGGTCGACCTCTCCCGGATCCGCGAGTCGCAGCCCGTGGCATCCGTCGCCACCGACGCCGCATTCGGCGCGCGCCTCGCGGCGCACTTCCCCACCCTGCACGATCTCTTCGCACGCCTCTACGGCGAGCGCCCCGACGGGCTCGAGGTGCTCGCCGACGTCATCGCCGACGCGGCCGCATCGTGGGCCGAGCGCCCGGCCGACCTCAAGGCCGCCGACGCCCGCCGCGAGCAGGACGCCGGCTGGTACCTGGCGAACCGGATGCTCGGCGGCGTCTGCTACGTGGACCGCTACGCGGGCGACCTCGACGGCGTGCGCGCGAAGATCCCCGAGTTCGTCGAGCTGGGCCTCACCTACCTGCACCTCATGCCGCTGTTCGCGGTGCCCGAGGGCAACTCCGACGGCGGGTACGCGGTGACGAGCTACCGGGCGGTCGCGCCGCACCTCGGCACGATCGACGACCTGCAGCGCCTCGCGGGCGAGTTGCGCGCGAACGGCGTCTCGCTCGTGCTCGACTTCATCTTCAACCACACGGCGTCGGACCACGAGTGGGCGCAGCGCGCGGTCGCGGGCGACCCCGCGTACGAGGACTTCTACCTGATCTTCCCCGACCGGACGATGCCCGACGCGTACGAGCGGACCGTGCGCGAGATCTTCCCCGACGACCACCCCGGCTCGTTCGTGCAGCTGCCCGACGGCCGCTGGATCTGGGCCACGTTCCACTCGTTCCAGTGGGACCTGAACTACGCGAACCCGTCGGTCTTCCGGGCGATGGCCGGCGAGATGCTCTTCCTCGCGAACCTCGGCGTCGACGTGCTGCGGATGGACGCGGTCGCGTTCATCTGGAAGCGGCTCGGCACGCCGTGCGAGTCGCTCCCCGAGGCGCACCTGCTGCTGCAGGCGTTCAACGCGGTGCTGCGCATCGCGGCCCCGAGCCTGCTGTTCAAGTCCGAGGCCATCGTGCACCCCGACGAGGTCGTCGAGTACATCTCGCTCGGCGAGTGCCAGCTGTCGTACAACCCGCTCCAGATGGCACTGACCTGGGAGGCGCTCGCCACGCGCGACCCGCGGATGCTGCGGCAGGCGCTCGAACGCCGGCACGCGCTGCCCGAGGGCTGCGCCTGGGTGAACTACGTGCGCGGCCACGACGACATCGGCTGGACCTTCGCGGATGAGGACGCCGCCGAGTTCGGCATCGACGGCTTCGACCACCGCCGGTTCCTCAACGCCTTCTACGTGAACCGCTTCCCCGGCAGCTTCGCTCGCGGCGTCCCCTTCCAGGAGAACCCGCGCACGGGCGACGCGCGGGTGGCCGGCACGACGGCGTCGCTCGCGGGCATCGAGGCCGGGGACCCGCACGGCGTCGACCGCGTGCTGCTCGCACATGCCATCGCGCTGTCGACGGGCGGCATTCCGCTGATCTACCTCGGTGACGAGGTCGCACAGCGCAACGACCACTCGTACGTGGCCGACCCGGCGCTCGCCGACGACAGCCGGTGGGTGAACCGGCCCCACTACCCGGCCGAGGCGTACGCGCGACGGCACGATCCGTCGACGCCCGAGGGGGCGGTGTACGCAGGGCTGCGCCGCCTCATCCAGGTCCGGCGCGCGACGCCGGAGCTCGCGGGCGGCCGGCTCGTGCCCTTCGACGCGAAGCACCCGACCGTGCTCGGCTACCAGCGGCCGGGCGGGGCGACGGATGCCGCGGCGTCCCCCGCCACGCTGCTGTGCCTGGCCAACGTGGGCGACGCCCCCGCGACGATCGACGCGCTCACCCTCTCGGGCTTCGCGCCGGAGGCGCACGAGCTCATCACCGATCGCCGCGTGAGCCTCGACCGCGGGATCGTCCTCGAGCCGTGCCATGTCGCCTGGCTGCGCGTGCGCGCCGCCGACGCGCCGCCGCGCTTCTAGCCGCGTGCCGCCGCGGAGACGACGAACGGCCCGCCGAAGCGGGCCGTTCGCGGTACCGCGCGCCCGGAGGGACTCGAACCCCCAACCTTCTGATCCGTAGTCAGATGCTCTATCCATTGAGCTACGGGCGCATGGGATGTCGCCTGCGCGCTCTTCGCTGATCAGGCAACCCCGTTACTCTAACCCACCCGTCGCCACCGCGCCAATCGAGCGGCGCCGCCACGCGCGTCGAGCCTTCGCGACTCGTCGCCGAGCGGGAGTACGTTCGGCACATGAGGCTCGTGTTCACGTCCTGGCTGGCCGGCATCGTCGTCGGCCTCGCGTACATGTTCGCCGTCGTCATCGCAGGGAGGTAGCCCGTGCGCATCCGCCAGCACTCGCTCAGCATCTTCTTCGGGGTGATCTTCCTCGTCGCCCTGGCCCTGCAGTCCGTCGCCGGGCTCGTGGTCGTCAACGAGGAGCACGCGCAGCACGGCGAGCCGATGGTGACCTGGGCCGACTTCGTGACGTCGTCGGACTTCGTCGTCGACGTCGCCGAGAACTGGCAGTCCGAGTACCTGCAGTTCTTCCTCTTCATCCTCACCACCATCTGGCTCATCCAGAAGGGCTCGCCCGAGTCGAAGCAGCCCGGCGAGGAGGGCGTCGGCACCGACGAGGACCAGCTCGTCGGCCGGTATGCGCGCGCGGACTCGCCGGCCTGGGCGCGCGCCGGCGGGTGGCGGCTGTGGGTGTACAGCAACTCGCTGCTGCTCACCATGGGCGGGATCTTCCTGCTCTCGTGGCTGGCGCAGGCCCTCGCCGGGCAGGTCGTCTACAACCAGGAGCAGACGCTGCACGGCGACGAGGTCGTGGGTCTCGCCCAGTACGCGGTCTCGGCCGACTTCTGGAACCGCACGCTGCAGAACTGGCAGTCCGAGTTCCTCGCCGTCGGCAGCATGGTCGCCCTGTCCATCGTGCTCCGCCAGCGGGGCTCGAGCGAGTCGAAGCCCGTCGGCACGCCGCACGAGGTCACCGCGGTCGAGGGCTGAACGGATGCCGCGGGGCCGGCGCGCCCGCTGCGTGGGGCCCGCCCCGCGGCATCCGCTCGGCTAGCCCTTGATGCCGGTCGACGCGACCCCGTCGATGATGCGCTTCTGCGCGAGGAAGAACACGATGATCATCGGGATGGTCGTGATGACGCTCGCCGTGACGATGATCTCCCAGTGCCACTCGCCGCCGAAGCCGTACGCGTCGACGAGCGACTTCAGGCCGCGGGGCACCGTGAAGGTCGACGAGTCGCGCAGGTAGATGAGGGCGCGCATGAGGTCGGTCCACACCGCCTGCACCTCGAAGACGAGCACGACGGCCAACGCGGGGCCGGTGAGCGGCAGCGCGATCCGCCAGAACACGCCCCATTGGCTCGCGCCGTCGATGCGCGCCGCCTCGAACAGGTCGCGCGGCAGGCCGAGGAAGAACTGCCGCAGCAGGAAGATGTAGAACGCGCTGCCGAACAGGTTGCCCGCCCACAGCGGGGTGAGCGTGCCGACCTGGCCCAGCGCGTTCCAGATCAGGAACGTCGGGATCATCGTGACCGCGCCCGGCAGCATCATCGTCGCCAGCACGAGGCCGAACAGGAATCCGCGCCCGCGGAAGCGGAAGTACGCGAAGCCCCACGCGACCATCGCGCTCGAGATCGTCACGGTCACCGCCGCGAGCACGGTCACGATCGCAGTGTTCAGGAGCCAGAGGGCCAGCGGCGCCTCCTGCCAGACCTGGATGTAGTTGTCCCACGTGAAGGTCTCGGGGATGAGCCGGTTGTCGAAGACGTCGCTGCGGGGCTTGAACGAGGCGCTCACGAGCCACACGAACGGGTACACGAAGACGATCCCGACGAGCGTCAGCGCGATCCACGCGACCACCGTGCCGACCCGGCGCCGCGTGCGCGCCGGCCCTCGCCCGGCCGGGATGGTCCGCCGCGGGATCTCCGTGCCGTCGCCGTCGAGCTGCACCGCCTGCGATTCGGCGGCCGCCACTCGGATGTCGGTGCTCATCGGTCCCCCTCGTAGTAGACGAGCCGGCGCGAGACCACGAGCTGGATCGCGGTGATCACCATGATCACGAGGAACAGCAACCACGCCATGGCGGAGGCGTAGCCCATGTTCAGGAACTCGAATGCCTGCTGGAACAGGTAGATGACGTAGAACAGCGCGGCGTCGTTGCTGTACGTGGAGTTGCCGGCTCCGAAGAACGCCGTGTACGCCTCGTCGAAGGTCTGCAGGGCGGCGATCGTGTTGACGACGATGATGAAGAAGAGCGCCGGGCTGATCATGGGCAGGGTCACGCTCGTCGCCTGTCGCCAGAAGCCGGCCCCGTCGAGCTGGGCCGACTCGTACAGCTCCTTGGGCACGTTGCGGAGCGCCGCGAGCAGGATGATGATCGACGCGCCCACCGTCCACAGCGACATGAGGACGAGGCCGGGCTTCACCCAGGCCGGGTCCGTGGTCCATGCCGGTCCGTCGATGCCGAGCCATCCGAGCGCGGTGTTCACCATGCCGTTGGAGCCGTTGAACAGCAGCAGGAACAGCACGCCGACCGCGACCGGGGGCGTCATCTTCGGCAGGAAGAAGATCGTCCGGTAGAAGCCGGACGCGCGCCCGGCCCGGTCGAGCAGCAGTGCGAGCGCGAGCGAGACGACCACGTACAGCGGCACCTGCAGCAGGGCGAAGAACACCGTGTTGCCGAGCGCGAGGAGCAGCTTGTCGTCCGCCGCCATGT
This sequence comes from Agromyces sp. CCNWLW213, assembly GCF_037199545.1. NCBI lineage: Bacteria > Bacillati > Actinomycetota > Actinomycetes > Micrococcales > Microbacteriaceae > Agromyces > Agromyces sp. CCNWLW213. The sequence continues at coordinate 108,855 of NZ_JBBBDX010000006.1, read as the reverse complement.
CGACGTAGTTCTGGATGCCGACGAACTCCGGATCGTTGATCACGTCGTAGTCCGTGAGCGAGAGGAAGGCGCTGTAGATCATCGGCCACGCCGTGAAGACGAGGAAGCCGATCATCCACGGGCTGAGGAAGAGCAGCGCCGACAGCAGGTTGCGTCGCCGTGCGCGACCGCGGTTGCGGGGGGCCGCCCCGGCCGGCGCCGCGCGGCGCGCGCCGCCGGCCGGGGTCTCGGACTCATCCGGCTGGGAGCCGACGCCCCCGGGCCGGGCCACGGTGGTCATCACTCACCGCCCTCGAGCTCCGCCCATCCCTCGTCGAGCGCCGCCTGCGCCGTCTCCTGGGCCTCGGCGAGCGCCTCGGCCGGTTCGGCCTGGCCGTTCAGCACGCGGTTCACGGCCTCCTGCATGGCGTCGTCGAACTCCGCGTCGGCCGGGTTGGCCGGCAGGGTCCGGGTGTTCTGGTTCGCCTCGTACATCGCGGCGACGCCCGAGCTCCACGGCTCCTCGTCGGCGCTCGTCATGCCCTCGATCTCCTCGTCGGCGACGGTGTTGCCGGTGAGGATGCCCGTGAAGGGCAGCCCGTCCTCCTCGCGCAGGGCGACGCGGGCGTCCGCCGCGGCGCGCCATGCGTCGACCGAGGTCATGGCGCGAGCCCAGCGGCACGCGGCCTCGGGGTTGTCGCTGCCGGCGGGGATGGCCCACGCCGACCCGCCGGCGAAGGCGATGGGCTCGCCCTCGGTCGTGCGGACCGTGTCGAAGGCCATCGGGGCGTCGGGCGAGACCTCGTTCAGCACGTTGAGGTACCACTGCTCCATCGGCATCGCGCCGAGCGTGTTCGTGGCGTACTGGTTGCCGCCGCCGAAGAAGTCGGCCGCGTCGCGGGTCGCCTTGACGGCACTGAAGCCGCCCTGCGCCTCGTAGATGCCGACGGCCCACTCGAGCGCCTCGACGGTGGTCTCGTCGTCGAGCTGCGCGGTGCGGCCGTCCTCGCTCATGACGGAGCCGCCCGCGGCGGCCACCCAGAGCGGCAGGAACTCGGGGAGCTTGGAGTCCACGCCGATGACGGTCACGTTGTCGCCCTCGCGCTGCACCATGGCACCCGCGGCCTCGGTCATCGCCTCGCGGTCGGACCCGTTGACGTCGTCGATGGTCACGCCGGCCGCCTCGAGGAGGTCGGCGTTCGCCATCGTCAGCTGGACGGTGTTGAACTCGGGGATGCCGTAGACCGTGCCGTCGAGCGTCACCTGGTTCAGGGCGGACTCGACGAAGTCGCCGGTCTCGATGCCCTCACCCTCGATGCAGTCCTCGAGCGGGAGGATCGCGCCGCGCGCGGCGAGCGATCCGATCTGGTCGCGGTCGGCGTAGAGGAGCGAGGGCGGGTCGCCCGTGGCGACCGCGGAGAGGAACTGCTGGATGTCGAGCTCCCCCTCGATGAGCTCGACCTGGACGTCGCCCAGTTCGGACTCCGCGAGTTCCATGCGCGACGTCGCGACCTCGTCGACGCCCGAGAACCCCATCACCGTGAGGTCCCCCGACAGCTCCGCACCGGAGTCGAATTCGGCGTCGGTCTCAGCGGACTGGCCTCCGGTGCCGACGGCGCAGCCGCTCAGCAGCAGGCCTGCGGCGGCGACCACCCCCAGTGCACGCGCCCCTCGATCGATTCGCATCCCAACCCCATTCGCTCGCGTCCCAGGTCCCCCGGACGCTGCAAAGCTAGGCCGGGCGAAGCGCTTGCCAGAAGGGCCTTGACAGAACCGCTTCCCTGGAGAAGCGCTTGTCCCCCGGCAGGGGGACGGCCGTCGTCCTCGGTTCCGCGCGCGCGGACTCAGGGCTTCAGGACGACCTTGATGCAGCCCTCCGCCTTCTCCTTGAACAGGTCGTACATCTCGCGGGCCTGCGACAGCGGCGCGCGATGCGTGGCGAAGTCCTCGAGCCCGAGCGGGTCGTCGTCGGACTCGGCGAGCGGGAGGAGGTCGTCGAGCCATCGCTGCACGTTCGCCTGCCCCAGGCGCACGGTGAGCTGCTTGTCGAAGATCGTCATCATGGGCATCGGGTCCGCGTTGCCGCCGTAGACGCCGACCACCGAGAGCGTGCCGCCGCGGCGCACGGCGTCGATGCCGAGCTGCAGCGCCGTGAGGCGATCGACGCCGGCCTTCATCAGCATGGGCTTGGCGATGCCGGAGGGCAGCGAGCCCACCACGTTCTGCATCAGCGCGATGCCCGGGCTGCCGTGCGCCTCCGTCCCGACGGCGTCGATGACGGCGGCCGGACCGGCACCCCCGGTCGCACCCGCCAGCTCGCCCACCGCCTCGGCGTGGTCTGCGTAGTCGAACACCTCGACCCCGTAGCGCTCGGCCATCAGCCGGCGCTCGGGCACGGGATCCACGCCGAGCACCCGATGGCCGCGGTGCCTCGCGATGCGCGCGGCCATCTGCCCCACGGGGCCGAGGCCGATCACGGCCACCGTGTCGCCGGGCTCGAGGCCGGCGTACTCGACCGCCTGCCATCCGGTCGGGGCCACATCGGTCAGGAAGAGGTAGCGCTCGTCGGGCAGGTCGCGCCCCACGACGCGCAGGTTCGCGTCGGCGAGCAGCACGCGCAGCGCCTCGGCCTGGCCCCCCATGACGCGACCGTAGAGCTCGGTGTAGCCGTAGAGCTTCGCACCCGTGCCCTGGTCGTCGTTGCGCGTCGTCTCGCACTGGGTCGTGAGCCCGGCACGGCACATCCGGCAGGCTCCGCACGAGATCACGAAGGGCACGATCACGCGGTCCCCCACCGAGACGCGGTGCACCCCCGACCCCACCTCCTCGACGACGCCCATCGCCTCGTGGCCGAGGATGTCGCCGCGGTGCATCACCGGGCCGAACACGTCGAGCAGGTGGAGGTCCGATCCGCAGATCGCGGTCGACGTGATGCGCACGATCGCATCGGTCGGGTCGACGATCCGCGGATCGTCGACCTCGTCGACGCGGACGTCGCGGGCGGCGTGCCAGGTGACGGCTCTCATGGCACAACATCCAACGCGCGCCCCGCCGCCGCGTCACGGGGTTGACACCCGCCACGTCCGGTCACGGTGCGGTACGCCGCCCTCGCGGGCATTAGAGTCTCGGCATGGGCAAGCTCATCTACAACTCCTCGAACCGCGAGATCGAGATCGAGGACCGGACCCTCGCGCACCTGCGCGTGGCGATCATCAACAAGCTGCGCCGCTCCGAGAGCTTCGCCATGACCTGGGAGCACGGCATCGAGCACGGGAGCGGTCGCACGACCCTGTGGCTCCACGAGTCCATCCCGCTGCAGTTCGTCTTCAGCGGCAACCGGCCCCCGAAGCTCAACCGGCTCTGGATCGAGCAGCTCCTGCTCTCGGCGAACAGCACGGCCGGCCTGCAGTACGTGCCCGAGCCCACCGAGGACGAGCCGCTCGAGATCGAGTGACGCCCCCTGACGGATGACGCGGGTCGGTCAGTCGACCGACCCGATCTGCGTCCGGATGAAGAGCACGTCCGCGGGCGGGAGCCGCTCGGGCGCCGCTCCCCCGGAGAGCCGCGCGATCTCCGTCCGCACGTCGTCGGACAGCGCCCCCTCGGGATCGTCGAGGATGGCGTGCTTCGATTCGATCGAGAGTTGCGGCCACCACCGCTCGGCACTCGTCGCCTGTTCGCCCATCGCGCACCCCCGAGCACTCGTGTCCGTGACTCCGTGGTATCAGCGGCCGACGGATGCTGCAACCCCTCGACCCCTCGGAGGCTCCTGCCTAGCGTGAGGGATGGGCGCGCACCCCGCGTGCCCGGAACGGAGGATCAGCATGAGCACGACCGTCACCGCTGACATCGAGGTGGACGTGCCGGTTCGCGTGGCCTACGACCAGTGGACGCAGTTCGAGTCGTTCCCGGAGTTCATGAGCGGCGTCGAGTCGGTTCGCCAGATCGACGACACGACCACGCACTGGGTCGTCTCGATCGCCGGCGTCAAGCGCGAGTTCGACGCCGACGTCTCCGACCAGGTTCCCGACGACCACGTCGCCTGGCGCAGCACCGCCGCCGAGGTCCAGCACCGCGGCCGCGTGGACTTCCGTCCGGGGTCGGACGGCCGGACGCGGATCGACCTCACGATCGAGTGGGAGCCCGAGGGCTTCATCGAGAAGGCCGGCGCCGCGCTGCAGCTCGACGACGCCCAGGTCAAGCGCGACCTGCACCGCTTCAAGGAGTACATCGAGAAGCGCAACACGCCCACGGGCGCATGGCGCGGCGAGGTCCACGGCGGCCAGGAGACGACTCCGGGCAGCGGCACCACCGGCGTGGGCGGCACGACCGCCACGCCCGGGACGGTGAACCCGCCCACGAGCGGCGGGGTCGCGGGCAGCGACCCCGACCTGCGCGCGTGACCGACTAGTCCACGCGCACCCCGGCACCGGGTTCGATCGCGAGCGGGTCCACCGCCGCGATCGGCCCGGTGTCGAGCTGTTCCGGCACGAGCTGGATGCCGCCCGTGGAGTTCGCGGAGCGCATGAGCTCCTCGATCCACGCGCGGCTGAGGTCCGGCGGCTCCGGGTCGTCGAACACGAACCGGAGCGGGATGTTCGGGTGGAGCCACAGCGTGGAGCGCCCCCGCGGCTGGTCGTCGGAGTGTCGCCACGACACCGTGAACGACTCCCCGCGCCGCAGCTTCGTGACGATCGCGACCTTGAGGTGGGCGAGCGCGCGGTCCTCGATGCCGATCGGGGTCGCGGCGTCGCCGTAGAACAGCGTGCCCATGCCATGAGGGTACCGCCGACACGACGACGGCGGGCGCCTCCGAGAGGAGGCGCCCGCCGTGAGGTCGGGGTCGGTCGGTCAGACCGCCTTCTTCCCGCCGAGGTAGCGCACCAGGAACACGATGACGGCCAGGACCGCGAGCACGAGGCCGACCCACAGCAGGAACTGCAGGGACTGCACGGCGCCGCCCGTGATCAGCAGCACGATGGCGGCGACGGCGATGATGGCGATGAGGATGTTCATGATCTCTCCTTCGGTTCCGTCGCGTGGACGGTTCACGGCCCGCCGGGGTCGGCGGGCCTCCGAGGCAGCCGATGGCCTCGTGGACTCGACGGTACGGGGCGCCGCCCGGCCGGCGCGAGGGGTTGCCCCCCGTTCGCGGGGCATGGTACTCGTGGGCCGGTCGGCTGCCGGTACCGGACGCGCCGCCGTCGTGAGCGGGCTGTCAACCCTTCGCGAGGCGCCCGGGCCCGAGCGTACGGTTGCAGGATCCCCTCGAGCGGAACCGACTGAGGAGGTCCCATGACCGACCACCTGATCGACCCGACCACCAAGCACGCCACCGAGCCCTTCCCGCGCCAGGAGCAGCAGCCCCCGGGCCTCACGCCGGCCATGTCGCCGCAACCCGACCACGGGGAGTACAGCTACCGGGGTTCCGGTCGGCTCGCCGGTCGGCGCGCGCTCATCACGGGCGGCGACTCCGGCATCGGCCGTGCCGTCGCGATCGCCTTCGCCCGCGAGGGCGCCGACGTGGCGGTCTCGTACCTGGAGTCCGAGCAGGCGGATGCCGAGGAGACCGCGCGCTGGGTCACCGACGCGGGACGTCGCGTCGAGCTCCTCCCCGGCGACCTGCGCGACGAGCAGCACTGCGCCGACCTCGTCGATCGCACGTGCGACGCCTTCGGGGGCATCGACCTCCTCGTGCTCAACGCGGCCCACCAGCGCGACCGGGGCGGCATCGACGAGGTGCCCTCGGCCGACTTCGACTCGGTCATGCGCGTCAACCTCTACGCGAGCGTGTTCCTCGCACGGGCCGCGGTCCCGCGCATGCAGGCGGGCGCCTCCATCATCACGACCTCGTCGATCCAGGGCTTCGACCCGTCGTCGCGGCTCGTCGACTACGCCATGACCAAGGCGGCGCTCGTGGCGTTCACGAAGGCGCTCGCCGAGGAGCTCGGGCCACGCGGCATCCGGGTCAACTCGGTCGCGCCGGGTCCGATCTGGACTCCGCTGATCCCGGCCACGGGATGGCCCGACAAGCTGCCGAAGTTCGGACAGGACACCCCGCTCGGTCGCGCCGGGCAGCCGGCGGAACTCGCGGGGGCGTACGTGTACCTCGCCTCGGACGACGCGTCCTACACGTCCGGGGCGATCCTCCCGGTCACGGGGGGCAAGCCGCTCTGATCGACGGGCGGCTCGGAACAGGAAGGAGCAGGCGATGCCGGCGAATCGACGGGGGCAGTCGTCCCTGAAGGATCCGGAGTTGTACGAGAAGCTGCGCGACCAGGGCGACTCCAAGGAGAAGGCGGCGCGCATCTCGAACGCGGCCGCCGCGCGCGGCCGCAGTGCCGTCGGCCGGAAGGGCGGCAGGTCGGGCGACTACGACGACTGGACGGTGCCCGAGCTGAGGAACCGGGCGAAGGAACTGGGACTCACGGGCTACAGCGGCAAGCGCAAGGGCGAGCTCATCGACGCCCTGCGCAACCACTGAGGGGCGGCGGATGCCACGGCTGCGACGCGTCGAACCGTACGCGTCGCCCGGCATCACCCGCCAGCGACGCGGTCGCGGGTTCGCGTACCGGCACACCGACGGCACGCTCGTGGATCGCGTCGACCGCAACCGGATCGCGGACCTCGCGATCCCGCCCGCCTGGAACGACGTCTGGATCGCGGAGGCGCCGAACGCGCACATCCTCGCGGTCGGGGTCGACGCGGCCGGGCGCCGGCAGTACCTCTACCACCCGGTGTGGCGCGAGCAGCAGGACATGGAGAAGTTCCTGCGCATGACCGCGCTCGCCGAGGCGCTTCCCGGCGCGCGCCGGGGCGTCCGCCGCGATCTCGCCCTCGACGAGCTCGTGCGCGAGCGCGTGCTCGCGGCGGCGTTCCGCACCCTCGACCTCGGCGCCATCCGGATCGGATCCGAGGAGGCGCTCGCGACGGCGCGCAGCCGCGGCCTGACGACGCTCCTGGTGCGCAACGCGCGCCTCGAGGGCGACGACGTGGTGCGCCTGAAGTTCCGGGCGAAGGGCGGGATCGCGCAGGACCTCACGCTGTCGGACGATGCGCTCGCGGCGTTCGTCGCCGCGATGGAGGGCCGCTCGCCCTCGTCCCGGCTGTACGCCTTCACGCATGGGCGGCGCCTGCGCCCCCTCGGACCGGTCGACGTCAACGAGGACATCCGACTGCGCACGGGCGGGGACTTCACGGCGAAGGACTTCCGAACCCTCCGGGGCACGGTCGCGGCGGCCGACCGGCTCGCGCAGCTCGGCACGGCGGGGACGAAGCGGGCGCGGGCCGCCTCGGTCAAGGAGGCGATCGTCCACGCGAGCGAGGTGCTCGGCAACACGCCCGCGATCGCGAAGGCGAGCTACGTCGACCCGCGCGTCATCGAGGCGTACGAGCACGGCCGGCTGGTGAGCCTCCGGGGCCTCCGCGAGACGGCGCTCCTGCAACTGCTCGTCGACGACGCCGGGGAGGGATGAGCTCCCATCCCGTGTGCAGGGTGACGGTCTGCTGGGGATCCGCCGGACATTCCGCACCGCGTACACGTGCCGACGTACGCTGGCCATATCTATTCGGGTGATCGCCCGTGACTCACCGGCTGGGAAGTCGACGACGACGGGCCGGCATCATGTCCACCGCATCTCTCTCCGTCCCCGGCCGCCTCGGCGCGGTCCGCGACACGAAGGCCCGCGGCGATCGCCCCGCGGTCACCCAGAGCTATTCCGCCCTCTCCCACGTGGTGAAGGAGAGCGGCCTGCTGCGGCGGACGCCGTGGTTCTACGGCCTGCTCGTCGGCGGCCTCGCGCTCGCGCTCGGCGGCGCGATCACGGGATTCGTGCTGCTCGGCGACTCGTGGTTCCAGCTGCTCATCGCGGCGGCCCTGGGCATCATCTTCACCCAGTTCGCGTTCTTCGCCCATGAGGCCTCGCATCGAGCGGTCCTGACCTCCGGCAAGGCGAACGACCGGGTCGGCCGCGTGGTCGCGACGGCCGTGGTCGGCATCAGCTACCAGTGGTGGATGACGAAGCACACCCGTCACCACGCCAACCCGAACCAGGTCGGCAAGGACCCCGACATCGCGTTCGACACGATCTCGTTCACCGAGGAGTCGGCGGCGGAGCAGCGCGGCATCGTGCGGTGGATCACCCAGCGCCAGGGCTGGCTGTTCTTCCCCCTCCTCACGCTCGAGGGCATCAACCTGCACGTCACGTCGATCCGCTCGCTGTTCGAGCGCCGACCGGTGCAGGGCCGTGCGCTCGAGCTGGGGCTCATCGCGGCGCGACTGGTCCTGTACGTCGGCGTCGTGTTCTGGTTCCTCCCGGTCGGCATGGCCTTCGCGTTCCTCGGCGTCCAGCTCGCCGTGTTCGGCGTCTACATGGGCGCGTCGTTCGCGCCGAACCACAAGGGCATGCCGCTCGTGCCGGCCGGCGCCAAGCTCGACTTCCTGAGCAAGCAGGTGCTGACCTCGCGCAACATCACCGGGCGCTTCACCAGCACGCTGATGGGCGGCCTCAACCACCAGGTCGAGCACCACCTGTTCCCGAGCATGCCCCGACCGCACCTCGCCAAGGCGCGCGACATCGTGCGGGAGCACTGCCGCTCGCTCGGCATCCCCTACACCGAGACGACCCTCATGCGCTCGTACGGCATCGTCGTGGAGTACCTGAACCGCGTCGGACTCGCGGCGCGCGACCCGTTCGACTGCCCGGCCGCCGGCGAGCTGCGCCGACGCTGACGGAACGACACGACGCCGGTCCGCTCCGAAGGGAGCCGACCGGCGTCGTGGTACGAAGGAGTCGTCGGGTCAGGCCGCTTCGACGGGCTTCGGCCCGACGTGCCGGCCGAGCTCGGACGCCATCCGCTCGGGATCGAGCTGGATGCCGCCGCCCGAGTTCGCCGAGCGCATCAGGTCCTCGATCCACTCGCGGCTGAGGTCGCCGGCCTCCACCTCCTCGAAGACGAAGCGGAGCGGGATCGCGGGGTGCAGCCAGAGCGAGCTCCGGCCTCGGGGCTGGTCGGGGCCGTGCCGCCACGAGAGCATGAAGCTCTCGCCGCGCCGCAGCTTCGTGGTGATCGCGATCTTGAGGTGCGCCAATGCGCGGTCCTCGACCTCGACCGGAGTGCCGGAATCGCCGTAATAGAGAGTGCCCACGGCCTCACGGTACCCCCGTTCGGGGGCATTCGCACGCTTCTTGTTCCACAATGGACCGGATGTTCGCGGATTCACAGGTCGTTCAGCCAACCGGCGTCCGCTGAACGACGTCATCCGTCGCGCTCCGGCGCCCCCGACGGCTCCTCGAGCCGGACGTCCTCCGGCCGCTTGTCGGGCCGGAGCCCTCGCCAGCGCGGATGGCGCGCGACGCCGGTGCGCGTCCACTCGCCGAACTCGATCTCGCCCACGAGCGCGGGGCGCACCCACACCGCGTCGACGAGGTCCTCGGCGGGCACCCCGTCGATCGGCGGCCCGGGCACCGTCATCCCGTCCAGCCGCTCCAGCAACCGCTCGGCGTCGCGTTCCCGGAGGCCCGACCCGACGCGGCCCGCGTAGCGCCATCCGCCGTCCACCGTCGGCACGCCGAGCAGCAGCGAGCGGATGCGTCCGGTCCGCCCGCCCGTGCCCCGGCGGTACCCTGCGACCACGACCTCCTGGGTGCGCGACAGCTTGACCTTCAGCCAGTCGTCGCTGCGCACCCCGGGGCGGTAGAGGGACCGGCGCCGCTTGCCGACGACGCCCTCGAGCCCGCGTCGACGGGCCTCCTCGACCGCCGCCTCGGGGTCGGCCTCGATCGCGGCGGGAACGTCGACCGAGCTGTCGTCGCGCCGGCGCACGAGCCGGTCGAGCCGTTCCCGCCGCCGCTCGTACGGCTCGTCGACGGTCGGGATCCCCGCCACCTCGAGCACGTCGAACAGGTGCAGCACCACGGGCACGGATGCCGCGGCCGCCTCGACCTCGCGCGGCTTCGCCAGGTTCATGCGCCGCTGCAGCAGCCCGAAGTCCGGACGCCCGGACCCGTCGAGCGCCACGATCTCGCCGTCCACGATCGCATCGGCCCGAAGCACCCCGGCGAGGTCGCCGAGCTCGGGATACGTCGCCGTGACGTCGATGCCGTTGCGGCTCACGAGCCGAGTCACGCCGTCGTCGACCTGCGCGATGACGCGGATGCCGTCCCACTTCCACTCGAGGGCCCAGTCGTCGCCGGCCAGCCGTCCGATCGCGCCGGGGGTGGCGAGCATGGGCTTGGGCACGGCGGGCATGCGCGCGGATCGCGCGGTTCCGGCGCCGCCCGCACGCCTCCGCGCCGACGCCGCCGCCTCCGTCGGCGGCGCCTCGGCCCTCGTCGGCACCGCCTCGTCCGCCGGGGCACCGGCGTGCTGCTCCTTCATGCGGTGCAGCAGCCACTGGCTCTTCTCGCCCGCGCCCTCGGTGCGGATGAGCGCGAGCCTCACCCGGCCCAACGGCCCGCCGACCCGGCCGGTGAGCGTGAAGATCACCTCGTCGTCGCGCCACTTCTCGGCCTCGTAGCTGCCGGTGTCCCACACGGTCATCGACCCTGCGCCGTACTGCCCGTCGGGGATGGTGCCCTCGAACACGAGGTACTCCATCGGGTGGTCCTCGGTCTGCACGGCGAGGGTGTTGCGGTCGGTCGTCTCGGGGACGCCCTTCGGGACGGCCCAGCTCTTCAGCACGCCGTCGCGTTCCAGCCGGAGGTCGAAGTGCCGTCGGCGGGCGTGGTGCTCCTGGATGACGAACCGCGGCTCGCCGTCGTTCGCGACGCCCCAGGCCGACTCGGGCATGGGCTCGGGCGTCGCCCCGGCGCTGCGCATCGAGAGGTACGTGCTGAGCGGGCCGTCGGCGGACGCGCCGGTGACCGCGAGCATCGGGTCGCCCCGCTCGGCCACGAGCGCGACGACCTCGTCGGCCTCGAGGTGCCGGAGGCCGGGGTCGTCGAGCTCCTCCCACGTGCGGGGCGCCGCGACCGTCGGCCGGAACCGCCCGCGCAGGGAGTACGGCGCGATGGTCGTCTTCTTGCCGTTGTTCTGGCTCCAGTCGATGAGCACCCGGCCGCCCCGGATGCTCTTCTTCATGCTCGACACGATCAGGTCGGGGTGGTCGGCCTCGAGCGCCCGCGCGAGCTCGTGGGCGACCGCCGACACCTGGTCGGAGGTCTGCGAGCCGTCGAGCGCCGCGTACAGGTGGATGCCCTTGCTGCCGCTCGTGACGGGCACGGCGTCGAGCCCCATGCCCTCGAGGATGGCGCGCACCATGCGCGCGACCTCGGCGCACTCCGGCAGCCCCATGCCCTCGCCCGGGTCGAGGTCGAACACCATCCGATCCGGGTCGCCCTGCTCGCCCGACGGCGTGAACCGCCACTGCGGCACGTGCAGCTCGATCGCGCCCATCTGCGCGAGCCACACGAGCGTGGCGCGGCTGTCGGCCATCGGGTACGACTTGTCGCCGTCCGAGTGGTGCTGCACGCCTCGGCGGATCCACTCGGGCGCGTGCTCCTCGAGGTGCTTCTCGAAGAAGGCCTGCTCCGGATGCCGCGGCGTGCCCACGCCGTTCACCCACCGCTTGCGCGTGATGGGCCGTCCCGCCATGTGCGGGAGCATCACGGGCGCGATCCCGGCGTAGTACGCGATCATCTCGCCCTTGGTCATGCCCGTCTCGGGGTACATGACCTTGTCGAGGCTCGTCAGGCGCAGCCGCCGTCCGTCGACGTCGACCAGCTGGTACGGGCCCTGCGCCATCACCCCATCCTGCCCTCTGGATCCGGCCGGCGGCCGATCACTCGCCCCGGACCTCGGGCAGCTCGTCGGCCTCCCCGTGCGCGACCTTCGCGATCGCGTCGGCGGCGCGCACGAGCGTGAGGTGGGAGAGCGCCTGCGGCGTGTTGCCGACGTGCGCGCCGGTCCGGGGGTCGACCTCCTCGCTGAGCAGTCCGACGTCGTTGACGAATGCGGTGAGCCGACGCATGAGCGCCTTCGCCTCGGTCAGTCGGCCCGACGCGGCGTACTGCTCGACCAGCCAGAAGGAGCACGCCAGGAACGGGTTCTCGCCCGGCGGGAGCCCGTCGACGTCCGACTCGGTCCGGTACCGCAGGAGCAGGCCGTCCTGCGACAGCTCCTGCTCGATCGCGGCGACCGTGCCGAGCATGCGCGGGTCGTCCGCGGCGATGAATCCGATCTGCGGAAGCTGGAGCAGCGCGGCATCCGTGCCCGCGCCGCCGTAGTACTGCGTGAAGGTGCCGCGGTCGGCGTCGTAGCCGTGCTCGACGATGTCGTCGCGGATCTCGTCGCGGACGCGACGCCACGTCGCCAGGGGTCCGGGCAGCCCGAACTCCTCGACGCCCATCACGCCGCGGTCGAAGGCGGCCCACGCCATCGCCTTCGAGTGGGTGAAGTGCCGGTCGGGGCCGCGGATCTCCCAGATCCCCCGATCCGGTCGGCGCCAGTTGTCGGCGAGGTAGCCGAGCAGCGCGACCTGCTGGGGCCACGAGAACTCGGTCTCGTGCAGTCCGGCCGTGCGCGCGGCGTGCAGTGCGATCATCACCTCGCCGTACACGTCCCATTGCACCTGCGTGTACGCGGCATTGCCGATGCGCACGGGCCTCGAGCCGGCGTAGCCGGGCAGGTGGTCGAGCTCGACCTCCGGGAGCCGCCGGGTGCCTTCGACGTCGTACATGATCTGGATCTCCGACGGGTCGCCCGCGATCGCGCGAAGGAGCCATCGCCGCCACTTCTCCGCCTCCTCCCGGTAGCCGTGGACGAGGAGCACCTCGATGGTGAGGGCAGCGTCCCGGAGCCAGACGTAGCGGTAGTCCCAGTTGCGGGAGCCGCCGAGCTCCTCGGGCAGGCTCGTCGTCGCGGCGGCGACGACGCCGCCGGTCTCGTCGTGCGTGAGGCCGCGGAGCACGAGCAGGGACCGCTGCACCTCGCGGTCGTAGGGCGAGGGCGGCCTGCTCCGGGCCGCCCAGTCCTGCCACCAGTCGACGGTCCAGTCGAGGATGTCGGCCACGTCGATCGGCGTCGGCGGGTCGAGGTGCGAGGGGTAGCGCGTGAGCCCGATGTCGACGATGCCGCTCGCGTCGACCCGGAACTCGGCGACGTGCGCGCCGTCCACCGGCTGGTGCAGCGGCCCGCGGACGATGATCGCGTCCGGACCGGCCACCGCGAGGATCGCCGGACCGGTCGGCTCCTCCACGCGCCGCACCCACGGACGCAGCGCGCCGTAATCGAAGCGGAGCCGCAGGACGCCCCGGAACTCCATGGAGCCCGCGACGCCCCGGATCCGGCGGACGAGGTTGCTGCGACCGTCGCGGAACGGCATGAAGTCGAGGACCTCCGCCTCGGCATCCGCGGTGCGCCAGGTCGTCCGGAGCACGAAGGTGCCCGGCACGTACTCCCGCGTCGCCGTGGCCGTGCGGTCGGTCGGCCGCAGCGACCAGTGCCCGGCCTCGGGGCCGCCGAGGAGCGCCGCGAACACCGACGGCGAGTCGAAGCGCGGCAGGCAGAGCCAGTCGATGCTCCCGTCGCGCGAGACGAGCGCCCCCGACGCCCCGTCCGCGATGAGCGCGTAGTCCTCGATCGGCGTGGGGCCCTCCATCGTCCGACCATGACGACCCCGGCGCGACCCTGTCAACCCCGGGCGGCGGACGGGTGGGCCGCGCGGCTCCGGGACTACGTTGGGGGCACGGCGCGTCGCTGACGCGGAGGGGGATGGTCATGGCGGCTACGACACTGCTCATCCTCGGGGCCGACGGGGACCTGACGAAGCGGCTCCTCCTCCCCGGCCTCGGCACGCTCCTCGCGGTCGACGACGTCGACCTCGAGGTGATCGGCTCCGGACTCCGCGACATCGGCGCCGGCGAGTGGCGCGAGCTGGTCGGCGAGGCGTTCGCGTCGGTGCCCGAGCCGCGGCGCTCCGACCTGGTCGAGACGGCGCGGTACCTCCGAGCGGATGCCACCGAGGCGAGGGCGCTCGCGGGGCTGCTCGCCGCCTGCGCGGCCACCCCGATCGTCTACTTCGCCCTCCCGCCGGCGGTGACCGCCGCGGTCTGCCGCACGCTGGCCGGGCTCGACACGGCGGACGGGATGCGGCTCGCGCTCGAGAAGCCGTTCGGCTCCGACCGGGAGAGCGCCCGCGAGCTCAACGCGCTGCTCACCCGGATCGTGCCCGAACGGCAGGTGTATCGCATCGACCACTTCCTCGGTCGCGCCACCGTGCTCAACATCCTCGGCACCCGCTTCGCCAACCGGCTCATCGAACCGGTCTGGAACCGCCACACGATCGAGCGCATCGACGTCGTGTACGACGAGACGCTCGCGCTCGAGGGGCGCGCCGGCTACTACGACCACGCGGGCGCGCTCGTCGACATGATCCAGAGCCACCTGCTGGCCGTGCTCGCGCTGACCGCGATGGAGCCCATCGAGCGGGTCGACGAGGTCGTGCTCCGCGATGCGGTCGCCGCGGTGCTGCGCCGGACCGTCGTGTGGGGGGACGATCCGGTGGGCGCCGGCCGCCGCGCCCGCTACACCGCGGGCGAGATCGAGGGCCGCCCGCTGCCGGCCTACGCCGACGAGCCGGGCGTCGACCCGTCGCTGCAGACCGAGACCCTCGCGCAGGTCGTCGTGGCCGTCGACACGGACCGCTGGCGCGGCGTGCCGTTCGTGCTGCGCTCGGGCAAGGCGCTCGGCCGGGGCCGGAAGATCGCCCGCGCGGTGTTCCGTGCCGCGGCGCCCGTCGAGGGGCTCGAGGGCCGGCCGCGTTCCGACTGGATCGAACTCGACCTCCGGTCCGGCGAGGTGCGGATCGGGTTGACGATGAACGGCGGCGGCGACCCGTTCGTCCTCGAGCAGACCACGCTCGTCGCGCAGCAGGTCCCGGGCGCCCTGCTGCCGTACGGCGAGGTGCTGAAGGGGATCCTGCACGACGATCCGACGCTCTCCATCCGCGGCGACATCGCCGAGGAGTGCTGGCGGATCGTGGATCCCGTGCTCGCCGCCTGGCGTGCGGGGCGCGTGCCGCTCGAGGAGTACCCGGCGGGGTCCGGGGGTCCGGACGGGTGGGACGAGACCGCAAGGGGTACCGCTTCCGCCGCCCAAGGTGTCTACTGAGACCATGCGAGCCGTCTGGAAGGGGGCGGTCACATTCGGCCTGGTCAATGTGCCCGTCAAGCTGTACAGCGCCACCGAGGACCACGACGTGTCCCTGCACCAGGTGCACGACAAGGACGGCGGGCGAATCCGCTACCAACGCGTGTGCGAGATCGACGGCGAGGTCGTGCCGTACCAGCACATCGACAAGGCGTACGACGACGGCGAGCGCACGGTCATCATCACCGACGACGACCTGAAGTCGCTGCCCGCCGAGCGGAGCCGCGAGATCGAGGTCGTCGAGTTCGTGCCCACCGAGCAGATCGACCCGATCATGTTCGACCGCAGCTACTACCTCGAGCCCGACTCGGCGTCGAACAAGGCCTACGTGCTGCTGCGCGAGGCGCTCGAGTCGACCGAGCGCACCGCGGTCGTGCGGATGGCGCTGCGGCAGAAGACCCGGCTCGCGGCGCTCCGCGTGTTCGGCGACGTGCTCATGGTCCAGACGCTCCGGTGGAGCGACGAGGTCCGGGAGGCGAAGTTCCCCGCGCTGGACGAGCCCGCGAAGATCACGTCGAAGGAGCTCGACCTGTCGAAGCAGCTCATCGAGAGCCTCTCGAACGACTTCGACCCCGAGGAGTTCGTCGACGAGTACCAGCAGGAACTGCGCACGCTCATCACGGCCAAGCTCGAGCAGGGCGACGCCATCGACACCGCGGCGACGTTCGGCGAGCAGCCCGAGGACGAGGGCGGCGGCGAGGTCATCGACCTGATGGAGGCGCTCCGCCAGTCGATCGCGGCCAAGCGCGGCGGGGCGGATGCCGAGGCCGAGCCGGCTGCGAAGAAGCCCGCGCCGAAGAAGTCGGCGTCCAAGGCCCGCGGCGCCTCGGGCGACAAGTCGGCCGCGGCCGACGAGAAGCCCGCGCCGAAGCGCAGGACCGCCAAGAAGGCCGGCTGACCCCGTCCGATGGAGACCGGCGCGGGCCGGTCAACCCCTGTGCCGCCTCGGCAACCCGGACGTACGGTGGCGGCATGAGCGACAACGACGACATCCTCGAGCGCTTCGCAGCCGGCGAGGGAGAGCAGGGCCCGCCGCCGCCGAACGCGGGCGCGCCGGATTCCGGCGACGACATCGCCGGGGCCAACACGAACCCGGACGACGATCGCACGAGCCCGAGCAGCGAGACCGAGACGGCGGCGAAGCAGGCCGACCCGATCCCCGACCAGGTACGGGAGGACGTCGACGAGTCCCGGATCCGCGCCGTGCCCGGCACGGGCGGGCCGGACGACCCAGGCGACGTCGACGTCGACCCCGGCGAGCTGAACCTGCCCGGCCGGAGCTGAGCCACGGCGGCCGGGTCAGCGGGGAAGACCGGCCGCGATCTCCTCCGCCACGGCGAGCGCCCAGTCCTGCTCGGCGGAGGTGACCTGGATCCAGTCGGGGCCGACCAGCAGGTCGACGCCGCAGACCCCGCGCTCCGGATCCCAGCGGACGAACGCCCGGTCCGCGCCCGCGACGGCCAGGTCCGACGGCGCGGGCACCAGCGCGCCCGCCGCCTCGATGCGATCGAAGGCCCACACGCCGCCGCGCACCCAGGCGGCACCGACGACGACCTCATCGGCGCCCGAGGGCATCCACCGGCAGCCGAGGTCGCCGGCGATCGCCATCGCCTCGGCCCACTCGCTCCATCCGCCGGCGGTCGTCTCGGCGACCAGCCCCGCGCTGCCCGTGATCGACTCGACGGTCGCCACCGGGACCAGCCCCTCGCAGTCGTCGGGGATCCCGCTCGGGACCTCGGACGCCGCCGCAGGCGGACTGGCGGAATCGACCGCGGCCACCGCCGCGTTCGCCACGCCGTCGGCGCCGACCGGGAGGATGGCGTTCGGTCCGCCGATGGCCGCGATCGCGATCCACGCCCCGGAGGCGACCCGCGTGATCGAGCAGAAGTCGGCGCCGCAGTCCGTGCCCGGCGCGGGCAGCCCCGCCCCGGTCGCGCGGTCGGACCAACCCGCGTCCTGCGGCGGCACCACGGTGACGAGCACGCCCGTGTACGGCGTCGTCGTCCCGAGCTGGCTGTTGTACGCCTCCCCGTTGCTCCACTCGCAGGCGAGCCCGCCGATGCTGAGGGCCGACGTCATGCGGGGCACGGAGAGACCCGCGGACGCGGCCGTGACGAGCGGGTCGACCGGGGCCACGGCGACGTCGAACATGTCGGAGATGTTCGCCGGCGGGACGAGCTCGTCGCACGTCAGGTCGTAGCGCGACGCGGGTCGGACCGTTCCGGACGCCGGCGCCGGCGCCGGCTCCGGAGACGGCGTGGCCGTCCCGCTCGGTGGAGGCGCCTCGGTGGTCGCGGTGGGCTCGGGCGAGGTGGCGCACGCGCTCAGCGCGAGCGCGGCGAGCGCGAGGACGGCGGCGACGGAGGCCGTCCGAGGGCGTCGGGTCGTGCGAGCGCGTCGCCGGGAACGCTCGGGATGAAGGGTCTCCATGGCCGAACCGTAGGGGTCGTCGCGGGCACCGTCCTCAGGGTGCGCACCGAACCCGCGCGGTGCCGGCGAGCTCAGTGCGGGGCCGGGAGCGCGGGCAGCGCACCGAGCGCCCAGGCGTAGTGCCCGCCGAGGCATTCGTGCACCGGCTCGGCGAGCGTGGCCCCGCCGAGCCAGGCCCTGCCGTCGGAGAAGATCGCGGCGTCGCCGAGGGCGTCGAGCCGCGCGAGCACCGAACGGTGGCTCGCCTGCAGCCTCCTCCACGCGGCGGCGAGGTCGCCGTCGCCGCGATGGCGGTCGCGCAGGTCGCGGTTCAGCCGGTCGAGGTCCCTCCAGGTGTAGCCCTCCGCCGGGTAGGCGGGCCGTCGCCCGGCCGCGTCGGCGTCGAGCCAGTCGAGGAGGAGTCGGTGCCACGCGTGCAGGTGGTTGAGCACGTCGGCGGCGTCGCGATCGCGCGCGGCCGGTGCGGCCGAATCCGTCGTGGGGCCGGCCGACGCGACGGGCGGCGTGCCTTCGGCCGGTGCGGGTGCCGCGAGGAGCTCGTCGACCTCGTCCGCCAGCCGGTCGAAGCGTTCCTCCGCCTGGCGGACGAGGTCGGCGCGATGGGTGGGGATGCTCACGGCACCACCCTACGAGGACCTCCGGACGAGCAGCACGGCGGCGGACTCGGCCGGCAGCACGAGCACGCGGTCGGCGGGGACCTCGTCGGCGAGCGCCGGCCCGGTGGCGAGCAGCACCTCGGCGGGGCCGTCGGGCTGCACCTCCCACGGCGTCAGCCCCAGGTTCACGAGGACGACGACGCGTTCGGGCGCGTCCGGGGCGCCGCGCTCCATGCGGAACCGCCTGTCGGCGTCATCCGCCCACGCCGTCGTGTGGTCGAACGACGGGTCGGTCAGCTCGGGGCGGGCGCGCCGCAGGGCCAGGAGCCGGCGGTGCAGGTCGAGCAGGCGGGCATGCGACGAATCGGGGTCGTCGGCCTCCGACCAGTCGAGCTTCGACCGCCGGAACGTCTCGGGGTCCTGCGGATCGGGCACGACCGACTCGTCCCACCCCATGCGTGCGAACTCGGCGATGCGTCCCGCGGCCGTGGCCCGGCCGAGCTCGGGTTCCGGATGCGACGTGAAGAACTGCCACGGCGTCGATGCACCCCATTCCTCGCCCATGAAGAGCATGGGCGTGAAGGGCGTCGTGAGGTTGAGCACGGCCGCGACCGCGAGCCGCGGCTCGGACAGGCTCTGCGAGATGCGGTCGCCCGTCGCGCGGTTGCCGATCTGGTCGTGGTCCTGCGTGAACGTCACGAGCCGCCACGTCGGCATCGCCGGGTCGATCGGGAACCCGTGGTTCCGCCCGCGGAAGGACGAGAACGTGCCGTCGTGGAAGAACCCGCGGGTCGTCGTTTTCACGAGCGCGTCGAGCGGGGCGAAGTCGGCGTAGTAGCCGACGGTCTCGCCGGTGAGCGCGACGTGCATGGCGTGGTGGTGGTCGTCGCTCCATTGCGCGGCGAGTCCGTAGCCGCCGGCATCGCGCGGCGTGACCAGGGTCGGGTCGTTGAGGTCGGACTCGGCGATGAGCGTGAGCGGCCGCCCGACCTCGGCGGCGAGCGCGTCGGCGTGGTCGGCGAGCTCCTGCAGGATGTGCGGCTCGGAGCCGTCGCGGAGCGCGTGCACCGCGTCGAGGCGCAGGCCGTCGACGTGGAAGTCGCGGAGCCACATCATGGCGTTGTCGACGATGTACCGCCGCACCGCGGGCTCGTCGAGGTTCACCGAGTCGCCCCACGTGTTCCGCTCGCTCGTGCGCAGGTACGGCCCGAAGCGGGGCAGGTAGTTCCCGCTCGGACCGAGGTGGTTGTAGACCACGTCCTGGATGACGGCGAGTCCCCGCGCGTGGCATGCGTCGACGAAGCGCTGGTACGCCGCCGGTCCGCCGTACGCCTCGTGCACGGCGTACCACAGCACGCCGTCGTATCCCCAGTTCCACGTGCCGTTGAAGGCGTTGACCGGCAGCAGCTCGACGAAGTCGATGCCGAGCTCGACGAGGTGGTCGAGCCGCTCGATCGCCGCGTCGAGCGTGCCGTCGGGCGTGAAGGTGCCGAGGTGCAGCTCGTAGATCGATCCGCCCGCGAGCTCGCGGCCCCGCCACGCGGCATCCGCCCAGGCATGGGCACCGAGGTCGACGGCGGCGCTCAGCTCGTGCACGCCGCGGGGCTGCCGGCGGGATCGCGGGTCGGGCAGGGCGCGCTCGTCGTCGTCGAGCACGAACCCGTACTCGTCGCCGGGGGCGAGCTCGACGTCGGCGCGCCACCGCCCTCCGTCGCCGCGCTCCATCGGGAGGTCGTCGCGGCCCGGCCGGCGCAGCGCCACGCGCTGCGGGAGGGGCGCCCAGAGCTCGACGGTCATCGGGTCCCCTCGGCGTCGGCGGGTGCGAGCAGCGCCACGGGATAGGTCGCGAGCAGCTCGGCGAGATGGATGGCGCCGCCGTCGAAGCGACGGCCGGTGAGCACGTCGTGCAGCGGCAGGCGGCGCACGAGGACCTCGGTGTCGCCCCACGCATCGGGCGCGACGGATGCCGCGGGCTCGGCGCCGTCGCGTGCGCCGAGGCCGACGGGCAGCCGCGTCGCGACGGTCACGGCGCCGCCGCGGTCGAACGCGATCGCGTGCCGCGCCGCGACGCCGACGACCTCGAGCGGCGTGTAGCGCGTGAACCACTCGGGGCGGTCGCGGCGGAGCCGGAGGGCGCGCGAGGTGACGAGCAGCTTCGCCGACGCCGCCTGGTCGACCGGCGGGAGCTCGCCGCGTTCGACGTCGGCGTCGAGCTCGCGCAGCATGCGCCGCCGCAGGTCGAAGTCGATGGGGCGCCGGTTGTCGGGATCGACGAGGCTCGTCTCCCACAGCTCGCTGCCCTGGTAGACGTCGGGCGCGCCGGGCATCGTGAGCTGCAGCAGCTTGGCCGCCAGCGAGTTCGACCACCCCGCGGGGGCGAGCCATGCGACGAACGCATCGAGGCGCTCGCGTACGGCCGGCACGTCGAACGCACGGTCGATCACCTCATGCATGCGCCGCTCGAAGGCCTCGTCGGGTGCCGTCCAGTGCGTCGACACCGAGGCCTCGCGCGAGGCCTTCTCGGCGTAGGCGTGCGCCCGCTCGCGCTCGAGGGGCCAGGCGCCGACGATCGCCTGCCAGAGCAGCGCGTCGAACGGACCGTCGCCCGTGGACCCCGCGGCGGCCCGCAGGCCGGCGAGCTCGGTCGACCAGCGCTCGGGGATCTCGGCGAGGACGTCGATGCGGGCGCGGACGTCTTCGCCGCGCTTGGTGTCGTGCGTCGACAGCGTCGTCATCGAGTGCGGCCACGCCGCCTGCCGTCGCAGCTGACGCGCGTGGAACGCGGCCGCGTCGATCGCGAACTCCGACGGGTCGCCGCCCACCTCGGTGAGCGAGCCGAGTCGCGTGTACCGGTAGAACGCGGTGTCCTCGACGCCCTTGGCCATGACCATGCCGCTCGTCTGCTGGAACCGGATCGCGACGGGGTCCGACGGGTCGGCGAGCACGGGCAGCAGGGCGTCGACGGATGCCGCGAGGTCGGGCCGGTGCGCGCGGGCCAGCCGGGCGGCGTCGTCGAGGTGCTCGCGCCCGGCGGGCAGGTAGGAGCGGTACACCGGGAAGCACGCGAGCAGCTCGGCGAGCGCGTCGGCGGCCTCCGCCGGGCGCGGGTCGGGGAGCATCCGCTCGAGGCGCAGCACCTCGCTGCGCAGGATGCCGTCGGCGATGCCCCGCTTGGTCTCGTGGATGAGCTCGTGCCAGTCGGTCGGGCCGGCGATGCCGGTCTCGGCGCGCAGGCGCGCGTCGAGCGCGTCGAGCGCCGCCTCGCCCGCCGGGTCCACGAGCAGCCGATCGATGTCGGCGAGGGCGTCGTAGCCGGTCGTGCCGTCGGTGCGCCAGTGCGGCGGCAGCGGCTCGTCGCCCTCGAGGATCTTCTCGACGAGCACGTACGCCCCGCCGGTGGCATCCGCCAGCCGGTCGAGGTAGTCGCCGGGGGCCGCGAGCCCGTCGGGATGGTCGACGCGGAGGCCGTCGGCGAGACCGTCGCGCACCCACCGGACGATCTCGGCGTGCGTGGCGTCGAAGACCTCGGGCCGCTCGACGCGGAGCCCCGCGAGCTCGTTGACCGCGAAGAAGCGCCGGTAGTTGAGCTCGGCGTCGGCGCGCTGCCAGTTCACGAGCTCGTAGTGCTGCCGGGCGTGCACCGTCAGCGCGTCGGCCCCGTCGCCGGCCGTGCCGGG
The DNA here is from genome assembly GCF_037199545.1 of Agromyces sp. CCNWLW213. Taxonomy (NCBI): domain Bacteria; kingdom Bacillati; phylum Actinomycetota; class Actinomycetes; order Micrococcales; family Microbacteriaceae; genus Agromyces; species Agromyces sp. CCNWLW213. Next base: position 87,023 of record NZ_JBBBDX010000006.1, on the reverse strand, counting down.
CGCGAGCGGGAAGCGGTGCTCGAAGTACCGCAGTTCGCCGTGCTCGATCCGGAGGTCGCCGTCCGCCGCGGCCTCGTCGGCCGTGCCACCGAGGACGGGCAGGCGCACCCGGCCGCCCGTGAGGGCCCAGTCGACGTCGAACGCGTCGGCGTACGGCGACCCGGGGCCGAGCTGCAGGAGGCTCCACCACCCCGGGTTCTGCGCGGCGTCCGCGACGCCCACATGGTTCGGCACGATGTCGACGAGGACCCCGCGGCCGCGTGCGTGCGCGGCATCCGCCAGCGCCTCGAAGCCCGACTCGCCGCCGCGCGCCTCGTCGACCCGGTCGTGGGCGACGACGTCGTAGCCGTGGTCGGAGCCGGCCCGCGACGGCAGGATCGGCGACAGGTACACCCAGTCGGCACCGAGCGCATCGAGGTAGTCGACGACGGATGCCGCATCGTGGAGGTCGAACGACGGGCGCACCTGGAGGCGGTACGTCGACCGGGGCTCGCGGCGGGGCGCCCGCGCGCCGGCGGGCTCGCGGGTCACGCGCGCGCCTCGCTCTTCGGCGCCGGCGACTCCTCCTTGTTGCCGGCCACCATCGCCGACAGCGACGCGGCCACGGAGTGGTCGACCTCCTCCGGCGTCGGATCGTGCTGGCACAGCACGACGAGCGACCGCTGCTCGAGCGGGATGACGCCACCCGGCTCGATCGGGTCGCTGTCGGCGCGCTTGCCGGCGGTGTCGATGAGGACCTCCCACTCGGGCGATGCCTCGTGGATCGGGATCGTGAACTCGACCACCTCGTCGTGCGCGTTGAAGAGCACGATGAAGTGCCGGTCGACGATCCGCTCGCCGCGGCGGTCGCGCTCGCGGATGCCCTCGCCGTTCAGGAACACGCCGATCGCCTTGCCGAAGCCCGCGTCCCAGTCCTCGGGCTCCATGATCGACCCGTCCGGCCGCAGCCACACGATGTCGGGCACCGGGTCGCCCTCGCCGCGGCGTACGGGGCGACCGTCGAAGAACCGGCTCCGGCGGAACGTGGGGTGCTCGGCGCGCAGCTTCGCGACCGCGGCCGTGAACTCGATGAGCGGCTGGTCGGCGTGCTCCCAGTCGATCCAGCTCAGCGCGTTGTCCTGCGCGTACACGTTGTTGTTGCCCTGCTGGGTGCGGCCCAGCTCGTCGCCGTGCGAGAGCATCGGCACGCCCTGCGAGAGCAGCAGGGTCGCGATGAAGTTGCGCTGCTGCCGCCCGCGGAGCGTCAGGATCTCGGGGTCGTCGGTCGGCCCCTCGACGCCGAGGTTGGAGGAGCGGTTGTGCGATTCGCCGTCGTTGTTGTCTTCCCCGTTGGCCTCGTTGTGCTTCTCGTTGTACGAGACGAGGTCGCGCAGCGTGAACCCGTCGTGCGCCGTGACGAAGTTGATGGATGCCACGGGCCGGCGACCCGAGTGCTCGTACAGGTCGGCCGAGCCGGTGAACCGCGAGGCGAACTCGCCGAGCGTCGCCGGCTCGCCGCGCCAGAAGTCGCGGACCGTGTCGCGGTACTTGCCGTTCCACTCGGTCCACTGCGGCGGGAAGTTGCCCACCTGGTAGCCGCCGGGTCCGACGTCCCACGGCTCGGCGATGAGCTTGACCTGCGAGACCACCGGGTCCTGCTGCACGAGCTCGAAGAACGTCGACAGCTTGTCGACCTCGTAGAACTCGCGCGCGAGCGTCGAGGCGAGGTCGAACCGGAACCCGTCGACGTGCATCTCGAGCACCCAGTAGCGCAGCGAGTCCATGATGAGCTGCAGCGAGTGCGGGTGTCCGACGTTGAGGGAGTTGCCGGTGCCCGTGTAGTCCATGTAGTACTGCGGGTCGTCGTCGACGAGGCGGTAGTACGCCGCGTTGTCGATGCCGCGCATCGAGAGGGTCGGGCCGAGGTGGTTGCCCTCGGCGGTGTGGTTGTAGACCACGTCGAGGATGACCTCGATGCCCGCCGTGTGCAGGGCCTTCACCATGGCCTTGAACTCCTGCACCTGCTCGCCGCGCTGGCCGGTGGAGGCGTAGGCGTTGTGCGGGGCGAGGAAGGCGATGGTGTTGTAGCCCCAGTAGTTCGACAGCCCTTTTTCCTGCAGGGTCCCGTCGTTGACGAACTGGTGCACGGGCATCAGTTCGATCGCGGTCACGCCGAGCTTGACGAGGTGGTCGATCACCGCCGGGTGGCCGATGCCCGCATAGGTGCCGCGGATCTCGTCGGGCACGCCCGGCAGGGTCTGCGTCAGGCCCTTCACGTGCGCCTCGTAGATGAGCGACGACGCGTACGGGGTTCGCGGGTGGCGGTCGCCGGTCCAGTCGAAGAACGGGTTCGTGACCACGCCGAGCATCATGCTCTTCGCCGAATCGGCGTCGTTGCGTTCGCCCGGCTCGCCGAACTCGTAGCCGAACAGCGATTGGTCCCACTTCAGCTGCCCGTCGACCGCCTTGGCGTACGGGTCGAGCAGGAGCTTGCTCGGGTTGCAGCGCAGGCCGCGCTCGGGGTCGTTCGGCCCGTGCACGCGGTATCCGTACCGCTGGCCGGGCTGGACCTGCGGCAGGTACGCGTGCCAGATGTAGGCGTCGACGTCGATGAGCTCGACCCGGGTCTCGCGTCGCCGGTCGTCGAACAGGCAGAGCTCGACCCTCTCGGCGACCTCGCTGAACAGGGCGAAGTTCGTTCCGTTGCCGTCGAACGTCGCCCCGAGCGGGTAGGTGGAACCGGGCCAGGTGTGCATGCATCCCCCAACGGTCAGCCTCAGGACATCGTAGGCGGCGGCGCCTGCGCAACCGCCCGACGGTCGCCCATGCGCCCGCTCGGGCGGGAACACGGCGGACCGGCGGCACGGAAACGGCACGGACCGGGTGCCGATGTCGCATCGCACCCGGTCCGTGCCGGTCACGGCATCGGACCGCTACTCGTCCTCGCCGCAGGACGCGGTGACCTCGCCCGCGGCCTCCTGGATCGCGGTCTGGCGCTCGGCCAGTTCCTCGGGGTCCTGCTCGATGGCGGTGACCGACGGGTCCTCCTCGGTGGGCGCCTCGGTCAGCCCGCCGGCGTACTCGCCGACGGCCTCGAGCTCGCCCTTGAAGTCCTCGACGGCCGACGCGAGCTCGTCGTTGTCACCCGCCTCCTCGACGGCGGCGTCGACGCGCGACTGGGCGTCTTCGAGGTAGCTCTCGATCTCGTCGACCGACGACGCGGACGCGAGGGTGTTCTGCACGCCGTTCGAGACGTCGCGCACCTCGCTCGCGACGGTGGTGCAGGCGTCGGTGCCCGATCCGGCGGTGTCTCCGCCGCCTTCGGCCGCGCAACCCGACAGGGCGAGTGCACCGGCGAAGACCAGTGCGGCAGGCATGGCGATACGTCGCATACGCATTTCCTCCGTGTTCTCGTGAAACAGATGGAGTCTACTCAGCGCCGACGACACCGGCGCGGGGTTGCGCGGGGCGCCGCGTTCAGGGATCTGAACGCGGAGCGTCCGAGCGTTCAGGCATTTGAACGCCTGAACCGTTCCACCGCCCGCCCGCCCCGCCTAGCGTCGGAACCGACGCCACCCCGGCGGCACGACCTGCGCACCCCAGAAAGCGGAACCCACCCATGCAACGAACCCTCACGCGACTGGGGATGGCCGGCACGATCGCCGCCCTGACGGTCGCCTCCGTCCTCGGCAGCTCGCTCGTCGCGCAGGCCGATGTCCTCCAGGACACGATCGCCGACAACGTCGAAGCGGCTCTCGTCCTGGAGCCCGGCAGCGCCACTGGCAAGACGGCCGGTATCCAGGTCCTCGGCAACAACTCCGCGGGGCCCGATTCCGATCCCGGCTGCAACATCGATCGAGACGAGGCGCCCCTCGTGTTGGACATCGTGGCACCCAACGGCGTCACTGCGAATCCGAGCCGGGTCAGCCTGACCGCGTGCGAAGTTCTCTACACCGTCACGTTCACGGCGTCCGCAGCGGCGACGAGCGGCACCGCGACAGTGTCGATCGTGTCCATGCCCGGCGGGGGCGGCACGTTCTACAACCACGTGGGGATCCCGATCAAGATCGGGTCCGCGAACACCAAGCCGTCCGTCGCCGTCCAGGGGGTCACAGCGGGCGACTACGAGATCGGCTCCGAGCCGATTCCGAGCTGTACCGTCACGGACAAGGAAGACGGCAACAAGACCGTCGCCGCCGCCGTGACCGGCACCCTCTCGCACGGGCTCGGGACACTGACGGCGACCTGCGACCACACCGATCTCGGCGGCCTCGCCGCCGACACGAAGTCCGTCACGTACCGCATCGTCGACACCGGACTCCCCACGATCTCGCACGAGCTGAAGGGCACCGGGCCGAACGCAGCCGGCTGGTACCGCAACTCCGTCCTGGTCGACTACCTCTGCTCCGACAACGGCTCGGGCATCGAGTCCTGCGGGCCCGACGTCACCCTCGTCGAAGGCGAGAACCAGAGCAGCACCGGCACCGCGGTCGACTGGGCGGGCAACTCCGCCCAGGACGGCGTCGCCGACCTCGACATCGACCTCACGGCTCCCGGCATCACCGCCGCGCTCACGCCCGGCACCGGGCCGAACGCCAACGGATGGTACAACCGCAGCGTCGACGTGGACTTCTCCTGCACCGACGACCTCTCCGGGGTCGAGACGTGCACCGGCGACACGACGGTCGGCGAGGGCGTCGCGGGCTCGGCCACCGGTTCGGCGACCGACGTCGCGGGCAACTCCGCCACGAAGACCGTCTCGGGCCTCAGCATCGACGCCACCGAGCCCACCGCGGGCTACTCGCTGCGGTCCGAGTCGACCCCGCGCAACGGCTGGTACCGCACGCCGGTGACCGTCGACTTCACCTGCGACGACGCGCTGTCGGGCATCGACACGTGCGTCGGCGACACGGAGCTGCGCGAGGGCGCCGACCAGTCCGCCCCCGTCACGGCGACGGACAAGGCGGGCAACGTCTTCACGCGCACCGTCTCGGACATCGACGTCGACCTCACGGCTCCCGGCATCACCGCCGCGCTCACGCCCGGCACCGGGCCGAACGCCAACGGATGGTACAACCGCAGCGTCGACGTGGACTTCTCGTGCACCGACGACCTCTCCGGCATCGAGACCTGCACCGGCGACACCACCGTCGGCGAGGGCCTCGCCGGCTCGGCCACCGGTTCGGCGACCGACGTCGCGGGCAACTCCGCCACCAGGTCCGTCTCCGGCCTCGACGTCGACGTCACCGCCCCGAGCGTCGGCTACTCGCTGGTCTCGACCTCGACGCCGCGCAACGGCTGGTACAACGCGCCGGTGACCGTCGACTTCACCTGCCTCGACGCACTGTCCGGCGTCGCGACCTGCTCCGATGACGCGCAGCTCGGCGAGGGCGCGGGCCAGTCGTCGACCGGCACGGCCACGGACCGCGCGGGGAACGCCGGCTCGAGCACGGCGAGCGGGATCGACGTCGACCTGACCGCCCCCACCGTCGGCTTCGCACCCGGGTTCGGCACCTCGTACCACTTCGGCGCCGTGCCGACCGCGCCGACGTGCCAGGCCTCCGACGAGCTGTCGGGCCTCGAGAAGTGCCAGGTGAGCGGATACGGGAGCGACGTCGGCACCCACACGCTCGTGGCCACGGCGACCGACAACGCCGGCAACGTCCGGACGGCCTCGTTCACCTACCAGGTGCTCGCGTGGAACCTGAAGGGGTTCACCAGCCCGGTGGACATGAACGGCACGTGGAACACGGTCAAGGGCGGCAGCACCGTGCCGTTCAAGTTCGAGATCTTCCGCGGCGCGACCGAGCTGACCGCCACGACGGCGATCGAGAGCTTCACCGCCGTCACGGTGGCCTGCCCGAACTCGCTCGGCACGGTCGACGAGATCGAGCTGGTCGCCACCGGCGGCACCTCGCTCCGGTACGACGCCACCGCAGGGCAGTTCATCCAGAACCTCGCGACCCCGAAGAAGCCGGGCGCGTGCGTCAAGGTGACGATGACCGCGCTGGATCACTCGGTCCTGACCGCGAACCTGCTGCTGAAGTAGGCGGCGTCCGCCCGCTGAACGGCCCCGAGCCGGCCCACCGCCGCTCGGGGCCGTTCCGCGTCCTCCCCGGCGCACGGGCGACCGACGCGGCGTCACTCCCCGCCGAGCAGCCGGAACGCGGACTCCCGATCGCGCACCGCGAGCTTGCGCAGGACCGACGACACGTGGACGCGGACCGTGGTCGGCGAGAGGAACAGCCGGGTCGCGACCTCCTCGGTGCTGAGGCCTCGGCCCAGCATCTCCATGACCTCCCATTCGCGAGAACTGAGCTTGGCGGCCGCCCGCGACGGACGGCTGAAGCGCCGCCGGTCGGGGGCGCGGAACTCGTCGAGCACGCGGGTCACCAGCGCCGGCGGCATCGCCGCCTCGCCGGCGAGCACGCCGCGGAGCATCCCGGCGAGCGTCGACGGGTCGGCGTCCTTCAGGAGGTAGCCCACCGCGCCGGCGCGGAGCGAGTCGAACAGGTCCTCGTCCTCCCGGGACTGGGTGAGCATGACGATCGCCGTGTCGGGCACCGCCCGGCTGATCTCCTGCGCCGCGCGGATGCCGTTGCCGGGCATGTGGATGTCGAGCAGGACCACGTCGGGCCCGTGCTCGACCGTACGGGCGATGGCCTCGGTCGCGGTCGCAGCCTCGGCCACCACGTGGCATCCGCCCGCCTCGAGGCCGGACCGGACGACGCCGCGCATGCGCGCGTCGTCGTCGGCGATGACGGCCCGGAACGTCTCGGCTACCACTCGACCGTCACCACGCATCCCTCGCCCGGCGCGGAGGCGATCCGCAGCTCGCCGGGCAGCCCGCGCGCGCGATCGTCCATGCTGACGAGCCCGTACCCGCCGGGGCCGGTCCTCGTGGACCAGTCGGGAATCGTCGAGGGATCGAACCCGGAGCCGTTGTCGGAGATGGAGAGCCGGCGGACGCCGGCGGCGCGCTCGAGGCGGATCCGCACGTGGTCCGCTCCCCCGTGCCGCACGCCGTTCAGCACCGCCTCGCGGGTGATCCGCATGAGCGCGTGCCGCTGGTCCTGGTCGGCCTGGACGGCGTCGTCCAGGTCCACCTCGAGATCGACGCCGTACCGCTCGGCGAGGTCGCGCGCCGCACGGTGCAGGACGAAGCCGAGCGACTCGTCGCCCACGTGTCCGAGCGCGTTGACGGCGGCGCGCGCCTCGTCGAGCGCCCGGTCAGCGGCATCCGCGATCTGCTGCTTCGTCGACGTGGTCGCCGGGATCCGGTTCGACTCGATGCGGATGTAGGCGAGCTCCTGCAGCAGGCCGTCGTGCAGCTCGCGCGCGAGCCGTCGGCGATCCTCGCGCACCGCCGCACCGGTCTGCGCGACCCAGTAGAGCTGGAGCTCGCGGAGCGCGCCGATGAGCAGGAGCAGGTACGAGCCGGTCCGGAGCAGGTCGCCCGTGTACAGCCAGTCGGTGTACAGCGAGGGGAAGAGCACGTAGTGCACCCGCGCGAACGCGGCCAGGGCGAACGCCGGCGCCAGCCAGCGCAGCAGCTCGTCGTCGCGTCGCGCCGCCTGCCGCGCGAACGCGATCGACGCCGTGACGAAGGCGGCCGCGGCGAGCGCCTGCGCCGCGAGGAGGGCCGGGTGCCCGCTGATGAGGGGGCTGATCGCGTCGGCGGGCGGCTCGACGGCGACCGGGAGGGCCCCGCGCAGCGCCCAGACGGCCACCGCGCAGGCCGCGAGGTACAGCGCCGGCGCGGCGACCGTCCAGCGCCGGAGGGCGCGAGGACCGGGCCGGGAGCCGCAGAACGCCGCGACGAGGATGAGCAGGGCACCGGACACGCGCACGACCAGCGGGAGCCACACGTTGAGCCGTCCGTCGCGGATGCCGAGGAGTTCCTCGAGCGCGAAGCCGAGGCCGAGCCCGGCCACGGCGAGGAGGATCATGGCCTGGGACAGCAGCCAGTCCTGCAGTCGGCGTCCGCGCGCGAAGCGGTTGTGCAGCAGGTACGCGACGAGCAGGGCGATGCACGCGTCGATGGCGTCGAGCACGAGGTGGAGCGACCGGTTCGGGAATCCGAACGGCAGGAACGGGCTCCAGAGCAGCGCCGCCGTCACGACGAGGCCGGCCGCCCACGCGCCGACGGTCAGCGGATACCAGGGCCCCGCGGGCCGTGGCGGCGCGCCGTGCGCGCGGGCACGCGCGGCCGCCGAGGCCGATCGCCACGCCGTCGCGCCATCGCCGCCCATGTCCAGCTCCGAAGGTTGCGCTTCCCCCGGGCGGCGGACCCGCCGCCTCGTGGCGCGAGTCTATCCGCGCGGCAGGGGCGGCCCGCGAGGGCTTGACGCGCGCCGCGGACGCATCCGGGCGGTGGCGGCACGTGATATCCGTTACCATATGTGAAAGTCCTATTCGCAAGTGAAAGCGAGGCGCGATGAGCGAGCTCAGCGAGCGTGGTGCATCCCGCATCACCTGGATCAGGTCCCGGATGCCGCTGCTCGCCGAGACGCGACGGGAGTTCGCCGAGCGGCGACCCCTCGCGGGCCGACGCGTGGGCATGTCGCTGCACGTCGAGCCCAAGACGGCCGTGCTGCTCGAGGTCCTCGCCGCGGGCGGCGCCGAGATCGTCGCCACGGGCAACCACGGCTCGACGCAGGACGACGTGGTCGCCCACCTCCGAGACCAGGGCATGACGGTGTTCGGCGCGCGCGACGACAGCCTCGACCGGCACCACGCCAACGTCGCGGCCGTCGTCGACGCGCGGCCCGACATCCTGCTCGACAACGGGGCCGACCTCGCGGCGGCCGTCGTCGCGGCGGGGTTCGCCGACCGGGTCGTCGGCGGCACCGAGGAGACGACGAGCGGCGGCATCCGCCTGCGCACGGAGCTCGCCGGTCGTGTGCCGTTCCCCACGATCGTGATCAACGACAGCGCGCTCAAGGCCATCGGTGAGAACCGCCACGGCGTCGGGCAGTCGGTCGTCGAGAGCCTCATGCGCATCACGAACCTCATGATCCCGGGCCGACGGTTCGTCGTGGCCGGGTACGGCTGGTGCGGGCGCGGCATCGCCCAGTACCTCCGCGCGTTCGGCGGGCGCGTCGCGGTCGCCGAGATCGACGAGATCAAGGCGTTCGAGGCGGCGCTCGACGGGTACCGCGTCGACGAGCTCGGCAGCCTCGCCGAGTGGGGCGAGTTCTTCATCACCGCCACCGGGCGCGCGGGCGTCATCACCGATGAGATCGTCGACCGGATGCCGAGCGGCGCCGTCCTGGCCAACGCCGGCCACTTCCCGTGGGAGATCGACGTGCCCGCGCTCACGTCGCGGGCGACTTCCGTCACCGAGCTCGACGCCGCGATCGAGCGCGTCGACCTGCGCGGCGGCCGGCACGTCATCCTGCTCGCGGGCGGGCGCATGGTGAACCTCGCCGGCCGCGAGCCGAAGGGCAACTCGCTCGAGGCGATGGACCTCGGCTTCCTCCTGCAGTCGCTCTCGCTCGAGCGCGTGGCGACGGATGCCGCGTCGCTCCCGCCCGGCGCGCAGCCGGTGCCCGACGACCTCGAGCGCGAGATCGCGCGCCGTTTCGTCCGCGCCCTCGGCGCCCGCATCTGATCGACGGGGAGGACCGCCGATGCCCGCACGCAGCACGACCGACTACGCCGCCCCCGCCCTCGACAAGGCGCTCGACATCCTCGAGCTGCTCGCGGGCGAGGCATCGGCGCTCACCCAGACCGAGATCGCCGAGCGCGTGGGCCGCAGCGTGAGCCAGATCTACCGCGTGCTCGCGACGCTCGAGCGCCGGGGCTATCTCACGCGTGACCGCTCGGGCGCGTACGTGCTCTCGATGGCCCTCTTCGACCTGGCGCACCGGCACCCGCCGCTGCGCGGCCTCGTGCGGCTCGCGGCCGGGCCGATGCGCGAGCTCGCCGACGCCGTGCGCCAGTCGTGCAACCTCGGGATCGACGACGCCGGAGCGGTGCGCATCGTGGCGCAGGCCGAGTCCCCGGCCGACTTCGGCTACCAGGTGCGTGTCGGCGCCCGGTTCCCGCTCGAGGGGACCGCCACGGGCGCGGTCCTCCGCGCCGCCGCGGCCGAGGGAGCGGCCGGCGGCCTCGCTCCGGGCGAGGCAGACCAGCTCGCCGACGGGTACCTCGCGCGTCCCGACCGGCTGCAGGCCGGGGTGACGGATGTCGCGGTCGCGATCACCGATCGCCACCGCCACGCGATCGCCGCACTCACGGTTCCCTACGTCGCGACGTCGTACAGCAGCGTCGGGCTCGACGAGGTCGTCGCCGCCGCACGCCGCACCGCGGCGGAGATCTCGGCGCAGCTCGGCGGTGCACCGGCGGACCGGGCGGAGAACTGAGCCCGAGGGGCTCGGAGCGGAGACGGCGGGATTTGAACCCGCGGTCCCCTTACGGGGACTCCACCTTAGCAGGGTGGTGCACTCGACCGGACTATGCGACGTCTCCTCGCGCGAGCCCTGAGGCGCACGCGACTGCCATCATAACCGGCATCCGTTCGAAAGACGATTCGAGGGCGGATGCCGCGCCGCGGACCTACTGGTCGTCGAGCGTGCGGCCGGCCGAGCAGCGCGCCTCGGCGGCGGTCTGGCCGGCGACATCCGACGGGAGGACCTGCTCGGTCGGCGCCGGCGTCTCGGTGCCGTCGCCGGTGGCGGGTTCGGCGGTCGGCTCGGCGGCGCCGTCCGCGGGCTCCTCCGGAGCGGGCGCCGGCGCGTTCGGGTCGGCGACCGAGGCGAAGGAGTTGTCCTCGAGTGCGCTGGGGTCGAGCGTCATCGGCAGGTCCTGCTGGAGGGCCAGGTTGACGGCCTCCGCCGACTCGGTGGGCATGACGGCGCTCCAGTCCTCGGAGTACGCGGTCGGGTACTGCACGAACGCGATCTTCGCGAGGTCGATGTCCTTCGCGGCCTTGGCGATCGAGACGAGCTTCGCGGGGTCGGCGAGCGAGTCGGAGAGCTGCATGTTGTCGAGCGCGGCCTTCGCGATCGAGTACAGCTTGACGGGGTCGGTCAGCGTGCCGGCCGACTGCAGCTCTCGCGCGAGGGCCGACATGAAGACCTGCTGGTTCGAGATGCGGCCGAGGTCGGAGCCGTCGCCGACGCCGTAGCGCGTGCGGAGGAACTGCAGGGCCTGCAGGCCCTTGAGCTCGTGCGTGCCCGCCTCGAGGTAGAGGTCGGTGTGCACGTCCTCGATGGGCTCGGCGACGCAGACCTCGACGCCGCCGACGGCCTCGGAGATCGCCGCGGCCCCCATGAACTGCACGATGCCGGCGAACGGGATGGTGACGCCCGTCAGCTCCTCGACGGTCTTGACGACGCACGGCATGCCGCCGTAGTCGAGGACGGAGTTGATCTTGACGTCGTACTGCTCCCAGAGTTCCTCGCCCGTGTCGGGGTCGGCGCAGCCGGCGGGCACGTCGACGAGCATGTCGCGCGGGAAGCTCACGACCTCGACGTGCGAGTGGTCCTCGGAGATGTGCAGGAGCAGGTTCACGTCGTTGAGGACGGCGGTCTCGACATCCGGATCGCCGAAGCCGTCGCCCTGGCCCTGGCGGCTGTCGCTGCCGATGACGAGCAGGTTCACGCCGCCCTCGATCGCCCCCACGTCGGGCACGCCGTGGAGCGCCGACTCGTTGCCCAGGGTCACGGTCGGCTTCGCGGTGGCCGCGAGGTCGAACGCCGCGTACGCGGCGACCGCGGTGCCCGAGGCGAGCACGACCGCGAGGACCGAGGCGGCGGCCTTCGCGACCGTGGTCCACACGCCGTTGGCGCGGAGCCGGCCGTGACGGGCGATCACCGGTGCGTCGTCGGCGCCTTGGGGGGTTCGCTGGCGGGTCACTCCGGGGGATCTCCTCTCGGCTCGTCCGGTTCGTCTCGTGGTGGTGCGCGGAGGGCGTGGGATTCGAACCCACGAGGCATTGCTGCCCACCGGTTTTCAAGACCGGCTCCATCGGCCGCTCGGACAGCCCTCCTCGTCGCCTCGGCGCCCGTGGGACGGGTGCCGATGGCCGGACAGGGCCCGATTCTAGCCGACGGCCGCTCTCGACAGCCTGCCACGGCGCGCCTGTGCGACTCCTGAAACGGATGCCGCACGGCCGCCGCCCGGCCGGGTCAGCCGGAGTTCGCCGTGGCGCAGCGCTCCTCGTCGGCGGTGAGGCCGGTGACGTCCTGGGGCAGCTCCTCGGCTCCGGGGGTCGCGGGAACGCTCGGCGTCGGCGTGGTGGCGGGGTCGGACGCGGGGGCCTGCGTGGCCCCGTCCGTCGGCGTCGCATCGGGGTCGACCGTGCCGTACGACGCGTCGGCCCCGGCGTCGGGGTCGAAGACGACGGGCTCGTCCTCCTGCAGCGCACGGTTCACGACCTCGGCCGACGCCGTCGGCTCGACCGCCGAGAAGTCCCACGTGTACGCGGTCGGGTACTGGATGAAGGCGATCTTGCCGAGGTCCACGTCGCCGATCGTCCGCGCGATCGAGATGAGTCGGCCGGGATCCTGGAGCGAGGTCGAGAGCGTCATGTTCTGCACGACGGCCTGCGCGATGCCGTAGAGCTTGACCGGGTTGCGCAGCGTCCCGTCGGACCGGAGGGTGCGGGCGAGCGACGCGAGGAAGGCCTGCTGCGCCGCGATGCGGCCGAGGTCGCTGCCGTCGCCGACCCCGTGCCGCGTGCGCAGGAACGCGAGCGCGGTGTAGCCCGAGATGCTGTGCCGTCCGGCATCGAGCTTCAGCCCGGACTGCGGATCGTCCACGGCATCGACGAGGCACACCTCGACGCCCCCGACCGCCTCGGAGAGGGCCGCGACGCCCTTGAACTGCACGATCCCGCCGACCGGGACGGTGGTGCCGGTGAGCTCCTCGATCGTGCGCGCCACGCACGGCAGCCCGCCCCATCCGAGCACCTGGTTGAGCTTCACGCCGTAACCCGGCGGGAGCGTGTTCGACGCGTCGGCCGGGTCGGGGCATTCGGGCACGTCGACGAGCATGTCGCGCGGGAAGCTCACGACCTCGACGTGCGAGTGGTCCTGCGAGATGTGCAGGAGCATCGTGACGTCGTTCAGCTCGGCGGAGTCGATCTCCGGGTCCCCGAACGAGCCGTCGGCGGGGCGCTTGTCGCTGCCGACGAGCAGGAAGTTGAGGCCGCCCTCCATCGCGCCGATGTCGGGCACGTCGTCGAGGATGTCCTCGCCCTCGAACACCACGCCCGGCTGCACGCCCCGCACGAGGTTCCCGACCGCGTAGGCGCCCACGGCCGTGGCGCTCACCGCGACCACGGCGACCATGGCGCCGGCGACCTTCGCGAGGGTCCGCACCGTCGAGCGCCTCGAGAGCCGCCCGTGGCGCGCGGGCGGGATGTCGGCCTCGTCGAGCACCGGGGTCCCCACCTCGGTGCGGGATGCGGCCGGGGGCACGAGCGTGCCGACGAGTACGTCGCCCTCGACCGGTCCGTCGGGGGACGCGTCGGACGCTCCGTCGCCCGCGCCCTCGGGCGACACGTCGGACGCGCCGTCGCCGGACGCCGCCGGCACCGGTTCATCCTGCTCCGCGTCGCGCGGACCCGGACCCTCATCGCCCATTCGCGTGCTCCCCCTCGGCCGATCCTACTCGCGGCGCTGTGAGGGAGCCGTCAGGGCAGCGAGTCGAGGACCGCGGCGAGTCCCGCGTCGTCGATGGCGCCGGTCGTCTCGCTCGCGGCGTCGAGCACCTCGGCGGGGGCCTGCCCCATCGCGACCGCACGTCCGGCGGCCTTCGCCCAGTGGAACATCTCGATGTCGTTGCGGCCGTCGCCGACGGCGATCACGCGCCGCAGCGGCACGTCGAGCCATCCGCGCACGCGTTCGAGCGCCGTGGCCTTGTTGACCCCGTCGGGGGCGATGTCGAGCCAGGCGGTCCAGCCCACCGCGTAGCTGACGTGGTTGAGGCCCATCTCGTCGACGATCGCGAAGAACTCGTCGAGCTCGTGGTCGATCGACGTGGCCACGACGCGGATGGCGGGCTGCCCGAGCAGCTCGTCGAACTCGACCTTGCGGGCGCGCTCGAGGTTCCAGTCGGTCATGCCCTCGGTGAAGAGCCGGTAGCCGTCGGCGAGCTCGACGAGGAACCGCCCGCTGGGCAGCACGTCGCGGATCTGCCGGAGCACGGGCGTCGCGTCGAACGTCTCGACGTGCGCCTGCACCCACCCGTCGGGCGACGCGGGGTCGCGACGCAGGGTCATGGCGCCGTTCGCGCACACGACGTACTCGGGGTCGAGCTCGAGGTGCTCGAGCACGGGCCTCGTGGTCGACCACGAGCGCCCGGTCGCGAGCGTCACGCGGTGCCCGCGGGCGACGGCGGATGCCACGGCGTCGGCCACGCGCGCGTCGATCGACTCGTCCTCGTGCATGATCGTGCCGTCGACGTCGAGCGCGACGAACCAGCGATCGGCCTCGGCCGCGGGGCCGGGCGCGTCCCGTCGATCCGCGCTGCGCGGCATCCGCTCGCTCATCGCTCGACGGGGCGGAGCACCTCGAGGCCGCCGAGGTGGCCGCGCAGGCCCTCGGGCACGATCACGGACCCGTCGGCCTGCTGGTGCGTCTCGAGGATCGCGACGATCCAGCGCGTGGTCGCGAGCGTGCCGTTGAGCGTCGCGACCGGCGCCGTCTTCCCGGACTCGGTGCGATGGCGGATGTCGAGGCGGCGCGCCTGGAACGTGGTGCAGTTCGACGTGGACGTCAGTTCGCGGTACGCCTGCTGGGTGGGCACCCACGCCTCGACGTCGAACTTGCGCGCGGCGCTCGAGCCGAGGTCGCCCGCGGCGACGTCGATCACGCGGTAGGCGAGGCCGAGCGCCTGGAGCATCTCCTCCTGCCAGGCGAGGAGCCGCTCGTGCTCGACCTCTGCGTCGGCCGGGTCGACGTACGAGAACATCTCGAGCTTGTCGAACTGGTGCACGCGGATGATGCCGCGCGTGTCCTTGCCGTGGCTGCCCGCCTCGCGGCGGTAGCAGGTCGACCAGCCCGCATAGCGGATGGGACCGTTCGACAGGTCGAGGATCTCGTCGGCGTGGTACCCGGCGAGCGCGACCTCGCTGGTGCCCGTGAGGTAGAGGTCGTCGGCCGGGAGGTGGTAGACCTCCTCGGCGTGCGCGCCGAGGAAGCCGGTGCCCTGCATGACCTCGGGGCGCACGAGCGTGGGCGTGATGAGCGGCGTGAAGCCGTTGGCGATGGCCTTGTCGAGGCCCATGTTCATGAGGCCGAGCTGCAGGCGGGCGCCGACGCCCTTGAGGAAGTGGAAGCGCGCGCCCGACACCTTCGCGCCGCGCGGCATGTCGATCGCGTCGAGCAGCTCGCCGATCTCGAGGTGGTCGCGCGGCTCGAACCCGAATGCGGGGATCTCGCCGACCTCGCGGAGGACGTCGAAGTCCTCTTCGCCGCCGGCGGGCACGCCGTCGATCACGACGTTGCCGATGCGCTGCACGGCCGCGGCGAACGCCGCTTCGGCGGCGCTCGCGTCGGCGCTGGCCTGCTTGACCTTCGCAGCGAGTTCCTGCGCCTGCGCCACGAGCGCGGCCTTCTCGTCCTTCGGGGCCTTCGCGACCTGCTTGCCGAACGCGTTCTGCTCGGCGCGCAGCGACTCGAACGACGCGATGGCCGCGCGGCGCGCGGAATCCGCTGCCACGGCCTCGTCGACGAGGGCGGTCGACTCGCCGCGCGCCTCCTGCGAGCGCTTGACCAGGTCGGGGTTCTCGCGAAGCAGCACGGGGTCGATCACCCGTGCAAGTGTAGTCGCGGCATCCGGCGCGCCGACCGGGCGCGGTCAAGCCCCCCGCTCGCACGGCCGGCGCACGCGCCCATGCCCTAGATTCGAGCCATGAGGGCTGGCGAAGAACAGGTGACGGATGCCGCGGGCGGCGGCAGGCGCGCCGCGGTGATCTTCAACCCGGTCAAGGAGGGCGTCGAGGAGCTCCGCGCCGTCGTGACCGGGATCGAGAAGGACCACGGCTTCGGCCCGACGCTCTGGATCGAGACGACCGAGGACGACCCGGGCACGGGCCAGGCCCGCACGGCGGTCGAGGAGGGCGTCGACCTCGTGATCTCGGCGGGCGGCGACGGCACCGTCCGCGCCGTGGTCGAGGGCCTCGAGGACTCGGGCATCCCGGTCGGGCTCATCCCCCTCGGCACGGGCAACCTCTTCGCCCGCAACCTCGACATCCCCGTCAACGACATCCCGGCCGCCGTCGCGCTCGCGTTCACGGGCGTCGACCGCGCCGTCGACGTGCTGCGCGCCCGCGTGCGCCGGCCCGACGGCACCACCGACACCGAGGTGTCGCTCGTCATGAGCGGCATCGGCTTCGACGCGGCCATGATCGCGAACACCGATCCCGACCTGAAGAAGCGCGTCGGCTGGCTCGCCTACGTCGACGCCGGCATCCGCGCCATCCCGAACTCGGCGCCGTTCCGCGTGGCGCATCGCATGGACGACGGACGCACCCACCGGTCGCGCGTCGCGAGCGTGCTCATCGCGAACCTCGGCTACCTGCCGGGCAACATCGAGCTGATCCCGGAGGCGGCGATCGACGACGGCCGCCTCGACGTCGTGCGGCTGCAGCCGCGCAACGTCTGGGGCTGGCTCATGGTGTGGCGCAAGGTGGCCTGGGAGAACCGGGTGCTGCGCAAGAGCGCGCTCGGCCGCCAGCTCATCGACCTGACCGGCGGCAACAAGCGCCGCGAGGTCGTCTACGCGAGCGGCCGCACGGTCGACATCGTGATCGACGGCGACCCGCAGGAGTTCGAGATCGACGGCGAGGAGATGGGGCAGATCACCGCTGCGCGGTTCGCGATCGACCCCAGGGCGCTCGTGGTCCGCGTCGCGGAGCAGGCCGCCGAGCGAGCCTCGGAGGAGGCGACGCAGCGCGCGACCGAGCAGGCCGCGGCCGGCGAGCCGCCCGCGGACGAGGAGCTCGACACCGAGCTCGACGAGGCCGAGCTCGAGGCGGCCGAGGCCGCGGCCGAGGAGGCCGTGGCGACGCAGCCCGTCACGGGCGAGATCGCCGCCGCCGACATCGCCGAGGCCGACGCGACGGCCGGCGCCTCCGAGTCGGGCGCGCCGGCGGACGGCGCCCCGCGCGAGTCCCGCTAGGGGGCGTCGCGGCGCGAGCGCACGATCGCGGCGTACCTCGCCCCGACCACCAGCGGCAGGCCGACGAGCGCGGCGACGACCAGGGTCGTCGCGGCCGGGCTCAGCAGGAACGGCAGCATCCACATGAGCTCGAGCGCCCCCTGCCCCTCCTCGCCGGGCGGACCGCTGCGCGCGAGCTCGTCGGCCGCGAGGCTCCACGACACGAGCCGCCAGAGTCCCGCGGCGCCCACCGCGGCGAGCACCGCGAGGGCGATCACGGACCGGTCGAGCAGCGCCCGGATCACGCGCCGCCCTCCTCGCCGGCCGACCTTCGAGCGGGCGCGAGGTCGCGGGCCCTGCGGAGTCCGTCGACGACCGTGAGCACCACGACACCGAGGAGTCCCGTGGAGAGGAGGCTCGGGGCCGCGTACTGCGCCAGGGCCTGGACGACCATCTCGCCCGAGTCGGCGGGCTGGCTGAAGAGCGGGACCCGGGACGCGAGCGACCAGACCAGTCCCGCGCCGGCGAGCGTCGCGCCGACCGCCACCGCCCAGGCGACGCCGAGCGCGATGCGGACGACGCGCGCGGCGGGATCGTCGAGGGAGTCGGCGGGGTCGGCGGGGTGGGCGGGGCCGACGGGTTCGGCGGGACCGTCCGGGTCGTCCGAACCGTCCGGGCGGTGAGACGCGGGCGGCGGCGTCGCCGCCACGCGGGCGGGCGGCGGATCCGGCGGCGAGGGCGCGGGCGGACCGGCCGGACCGTCGGACGCTCGAGCGCGGCGTGGCGACGCCGGCTCGGGAGACGGCACGGCGGGCTCGGGACGGAACCCGGGCCCGATCTCGGCCGGCGCCGTGGCATCCGTCGGCCCCTCGACCCAGCCTCGCTGGTAGCGCGGGTCGTACCGTGGGTCGAACTCCGCACCGCTCATCGCGTCAGCCCTCCTCGGGCTCTCCGCTCAGGACCCCGCGAAGCCAGTCGCGCGCCTCGATGAAGATGTCGTCCTCGTACTTCGAGTGGTACTGCGCCTCGCGCCGGTCGGCGCGCGCGTACGAGCCCAGGAAGATGACCTTGGGACTGAACCGGCGGAGGCCGAGCAGCGCGTCCGCGACCCGCTCGTCCTCGACGTGCCCCTCGAGGTCGACCACGAACCGGTACCGCCCCATCTCGTCGCCGATCGGTCGGGACTGCAGGAGCGAGAGGTTCACGCCGCGCGTCGAGAACTGCTCGAGCATCGCCAGCAGCGAGCCCGGCTCGTCGTCGGGCAGCTCGACGATGAGGCTCGTCTTGTCGGCGCCCGTGCGCGGGGCGATCCGCCGCGACCGGCTCACGAGCACGAACCGCGTCATCGCGTTCGGGTTGTCGCCGATCGACTCGGCGAGCACCTCGACGTCGAGGTGGTCGACGATGCCGGGCGGGGCGACCGCGGCATCCGCCAGGCCGTTCTCGAAGAGGGATGCCGCGGCCTGCACGTTGCTCGTCGCCGGCATGTGGCCGTGCTCGGGCAGGTTGCGCTCCAGCCAGCCGCGGGACTGCGCGTACGCGACCGGGTGCGCGTTGACCACGCGGACCTCGTCGAGGCGCGTGCCGGGACGCGCGACGAGCACGAAGTTGACCGGCACGAGGTACTCGCCCACGATCCGGAGGCCCGGCACGGTCGCGAGCGCGTCCTGCGTCGCGGTCACTCCCCCGTCGACCGAGTTCTCGATCGCGATCATGGCCGCCGTGGAGCGCCCCTCGACGACGTCGGCGAGCGCCTCGCCCACGTTGTTGACGCTGCGCCAGTGTCGGCCCGCGGCCTCCGGCACCTGCTTGAGCGCGGCCTCGGTGAAGGTGCCGGCCGGGCCCAGGTACGAGTACGTCTCGTCGGGTCGTGGCGCTGCGGCATCCGTCATGCGCCAAGCCTACGGCCGTGCCCGACGGTGTTTCAGGGCCGCCGTCCGGGTGGGAGGGGCAGAATCGCTGCAGGGGGTGACGATGACCCGGACGATGGAGACCGCCGGACGACCGCGGACGGTGCCGACCGATGCCGAGCGCCTCGCCGCGCTCGTGCGCATGAAACGACTCGCGACCTCGCTGCTGCTCGTCGCCGCGGTGGTCTTCGCCGTGGCGTTCTCGCTGCAGGAGTCGGTGCCGTGGCTGGGCTTCGTGCGGGCCGCCGCCGAGGGCGCGATGGTCGGCGCGCTCGCCGACTGGTTCGCCGTCACCGCGATCTTCCGACACCCCATGGGGCTCCGGATCCCGCACACGGCGATCATCCCCAACCGCAAGGACGAGATCGGCGCGGCGCTCGGCGCGTTCGTGCAGGACGAGTTCCTCCGCGACGACGTCGTGCGCGACAAGCTGCAGCGCATGGGCCTCTCGCGCCGGGCGGGCGAGTGGCTGCGCGAGCCCGCGAACGCGGAGCGGGTCGTGGAGGAGGCGTCGGTGGCCGGTCGCGGCGTGCTCACGCTGCTCGAGGACGACGACGTCGCCGACGTGCTCGAGCAGCTCGCCCGGAGGCACCTGCTCGAGCCCGAGTGGGGTCCCGCGATCGGGCGCGTGGGCGCGCGGCTCGTCGCCGCCGACCAGCAGCGCGCGGCCGTGGACGCCGCGTTCGAGCGCGCGGAGGCCTGGCTCGCCGAGCATCCGGAGGCGTTCGGCAGCATGGTGTCCGAGCGGCTGCCGCGCTGGATGCCCGAGTTCGTCGGGCGCGTGGTCGACGACCGGGCCCATCGCGAGATCGTCGGGTTCGTCGCCGGGGTCCGCGAGGACCCGCGGCATCCGCTCCGCCTCGCGATCGACGACTGGCTCGCCGAGCTCGCCGACGACCTGCAGCACGACCCGCAGGTCATCGCGCGCGTCGAGCAGCTCAAGCACGACCTCGCCGACAGCCCGCGGCTGCGCGAGTTCGCCGGCGAGGCCTGGGCCTCGATCAAGGAGACGCTGACGACGGCCCTGGACGACCCGGACAGCGACCTGCGGCGCCGGGCGCGGCGGGCGCTCGTGGAGCTCGGCGGGCGGCTCGCCACCGATCCGCAGCTCGACGCGAAGGTCGACGCCTGGGTCACGGATGCCGCGACCTACGTCGTCGGCCGGAGCCGCCACGAGATCGCCGCGCTCATCACCGAGACCGTCGAGCGATGGGACCCCACCGAGACGACCGAGAAGCTCGAGCTGCAGGTGGGCCGCGACCTGCAGGTGATCCGCATCAACGGCACCGTGGTGGGCGCGCTCGCGGGCCTCGCGATCCACGCGATCGCGACCACCCTCCAGTCGCTCGCGTGAGCGTCGGATGACGCCGCAAGGGGTGTCGCCGACGGAGCGCGACCGGCAGGATGGGGGCATGCACGAGCGAGCGGGAACTCCGGCGACCGAATCCGACCTGATCGACGTGGAGGCCCTGCTCCGGGCGTACTACGACCGGCATCCGGACGTCTCGATCCCCGAGCAGCGCGTGGTGTTCGGCACGTCGGGGCACCGGGGGTCGTCGCTGAACACGGCCTTCAACGAGGACCACATCCTGGCCGTCACGCAGGCGATCGTCGACTACCGCACGGGCCAGGGCGTCACCGGTCCGCTGTTCATCGGCGCCGACACGCACGCGCTGAGCGGCCCCGCCCAGACCACCGCGCTCGACGTGCTCGTCGCCAACGGCGTGCGCGTGCTCTCCGACGAGTACGACGACTACGTGCCGACGCCGGCGCTGAGCCACGCGATCCTGAAGTGGAACGACGACCCCGCGAAGCGCGCCGAGGGCGAGGCGGACGGCATCGTCATCACGCCGAGCCACAACCCGCCGCAGGACGGGGGCATCAAGTACAACCCGCCCCACGGCGGCCCCGCCGACTCGGACGCCACGAACTGGATCGCGAACCGCGCGAACGAGCTCATCGCCGACGGGCTCCGCGGGGTGAACCAGGCCGAGCCGAGTGCCGTCGAGACGTACGACTTCCGCGGCGCGTACGTCGAGGACCTCGCGCAGATCATCGACTTCGACGCCATCAGGGCGAGCGGCATCCGGATCGGGGCCGACCCGCTCGGCGGCGCGTCGGTCGGCTACTGGGGCGCCATCCGCGATCGCTACGGCATCGACCTCGAGGTCGTGAACGAGAAGGTCGATACGCGCTGGTCGTTCATGACGCTCGACTGGGACGGCAAGATCCGAATGGACCCGTCGAGCCCGAACGCGATGGCGTCGGTGCTCGCGAACCGCGACCGCTTCGACATCCTCACCGGGAACGACGCCGACGCCGACCGCCACGGCATCGTCACGCCCGACGGCGGGCTCATGAACCCCAACCACTACCTCGCGGTCGCGATCGAATACCTCTACGCCCACCGGCCCGACTGGCCGGCGGATGCCGCGATCGGCAAGACGCTCGTCTCGAGCTCGATGATCGACCGGGTCGCCGAGTCGCTCGGCCGGAGGCTCGTCGAGGTGCCGGTGGGCTTCAAGTGGTTCGTGCCGGGCCTCCTCGACGGGTCGGTCGCGTTCGGCGGAGAGGAGAGCGCGGGTGCGTCGTTCCTCCGCAAGGACGGCACCGTGTGGACCACCGACAAGGACGGCATCCTGCTCTGCCTGCTCGCGTCCGAGATCCGCGCCGTCACCGGCAAGAGCCCGTCGCAGCTGTACGCCGAGCTCGTCGAGCGGTTCGGCGATCCCGCGTACGAGCGCACGGATGCCGCCGCCTCCCCCGCGCAGAAGTCGGCCCTCTCGAAGCTCGACGGCGACGCGATCGGCGCCACCGAGCTCGCGGGCGAGCCGATCACGGCGAAGCTCTCGTCGGCGCCCGGCAACGGCGCAGCGGTGGGCGGCGTCAAGGTCGCGACCGAGCACGCGTGGTTCGCCGCTCGCCCGAGCGGCACCGAGGACGTCTACAAGATCTACGCCGAGTCGTTCAAGGGACCGGAGCACCTCGCCGAGGTGCAGGCCGAGGCGAAGCGCATCGTCGACCAGGCCCTGCAGGCCGCAGGCTGACGCCGGGTCGCGTCAGGCCGCCGACCGTACGCCCGTCACGAGGGCGTCGTACGCGAGCTCGGGGCCGGGCCGGGCCGACTGCCGGGCCGCGGCCGCCTCGAGCCGGTCGCGCGCGTCGCCGTCGAGCCGGAGCACGCGGTCGACGGCCACCGCCAGGTCGCCGGCGGATGCCGCGTTGGGGTCGAGCACGACGCCGAACCCGGCGCCCTCGATCGAGGCGCCGCCGGCGAACTGGTCGGTCGAGAACGGCAGCACGACGAGCGGCACGCCGGCGCCGACGGCCTCGGTGACCGAGTTGTTCCCCCCGTGCGTGACCGCCGCGGCGGCCGCGTCGAGCAGTCGCACTTGGGGGAGGTAGCGTCGCACGAGCCAGTCGGCCGGGAGGTCGCCGAGCTCCGCGGCATCCGTCGACCCGGTCGCGATCGCCGCGCGCACCCCGCCCGAGCGCAGCGCGTCGACGACGCGGCGGAGCACGTCGCCGCGGACCGAGAGGAAGCTCCCGAAGCTGACGTAGACGAACGGGCCCGCGTCGGCGATCCACCGCTCGACGTCGGCGTCGACGCGCTCGACGCGTCGCGCCGAGCCCAGGAACCGGTGGGGCGACAGCAGCCCGAGCCGGTCGTCGTCGGCGAGCTCGGACGGGAAGTTGTACAGCACCAGCGGGCCGTGCTCGCCGAACGCGTCCTCCGAGGGCGGATGCGACGGCGCGAGCTCGCGCGCCGCCGCGTTCCACTCGTCGGTGAATCGGCCGGCCACGCGCTCGCAGAGCGCACGGAGGTCGGCGAGCTCCCCCGGGTCCGGCGCGAACGCCGTCGGCCACGCGGGAGGGAAGCCGTACACCTCGTCGCCGACGGGCAGCGCACTGGGATGCCCGAGGACCACGTCGCCGTGTGGCACGCCCGCCGCCTGCAGGCCGAGGCGGGCGCTGAACGCGAGGTGGTCGACGATCACCTGGTCGGGCGCGACCTCTTCGACGATGCGCAGCGTCGCGCGGGCCGCCTCGACCGGGCGCCACATGAGGTCGGTGAGGCGCTCGGCCGCCTGGTAGGCGAGCGTCGGCACCGCGCCCTCGCGCGTCGCGGCGAAGAAGCCCCGGAGCGAGTCCCCCTCGTCGGCCGGCTGGTCGTCGGCGGCGATCACGCCCGGATTGCTGCCGCGGCCGAGGCGCAGGTCGACGTGCTCGAGCCCGAACTCCTCGACGATCGCGGCGGTCGCCGGTCCCGTCGCCACCACGACGCGCTCTCCGCGGTCGCGCCACGCCGTGGCGAGCGTGGCGAGCGGGAGCAGGTGCGAGGCGTAGTCGGGGCTGATGACGAGCAGCGTCATGCCACGGCCTCCACGCGCTCGAGCAGCTCGGCCTCGGCGCGCGCGACGCCGTCGTAGACGCCGGCGAGCGCGTGCGACATCCGCTCGATCGTGAACTCGGCGCGGACCATGGCGCGGGACAGGTCGGCGCGCGAGTCGTCGCCCGCCTCGGCCTCGCCGGCCGCGATGTCGAGCGCCGCCGCGAGAGCGTCCCCGAGGCGGGCGGGGTCGGAGGTCGCCGTGAGGATCCCGGTGACGCCGTCGTCGATGTACGTCGCCGGACCGCCGCCGTCCGGGGCGACCACGAAGAGGCCCGTCGCCATCGCCTCCAGGATGGCCAGTCCGAACTCCTCCTTCATGCTCGCGCAGGCATACACGCCGCCGGGCGCGGCGAGCCCGGGCAGCCCGTGGCGTGCGGCGGCCATCCATCGCGCGGTGACGCCGTTCGGCCGGTGGCCCGCGAGCAGCAGCCCCGCCTCGGCCCGGCGGGCCGCGGGGACGACCCGCTCGATGCGGTCGAGCTGCTCGCGCTCGTCGGGCGACGGCTGCTCGAGGTCTCCGCCGACGACGAGCAGGTTCGCCCGCTCCGCGAGCCCGCTGCCCGCCCAGGCCTCGACAAGGGCGGCCATGCCCTTGACCCGGTGCAGCCGGCCGGCGGTCACGACGAGGGGGAGGCTCCGGCGCGCGGGCACGAGGGATCCGACGAGATCGCGGAGCTCGGCGAGCGCCGGCGACGGCTCGGACCCCGCGGCGTGGTCGGCCGCCTCGGCGAGCGCGGCGTCGACCGTCGCGAGATCGACCCCCTCGGGCACGATCGTGTGGCGCTCGGCATGCGCCGTGAGGTCGACGCCCACGAGCCGGAGGAGGTCCTGCTCGAGGTGCGGACGCGGGAAGAGGACCGTGTGGGCCGCGTTGGCCGCGACGCGCTGGACCAGGCGAGCGCGGAACCAGAAGTGCTCGACGAGGTCGGTGCGGCCGAAGTTCTCGCGCGTGAGCCGGCCGGCGCGGTCGAGGGACTCGATGACGCCGTGCGGGTCGGGGGCGAGCGAGAACACGACGGGGATGCCCAGTTCGCGCGCGGCCTCGACGGCGGCGAGCGTGCCGACGTCCGCCATCCGGAGGTGGAGCGCGGAGACTCCGCCGGCAGCGCGGAGGATTCGGCGCGTGGCGCGCTTGGCGGCGACGCGGAGCGGCCACGCCGCCGCGGACGGCACCGGGTCGTGCAGGAGCGGGGTCCGCCCGTACACGTGACCGGGCGCACCCGAGCGGAGCGTCTCGAGACCGTCGATCGCCTCTCGGACCGAGCCGCGCGACATGGTCAGCACGCGGCGGATGCCGGAGTCCGGGTCGGACGCGAGCGCGTCGCCCAGTCGAACGAGGAGGGTGGCGATGCCCCCGTTGTCGCCCGCGCCGGCCGCGCTGAGGTCGGGATCGATGTCGGCGTGGAGGAACAGCTGGGCGACGGTGAGTCCGTCATCGGTCTCCGCGGGCGGTGCGGCCGCCTGCTCGAGGTCGACGACGGCCAGCCGCGCGACGTCCCCGAGGAGTCCGCCCGCACCGGCGAGCCGGTCGAGCGTCTCGGTCGCCTCGGCGCTCGCCGGCCGGTCGCCGAGCGCCGCGACCGCGGCGACGCGCACGGGCTCGGGCTCCGAGGCGTCCGTCGCCGCTCGCAGCAGCGCCGACTGCGCGATCGGATCGCGGACGAGTCCGAGCGTCTCGATGAGCCGCGCCCGCGCCGCGGGCTCGTGGACCCCGAGCAGCGCTCCCTCGACCCCGACGAGCAGCGACTCGGCGCTGCCCTCGGCCCACTGCTCGAGCGTGCGCTGCGCGAGCATGCCGGTGAATCCGCCGTCGACCACCAGGCGCAGCAGCGCCCCCATCGCCTCGGCCCTCGGCAGCCCGGACGCGAGCGCCCAGGCCGCGTGCTCGCGGAGGAAGGCCCGTTCGTCGGACAGCAGGCGGACGAGCAGTCGTGCCGCCCCGGCGTCGAAGACCCCGGCGAGCGCGTGCGTCGCCGCGATCGCGGTGAGCTCGTCGTCGTGCGCGAACGCCTGCGCCAGGACACGGACGGTCCGCAGCCCGGGATCGCGTCCTG
Organism: Agromyces sp. CCNWLW213; assembly: GCF_037199545.1. NCBI lineage: Bacteria > Bacillati > Actinomycetota > Actinomycetes > Micrococcales > Microbacteriaceae > Agromyces > Agromyces sp. CCNWLW213. Next base: position 61,575 of record NZ_JBBBDX010000006.1, on the reverse strand, counting down.
CCTCGAAGGCGAGGTCGTCGGCCAGGCGCATCGCGTCGACGATGCCCGGCGCCCCCGTGACGGCGTCGAGCGCGGTCTGAACCCCCAACGGTGCTCCCCTCCTCGGCACGCACGGGCCGGAGGTCCGCGGCGTGACGCCGATGCGGGCGCGAGTGCCGCCCTCCCGCGGATCATATTGGCGGGAGGTTGACGTTTCGCCGCGTCTTGCTGGGAATGCGGTGAGGGCCGGCGCGCGTCAGCCGGCGAGGACCGTCCGGCGGGCACCGCTCGTCGCACGCCGATTGCCGATCCGGTCGGCCCGGTGCCGCGGGTGCCGTGCCCGGTCCTCCGACGGCGCCACGACGAACGAGGTGCGCACGACCTGCGGGCTCGGCGCCTCCCGGGCTTCACGGTCGACCCGGCTCGCGGCGACATCGCGATCGGCGGTCACCTCGGCGACGAGCCGCTCCTCGACGAGCCGGCGCTGCTCGACCAGGGCGGTCGCGATCGACTCGGTCCGCAGGTCGGCGAGCTGGGCGAGCTCGGCGGCGGGCCGGCGGTCGTCGTCGGTGTTCGCGCCCGGGAGCGCGAGGTCGAATCGGGCCGCGGCCTCGGGATCGGGCGCGCGGAAGGTCGAGCGTCGGGACGCGGGGAGCTGGAGTCTACGGAGCACGGTGGGGAAGGTCTCGGTGTCGGCATTAAGGGGGACCCGACCATGAGACCACGCCCGCGTGTGAGCAACCCTCACGGGTGCTGGGAACTCGATGAACGCTCAGCCGGCGTACTCGGGCGCCGGGGGAAGTCCGAAGAACTCCTCGAGCGTCGTGATGCCCTGCTTCCGCATCTCGGCGGCGAGGTCCGTCCCGACGTACCGGAAGTGCCATGGCTCGAACTGGTAGCCGGTCACCGCCTGCTTGTCGGCCGGGTACCGCAGGACGAACCCGAACCGGTGCGCGTTGTCGCGGAGCCACTGTCCCTCCGGAGTGTCCGCGAAGCACACGTCGAGCGAGCACACGCCGGATTCCGCGCCGACGTCGATCGCGAGGCCGGTCTGGTGCTCGCTGAATCCGGGCCGCGCGGTGAGTTCGTCGTCGCCGTCGTAGATGTTCTGCTGCGCCCCGAACGACCGGTAGGCGCTGTTCGATGCGAGCGCGAGGCCCGCCTCCTGCGAGGCCGCGCCGAACATCGCGACGACCGCATCGGCCGCCTCCTGGCGCAGCACGGGCTCCCACGTGTGCGCGACGGGCACGGGCACGAGGTCGGCGGGCTCGTACTCGGCGGGCTGCAGCGGGCGCAGCTTGTCGACGACCACCCAGATGCTGGCGGGGTCGTCGATCGACCGGGCCGCCTTGTCGAACGGCGGGATCACGGGCTCGGGCGTCGCGGTCGCCGTCGGCGACGGGCGCGACGCCGGCTCGCCGGTCGGCTCGGCGGATGCCGGGGAGCGGTCGACGGCGGCCTCGGAACCCCCGGAACCGGCGCCCGTCGCGATGAGCACGGCGAAGGACCCGACGATCAGGATGGCGCTCAGCACGGAGGCCACCACGAGCCGACGACGCTGGACCTCGGGGCTCGGTTCGTTCCCGCCCATCAGCCGGCCAGGCGCCAGTAGTACACCGAGGCGCCGGGGTGCTCCTCGGTGATCGCGACGTCCACGTCGCGGTAGTCGCTGTCGAGCGTGTGGCCCGCGAAGTACACCTTGACGTCGGCGTCGCTGCGCTCGATGCGGGTCACGATGCCGGTGTGGTCCCGGTCGCCCGAGTCGTCCCAGTCGAACTGGACGATGTCGCCGAGCTGCACCTCCGCGCGGCGGCTGTCGTCGAGCGGGGTGGCGAGGTCGGGCCGGCTCGCGAGCCAGTCGTGCATGGCCGTCGAGCTGCGCCACGTGGGGCTCGACGCGTAGGGGTCGCCGCCGTGGTACCAGTCGTCGTCCTGCTCCCAGCCGCGAACGACCAGCGCCTGGCTGGTGAAGTTCACGCAGTCGTTGCCCTCGAGCACGCCCCACTCCTCGTCGTTGTAATCCGACCAGTATGCGAGGACGTACTCGAGCTGCGCCATCACGGCCGGATCGGTCGTCTCGTCCGCCACGTACGCGGGCGTCGGCTCGGGCTCCTCGCTCTCGATCGCCTGGTCGGTACCCGGGACGGAGGCGGTGGCATCCGGGGAGGTCGCCTGCGGGGGCAGCGGCGGGATCCCGGCGCAGCCGGTCGCGCACAGGGCGAGCCCCGCGGCGAGGCCGGCGGCGAGGAGGCATCGGATCACGCGGGCCACGCTAACCGGACCGGCTCCGAGGACGCCGGGAGCGGCATCCGCTGGACCTGTGTGCCGGGCGGACGATCGCCGGGTCGCCGTGCGGCGGCATCGCACCGGATCCCGCCGCACGTGCGCCGGGTCACGATCAGGTCACGACGCCGAATCCGTGAGAGCGCTCTCTTGACAACGCCCGACGCGGCTCCCTAACATCGGGAACCGCATCGTGAGAGCGCTCTCACCGACGAGTGGAGCGCGCCCGCGAGGCCCCCGTCAACCACGCACACAAGGGAGTGACCGTGAAGCTTTCACGACGCACCAAGGCGTTCGCGGCCGTCGCCGGCGCCGCTTCGTTCGCCCTCATCGCCACCGGCTGCGCCGCAGGCGCCGACACCGCCGCCGAGGAGGGCGGCCCGGTCGAGCTGACGCTCGCCACGTTCAACGACTTCGGCTACACCGACGAGCTCCTGCAGGAGTACATGGACGAGAACCCGAACGTCACCATCGTCCACAACCGCGCCGCGACGTCGAACGACGCGCGCGCCAACTACTTCCAGAAGCTCGGCAAGGAGGGCCTCGCCGACATCGAGGCCGTCGAGGTCGACTGGTTCACCGAGGCGATGCAGTACTCCGACCTGCTGGCCGAGGTGCCCGACAGCGCGAAGGGCCGCTGGCTCGACTGGAAGGAAGCGGCCGCGACCGACGCCGAGGGCCGCCTCGTCGGCTTCGGCACCGACATCGGGCCGCAGGGCGTCTGCTACCGCGCCGACCTCTTCGAGGCCGCGGGCCTGCCGACCGACCGCGCCGAGGTCGCGACGCTCCTCGAGGGCGACTGGAACAACTTCTTCGACGTGGCCGACCAGTACACGGCCGCGACCGGCAAGCCGTTCATCGACTCCGCGAACTCCGTCCTCCAGGGCATCGTGAACCAGCTCGAGACCGCCTACGAGGAGCCCGACGGCACGATCGTCGCGACCGAGAACGCCGACATCGAGGACGCGTACAACACCGTCGTCGAGCGCGCGGTGCCGATCTCGGCCTACGCCGGCCAGTGGAGCGACGACTGGTTCGCCTCGATGGCCAACGGCGAGTTCGCCGCGATGCTCTGCCCCGGCTGGATGCACGGCGTGATCTCCGGCAACGCCCCCGAGGTCGAGGGCTGGGACATCGCCGACGTCTTCCCCGGCGGCGGCGGCAACTGGGGCGGCTCGTACCTGACCGTCCCGGCCAACGGCGAGAACGTCGAGGAGGCGCTGAAGCTCGCCGACTGGCTCACCGCTCCCGAGCAGCAGGTCAAGGCGTTCGCCAACGCCGGCACGTTCCCGAGCCAGGCGGACGCCTACGAGGACGAGGACCTCACGGGCTTCACGAACGAGTACTTCAACGACGCCCCCACCGGTGAGATCGGCATCGCCCGCGCCGAGGCCGTGACCGTCGCGACCTTCAAGGGTCCGAAGTTCTTCCAGTTCCACGACGCACTGCAGAACGCGGTCACGCGCGTCTTCGACGGCGTCGAGGACCAGAAGACCTCGTGGAACACGTGGGTCACCGAGGTCGGCGCCTTCTAGTCCCCCGCTGACCGGGTGGGGGCCGCGCACCCGCACGGCCCCCGCCCGCCCTCGATCGCCCGCCGCACACCCCCGGGAGTCCCCGTGACCGCCACCGCCACCAGGCCGCCCGCCGCACCGCCGAACCGGACGGCGCGCCAGCCGCGCGTCATCTCGTTCAGCCAGCGGCTCAGCCGGTGGGACCTCAAGGTCTCGCCGTACCTCTACATCTCGCCGTTCTTCATCATGTTCGCGGTCGTCGGGATCTTCCCCATCGCGTTCACGGCCGTCATCTCGTTCATGGACTGGGACCTCGTCCGCAACTCCGGCGAGTTCATCGGCTTCGACCAGTACGCCTGGATCCTCGGCCAGCCCCAGTTCTGGACCGCCCTGCGCAACACCTTCAGCATCTTCCTGCTCTCGAGCGTGCCGCAGCTCATCGCCGCGCTGTTCATCGCCGCCATGCTCGATCGCAACATCCGGGCCAAGACCTTCTGGCGGATGGGCGTGCTCGTGCCCTTCGTCATGGCACCCGTCGCCGTCGCGCTGATCTTCAGCAACATGTTCGGCGACAACCACGGCCTCGTGAACAACGTGCTCACCGACCTCGGCCTCCCGGCGATCCAGTGGCACAAGGACGCCTTCTGGAGCCACGTCGCGATCGCGACCATGGTGAACTTCCGCTGGACCGGCTACAACACCCTCATCCTGCTCGCCGCGATGCAGGCGATCCCGCGCGACTACTACGAGGCCGCGAGCATCGACGGTGCGGGGCCGTTCCGGCAGTTCCGCAGCATCACGCTGCCCTCCCTCAAGCCGACCCTCATCTTCGTGATCATCACGTCGACCATCGGGGGCCTGCAGATCTTCGACGAGCCGCGCATGTACGACCAGTTCGGTCGCGGCGGCGCGGCGCAGCAGTGGCTCACCATCACGCTGTACCTCTACGACATCGGCTGGGGCCAGTGGAACTTCGGGCGGGCCGCCGCGCTCGCCTGGATCCTGTTCCTGATCATCCTGATCATCGGCCTCATCAACCTGCTCGTCACGAGGCGACTCGTGCGCGACGAAGGGCGGCGATAGCCATGACCGCACTCGACACCTCCCCCGCGTCGGCCCCGGCCTCCGAGGTCGTGCCCGGTGCGGCCGAGCGGATGCCGCGGGGCCGGCGACCCCGCGGACTCCGCGGCACCACGCGCATCCGCGGCGTGCGGGCCGGCTTCTGGGTGTACGCCGGACTCGCGGCCGTGCTCCTCGCGTCGCTGTTCCCGTTCTACTGGTCGCTCCTCATCGGCTCGGGGGACGCCTCGACCCTGAACGACCCGAACATGTCGTGGATCCCGGGCGGGAACTTCCTGGCGAACGCGGCGACCGTCGTCGACGACCCGGCCGTGAACTTCTGGCCCGCGCTGTGGAACTCGATCTACAGCTCGGCCCTCATCGCGGCCTCCGTCGTCATCACGTCGACCCTCGCCGGATGGGCCTTCGCCAAGCTGCGGTTCCCGGGCTCGAAGCCGCTGCTCGTGTTCGTCGTCGCCACCATGGCGGTGCCGATGCAGCTCGGCGTCGTGCCGCTGTACATCCTGTTCGCCGACCTCGGCTGGACGGGCAGCATCGGCGCGATCATCGTGCCCGCCCTCACGAGCGCCTTCGGCGTGTTCTGGATGACCCAGTACCTGCAGCAGGCCGTGCCCGACGAGCTGATCGAGGCCGCGCGCGTCGACGGCGCGTCGATGATCCGCACCTTCTGGACCGTCGGCGTCGTCGCCGCCCGTCCCGCCGCCGCCATGCTCGCCCTGTTCACGTTCGTGACGGCCTGGAACAACTTCTTCTGGCCGTTCATCGTGCTCGACCGCAGCGACCCGACCCTGCCCGTCGCGCTCTCGCTCCTGCAGTCCAACCACTTCGTGGACTACTCGATCGTGCTGGCCGGCGTGCTGCTGTCGACCCTCCCGCTGCTGCTGCTGTTCGTCGTCGCGGGCAAGCAGCTCGTTTCCGGAATCATGCAAGGAGCCGTCAAGGGATGACCATCACCCACCCCGCCGCCGAACCCACCGCCGCCGCGGTCCGCCGCTTCCCCGAGGGCTTCCTGCTCGGGGCGGCCGCGGCCGCCTACCAGATCGAGGGCGCCGCCCACGAGGACGGCCGCACCGATTCCATCTGGGATGCGTTCAGCCGCGTGCCCGGCGCCGTCGTGAACGCCGACAACGGCGACGTCGCGTGCGACCACTACCACCGCTACCGCGACGACGTCGCGCTCATGCGCGAGCTCGGGCTCAACGCTTACCGGTTCTCGACGTCGTGGGCGCGCGTGCGCCCCGACGGCGGGCCGGTCAACGCGAAGGGCGTCGACTTCTACTCGCGCCTCGTCGACGAGCTGCTCGAGTCGGACATCACCCCGTGGCTGACGCTCTACCACTGGGACCTGCCGCAGGCGCTCGAGGAGCAGGGCGGCTGGGCGAACCGCGACACGGCGTTCCGCTTCCGCGACTACGCGCTCAGCGTGCACGACGCGCTCGGCGACCGCGTGAAGATCTGGACGACCCTCAACGAGCCGTGGTGCTCGTCGTTCCTGAGCTACACCGCCGGCGCGCACGCACCCGGGCGGCAGGAGGTCGCGGCCGGCCTCGCGGCGGCGCACCACCTCATGCTCGGCCACGGCCTGGCCGTGCGGGCACTGCGCGAGCGGGACGCCTCGCTCGACCTCGGCATCACGCTGAACCTCACGGTCGCCAAGCCGGTGGACCCGGCCCACCCGGGCGACCTGGACGCGGCGCGACGCATCGACGGCCAGTTCAACCGGGTGTTCCTCGACCCGATCTTCCGCGGGCGCTACGCGGAGGACCTGCTGGCCGACGTCGGGCACCTCGGCCTCGACGCCGTCGTCCGGCCGGGCGACCTGGAGGTGATCGCCACGCCCATCGACGCACTCGGCGTGAACTACTACCACGGCGAGTACGTGAGCGACCGCCCGGCCGCCGAGCCGATCGAGGGCCAGGCGCCCACCGACCGGGCGACGCGCTCGCCCTTCCCCGCGGCCGAGGGCGTGCACTTCCACTCGCAGGGGCTGCCCCGCACGGGCATGGGGTGGGAGGTGCAGCCCGACGGACTGCGCGAGCTGCTCGGCCGCGTGCACCGCGAGTACGCCGGCCCCGCCGGCGTCCGCCTGTTCGTCACCGAGAACGGCGCCGCCTACGACGACGAGGCGGCGCCCGACGGCGCGATCCACGACGTCGAGCGGACCGGGTTCCTGCTGTCGCACCTGTCGTCGATCCTCGACGCCATCGACGAGGGAACGCCCGTGCACGGCTACTTCTACTGGTCGATCCTCGACAACTTCGAGTGGGCGTGGGGCTACGACAAGCGCTTCGGCCTCGTCCGCGTCGACTACGAGACCCAGGAGCGCACCGTCAAGGACAGCGGGCTGGCCTACCGGGCCGTCATCCGCGACCGCGCCCTGCCCGCGGCATCCGCTCGCTGACCCCCGCCGGACCCCCGGACCCGACCACCGCATGCCACCCGGAAATAGACTGACGGCATGCAGGGGGTGATCGGGTCCGGGGCGCGTCCGCCCGCGCCGACCCTCGAGATGGTCGCGCGAGAGGCCAACGTGTCGCGTGCGACGGTGAGCCGTGTCGTGAACGGCTCGCCCAAGGTCTCCCCCGAGGTCGTGCGCGTGGTCAACGAGGCCATCGCGAAGCTCAACTACGTGCCGAACCGCGCGGCGCGGTCGCTCGCCAGCCGCACGTCCGGCGCGATCGCGCTCGTGGTCCCCGAGGACACCACGCGGTTCTTCGGCGACCCGTACTTCGCGGCGATCGTGCAGGGCATCACGCGGCGCCTGGACGTGAGCGAGTACCTGCTCAACCTGCTGCTCTCCACGAGCGACCCGACGCGCAAGACGCTGCGCTACCTCCGGTCCGGCGTGGTGGACGGCGCGCTCGTCGTCTCGCACCACGAGGGCGACCACTCGCTGCACGAGGCCGCCCACGAGATGCCCATGGTGTTCGGCGGTCGCCCGCCGAACATCGCCGACGACGACATCTACGTCGACGTCGACAACATCGAGGGCGGATTGACGGCCACCGAGCGCCTGCTCGCCATCGGCCGGCGCAGGGTCGGCACGATCACGGGCCCGCTCGACATGCCCGCCGCCGTCGACCGGCTCGACGGCTTCCGGCGCGCGCTGGCGACCGCCGGCATGCCCGACGACGCGGTCGAGACGGCGGACTTCTCGGTCGCCGGCGCGGTCGCCGCCACCCGGCGGCTGCTCGACCGCGTCCCCGACCTCGACGGCGTGTTCGTGGCGAGCGACCTCATGGCGACCGGCACGCTGTCGGTGCTGCGCGAGCGCGGACGCCGCGTGCCCGAGGACATCGCGGTCGTCGGCTACGACGACAGCCCCGCGGCGACGTCCTCCGCGATCCCGCTCACGACCGTGCACCAGCCGTCGGAGGAGATGGGGTACCTCATGGCGGACCTGCTGCTCCGCCTCCTCTCGGGCGAGGACGTCCCGCACCGCAACATCATGTCGACGCGGCTCGTGCGTCGCGCGTCGGCCTAGCCGGCGTCCTCCCGGATCGCGGGCGGCATCTCGTCGAAGCGGATGCCGCCGGCCCCCGCGAAGCGACGGCGCATGACCTCGATCGCCTCCGCGTGCTCGTCGACGAGCACGAACCGCCGGTCGAGCGAGCGCGCGACCGCGCCCGTCGTGCCGGACCCGGCGAACGCGTCGAGCACCCAGTCGCCCCGCCGGCTCGACGCCTGCACGATCCGCCGCAGCACGCCCTCGGGCTTCTGCGTCGGATAGCCGGTCTTCTCGCGCCCGGTCGGGGACACGATCGTGTGCCACCACACGTCGGTCGGCAGCTTGCCGGCCGCCGCCTTCTCGGGCGTCACCAGCCCCGGGGCCATGTACGGCTCGCGGTCGACGGCCGCCGAGTCGAAGAAGTACCGCTCCGGATCCTTCACGTACACGAGGATCGTGTCGTGCTTGGTCGGCCACCGCCGCTTCGACTTGCCGCCGTAGTCGTAGGCCCAGATCAGCTCGTTGAGGAAGCACTCCCGCCCGAAGAGCGCGTCGAGCAGCACCTTCGCGTAGTGGGCCTCGCGATAGTCGAGGTGCAGGTAGAGCGTTCCGTCGTCGGCGAGGACCCGCCAGGCCTCGGCGAGCCGCGGCTCGAGGAAGCCCCAGTAGTCGTCGAACCGGTCGTCGTACCGCATGAGGTCGCCGCGGATGCGCTCGTACCGCTTGCCGGCGAAGCCCGTGACGGTTCCGGATGGCGCGAGCGCCGCGTCATCCGTCGGCGACTGCCGCACGTGCCGGGTCGACTGCCGCGACTGCGACCGCCCCGTGTTGAACGGCGGGTCGAGGTAGACGAGCGTGAAGCGGCCGTCGGGAAGCGTCGGCAGCACGTCGAGGTTGTCGGCGTGGACGACGCGGTCGGGCTCGGCAGCGGACACCGGTCAAGTCTGCCAGCGCGCACGCCAGCGGCCGAAGGTCCCGTTCGGCGCGGCTCCGCCGCCGTAACGTGACCGGCCAGGACCCGGACGAGGAGGAACGAGGAGCGATGATGCACGCGCTGGTGGTGTACGAGACGATCTGGGGGAACACGGGGGAACTCGCCCGCGCGGTCGCCGAGGGACTGCGCTCGAGCGAGGGCGTCGAGGTCGTGGACGTGGTCGAGGTCGTGTCGGCGCCCGACGTGATCGACCCCGACGTCGATCTCATCGTGGTCGGCGGGCCGACGCACGCGTTCTCGATGACGACCGCCTCGACGCGCGAGTCGGCCAGGCAGCAGGGCGCGACGACCATCCCCGCCCGCGGAATCCGGGAATGGCTGGACGCCCTGGCCGTGCCGTCGTCGCCGGTGGCGGCCGCCACGTTCGACACGCGCACCGTGAAGCCCCGCCTGCCCGGATCGGCCGCCAAGAAGGCGCTGAAGAAGCTGATCTCGAAGGGGTTCCGCCCGGTCGACCACGCGGTGACCTTCGGCGTGCACGGCTACTCGGGCCCGGTCGCCGACGGCGAGCTCACCCGCGCCCGCGAGTGGGGTGCGACGCTGGTCGACGCCTAGCGTCGACGGCGTCGGGGTGCCGTCGCGGCGCGCTCAGCGCTCGACGTCGAGGCGGATCCGCCCGCGGAACCGGTCGGGGTCGTCGTCGCCGGCGTCGGCCGCGGCGTACGAGATGCCCTTGTCGCCGTCGCCGGGCACGGGAGCGGGCACCGGCAGGCGGGCCTGGCGGTCGACCTCGACCTGGGCCTCGTACTTGCGGGGCGCGAACACCTCGTCGCCGATCATCATGACGGCGGACCCACTGGGCTTGCCCTGCTTGGTCTTGTCGGACAGGTCGATCCAGCGCAGGCGCACGGCGATGACGCCGAACGCGACCACCGCGCCGGCGATGAGCAACCCCATCCACCAGTCCACCCGGCGATTGTACCGGCGTGACGACTGCTCACGTTCAGGGGTTCCCCAGTACCGCCGTCGGGTTGCATCCGGGGCGACGGGGGCGCTCCGTCCGTCGCCTCACGGCACGCGCTGGAGCCACTCCTCGGTCGCGAACTTCGACGCGACGAGCGCCTCGGCCTCGGCGAGCTCGTCGGGCGCGACCGTCCCCGGCGTCGCCCCGTGGAGCCCCGCGAACGTCTGCTTGAGCCGCTCGATGATCTCGGCGCGGGCGAGGCCCGTCTGCGAGCGCAGCGGGTCGACGCGCTTGGCGGCCGACGCGATGCCCTTGTCGCTGATCTTCTCGCGCCCGATGCGCAGCACCTCGAGCATCTTCTCGTTGTCGAGGTCGTACGCCATCGTGACGTGGTGCAGCACGCCGCCCGAGCCGAGGCGCTTCTGCGCGGCGCCGCCGATCTTGCCCGCCGGGCTCGCGATGTCGTTCAGCGGCTGGTAGGTCGCCTCGATGCCGAGCGAGCGCAGCCCCTGGAGCACCCAGTCGTCGAGGAACGCGTAGGAGCCGGCGAAGCTCATGCCCTGCACGAGCGCGGCGGGCACGTACAGCGAGTAGGTGACGACGTTGCCCTTCTCCATCATCATCGCGCCGCCGCCGGAGATGCGGCGCACGACGTCGAAGCCGTACTTCGCCGCACCCTCGGGATCGACCTCGTTGCGCACCGACTGGAACGAGCCGATCACGACGGCCGACTCCTCCCACTCCCAGAACCGCAGCGTGGGCTTCCGGCGGCCCTCGCCGACGCGCGTCGCGAGCACCTCGTCGAGCGCGAGGTGCACGCGCGGCGACACGGCCGGATCGTGCACGATCTCCCACTCGTAGTCCGACCAGGTCGCGGCATCCGTGAGCGCTCGGCGCACCGCGACGGCGACCGCCTCGGGCGAGAACCCGAGCAGGACCGCGTCGGGGCGCAGGCCCTCGGCGATCGCCGCGGCGATCTGCTTGGCGTCGGATGCCGCGGGCAGCCCCTCGAGCGCGGCGTTCAGGTCGCCCAGCGCCTCGTCGGGCTCGAGGAAGAAGTCGCCCGCGACGCGCGGGTCGCGGATCGCGCCGTCGACCACGTCGAGGTCGACGACCACGAGCTTGCCGCCGGGAACCTTGTACTCACCGTGCATGGGCCCCAGCCTACGGATGCCTCGGGCCGGACGCGCCTCGGGCGTAGGCTCGGCCGCAGGTCCCGATTCGATCGAGGGAACGGATGCCGCGATGACCACGCTCTTCCTGGCCCGGCACGGCGAGACCGTGTGGCACGCCGAGCACCGCTATGCGGGCTCGTCCGACGTCGAGCTCACGGACCACGGCCGGGTGCAGGCCGACGAGCTCGCGGACTGGGCGACGCGGGCGCGGCTGTCGGCGATCGTCGCCTCGCCGCTGCAGCGGGCGCGGCGAACGGCCGAGCCGGCCGCGAAGGCCACGGGCCTCGACCTGCGCGTCGACCCGCGCCTCGTCGAGATCGACTTCGGTTCGGGCGAGGGCCTCACCCCGGCCGAGCTGGGCGAGCGGATGCCGGCGGAGTGGGCGGCCTTCGAGCGGCATCCGGCTCGCCAGCCCATGCCCGCGGGCGAGTCCGGCGTCGAGGGCCTCGACCGTGCGCTGCCCGCGCTGCTCGAGCTCGTGGACGAGTTCCCGCACGGGCGCGTGCTCGTCGTGACCCACGCCACGCTCATGCGGCTGGTGCTGTGCGAGCTGCTCGGCATCGATCCGGACCGGTACCGCGACCTGTTCCCCGTCGTGGAGAACTGCGCGCCGACGATCGTGCGCTTCGAGGAGCTCGGCGGCGAGCGTCGCGCGAGGCTGCTCGGGTTCAACGTCCCGCCACGGCCGTAGTCGCCGAGATCGCGCGTCAGTCGACCGCGAAGCGCTCGTCGAGCCAGCGGACGAGATCGGCCCGCACCTCCTCGCGGTTGGTCTCGTTGAAGACCTCGTGGCGGGCGCCGTCGTAGACCACGAGCGTGACGTCGGCCAGTCCCGATCGGCGCGCGTACGCGTTCGCGAGCCGCACCGCGCTCTTCTCGCCGCCGAGCGAGTCGTCGGAGCCGACCATGATCAGCAGCGGCAGCTCGGCGGGCAGGCTCCGGCGGGGCCGGCCCACGAGTCGCGCCGCCTCGATGAGGCCGAACAGCTCCTGGAGGGGTACCGCCGTCGTGTACGGGTCGCGCACGAACGCCTCGGCCACGGCCGGGTCGCGCGAGAGCCACTCGAGGCCCGTGGTGCCGAGGTGCCGGTGGCGACGGTTGAGGTCGCCCGAGTTCATGTGCGGCGGCATCCGGTAGGCGGTGCCCGTCAGCACGACCGCGTCGTAGTCGTGCGGATGCCGGTTGAGGATGATCTGCGCCATCAGCGAGCCCCACGAGTGGCCGAGCAGCACGAGCGGCGCCTCGTCGCCCTCGGTCTCGCGGATGACGGACGTGAAGCGGTGCACGTCGTCGATGGCCGCCCGCAGCCCTCCCGGGCCGAGCCGCCCCATGCGGTCGAGGTCGCCGCCGTGCTGCTCGAAGCCGGTCTGCCCGTGGCCGCGATGGTCGTCGGCCCACACCGAGTAGCCGGCGGCGTTGAGCTCGGCGACGAGCTCGCCGTAGCGGCCGATGTGCTCGCCGACGCCGTGCACGAGCTGCACGACCGCCGTGGCATCCGGCACCCGCCAGTGCTCGTAGTGGATGCGCACCCCGTGCGGGTCGGTGAACGTCGGCATGCGCTCATCTTGGCACCGGTGGGGCGCGACGGGGCAGTCCTCCTCACTGGAGTGCGGTTCGTGGGGTGGAGCACCGCGCGAAAGTGCCCTCGATCGCACGAACGGGACTCCCGCGGCATCCGACTTTACTTAGCAAGGCTAATTTGTTATGCTAATCGATCCATGGGGACGATCGCCGAGCAGAGCACGACGCTCCGCATGTCGACGCTGCGACTGGCCCGCCGACTCCGCGCAGAGCGGGTCGACCCGAGCCTGTCCGACGGGCAGTTCGCGGTCCTGGGCTGGCTGCACAAGCACGGTCCCATGACGCTCACGCAGCTCGCCGAGCGCGAGCGGGTGTCCGCACCGTCGATGAACCGCACCGTGAACTGCCTGCAGGACGTCGGCTACCTCGTGCGCGAAGCCGACGAGGCCGACCGCCGGCGCAGCAACATCCGCCTCACCGATGCCGGCCGCGACATCGTCACCACCACCCTCAAGCAGCGCGACGCGTGGCTCACCACGCGCCTCCGGGAACTCCCGAAGGAGGACCGCGCCACCCTCGCCCGAGCCGCCGAACTGATGGGAGACCTCGCCACCCTGTGAAAGCCATGTTCCGCTCCCTCGCGTCGGTCGACTACCGCATCTGGTTCGTCGGCGCGCTCATCTCCAACATCGGCGCCTGGATGCAGGCCACGGCCCAGAGCTGGGTCGTGCTCACCGAGCTGACCGACAACGACGCCCTCGCCGTCGGCATCACCATGGCGCTCCAGTTCGCGCCCCAGCTGCTGCTCGTCCCCGTCACGGGGCTCATCGCCGACCGCTTCGAGCGCCGCAAGGTGCTCATGCTCACCCAGTCGGCCCTCATGGTGCTCGGCGTCGGGCTCGGCGCGCTGCTCATCCTCGGCCACGCCGAGCTCTGGCACCTCTTCGTCTTCGCGGGCGCGCTCGGCGTCGTCAACGCGATCGACATCCCCGCCCGGCAGACCTTCGTCGCCGACCTCGTCTCATCGTCGAACATGTCGAACGCGGTCGCCCTCAACTCGGCGTCGTTCAACGCCGCGCGCATGATCGGCCCGGCCCTCGCGGGCGTGCTCATCGTGCTCGTGGGAACCGGCTGGGTCTTCATCATCAACGCCGTCACGTTCGTGGCGGTGCTCGTCGCGCTCGCGAAGCTGCGCGGTTCGAAGCTGCGCCGGATGCCGCGGGCCCCGCGCGAGCGCGGCGCGTTCGTCGCGGGCTTCCGCTACGTCGCGGGCCGGCCCGACCTCGTCGTCGTGTTCGCGATCGTCTTCCTCGTGGGCGCGTTCGGCATGAACTTCCCGATCTTCTCGTCGACCATGGCCGTCGAGTTCGGACGCGGAGCGGGCGAGTACGGCATGCTGAACTCGATCCTCGCGATCGGGTCCCTCACCGGCGCCCTGCTCGCCGCCAAGCGCGAGCGCGCTCGCATGCGCGTCATCATCGTGGCCGCGGGGCTGTTCGGCGCGGCCGCCGCGATCTCGGCGATCATGCCCGGCTATTGGCTGTTCGCCGCGTCGACGGTGCTCATCGGCTTCGGCGCCGTGACGATGCTCACGACCGCGAACGGCTACGTGCAGACCACGACCGATCCGCTGCTGCGCGGGCGCGTGATGGCGCTCTACATGGCGATCCTCTCGGGCGGCACGCCCATCGGCGCACCCATCGTGGGCGCGGTCGCGAACGCATGGGGCCCGCGCTGGGCGCTCGGGGTCGCGGCGGTCGCCGCAGGGATCGCCGCGCTCATCGGCCTCGCCTGGCTCGTCGTCGCGCGCGGCCTGCGCGTCGTGCGGCATCCGGCCGACGGGTGGATGCCGCGACTCGGCCTCGACTGGGCCGAGCCCCCGACCGCGGCGATCGCCGTGCCGGTCACGCGCCCGGTGGCGGTGGCGCGGCCCGATGGCCCGGCGGGCGCGCACGTCGCCGCCCGGCGCACCGGGCCGCTCGTGCTGCCCGCCGAGCCACGCGATCGAGTCGCGCCTCGCGCCGCGCGACCGGCGGAGCCGGCCGTGCGGGAGGCCGTCGCCCGCCCCCCGCGAGGCTAGCGGGTCGACTCCCGCACGACGAGCTCCGGCTGGAACTGCACCTGGTCGGGCGCGAAGTCCGCGCCCTCCCTCGCCTCGCGGAGGAGCAGGTCGACCGCGGTGTACCCGATAAGCCACGCGGGCTGGCGGATGGACGACAACGGAACGACCGCGGCCTGCGCGAAGTCGATGTCGTCGTAGCCGATGAGGGCGAGGTCGTCCGGTACCCGGATGTCGCCGCCGAGCATGATGAGCGCCTGCAGCACGCCGACCGCAAGGAGGTCGTTCGCCGCGAAGATCGCGTCGGGACGGTCCTCGGGTGCCCGATCGCGGATCCGCTCGCCCGCCGCACGACCCTCGAGCACGGTCAGCGCGTGCGTCTCGACGACCTCCAGCGTCACGCCCGGCGTCTCGGCCGCCGCGCGCCGTGCACCCTCCAGTCGGTCGGCCACCTGCCGGATCGACCCGGGCCCGCCGACGAACGCGATGCGGCGACGGCCCGACTCGACGAGGTGACGCACCGCGAGCGCACCGCCCACGACGTCGTCGACCGCGACCGACGAGAAGCTGCGGTCGTCGGCCTCGCGGTCGACGAGCACGACCGGGACGCCCCGCGTGCGGAGCGTCGCGAGCCGGGGAAGGTCGTCGCCGAGCGGCGAGATGAGCACGCCGTGCACGCGCTGCTGCTCGAAGAGGTCGAGGTACGAGCGCTCGCGATCCGGGTTGTCGTCGCTGTTTCCGAGCAGGATCGTCATGCCGTCCTCCGCGGCGCGGTCCTCGGCGCCGCGGGCCACGTCCGTGAAGAACGGGTTGCGCACGTCGAGCACGACGAGGCCGATCGACCGGCTGCGTCCCGCCCGCAGCTGGCGTGCGGCGTCGTTGCGCACGAAGCCCAGCTCGTCGATCGCGGCGAGCACGCGGGCGACGGTCTCGGGCGACACCTTCTCGGGGCGGTTGAGCACGTTCGAGACGGTGCCCACCGAGACGGATGCCGCGGCCGCGACCTCGCGCACGCTGACGGCCATGCACGTCCTCCTGTCGTCGCCGGGCGGGCGCACGCCCGGGCCGGTCCTCCCATGATCGCAGGCGCGACCTCCTCGAAGCGGAGCCGCACCGCCGGTTCAGCGGTACTCGGGCGGCGCCGCACCGGTGAGCCACGCGAGCTCGTTGTCGCGGATGAAGGTCGAGAGCGTGGCGTCCGGGTCCAGCGCCGGGCCCAGCCAGTCCTCGAGCACCGCGAGCATCCGGGTCCCGGAGTCGAGCCCCGGATCCGCGACGAGGGCCCGCCACGACTCGAGGAACCCTTCGGGCAGGTCGAGCCCGGCGAGCGCGGCCGCGACGTACTTGGGTCCTCGGAGCAGCGTCCGTCGTTCGGCCAGGGCGGCTCGGGCGGCCGCGAGGGCGAGGTGCGTGGCCGCGTGCAGCCGCAGGAACCGGTCGCCGCGCAGCTCGGCCTGCGGGAGGAAGTAGCCGCCGTGGATCCGCGCCTGCGCGACGTGCGATCGGACGCGTCCGCGCCAGGCCTCCTCGGGCAGCCGCACGATGGGCTCGATCGCGGCCGCGACGTCGACGTCGCGGGCGAAGGCGATCCGGGCGCCCTCGAACGACGCCCGCATCGGGTCGTCGCCCGACTCGGCCGCCGCCGCGAGCACGCGCGGGCTGACGACCTTCACGTCGAGGTAGCCGCCGGGGTAGTCCTCGTCGTGGCGCTCGGTCCACGACAGGCGCCCGGCGGCGAGCGCCGCGTCGAACGCGGCATCCGCCACGACGAGGTACACGTCCACGTCGGAGTCGGAACGCTCCGTCCCCCGGGCGACCGAGCCGACGGCGATCACCGCGAGCGTCGACGGGGACGCCCTGACCGAGTCCGCGTACGCCGCGAGCGCGCGTTCATGGTGTTCCATGCGCACCGACCCCGGCCGGCCACCCGGACACCGCTTCGGCGGTCGACCACTCGACCACCGCAGGCCCCCGATCGACGCGCTCGCCGCGGACGAGCGCCGTGCCGGCCGGGACGCGCACCGTGACGCGCCCCGCTGCGGCGTGCACGACGACGTCGCCCGACGGGGTCGGGACCACCGCGGCGGCCCAGTCGAGCTCGTCGAGGCGCGGGTCGACGGCGAAGCGGGTCCAGCCGTCGGCGAGCGGGCGGACGCCGAGGATCGCCTCCGGGAGGATCGCGGCCGGGCCGGCCGACCATGCGTGGCACCGGCTGCGCCCGAACGGCCGGCCGTACATGGCGAGGTCGTCCTCGCCGGTCGCCGCCTCCTCCCAGAACGTGCCGGGGCCGGCGTCGAGCATCGCGCCCCAGGTGTGCCGGATCTCGTCGAGCACGGCGGCGTGCTCCCCCGCCGCCAGCCGGGCGCGGAGCCGGAAGGCCGTCATGAACGGCGTCCCCGCCGTGCCGCCCGCGATGGACGCGGCCACGCCGGGCGGCACCCCGTCCGGGTGGAGACCCGCGACCACCGCGAGGAAGTTCGCGTACGGCGCGGTCGACGCCGATGCGGCATCCGCACCCAGGTAGTCGGCCCATCGCCCGGGGCCGGCGAGCCAGCCGCGCGCGCGCAGCGTCGCCCCGAGGGTCTCGGCGAGCCCGCGCCACCGGCCGGCGCCCGCGTGGGCGGCCCGGTCGAGCAGGCGCGCGGCGCTCCCGAGGGCCCACCACCACAGCATCTGGAGCGCGACGGGATCGCGCCCCTGCTCGAGCGCGAGTCCCCAGTCGAGGAAGACCGAGCCGGGTCCGGAGTCCACGAAGCCGCCGGGCTGCTCGGCCGGACGGAACACCCCGTCGTCGTCGGCGTGCCGGGCGAGGTCGGCGACGAACGCCTCGACGTGCTCCGCCTCGCGCTCGGCGAACGCCGTGTCGCCGAAGTACCGCACGTACAGGTCGGCGTCGACGACCCACCACAGCGAGTAGTCCGCGATGCCGTTCACGTACCCGTGCTGCGGGCGGCCGAGCGCGACGAGCCCGTCGGCGACCGTGCGTGCGTCGCCGAGGGCGAAGGCGTTGGCGAGGGTGCTGAGCGCCTGGTCGCCGGCCCACGGCATGCGGTCGCGCTTGATGCCGTCGATCATGAGGCCCTGCGAGCACAGGCGGAGCGTGTACTGGGCCGCGGCCCAGATCCGCGTGAGCCGGTCGTCCGAGCACGCGAAGGCGCCGGGGCGGGCTGCCGGGGCGACCTCGGCGCGGACCGCGACCGGTTGCGGCGCGGCATCCGCCGCAACCCGCAGGTACCTGAACCCGAGCGGATGCCGCGTGGTCCAGCCGCCGTCCGGCAGCGACGCGACGTCGTGGCGCGTCTCGAGCACGGCCGGATCGGCGAACGCCTCGGCCTCGCTCTCGCCGCTCGTGATTCCAGGCTTCGCGCCGCCGGCGGGGAGGAACGGGCGCCCGAGCACCGGGGCACCGACGTCGAGGAGCCCCGCGGGGCCCGGCCGGGCCACGACGTCGACGGTTCCGGGCGGATCGAGGTGCGGCGGACGCTCGCCGCCGGGCCGCACGTCGGCCGCCGTCCAGGGCCCGCCGCCGACGCTCGCGGTCCAGTCGCCGAGCACCGCACCGCGCGGCGCCCCGAGCGCCGGGACGGCCCCGGGCCCCCCCGTGACCGCGACCTCGACGACCGCGCCCGCCTCGTCGATCGCCAGCTCGAGTCCGCCGTCGGTCACCCGGACGCGGACGCCGTCGCCCGCGACATCCGCTCGCCCCGAGACGAGCACGCGCACGACGCCCGCGCCCGCCGAGACCGCCCGGAAGTCGACGCGCTCGGCCGGCCCGGCGTGGTTGCGCGGGTAGTGCACGTGCCGGTTGGCGGCGAATCCGTCCGCCACGAGCCGGTCGAGGAGGGCCGGCGGGTACTGGCCCGGCCCGTACACCCAGTCCCGGTCCGCCGGGCGCGGGACCACGTCGGCGTCGTCGAACGGCTGCGGCGAGCGCGCCCGCACCCACCGCCGCAGTCCGTCGGCCGAGCGCGGCGGCCGCTGCGGCATCCGTCAGCCCTTCACGGCGCCGGACGTCATGCCGGCGACGATCTGCCGCTGGAAGAAGATGTACATGATCAGCGGCGGGACGGTGATGAGCAGCACGTTCGCGAACAGCAGGTTGAACGAGCTCACCGACTGCGAGATGTAGTTGAACGTCGTCAGCTGCACCGTCGCGTTGTCGTCGCCCGGCGCGAAGTACAGGGCGAAGGTGAAGTCGTTGAACACCGACACGGCCTGCACCACGATCACGGTCACGATGACCGAGCGCAGCAGCGGGAAGATCACCCGGAAGAAGAGCTTGACGGGCCCGGCGCCGTCGATGATCGCGGCCTCGTCGAGCTCGCGCGGGATGGTCGCGACGAACGCCCGGAAGAGCAGGATGCAGAACGACAGGCCGAACGCGACGTGCACCGCGATGAGCCCGGGAATGGTCTTGAACAGCTCGAGGCCCTGCAGCACCCAGATCGTCGGCACGACGGCCGGCGGGATGATGAGGCCGGCCAGCACCAGGCCGTTGACGAGCGGGTTCCACCGCGACTTGCGCCGCTGCAGCACGTAGCCGACCATGGCGCCGAGGATGACCATGATCGTCACCGCGACGACCGTCAGCACGGTGCTGTTCACGAATGCGCGCACGAGCAGGAAGTCGCGGTTCTCGAGGACCGTGGCGATGTTCTCGAAGAACACCCACTCGGTCGGCCAGGTGAACTCGAGGAAGGCCGACTCCGCCTGGGTCTTGCCCGCCGTGAACACGATGAAGAGGAACGGGACGATGAAGACCACGAGGGCCACCAGGATCGCGGCGATGCCGCCGCCGACCCGCCAGAGCCGAGCGCTCATCGGTCGTCTCCCTTCCGGTTGAGCCACCACGAGAGCGGGAAGACGATCGCCGCCACGACGATGAAGAGCACGACGTTCCCCGCGGTGGAGAGGCCGAAGAAGCCGGCCTGGTACTGCTTGTAGATGACGGAGGCCAGGACGTCGCTCGTGAAGCCCGGCCCGCCGCCGGTCATGGCCCAGATCAGGTCGAACGAGCGCAGCCCGCCGATGAGCGAGAGCAGCACCACGGTGACCGTCGCCGGCCGCAGGAGCGGCAGCGTGATGTGGCGGAAGTTGTTCCAGGCGCCCGCGCCGTCGACCTTCGCGGCCTCGTAGTACTCCTGGGGGATCGCCACCATGCCCGCGATGTAGATGAGGGTCGCGAGCCCGACGCCCTTCCAGATGTCGACGAGCGCGACGGACAGGAGGGCGATCGAGGGATCGGTGAGCCATGCGGGGCCCTCGATGCCGATGACCGCGAGCGACTCGTTGATCGGGCCGCCGAACGGGTCCATCAGCACCTTGAAGAGGATCCCGACCCCGATGGTGCTCACGAGCACGGGGAAGAAGATGGTCGCGCGGAGGAACCCGCGGGCGATGATCTGCGAGCTGAGGAACACGCCCAGCAGCAGGCCGAGCACGACCTTGGCGCCCGAGGTGAGGAACGCGTAGATGAACGTGTTGACGAAGCCCGTGACGAGCTGCGGCTCCTGGAAGAACCGCACGAAGTTGTCCAAGCCGATGAACTCGACGTCGAAGAGCGTCCAGCGCGTGAGGGCGAAGTAGAAGGATGCGAGCGTCGGGACGAGGAACAGCACGACGTAGAACACGCCGGCGGGGATGAAGAACCAGGTCGGATAGGGGCTCTTCATGGGCTTCCGCTTGCTGGAGGCCGGAGGCGCCGTCGCCTCGGCTCCCGCTGCGGTGCGGCCGGAGGCCGTCGCGGTCGTCATGGTGATCTCCCGGGTGTGGCTGCGGGGCCGGGCCGGGCGGCCCGGCCCCGCAGCGTGCGGTCGTACGGCCTACCAGCCCTCGAGGCCGAGCTGCTGGGCCTGCTTCTTGACATCCTCGTCGTACTGGGCGGCGCCCTCGTCGGCCGAGGTGATGCCGGAGCCCACGGCGACCGTGATCTGCTCCAGGGCCGGTCCCTTGATGGGCGAGAGGAACTCGAGCGCGAGGTTGGTCTTGCCCTCGTCGAAGTACGGCTGCAGGTCGGAGACCATCGCCGGGACGTCTTCGGGCAGCTCGCAGCCCTCGACGACGAACGGGCCCTGCGGGGCGTTCGACTCGGCCTGGATGTCGCAGGCCTCGGGCGTCGTCAGGAATTCGAGGAACTGCTGCGCGGCCTCGAGCTTCTCGCCCTCGGTCGACTTCGGCACGTAGATCGTGTTCGTGGGCATCCACACCGTGAGGCCGTTGGACTCGGGGTCGTCGCCCGGGAGCGGGAAGGTGCCGACGACGTCGGCGGCCTCGGGGTTCGTGGTCGCCAGCTGCGACGCGGCGAACGTCAGCATCGGGTAGTGCGCGCCCTCGCCCGTCGCGACCATCGAGACGCCGTCGGCGTAGAGGGCCGAGGCGAAGTCCTCGTTGAAGAGGTCCTTCTCGAACGCCTCCTGGAGGTGCTCGAACCCGGCGAACGCGGGCTCGTCGACGTACTTGGCCTCGTTGTTCGTGTACTTCTCAGCCCAGTCCGGGTCCTCGGCGAGCACGTTGTTGAAGTCGCCGAGCACGAACAGCTGCGAGGTCCACGTGTCGCCGTACGTCTGCACGATGGGCGCGGCGGTGCCGGCCTCCTTGACGGCCTCGGCGTTGGCGATGAACTCGTCCCACGTGGTGGGGATCTCGAGGCCGAGCTCGGCGTAGATGTCCTTGTTGTAGAGCACCGCGCCCGCCATCGACTGGCCCATGGGCACGCCGTAGACGCCGTTCTCGGTCGAGACGCTCTTCACGAAGTTCTCGTCGAACTTGTCGACGTACTCCTGGTCGGCGAGGTTCACGAGGGTCTGGTCGGGGTTCAGCGCCTGCAGGAGGGAGCCCGAGTTGTACTGGAACAGGTCGGCCATCTCGCCCGTGGAGAGGCGGGTCTTCACGACGTTGTCGCCGTCGGCGCCCTGCGGGCGGGTCTCGACCTCGATGGTGATGTCGGGGTTCTCGGCGGTGAACGCCTCGGCGAGGGCCTCGGCCGTGCCGACGGTGGCCTCGCCGTTGTCGACGAGGAAGGTGAGCTCCACCTCGCCGTCGGCGGAGCCGGAGTCGCCGGCGCTGCAGCCGGCGAGGGCGAGCGACAGGGCGAGACCGCCTGCGCCGAGGGCGACGATCGAGCGTCGCGTGGGACCGGGGACCATCTTCTTTACCTCCATGTAAAGCAACTGCGCTGTTGGGTGCGCCGAAGCAACCGGTGCTGTGGCGCGGCCCACGTTACGAGTGCGCCATCCGCTTTGTCAACCGATCTACACAGATTTCTTGAAACGATTTACAGCGAATGTGCCGACGCGCTATCGTCCTCGCGTAGATCGATCTATGATCAAGCATCCCGGTGTGTATCGTGACACCGGGATCCTGCGTCCCGGCATCGACGACGGAAGGGGAACGAGCATGAGCGCATCGCGGGCAGCGACCATCGAGGACGTCGCGCGCCAGGCCGGCGTCTCCCGCGCCGCCGTCTCGAAGGTCATCCGCAACGCCTACGGCGTGAGCCCCGCGATGCGCGAACGCGTGAACGCCGCCATCGAGGCGCTCGACTACCGTCCCCGGGTCGCGGCGCGGGCCATGCGCGGGTCGAGCTTCACCCTCGGCATCGAGCTGCCGAGCATCGGCAACCCGTTCTTCACCAAGATCATCGCCGGCGCCACCGCGGCGCTGCAGGGCAGCCCGTACCAGCTGATCATCGCCCCGGCCGACATGGACGGCGAGGAGGGGGTCCGGGCGCTCGGCGCCCTCGCCGACCGGCAGGTCGACGGCATCATCGCCATCTCGCCCAAGGTGCGACCCGACTGGCTCGAGCGGCTCGCCGGGCGGGTGCCCGTCGTGATGATCGGCCGCCACGACCGCCCCGTGGCCTACGACACCGTGACCGACGACGACGTGCTCGGCACGCGCCTGGCCATGGAGCACCTCTTCGACCTCGGACACCGGCGCATCGCGCACCTCACGCGCGACGAGGAGGTCACGCTGCCCGGCTCCGGGACCCCGCACGCGATCCGACTCGAGCAGTACCGGGCGCTGATGGAGGGCGCCGGGCTCGCCGAGCACATCCGCGTCGTGCGCACGGGACTGACCGAGGAATCGGCCCGCCTCGACACGCACGCCCTCCTCGACGAGGATATGCCGACCGCGATCTTCGCGGGCAACGACGAGCTCGCCTTCGGCGCCCAGCGGGCGCTCGGCGAACGCGGACTCGGCCCCGCCGAGGTGTCGCTCGTCGGCTACGACGACGTCGACATCGCCAGCCATCCGGCCATCTCGCTCACGACGGTCCACCAATCCGGTGAGGCCCTCGGCGAGCGTGCCATCCGCCTGCTGCTCGAGCGCATCGACGGCAGGAGCGAACCGGTGAACTTCACCGTGGTGCCGTCGCTCGAGGTGCGCGCATCGACCGCGCCGGCGCCCGCGGAGCCCACCTCCTGACCGACCCTCCGGCGAGACCGGAACGCCCAGCCGGGCGAGCCCACGAAAGGACGCGCATGCCGACGATGCTGCCCGCCACCACGATCACCGATCCCACCGCGCGGATCGCATCCGTGCGGACCCAGTACCCGGGCGACCTCCTGGGCGTGCCCCGCACGGGACTGCGCCTCACGTGGCGCGCCGAGGCCGCCTCGCCCCAGGTCGCCTCCCAGGTGCGCTGGCGCGGCTCCGACGGCGAGGCCGTCACCGCCGAGCCCGTCGAGGGCGACGCGTCGATCGGCGTGCCGGCGCCCGGTCCCGCTCTCGGCGCCGGCGAGGAGCGGCGCTACGCGGTGCGGATCGCCACGGACGCGGGCTGGTCGGACTGGAGCGACGACCTCGTCGTCGAGGGCGCGCTCGAGGCCGCCGAGCTCGAGGCCGTGCCGATCGGCGGATCGCAGCCCGTCGAGGGTCCGGCCGCGCTGCTGCGGACCGCGGTCGCGCTGCCGGCCCCGCCGACGCGAGCGCGCCTCCGGGCGACCTTCTGGGGCGTCGGGGACCTGCGGATCAACGGACGTCGCGCGACCGACGAGCACCTCGCACCCGGATGGACGTCGTACGACGAGCGACTCCTGCTCGCGACGTGGGACGTGACCGACCTGCTGCGCGAGGGCGAGAACGCACTCGGCGTCGTGCTCGGCGACGGGTGGTACCGCGGCCGACTCGGCTGGGAGGACGAGATCGAGCACTACGGCACCGAGCTCGCCGCGCTCGTGCAGCTCGACGTCGAGTGCGCCGACGGGACGCACGTGCGAGTGGGGACCTCGCCCGAGTGGCGCACCTCGACGGGCGGCATCCGCTTCGCCGGGCTCTACGACGGCGTCGACGTCGACCTCGCCGCCGAACCCGACGGATGGGACGCGCCGGGCTTCGACGACGACGCCTGGGCACCCGCCCGCCGCGTCGACGTCGACACCGCCCGGGTCGAGCCGCGCATCGCCGGCGGCGTCCGCACCGTGGGCGAGTGGGACGTGCGCGCCGAGCCGCGCGGCGACCGGGCGTTCCTCGACGTCGGGCAGAACATCGCGGGCTGGCTGCGCCTGACCGTCCGGGGCCGCACCGGCGACCGCGTGGTGGTACGCCACGCGGAGGTGCTCGAACCCGACGGATCGCTGCACACCGCGGCGTTGCGCACCGCCCGCGCGACCGACACCTACGTGCTCGCTCGCGACGGCGAGACCGTGCTCGAGCCGCTGCTCACGTTCCACGGCTTCCAGTACGCCGACGTCACCGGTGCCGAGGTCGTCTCGGCGACGGCCGTCGCCGTCTCGAGCGCCGACCGGCCGCGCTCGACGTTCGAGTGCGCCGACCCGCGCCTGGAGCGGCTCCACTCCAATGTGGCATGGTCGCAGCGCGACAACTTCGTCTCGCTGCCGACCGACTGCCCGCAGCGCGACGAGCGCCTCGGATGGACCGGCGACGCCCAGGCGTTCGCCCCGACCGCGTCGACGCTGTTCGACGTCGAGGCGTTCTGGATGAGCTGGCTCCGCGACGTCGAGCTCGACCAGGACGCCGACGGCGCCGTCGCCGCCGTGGTCCCCAACATCCTGACGCGCGACGAGTTCCCCGCCGACGGCGGCGCCCACAGCGTGATGGGGCGTGCCGGCTGGGCGGATGCCGCGACCATCGTGCCGTGGGCGGTGTACGAGTCGTACGGCAGCACCGAGGTGCTCGAGCGCCAGCTGGATTCGATGCGCCGGTGGGTCGACCACCTCGAGCGCCGGGCGGGCGAGCGGGGGCTGCTGCCGACGGAGTTCCAGTTCGGCGACTGGCTCGACCCCGACGCGCCCGGCGATCGGCCGTGGGAGGCGAAGGTCTCGTCTGACTACGTGGCCAACGCGTTCTTCTCCCGCAGTGCGCGGCTCCTCGCCGACGCCGAGCGGCTCGTCGGCGATGCGGACCGCGCCGAGCGCGCGGCGCAGCTCGCCGAACGAGTCGCCGCGGCCACGTGGGCGGAGTGGGGCGAGGCCGCGATCGACACGCAGACCGGCGCCGCCATCGCGATCGAGTTCGACATCGCCCCGGGCGACGACCGCGAGCGCATCGGCGAGGCGCTGGCCCGCAACGTGCGCGCCGAGCACGGGCGCATCGCGACCGGATTCCTGGGCACGCCGCTCGTGCTGTTCGCGCTCGTGCACACCGGGCACGTCGACGAGGCGTACCTGATGCTGCTCCGCCAGGCGCCGCCGTCGTGGCTGTACCAGGTCGAGATGGGCGCGACGACCGTGTGGGAGCGCTGGGACGCACTCGCACCCGACGGCACCATCCACTCGGGCGAGATGGCGACGGGCGACAGCTCCGGCATGCTCTCGTTCAACCACTACGCGTACGGCGCCGTCGTGGACTGGATCTACCGGTACGTCGCCGGCATCGCGCCCTCGCCGGAGCGACCGGGCTACCGGCGCATCGTCGTCGCTCCCCGGCCGACGGCGAGCATCGCGTGGGCGCGCGCCAGCGTCGAGTCCCGCCTGGGCGAGGTCTCGATCGAGTGGCGGCGCCGCGACGACGAGCTGGCGATCGACCTGCAGGTGCCGTACGGCGCGGACGCGATGCTGGACCTCCCCCTCGACGAGGCCTCGACGGTCACGGTCGACGGCGAGGCGACGGAGGCCCCGACGGGTGCACTCCTCGGCCCCGGCACGCACCGCGTCCTCGTCACCGGCGTTCGGGTGGCGGATCCGGCGGCGGTCGTGACGGCATAGCCGCGGCAAGCGCCTTCCCCCTTGCGGGCATGCGCTTCGCCGTCTACGCTTGAAACGATTCAGGACGAACGGAGAGCTCGACGATGAGCACAGGCACCACGCAGCGGGTCTGCTTCCAGCTGCAGGTCGACCCCGCCCGCCTCGGCGAGTACCGCGAGCGCCACGCCGCGGTCCGGCCCGATATGCTCCGGGCCATCGAGGCGTCGGGGCGCCGCAACTACTCGCTCTTCCTCCGCGAGGACGGCCTGCTCATCGGCTACTACGAAGTCGACGACGACGAGGCCGCGCAGGACGCGCTCGCGAACGACCCGCGCACCGCGCCGTGGGAGGCCGAGATGGCGGAGTTCTTCGTCGCGCTCGACGGCACCCGCCCCGACCAGGCTGCCCCGCGCATCCCCGAGGTGTTCCACCTGGAGGACCAGCTCGCCGCGCTCGGACCCGAGCCCGCGGCATCCGTCACCACCACCACAGAAAGCAGCGACTCGTGAGCACCATCCCGCAGACCGTCCTCGACCAGCTCGAGCTGCAGTCGATCGAGCTCCCCTCGTGGGCCTTCGGCAACTCGGGCACCCGCTTCAAGGTGTTCGCCACGCCGGGCACCCCGCGCGACCCCTACGAGAAGATCGCGGATGCCGCGCAGGTGCACCGGTACACGAGGCTCGCCCCGACCGTCGCGCTGCACATCCCCTGGGACAAGGTCGACTCCTACGACGACCTGCGCCGCCACGCGGAGGACCTCGGCGTCTCGCTCGGCACCGTCAACTCGAACACCTTCCAGGACGACGACTACAAGTTCGGCGCGCTCACGCACGAGGACCCGGCGGTCCGCCGCAAGGCGATCGACCACCACCTCGAGTGCATCGACATCATGCACGCGACCCGCAGCCGCGACCTCAAGATCTGGCTCGCGGAGGGCTCGAACTACCCCGGCCAGGCCGACCTGCGCGGCCGTCAGGACCGCCTGCACGAGTCGCTCCAGGAGATCTACGCGCGCCTCGGCGACGAGCAGCGCCTCGTGCTCGAGTACAAGTTCTTCGAGCCGGCCTTCTACCACACCGACGTCCCGGACTGGGGCACGAGCTACGCCCAGGTCGCCGCGCTCGGCGACAAGGCCATGGTCTGCCTCGACACGGGCCACCACGCGCCCGGCACGAACATCGAGTTCATCGTCATGCAGCTGCTGCGGCTCGGCAAGCTCGGCTCGTTCGACTTCAACTCGCGCTTCTACGCCGACGACGACCTCATCGTGGGCGCGGCCGACCCGTTCCAGCTGTTCCGCATCCTGTTCGAGGTCGCCCGCGGGGGCGGCCTCAACCACCCGGACGTCGCGTTCATGCTCGACCAGTGCCACAACGTCGAGGACAAGGTCCCCGGCCAGATCCGCTCGGTGCTCAACGTGCAGGAGATGACCGCGCGCGCCCTGCTCGTCGACACCGACGCGCTGCGCGCGGCGCAGGTCTCCGGCGACGTGCTCGAGGCGAACCGCATCTTCATGGACGCGTTCTACACCGACGTGCGTCCGGCCCTCGCCGAGTGGCGCGAGTCGCGGGGCCTCCCCGCCGACCCGATGCAGGCGTTCGCGGCATCCGGCTACCTGGAGCAGATCGCGGCCGACCGCGTCGGCGGCGTCCAGGCCGGGTGGGGCGCCTGACCCCCGGCGGGCCCCACCCCGACCGCGAACCGAATCGCACGACGTGAGCCTCGAGAGGAGCGACGGATGACGCAGCAGGCGCCGTACGGTGCGGCCGACGGCCTCGTCCGGGTGTACCCGGTGGATGCCGCGGCTCCGCGTCCCGCGCCGGGCCTCGTCTGGGCGCACGGCGGCGGCTTCGTCGCGGGCGACCTCGACATGCCCGAGGCCGACTCGGTCGCTCGCGCCGTCGCGGCACGCGGGATCGGCGTCGTCTCGATCGACTACCGGCTCGCGGTCGACGACGCCGCACGGTACCCCGCGGGGTCGGACGACGTGCTCGCGGCCTGGCGCTGGACGGTCGAGCACGCCGCCGAGCTGCGCCTCGACCCGGCGCGGCTCGTGATCGGCGGCGCGAGCGCGGGCGCGAACCTCGTGACCGGCGCGGTGCTGCGGCTCCTCGGCCACCCCGTCTTCGGGGGTGGCACGGGAGGGCTGACCTCCGCATACACTGACTCCGCCGGCGGGGCGCCTGCGCCCGGCGCTGCACCCGAGGTCGCGCAGGAGACGCGCGCCCCGTCGGCGGGCGGGCGAGTCGAGCGGGGCGGCGACGCGCCGCTGCCCGCGGGCGTCTTCCTCGCGTACCCGACGCTGCTCGCGGTGCAGCCCGCTCCGGATGCCGCGCTGCGGGCGCTGCTCGACGCGAACCCCGTCGCCGACCGCTTCGGCCCCGCCGTCGTGCGCGCGATGTACGAGGATTACCTCGGCCGTGCCGTCGGAGAGGGCGCCCCGCTGCCCGCCGTGCCCGGCCTCGCGACCGCCGACGACCTCGCCGGGTTCCCTCCCGTGCTCATGGTGAACGGCGAGGCCGACGAGCTCCGCGTGTCCGGCGAGGCGTTCGCCGCGACGCTCGCACGCGCCGGCGTGCCGGTCGAGCTCGTGACCGAGCCCGGCACCGAGCACGGGCACCTGAACCGACCCGCCGAGCCCGCGGCATCCGCCACCGTCGACCGCGTCGTGCGGTGGCTCGACCACCTGACCGCTCCCCGTTTCACCGAAGGAATCACCTCATGACGAACCAGGCCGCTGCCGACCTCATCGCGCGGTCGAACCGCCTCGGCGCCGACCCCAGGAACACGAACTACGCCGGCGGCAACACGTCGGCGAAGGGCACCGGGACCGACCCCGTCACGGGCGAGCCGGTCGAGCTGCTGTGGGTCAAGGGCTCGGGCGGCGACCTCGGCACGCTCACCGAGCAGGGGCTCGCGGTGCTGCGCCTCGACCGCCTCCGCGACCTCGTGGAGGTCTACCCCGGCGTCGAGCGCGAGGACGAGATGGTCGCCGCGTTCGACTACACGCTGCACGGCAAGGGCGGCGCGGCGCCGTCGATCGACACGGCCATGCACGGCCTCGTCGATGCGGCGCACGTCGACCACCTCCACCCCGACTCGGGCATCGCGATCGCGACCGCCGCCGACGGCGAGGAGTTGACCCGGAAGATCTTCGGCGACACGGTCGTGTGGGTGCCGTGGCGCCGCCCGGGCTTCCAGCTCGGCCTCGACATCGCCGCGATCAAGGCGCGGAACCCGCAGGCGATCGGCTGCATCCTCGGCGGGCACGGGATCACCGCGTGGGGCGACACGTCGGAGGAGTCCGAGCGCAACTCGCTGCGGATCATCGACACCGCGGCGGCGTACCTCGCCGAGCACGGGAAGGCCGAGCCGTTCGGCCCGGTCGTCCCGGGCTACGAGCCCCTCCCCGAGGCGGAGCGTCGTGCGAAGGCGGCCGCGCTCGCGCCCACCATCCGCGGGCTCGCCTCGTACGACACGCCGCAGGTCGGCCACTTCACCGACGCCGACGTGGTGCTCGAGTTCCTCTCGCGCGAGAAGCTCCAGCCGCTCGCCGCGCTCGGCACGAGCTGCCCGGACCACTTCCTCCGCACGAAGGTCAGGCCGCTCGTGCTCGACCTGCCGGCCTCCGCGACCGTCGAGGAGAGCATCGCGCGCCTGAAGGAGCTGCACGAGCAGTACCGCGCCGACTACCGGGCCTACTACGACGCCTACGCGACGCCCGAGAGCCCTGCGATCCGCGGTGCGGACCCGGCGATCGTGCTCGTGCCCGGAGTCGGAATGTTCTCGTTCGGCGCGAACAAGCAGACCGCCCGGGTCGCCGGCGAGTTCTACGTCAACGCGATCAACGTCATGCGGGGCGCCGAGTCGCTCTCGACGTACGCGCCGATCGCCGACGAGGAGAAGTTCCGCATCGAGTACTGGGCGCTCGAGGAGGCCAAGCTCCAGCGCATGCCGAAGCCGAAGACGCACGCGTCGCGCGTCGCGCTCGTCACCGGCGCGGCGTCCGGCATCGGCAAGGCCATCGCGACCAGGCTCGCGGCCGAGGGCGCGTGCGTGGTGATCGCCGACCTCGACCTCGGCACGGCGCAGGCGGCCGCGGCCGAGCTCGGCGACGCGGATGTCGCGATCGGCGTGCAGGCGAACGTGACGGATGCCGCGGCCGTGCAGGCCGCGATCGACGAGGCCGTCCTCGCGTTCGGCGGCCTCGACCTCGTGGTGAACAACGCCGGTCTCTCGCTCTCGAAGCCGCTGCTCGAGACCACCGAGGCCGACTGGGACCTGCAGCACGACGTGATGGCCAAGGGCTCGTTCCTCGTGTCGAAGGCCGCGGCGAAGGTGCTCATCGACCAGGGCCTCGGCGGCGACATCGTGTACATCTCGTCCAAGAACTCGGTGTTCGCCGGCCCGAACAACATCGCCTACTCGGCGACCAAGGCCGACCAGGCCCACCAGGTGCGGCTGCTCGCGGTCGAGCTCGGCGAGTACGGCATCAAGGTCAACGGCATCAACCCGGACGGGGTCGTCCGCGGCTCGGGCATCTTCGCGAGCGGCTGGGGCGCGAACCGCGCCAAGACGTACGGCATCGAGGAGGAGGACCTCGGGACGTTCTACGCGCAGCGCACGATCCTGAAGCGCGAGGTGCTCCCCGAGCACGTCGCGAACGCGGTGTTCGTGCTGACCGGTCCCGAGCTCAGCCACACGACGGGCCTGCACGTCCCGGTCGACGCGGGCGTCGCCGCGGCGTTCGTGCGATGAACCGGCGACCTGTGCGGGCCGAGGAGCGCGGAGCGCGTCCCGAGGCCGTCGCCCGCCGCTCTCGGGACGCGGCTGCGCCGCTCCTCGACTCGCACCGCGCGGTGACCCGATGAGCGGCGGCGCGGTCGCCGCGGTCGACCTCGGCGCCACGAGCGGGCGCGTGATCGTCGGACACGTCGACCAGGCGGCGGGCCGGCTCGGGCTCGACCAGGCGGCGCGGTTCCCGAACGGTCCCGTCCGGCTCGCGTCGGGCCTGCACTGGGACGTCACGGGCCTGTACCGGGACCTCGCGCGCGGGCTCGCCGACGCGTTCCGCCGCGAGCCCGGCGTGGCCTCCGTGGGCGTCGACTCGTGGGCGGTCGACTACGGCCTGCTGCGGGGCGGGCGCCTGCTCGGTGAGCCCTTCCACTACCGCGACGCCCGCAACGAGGCAGCGGTCGACGCCGTCCACGCGCGGGTGCCCTTCGAGGAGCTCCACCGCCGCAACGGCCTGCAGTTCCTGCCGTTCACCACCGTGTACCAGCTCGCCGCAGAGCAGGCGACGGGATGGCTCGACCTCGCCGACTCGCTCCTGCTGATGCCCGACCTCGTCGGGTTCCAGCTCACCGGGGCGGAGGTCGCCGAGCGCACCAACGCGTCGACGACCGGCCTCGTGCGGGTCGAGTCGGGCGAGTGGGACGACGACCTCATCGAACGGCTCGCGCTTCCGGCATCCGTCTTCGCGCCGCTCGTGTCGCCCGGCGACGCGATCGGGGGCCTCCGGGCGGAGGTCGCGACCGAGCTCGGCGCTCCCGCCGGCCTCGAGGTCGTCGCGGTCGGATCGCACGACACCGCCTCCGCGGTCGTCGCCGTGCCCATGCGCGCCGAGTCGGCCGCGTACGTCTCGTGCGGCACGTGGGGGCTCGTCGGCGTCGAGGTCGAGCACCCCGTGACGACGGACGCCGCGCGCGAGGCGAACTTCACGAACGAGGGCGGCGTCGACGGGCGCGTGCGGTTCCTGCACAACGTCATGGGCCTGTGGCTGCTCAGCGAGTCGGTGCGCTGGTGGGAACGGGACGGTGAGGCGATCGACCTGCCCCGGCTGCTCGCGGCCGCGGCATCCGTCACCGCGCCCGTGACCGTGTTCGACGCGAACGACCCGCGGTTCCTCGCGCCGGGCGACCTCCCCGGACGCATCGCGGAGTGGTGCCGCGAGCACGACGAGCCGGTGCCGCAGTCGCGCGCCGAGTTCGCACGGTCGATCGTCGAGAGCCTCGCGGAGGCGTTCGCCCAGGCGGTCCGCGACGCGTCCATCCTCTCGGCCGTCGACGTCGAGACGATCCACCTCGTGGGCGGCGGCGCGCTGAACGGGCTGCTGTGCCGGCGGACGGCCGACCGGTCGGGGCTGCCCGTGCTCGCCGGTCCCGTCGAGGCGACCGCGATCGGCAACGTGCTCGTCCAGGCCCGCGCCCTCGGGTTCGCCCGCGGCGACCTCGAGTCGCTCCGCGCGCTCGTGTCGCGGGCGCTCGCGCCGACGCGCTACGAGCCGCGCGGGCGCTGAGCGCGGTCAGTGGCCGTGGGCGAG
The DNA here is from genome assembly GCF_037199545.1 of Agromyces sp. CCNWLW213. NCBI lineage: Bacteria > Bacillati > Actinomycetota > Actinomycetes > Micrococcales > Microbacteriaceae > Agromyces > Agromyces sp. CCNWLW213. The sequence continues at coordinate 29,149 of NZ_JBBBDX010000006.1, read as the reverse complement.
CTGCTGCAGCGCGACGACCGCGAGCCCGAGCGCGAGCAGTGCCCCGAGTGCGACGAGCTGCTTCCACCACTCGGCGTGCGTGCGGCGCACGGCCACGAGGCCGATGAGCACGAGCGTCACGAGGTACAGGATCGACGCGGTCCGGAGGGCGATCTCGAGGTCGACGATCCCGGATGCGGCGAGCGCGAGGATCACGAGCGGTCCGGCCGCCGACGCGATGGCCGATCCGGAGACGCGCAGCATCCGGCCGACCTCCTCGCGGTCGGGGAAGCCGCCGCGCACCGCGACGTGGGCGACCACGCCGGCGACGAAGCCCGCCGCCGTGATCGCGACGACGCCGACCAGCAACGTCACGGTCGCGCGGAGGGCATCGACGTGCTCCACGTTCTCGAGCTGCACGAGCACGATCGCGAGACCCGTGAAGCTCGCGTAGACGCGCTCCTTGAGCGCCTCGGCGAGTTCCTCGCGGGGCCGCTCGGGGCGCTCGCGGTGACCGCGGTGGGCTCGGCCGTGGCGGGCGGGGTGGCCGACGACCGCCTCGCCGTCGACGTCGATCGCGTCGGGATGTTCGGGCGGAGCCGCACCGGTCCCGCCCGACTCGGCCGCCCGCTCGTCCATGCGCGTCACGGTAGCACCAGCTCCGGCCGCCGGCCCGGAGGTTCTGCGAGGATCGTCGCATGACCCAGACCCGGCCGCTCCTCGTCACCGTGCCCGGCGTGACGCTGCGCCGCGCGCTCGAGCAGACCGCGGGCGGCGTGCCCGACGGGGTCGAGCTGGTCGAGTGGGACCTGTCCGGCCCGCCTCCGGCCGCGGCATCCGGTCGGCGCATCGACGTCGTCGTGCCGCCGTACATGGGGGCGTCCGCGCGGCTCGGCGCGCTCGACGGGCTGGACGTGGGGCTCGTGCAGTCGCAGTCGATCGGCTTCGACGACGTCACCGGAGCCCTTCCGGCCGGGCACGTGTTCGCGAACGCGGCGTCCGTCCACGAGTCGTCGACGGCCGAGCTGGCCGTGGGGCTCGCGATCGCGGCGCAGCGGGGGCTGCCCGACTTCGTGCGCGCGGCCGCCCACGGCCGGTGGGCGCCCGCGCGGCACGCGAGCCTCGCGGACCGGCGCGTGCTCCTCGTCGGCTACGGCGGCGTGGGTCGCGCGATCGAGGACCGCCTCGCCGGGTTCGAGGTCGAGCTCGTCCGGGTCGCGAGTCGGGCGCGCGATGACGCGCACGGTCGCGTGCACGGCATCGACGAGCTGCCGGCGCTCCTGCCGGAGGCCGAGATCGTGATCGTCGCCGTGCCGCTGAACGAGGGCACCACGCGCCTGGTCGACGCCGGGTTCCTCACCGCGCTCCCCGACGGCGCCCTCGTGGTCAACGTCGCCCGGGGGCAGGTCGCCGACACGGATGCGATCCTCTCGGAGGCCTCGAGCGGGCGACTCCGCTTCGCCCTCGACGTCACCGACCCGGAACCGCTGCCCGAGGGGCATCCGCTGCTCGTGCGGCCGAACGTGCTCGTGTCGCCGCACGTCGGCGGCGCGACGACCGCGATGATGCCGCGCATGGCGCGGCTCCTCCGAGACCAGATCGAGCGGATGCGACGCGGCGAGGAACCCCGCAACGTCGTGCTCCGCACCTGACCGCCGCACCACCGGGAGGAACGCCCATGCCGCAGTTCGACCACGCCTTCGACTGGGTCCGGCGCCACGTCGACGACGGCCGGCTGCCCACGGCCGTGCTCGGCGTCGCGACGGCCGAGGGGGTGATCGCGCTCGACGCCTTCGGCGCGGCATCCGTCGACGATCACTACCCGCTGTTCTCGATCACGAAGCCCATCGTGGGACTCGCCGCGCTGCGGCTCGTCGAGCAGGGCCGGCTCACCCCGGAGACGCCGCTGACTCGGGCGATCCCGGCGTTCGGCACCGGCCGCGACGACGTCGTGCGGCTCCGCCACCTCGCGAGCCACACGTCGGGCGTCGTCGAGCCGCCGCTCGATGCGCCGCGCGGCCTCCGCCCGTCGCTGCTCGCGGGCGGACGGGACTTCGCGGCCGGCACCGCATCGCGGTACTCGACGATCGCCTTCGAGGGCATCGCGGCCCTCATCGAGGACGCGTCCGGCCGCCCGTGGGAGCAGGCGGTCTCCGCGATCGCCGAACGTGCGGATGCACCGGGCCTCACCTTCGACGACGTGTCGCCGCACGCGCCGATCGAGGCGGCGGAGCAGGGACTGGACTGGCCGCGGCTCGCCTCGCTGCGGCATCCGGGTGCCGGGCTCTTCGGCCGCGCCGCCGACCTGCTCGCGGTGGGCGGCGCCCTGCTGCGCGACGACGGCTCGCTCGTGTCGCGGCTGACCGTCGAGGCCATGCGGCGGCCGCTCACGACGGGCCTGCCGAAGCTCGAGCCGTACCCGGAGTCGCGCGGCCAGGACTGGGGCTTCACCTGGAACCTCCGGCACGCGGCCCCGGGGCTGCTCGCCCGCGACACCTACGGCCACGGCGGATGGGCCGGCACCGAGTTCTGGATCACGCCGTCGCTCGGAGTGTGCTTCGTGCTGCTCGCGAACGTCGGCGGCGGCATCACGCGCCTCGGCCTCGACGCCGACGAGCTGCACAACGCGGTCGCCGCGGCCGCGGCCTGAGCGCCGACCCAGCCGGCGGGCCTACGATCGGAGGACACCCCGACGGAAGGTCGACATGCCCGCTACGGCAGAACCCCGGGTCGCGCTCTACTTCGACTTCGACAACATCGTCATCTCCCGGTACGACCAGCTGCACGGCGACAGCTCGTACCGCAAGGACACGAGCCGCACCAAGACGGTCGCGCCCGGCACCCAGGCGTGGAAGCGCCTGCAGCAGGCGACGGTCGACATCGACGCGGTGCTCGACTTCGCGGCCACGTTCGGCACGATCGCGATCGCGCGCGCCTACGCCGACTGGTCGACGCCCGTGAACGCCAGCTACCGCGGCCAGCTCATCGACCGCGCGGTCGACCTCGTGCAGCTCTTCCCGCTCTCGGCGACGAAGAACGGCGCCGACATCCGCCTCTCCGTCGACGCGATCGAGGACCTCTTCATGATCCAGGACCTGTCGCACATCGTGATCGTCGCGGGCGACTCCGACTACGTCGCGCTCGCGCAGAAGGCGAAGAAGCTCGGCCGCTACGTCGTCGGCATCGGCGTCGCGGGCGGCACGAGCCGGGCGCTCACGGCCGCGTGCGACGAGTACGCCGACTACGACGCGCTGCTGGCGACCGATGCCGCCGTCGCCGACGACGAGGACCGGGCCGCGTCGCGCGCCCCGGAGTCGAAGCCGGCGGCCGCCGCCGAGCCGCCGCAGGCCGAGGGCGCGTCCGCACCCGCGGCCCCCTCTCGGCGCCGCCGCGCCTCGACGAAGTCGGTGACGGATGCCGCGTCCGGCGACGCCTCCCCCGAGCCCGCCGCCGCCAACGCCACCGCCTCCGCCTCGAGCGACGCCGCACCGGCCAAGGGGTCGTCCCGGGCCGTGCAGTTCGTCGCGCCGATCGAGCCGGGCTCCGACGACGCCGCCGCCGGAGCCACGCGCAACCCCGGCCGGCTGCTGCTCAAGGCGCTCGAGCTGCTGCGCGCGAAGAACGACCAGGAGTGGCAGGGCTCGAGTGCGGTGAAGAACCAGATGCTCCGCATGGACCCGTCATTCCAGGAGCGTCGTCTCGGCTTCCCGACGTTCACCGACTTCCTCAGGTCGCGCGGCGGCGTGGTCGAGCTCGACGAGACGCCCGGCAACAACCGCGTGCGGATCCGGCCGAAGAAGGGCTGAGCCGGGCCCGGCGCGGTCGTCAGCGTTCGGAGTCGGGCTTGCCCGACGGGCCGTAGATGATGATCGCCGCGATGGGGATGATCAGGAACCACAGCCACGACCACGCGAACCCGCCCGCGAACCCGGTCAGGAAGAAGAGCGCGAGCGCGAGGAACGGCGTCAGCGCCATCACGGTGTCGCCGACGCGGCCGCCGAGGGCGCGGGACGTGCGGACCGGCCGCGCTTCGACGGGCGCGCCGAACGCGGGCGGCGGTGGCGGCGCGAGCGGCGGTCCGGGCGTGCCGGTGGACGCCGAGGCGGCCGGCGGGGCCGCCCACGGCTCGGACTCCCACGACGGCGCCGCCGACGGCAGGTCGGCGAACAGCGGCACGAGGTCGGCGCGCGTCACGGCGGCGCGGGCCGCGGCGGCGCGGTCGTCGAACTCCGCCGACGTGATCCGGCCCTCGATGTGGAACTCGGAGAGCCGCGTGAGGGCCTCCTCGCGCTCGGAGGTGCTCAGTCGCTCGCCGGGGCGGTCGGGGTTGGCGTATCCGCTCATGCTCCCAGCGTGCCCGAACCCGCGGACGTGGCGGAAGGGGCCAACGGCCCGGCGCCGTGAGCGCGACGACGGCGGGGGCCGGCGCGGGTCCGCCGCCCCCGCCGGAGATCAGGCGCCGACGCCCGTGGCGTTGGCGCCCGGCTCGCCGTCGGTGCCGCCGTCGAGGGCGCCGCTCGCGTCCGGAACCCCGGGCACCTCGCCGTCCTCGGTGGGCGGGGGCTGGATGGCGTACGACGACATGTCGTCGGGCGGGGTGTCCTCGTCGTCGCCTTCGCGGGGTTCCCGCGGGTGCTCGTTCCCCCTGGGCGTGTTGATGTCGCTCACGTTCGCGCTCCCTCCGCGGCGCGGTGCGCCGTCGCTGCCCAGTCTGCGAGCGGTCGGCGCCCGGCGTCAGGGGGTTGCGTCCGGACCGCGCCGGCCCGAAGATGCGTCTGCATATGGTCTGACCACATCTGGTACGCTGTGGTCAGACCACACGGCGCGACGAGGGAGACGGCATGGGCGACCAGACATCCGCCCGCTCGATCGAGCCCCGCGCCTGGCAGGCCGTGCTCGAGCACGTCGAACGGCGACTCCTGGAGGGCGAGCTCGCCCCGGGTGAGCGCCTCCCCGGCGAGCGCCAGCTCGCCGCCGATCTCGGCGTCGGCCGCTCGAGCGTCCGCGAGGCCCTGCGCGTGCTCGAGGTGCTCGGGCTCGTCCGCACGCACGCGGGCTCCGGCCCGAACGCCGGCGCGATCATCATCGCCACCCCCGGCGGCGGCATGAGCGCGCTCATGCGACTGCAGGTCGCCGCCAGCGGATTCCCGGTCGCCGACATCGTCGAGACGCGGCTCGTGCTCGAGGCGCACGTCGCGGACGACCTGGCCGCCGCGTCCGCGGGCGATCGGCGACCCGACCTCGGTCCGGCCGAGCGCCTGCTCGATGCGATGGACGACCCCACGCTCGTGCCCGCCGAGTTCCTCGCGCTCGACGCGGCCTTCCACCTCGCCCTCGCCGAGGCATCCGGCAACCAGGTCGTCACCGCGACCATGGCGGGGCTGCGCAGCGGCATCGAGGGCTATGCGCTCGCCGGGCTCGGCCGCATCGCCGACTGGCCGGCCACGTCCGCGCGCCTGCGCACCGAGCACCGCGGCGTGGTCGCCGCGATCCGGGCAGCGGATGCCGCGGCCGCGCGCTCGCGCATCCACGACCACATCTCGGGCTACTACGCCGAGACCTCACCCGACCCCGGCGGCGCACCCGCCGCGCCGAGCACCCCGTAGGAAGAGAGCACCCGATGGTCAAGCGCCAGTTCCCCGACCCGCGCGAGCTCGCCGAGCTCATGCAGTTCAAGCGGCCCACGCTCAACCCGACCGACCGCCGCCTCGAGAAGGCGCTCACGATCGCCGACCTGCGCGACATCGCCAGGCGCCGCACGCCCAAGGCGCCGTTCGACTACACCGAGGGGTCGGCCGAGGGCGAGATCTCGCTCGCGCGCGCCCGGCAGGCCTTCCTCGACATCGAGTTCCACCCCTCGATCCTGCGGAACGTGCCGGTCGTCGACACGAGCCGCGAGGTGCTGGGCGGCCCCAGCGCCCTGCCCTTCGGCATCGCGCCGACGGGCTTCACGCGCATGATGCAGACCGAGGGCGAGGTGGCCGGCGCCGGCGCGGCGGGCGCCGCGGGCATCCCGTTCACGCTGTCGACGCTCGGCACCACGTCGATCGAAGGCGTCAAGGCGGCGAACCCGAACGGGCGCAACTGGTTCCAGCTCTACGTCATGAAGCAGCGCGAGATCTCGTACGGCCTCGCCGAGCGAGCCGCGGCCGCCGGATTCGACACGCTGTTCTTCACGGTCGACACCCCGGTCGCGGGGGCGCGCCTGCGCGACAAGCGCAACGGCTTCTCGATCCCCCCGCAGCTCACGCTCGGCACGGTGGTCAACGCGATCCCCCGCCCGGCCTGGTGGATCAACTTCCTCACCACGCCGAAGCTCGAGTTCGCCTCGCTCACGTCGACGGGCGGCACGGTCGCGGAGATGCTCGACGCCGCGATGGACCCCACGATCTCGTTCGCCGACCTCGACGAGATCCGCGCGATCTGGCCGGGCAGGATCGTCGTCAAGGGCGTCCAGACCGTGGAGGACGCGAAGCTGCTCGCCGACACCGGCGTCGACGGCATCGTGCTCTCGAACCACGGCGGGCGCCAGCTCGACCGCGCCCCCGTGCCGTTCCTGCTGCTGCCCGACGTCGTCCGCGAGGTCGGCGCCGACCTCGAGGTGCACCTCGACACCGGCATCATGTCGGGCGCCGACATCGTCGCATCGATCGCCCTGGGCGCGCGGTTCACGCTCGTCGGTCGCGCCTACCTCTACGGCCTCATGGCGGGCGGGCGACGCGGCGTCGACCGGACCATCGACATCCTGCGCAGCGAGATCGTGCGCACGATGAAGCTGCTCGAGGTCGCCACGCTCGACGAGCTCACGCCCAGGCACGTGACGCAGCTGACGCGGCTCGTGCCCGTCGCGCGGCCGACGGCGCTCGCCGCGGAGGCCGTCGCCGAGCGGATGCCGGTGCAGCTGTGAGCGACGGGGCGGCGCCGCGCCGGTTCGCCATCGGGTCGTACACCCCCGAGCCGTCGGACCGGGGACTGCACCTGGCCGAGCGCTCGGCCTCGGGCGACTGGCGCCTCGTGGCCGCCGCGCCAGCGTCGAACGCGTCCTTCGTCGCGCGCTCGGGCGACCTGCTGTTCGCCGTCGGCGAGGACCGGTCGGGGTCGGTCGCGAGCTTCCGCGTCGACGGTGACGCGATCGAGCCCGTCGACGCGGTCGAGCACGGCGAGGCGCACCCGTGCCACGTCGCCGTCGACGCGGCATCCGGCATGCTGCTGGTCGCCAACTACGGCGCGGGGTCGGTCACGGCGGTGCCCGTCGAACCGGACGGCGCCTTCGGCCGACCCTCGACCCTGGCGCTCCCGGCCGGCACGGGGCCCGTCGCCGACCGGCAGGAGGCTCCGCACGCCCACCAGGTCGTGTCCACGCCGTGGGGCACGCACCTCGTGAGCGACCTCGGCGGCGACGCGATCCACGAGTTCGTCGTCGACCCGGATGCCGCGCCGTCCGTGCTCCGGATCGTGCGCACGATCGAGCTCGCCCCCGGCACGGGGCCGCGTCACATGCTCGTGCGCAGCGGCGTGCTCCACGTGGTCGGCGAGCTCGACGCTCGCCTGCACTCCTTCGAGGTCGACGCTGCCACGGCGCGCGCCCTCGGAACGGAGCCCGTCGTCGTCCGGCCGGCGTCGGGCGACGACGACGTGGTCCAGCCGTCCCACCTCGACGCGAGCCCCTCGGGCCGGCTGTTCACGGCGCTCATCCGCGGCCGCGACGCCGTGTGCGTGTTCGATGCGACGGATGCCGCGCGCCCGCGCCTCGCGGCCGAGCATCCCGTCGGCGCGGCGTGGCCCCGCCACCACGCGCACCTCGACGACCGCACGGTCGTCGTCGCCGCCCAGGAGGGGCACGTCCTCGTCGAGGTGGACCTCGTCACCGGCGGGACGCGCGACGTGCTCGACCTCGCGTCGCCGGCGTGCGTGCTCCCGCTCGACTGAGCGGGCGTCGGCGGGGCCGCAACGGGCCCGGCGTCATGCCGCCCGCTCCCGGGACGCCGGACGTGGACGGTGCCGCTCGCCCGCCGTCCGGTACCGCAGGAACCAGCCGAGCATCAGCGCCGACGCGACGAGGTAGAACGCGTGCAGGAACCAGATCGGCCCGGGCGGGAGGCTGAAGACGTAGACGGAGTGCACGAGGTTGCCCGCATTCGTGATGGCGAGGTTCCCGAGGCTGTACGACGAGAGGTCCCTGGTGCGCGCAGCCTTCACCAGCATGGGCAGGTAGCTCATGGCGAAGAGGCCGGTCGAGGTGACGCCGGCGATGATGGCGACGTCCATGGATCCGATGCTGGGGGTGACGGTCGCGCGCGGCATCAGGTGAATCCCCCATTCCCTCGGGCGATCGGACCGCTCAGATCAGTGCGTGCTCGTAGGCGTACGCGGTCGCCGCGGCGCGCGACGAGACGCCGAGCTTCGAGAAGACGTTGCTGAGGTGCCGGTCGACGGTCTTCTCGCTGAGATACAGCTCGCGCGCGATCGCCCGGTTCGTCCTCCCCTGCGCGACGAGCCGGACGACCTCGACCTCGCGAGCGGACAGCGGCGTCGTCCCGAGGTGCGAGCCGCGCGACAGTGCATCGACCCGGAGCAGGTCGGGCGTCGCGCCGAGCTCGGCGAACGCCTCCCGTGCCGCCGAGAGGTCCATGGCGGCGGCCGCGTCGTCGGCGAGGTCGCGACAGGCCCGGGCGGCGAGGACGCGGCAGCGTGCCGCGTCGTACGGGGCGTCCAGCTCCTGCCAGACGGCCCAGGCCGTCCGCAGCACGGCGAGCGCGCCGCGAGCGTCGCCCTCCTCGAGCCGTACCGCCGCGTCGCACCTCGCCGCGACGGCGCGCATCAGGGGCATCGCGCCGCCGGGCGCGGCGGAGGACAGCTCGTCCGCCGCTTCCCTGGCGGCCTCCACGTCGCCCGCGGCGAGCTCGATCTCGACGACGGCCTCGAGCAGCCCGCGCCGGGTGGCGGGGTCGGCCGCCTCGACGGCCTCGCGGATGAGGGACCGTGCGAGCCGCACCCTGCCCTGCGCGAGCCGGAGCAGCGCGAGTCCCGGCTCCGGCGGAGAGCCCGCCTCGGCGGCGCGGTGGTAGGCCCGCTCGGCGGCCTCCGTCTCACCGCGCAGCCGCCGCACCTCCGCCTCCTGGTACCACGCACCCCAGGCGCCCGACCAGTCCCCGGCGCGTGCCCGATCCTGCGCCACGCGGGCCGCGGCCACCGCATCGGTCCACGCGCCGTGCAGTCGGTACAGCTCGGCGCGGTGCGCCTGGCACTGCCCGGAGAACATCACCATGTCGGGTCGCTCGCCGCACCAGCGGTCGAGCGCGACCGTCCACTGCTGCGCGCGGCGCACGTCGAACGCGAGGTGGCAGCTGCCGATCACCGAGCAGTAGACGATCCCGGATGCCACGGCCGACACCTCACCCGCGGTGACCGCCACCATCGCCTCGTCGAGCAGCGCCAGACCGCCCGTCGAGTCCCCGAGCTGGATCCTCGCCTGACCTTGGCCCAGTTGGGCGAGGGTGGTCGCGTCGGGATCGCGCGCGCCGCGGCCGACCGCGAACGCGCGTTCGAACGCCTGCGCCGCGGCAACCGGGTCGCCCGCGTAGAGCCGTTCGAGCCCCGCGGCAACGAGCAGGAGCGCCTCCGCCGACTCCGCACCGGGATCCTCCGAGGCGATCCTGCGGGCGCGCCCGAACCAGCCGTTGGCGCGCGCGTCCTCGCCCTTCCCCATGAGGTAGAGGCCGATCCAGGCGGCGCACCGTGCCGCCCCGGCGGGGTCGACGCCGAGGTACGCCTCGTGGGCCCGGGTCGCCAGGTCGATGCCCGCGCCATCCCGTCCGAGGAGCAACGCCGCGGTGGAGAGCCGCTCCAGGTCGGGCGCTGCGAGCGCGCGCTCGCCGTCGGCACCGCTCAGGGCGGTGAACGCATCGGCCCACCGGTGCTCGGCGAACGCCGAGCGGCCGTCCTCGAGGAGCGCGGAGGGAGTCATGGCACCGCCCTGCGGCGACCGGACGTCGTACCGGGCGACGTGGTGGCGGCCGCCGGATACGCGCACGGTACCGCCGCCGGCGACGGGCCGCAAGCGCGTCGGAACCGCCACGACCCGGCACGAGGGCTCGCGTCACTCCGCGTCGATCAGCTCCAGCAGCTTCCGCGCGGCATCCCGGATCTCGTCGTGGCCGTACTGGCCGGCCCGGCTCTCGAGCGAGATCACGGCGCACCGGTGGACCTTCGACAGGTCGCCGTAGGGGAAGGAGCTCGCGCCCTTCGTCTCGCGGTTCTCGTCATCGTCGATCCCGAGGTGCCAGTGCCGGAACGCCGCCCAGCCCTCCTTCTCGATGAACCGGTTCTCGTCGTCCGCGCTCGGCGCGTGCTCGCTCCAGTCGTCACGCTCGTCGCGCACGACCTTCCCGTCGCGCACGAGCGAGCGAGCGTGCCGGAGCGCGGTCTCGTTGAGCCGCGTCGCCATGTCAGGCCCGCTTCATGCGGCGGGCCCTCGCCTTCGCGGTCTTCCGGGCCTGCTTCCGGTCCGTCGGCGTCGTGATGCCCGCGAGCACCGTGCGGAAGCCGCTGAGCGCCGCCATCCGGGACGGCTGCTTCACCTGGGCCCGCTGCTGCTTGATCGTCGCGGACCGCTTGCCCTTCTTGGGAGCGTCCTTCGACGACGCCCTCCCGCCCGCGGTGCCGTAGCGCACCGAGACGCGCTCGAGCCGGGCCGACGAGCGACGCGCGACGCGCTTGGCGGCCTGCGGGCGGTCGGATGCCACGCGCTTGGCGTCGTCGATGCGAGCCTGCTCGACCTTCGCCGCGGCCTTCACCTTCGACTTGGCCGGTTCGGGCAACGACGAGGCGAGCTTGCTCGTCTCCTTGCCCGCCCGCTGGGCTTCCTTCACGGCGCGCTTCGCGGCGCGACGGGCGTCGCGATCAGTCGTGGTCTTCGTCATGCGCAGTCTCCTACTTCTTCTTGAGCACGCGGAGCGCGGTCGCCTTGTGGGCGGCTCGGGCTCCGGTCTTCTCGCTCTCGACGACGAATGCGGGGTCGTCCGGGCTCGCGGTGAACCGCTGCCCGTCGAACGTGAAGTCCGAGGTCTTCCGTTCGACGACCTTCCCGGTGGTGCGTCCCTGCGACGTCGCCCAGCTCACGCGGTCGTTCACTGCGACCATGCGCACCCCCTCGCATCGCGGCGGCCGGTCTCGGCCGCGTCACGGCGAGGCTACGCCCGGCGGTGCGCGCTCCCCAACCCCTTGACGCGCCCTCGAGCGGGGCTGAGGGCACGGCGCCCGTTGCCGGGGACCGGGCACGGGAGTAGAACGGTGGCGTGCCGGAACCTGCCAGCTACTGGGCGCACGGCGACGCGTACGAGCGGTACATGGGCCGCTGGAGCCGGCGCATCGCCGAGCCGTTCGTCGTCGCACTGGGTGCGCCGGCAGGACTCCGCTGGCTCGACGTCGGATGCGGCACGGGCGCGCTCGCGAGCGCCGTGCTCGACCTCGCCGCACCCGCGTCCCTCGTCGGCGTCGACCCCGCCGAGGGCTTCCTCGAGACGGCGAGGGCGCGGGTCGCCCGCCGGGCCGCGGCCGTGGAGTTCGTCCGCGGCGACGCGACCCGCCTCCCGCTCGACGACGACTCGGTCGACGCCGCGGTCTCGGGCCTCGTGCTCAACTTCGTGCCGTCGCCCGAGGCGGCGATCGCCGAGATGGCACGGGTGGTCCGTCCGGGCGGCGTGGTCGCCGCGTACGTCTGGGACTACGCCGAGGGGATGCCGCTGATGAGCACGTTCTGGGATGCCGCGGTGGAGCTCGACCCGGACGCCGAGGCGCTCGACCAGTCGGCGCGGTTCACGCGCTGGGGGCCGGAGTTCATGCGAACCCTGCTCGAGGACGCCACGGGCATCGCGGGTCCGACCGTCGAGACGGGGCGGGTCGAGCTCGATGCGGTCTTCGCCGACTTCGACGACTACTGGACCCCGTTCCTGGGCGGCCAGGGCCCTGCGCCGGCGTACGCGACGTCCTTGGCCGAGGTCGACCGGGCGGCGCTGCGCGAGCGGGTCCGGGCGGCGCTCCCGACCGCCGGCGACGGTGCCATCACCCTCCGCCTGCGGGCGTGGACGGTCCGCGGCGAGGCCGAGGGCACGCGATCGCGTCCTACGATGACGCCATGAGCCTTCCGACGATGTGGAACCTCGACGGACGCGTCGCCATCGTGAGCGGCGCCGGAAGCCCGCACGGGATCGGGTTCGCCGCCGCGCGAGCGCTCGGCGAACTCGGCGCCGGGGTCGTGCTCACGGCGACGACCGAGCGCGTGCACGAGCGCGCCGAGGAGCTGCGGCGCGCCGGCATCACCGCGACGGCGATCGTCGCGCGCCTCGACGTCGAGGAGCAGGTCGACGACCTCGCGGCCGAACTCGCGGCCGCCGCCATCCGCCCCACCATCGTCGTGAACAACGCCGGCATGATCGCCTCGGGCGACCCCGAGATGCTGCACGGCGACGGCACCATGACCCTCGCCGACTGGAACGCCCACCTGGCCATGAACCTGACGACCGCGTTCCTCCTCACCCGGGCGGTCCTCCCGGGCATGCGCGACGTCGGATGGGGCCGGGTCGTCTGCGTCTCGAGCGTGTCGGGCCCCCTCATGGCCTCGCGCGGCGACGTCGGCTACGCCACCGCGAAGGCGGGCATGCTCGGCTACGTCCGCGCGCTCGCGGTCGACGAGGCGGTGTTCGGCATCACCGCGAACGCCGTCGCGCCCGGCTGGATCGCCACGGCGAGCCAGCTGGCGAGCGAGGCCGAGGAGGGTCTCCTCGTGCCCGTCGCCCGGAGCGGCCGCCCCGACGAGGTCGCCTCCGCGGTCGCCTGGCTCGCGAGCCCCGGCGCCTCGTACGTGACCGGCCAGCTCATCGCGGTCGACGGCGGCAACAGCGTCGCCGAGGAGCGCCGCTGACCTCAGCCGCGCGGATCGACCGGCGCGACGCCGTCGGCCGCCGCGGGCCACACGTACGGCAGGTCGGGCGGCACGTCGGCGGCGATCGTGGCGTAGAACGCCGCGTCCTTCCGCAGCAGGTTCGATCGGTGCGACCGGTGGAACGCCTCGTCGCCGACCCAGGCCGGCAGGGCGAAGTGCCCGGACCGGTAGCGCTCGCCGTCCTCCGCCACGAGGTCGAGATCGAGGAGCGTCTTCGGCCGGCAGGTGTCGGCGTGGCCGCGGCGCTCCCACTCGTCGCAGACCGCGTCCTGGTAGGCCATGAGCGCCGGCCGGTGCCCGCGCCACATCCTCACGGCCGGATGGTGACGCCACCCGTATCCCGGGATGGTGAGGGCGCGCATCACCTGCAGCGTCTCGACGCGCTGCTTGCCGAGGCGGACGGTGTCGAGCGCCGCCGCGCTGCGCGCGAAGTCGGGGAACGGCAGGAACGTCTGCATGCGGCGTCGCCCCTCCCCCGCGCGCGGTGCGCGTCAGCCCACGCTAGGCGGCGCGACTCGGGGATCGCGACGGGTTGACGCGGCCGAGTCGGAGCGCGAGACCCCATCGGGTCACGCGGAGCATCGCCTCGAACACGATCGAGGCGCTCATCTTCGACCGTCCGCGCTCGCGCTCGACGAACGTGATCGGCAGTTCCACGATGCGGAGTCCCGCGAGGGCGGCGTGCCAGGTCATGTCGACCTGGAACACGTAGCCGCGCGTGTGCACCTCCTCGAGGTGGAGCGCGCGCAGCGCCTCCGCGCGGAACACGCGATAGCCGGCGGTCACGTCCCGCACGGGCAGCCGGAGCATCCACCGCGAGTACGCGCTGCCCGCGCGGGACAGCCAGATGCGGCGGGCCGGCCAGTTCACGACCGCGCCCCCGGCGACCCAGCGCGACCCGATGACGACGTCGGGCGCGCGCCCCGCGGCATCCGTCGCCTCGAGCCCGGCGAGCAGGTGCGGGAGCTGCTCGGGCAGGTGCGATCCGTCGGCGTCGAGCTGCACGACGGGGTCGTGGCCGTGGGCGAGCGCCCAGTCGAACGCGGCGAGGTAGGCGGCGCCCAGGCCGGCCTTGCCCGCCCGGTGCAGCACGTGCACCGCGGCATCCGCTCGCGCCAGCTCGTCGGCGAGCCGCCCCGTGCCGTCGGGCGAGTTGTCGTCGACCACCAGCACGGATGCCGCGGGCACCGCCGTGCGGGTGCGCGCGACGATCTCGGCGAGGTTGTCGCGCTCGTTGTAGGTCGGGATCACCACCAGCGGCCCGGTCATGCGTGGCTCCTCAGGTCGCGACGGCACGACTGGAATCGTACCTGCGGTCCGCGCGCGGTCCGAATGCGGGTGCGCCGCGTCCGTGCCGCATAGCACGCCCGGACGCGGAACCGGCCACGCTCCCGCCGCCCTTGCCACCGCTCCCGCGGGATGCTGGACTTGCGCGACACGACACGACGCACCAGGGGGACGCATGCCGTACATCGAAGTGGGAACCGAGAACTCCGCACCGATCGAGCTCTACTACGAGGACCACGGGGTGGGCCAGACCGTCGTGATGATCCACGGCTACCCGCTCGACGGCCAGTCATGGGAGAAGCAGCAGCGCGCGCTGCTCTCCTCGCGCCACCGGGTGATCACGTACGACCGTCGCGGGTTCGGCCGGTCCGGCAAGCCCGCGACCGGGTACGACTACGACACGTTCGCGTCCGACCTCGCGATCCTGCTCGAGACCCTCGACCTGCGGGATGTCGCGCTCGTCGGCTTCTCGATGGGCACGGGCGAGGTCGCCAGGTACCTCGGCGCCCACGGCAGCGACCGCGTCGCCAAGGCGGCGTTCCTCGGATCGCTCCAGCCGTACCTGCGGCAGACCGACGACAACCCGGCCGGCGCGGCGCCCGACTTCGACGGCCTGCGGTCGCAGGCCGAGGCCGACCGGTTCGCCTGGTTCGACGCGTTCTTCGAGAACTTCTACAACCTCGACGAGAACCTCGGATCGCGCATCTCCGAGGCCGCCGTGCGCGGCAGCTGGGACACCGCGTCACAGGCCTCGTGGTACGCCGCGGCGGCGTGCGTCGACACCTGGCTCACCGACTTCCGCGGCGACATCGAGCGGATCGACGTCCCGTCGCTGATCCTGCACGGCACGGCCGACCGGATCCTCCCCATCGACGCGACGGCCCGGGAGTTCGCCAAGCGGCTGCCCGACGCCCAGTACGTCGAGATCCCGGGCGCTCCGCACGGGCTGCTCTGGACGCACGCCGACGAGGTCAACGCGGCGCTGCTGACCTTCCTCGCCGACTCGCTCGAGTAGCAGGCTCAGCGACGCAGGGCATCGACCAGCTGCGCCTTCGGCAGGCGCGAGTAGCCGGTCACGCCCCGCTCCCTGGCCAGCGCGCGCAGCTCGGCGACGGTCTTCTTCCCGAGCTCGTCGGCGGATGCCGCGGTCGCGGAGCGCTTCGGCGGGGCGGGCTGCTTCGCGGCGGCCGGCTTCTTCTCGACGGCGGACTGCTTCGCCGCGGACTGCTTCGCGCCGGACTGCTTTGCGGCCGTCCTCTTCGCGGCCGCCTTCTTCGGGGCGGGCTTCGTCGGGGCCGGCGCCACCTCGGCGACCGGCACCTCGGCCGCGGCGCGCGCCGCGGCCGTCGCCGACTCGGGCGTGGCGTCGGCGGGCTCGGTGCGCGTGGACGCCGCGCCGTCGGCTCCGCCGCGCTTGCGCAGCTTGTCGAGGCTGCGCTCCAGGTCGCGGACCTTGGCCCGCGCCGCCTTGTCGGCCTGCTTCGCGAGGCGAGCGGCCTCGGCGACGGCGGACCTGGCCGCCTCGAGGGCCTTCGCGGCCGTCTTCTGCGCTGCCCTGGCCGCCGAGTCGGCCTGCGCCGCGGCGTCCGTCGACGAGGTCGCCTGGCCGCCCCGCTTCCCGGACTTGGCCTTCTTGTCGGACTTCTTGCGCGCCATCGTCGCACCTCCGGTCGTCGGGGTTCCTGCGTCTCGCTGCATCGTAGCGCGGCCCCGATGAACTCGGCGACGGGCCGGCCGCAGGCGAAGGCGAGGGGCGGATGCCGCGGGCCCGGGCCCGTGGCATCCGCCCCTCGATCACTCAGGTGCGGGCGCGACCGCTCAGCGACGCAGCTCGAGCGTGCAGCACTTCACGCCGCCGCCGCCGAGCAGCAGTTCGGAGAGGTCGACCCCGATCGGGTGGTAGCCGGCATCGCGCAACTGCTGCTCGAAGCCCTTCGCGCGCGCCGCGATGACCACGTTGCGGCCGTCGCTGTACGAGTTGAGGCCGAGCACCGCCGCGTCCTCCTCGGAGACGAGGATCGCGTCGGGGTACCGCTCGCGCAGGATCTCGAGCGACGGCTCGTCGAACGCGCTCGGCAGGTAGGCGATGTGCTCCTGGCCGGCGCGCGAGTCGAGCACCGCGATCGCCGTGTCGAGGTGGTAGAAGCTCGGGTTCACCAGGTTCAGCGTGACGACCTCGCGTCCGGTGATGCGGCGCAGCTCGTCGTGGCTCGACGAGTCGCTTCGGAACCCGGTGCCGGCGAGGATCACGTCGCCGACGAGCAGGAAGTCGCCCTCGCCCTCGTTGGTCTCGACGGGCTCGCGGACGTCGAAGCCCGCCTCGCGGAACCAGTCCATGTACGCGGGTCCCTCGGCGGCGCGCTGCTCGTGCGTGAACTTCGCGCCGTAGGCGATGCCGTCGATGACGGTCCCGCCGTTGGCCGCGTAGACCATGTCGGGCAGGCCCTCGACCGGGTCGATGAGGTGCACGTCGAAGCCGAGGCCGACGTAGGTGTCGTGCAGCACCTGCCACTGCCGCACCGCGAGCGCGGTGTCGGTGGGCTTCGCGGGGTCCATCCAGGGGTTGATCTGGTACACGACGGTGAAGTGCTCGGGACGGCACATCAGCACGGTCTTCTTCGACGGCGTGCGCTCCGGGGCGTCGGTTCGGGTCTCGGTCTCGATCACAGTCGACATCTCACTCCTCGGGAGGTTCTCGTGAGCCGAGCGCGGCGGCGTGCCGCCCTGCTCGACCGGTAGGTGTCGGCGGACCAGGTCGCTCTCTCAAGCCTCGACGGCGGTGTTCGGGTGTCACCGCCGGCGAGACGCCACTCCCAGTGTGGAGGGAAACGCGCACGTCTTCTCGGCATCCCGCACAGGATCCGTGCGCCTTCCGGCCCTCCGCGCAACGAAGTCCCCATTGCAGACGCCGGAGCCGCTCGTTTCCGGCGTGGCGCCGCGGCGCGCGCGCGCACGGATCGTGCGCTCGGCACGCCGGCACCGCCAGGTCATGGCGCGGACCTCCGTCCCGCCGCGGTCGCACACCCGATTCCCAAGGACGCGTCGCATCCTGATCGGGGCGGCCGGGGCGGCCCGACGACGGAGCGGGGATGGCCGACCACCGGGACGAGCTCGACGAGCAGACGGCGCGACTGCAGCGGGTCGCGTACGGCGCCGATGCATCGGACGACGAACGCGCCGCGGCACTCGGAGCGCTCGCGTCGCTGGCAGGGGGGACGGCCGGGCCCGCGGCGCGAGCCCCCGGCGGCGGTCCGGTGCCCGCGCCGGGAGCCTCCGCCGGGGCGACGGCCGGGGCGACCCCATCCGGGGATGCGGCGCCGACGACCGCCGGTCCCGGCGCGTGGGAGCGGCGGCGGGCCGTGCGCCTCGCGGTGGCCTCGGCCGCCACGGCACTGCTCGTCGGCGGCGCCGCGGGATGGGCGCTGGGAATCGCGGCGGGCCCGTCGACGGCGGCCGGCGACGACACCCCGGTCGAGCGCACCCAGGCCTGGCAGGTCTTCGACCGCCGCGCCGGCGACGGCGACCTCGTGCGCCATCCGCCGCCCGAGGAGGACGTCGAGCTGGACGACTCGAGCCGCCGCCTGCTGCTCACGCGATCGGACGGCGTGCGCCTCGTCGCGGCGCGCACCGCCGACCGGACGGACGCGTGCCTCATCCTCGTGCTGCCGGTCGGCCGGCCCGGGATCGCCTGCACCGAGTCGGGGCGGTTCCCCGCCGACGGTCTCCGCGCGGAGGTGTCCGCGCGCGCGATCGGCGAGTACCTCGCGGTCTGGCACGCGGACGGGCGCGTCACGGTCAACGCCGCGGCGGTGCCCTCGGGCTGAGCCGTGCGACCGCGGGCGACGCCGCGCCGCGACGGCCGGGGGCCTTGTCGGTCGGTCGTCGCGGCGTGATGCTGGAGGGAGCCGGACGCTCGACGCCCGGCGGACCGACGGAGGTCTCCATGCCCGACGACGAGCGGATCGCGCGACTGCGGCGGCTCGCCTACGGCGCGGCCGTCCCGCGGGCGGACCGCACCGCGGCGGAGGCCGAGCTCGCCGCCCTGCGCGGCCCGGCGACCGGTGCCGTGCCGGCCGATGGCGAGGACACGGCCGTGGGCGCACCCGGGCAGGCTGACGCCGCGCGGGACGCCGGCCCGATCGATGCCCGGGGCGTGGGGCGGTCGCGGGCCGCGAGTGGGCTGGCGGCGGCCGCGGCCGGCGCCCTGCTCGCGGGCGTCGGACTCGGCTGGGCGGCCGCGGGGCTCGCCTCGCCCGGAGCCGGCGCCGGGGCCGGGGCTCCATCGTCCGCGGGCGCGGTCGCGCCGACGTCCTCGGTGCCCGCCATCCCGTTCGAGGACGCTGCGGCGATGGCGGTGTTCGACCGGGAGCAGGTCGCGGCGGATCGCACGCCGATCACCGACGGACGCATCTGGGTCGACCGCGCGACGCAGCGGCGACTCCTCACCCTCCCCGACGGCGCGACGGTCACCGCGGTGCGGACCGTCAACGGCGCCGACGTGTGCCTGCTGATCGAGCATCCCCGTCGGGGCGGCGGGTCGACGTGCCTGCAGGATCCGCGGTTCCCCGCCGCCGGCATCACCCTGGACGTCGCGCTCGACGGGGTCGGCTACGAGCTCGCATGGATGCCCTCCGGCGAGATCGCCGTCCGCCGCGCCCCCGCCCGCTGAGGATCGCTCCTTGCCGCCGCGCGGCTCGCTGGGGCAGGCTGAGCGCAGCCCGGCCCAACGCCGGCCGACGAGGAGACCGGATGCCGAACGCCGAGCGCATCGCCGGACTGCAGCGCCTGGCGTACGGCGCGGGGTCGACCGACGCCGAGCGCCGCGCGGCGGTCGACGAACTGGAGGCGATCCTCCACGGCCGGGCGCACTCGGACGACGGCGGCACCCCCGGGTCACCGGCGGTTCCCTCCGTCGAACCTGCCGACGCCCCCGAGTGGCACGACGTCGTGTTCGGTCCCGCGGAGGACGGCGGCGACGGGGACGCCGACGACGACACCGCCGACGGAGTCGGGTCGGACGACGCGACCGCATCCGGCGCGATCGTGCGATGGGCGGTGACGGTCGGCGCGATCGCCCTCACGATCGGCTTCGGCGCCGGCTGGGCCGGCGCCTCGATCGCCGCCGCCGAGCTCATCTCCGCCTCGGAGGCCCCCGGCGACGGCCCCGGCGATCGACAGGTCGTCCTCCCGCTGACGGTCGAGGCGCCCGAGCGCGACCGGCCCGTCGAGGAGACGCGGGCCGCCGAGATGTTCGCACGCGAGCCGACCGAGGCCGACCTCGCGGTGGATCCGCAGTTCTTCGGCACCGAGATCGAACCCGACAGCCGGCGCCTGCTGAGCACGCGCTCCGACGGCGTCTCCGTCTGGGCGGCGCGGTCGGCGGGGGGCGAGCTCTGCCTCCTCCTGCGAGTCGACGAGTCGTTCGGTGCCAGCACGTGCACGGTCGGCGGCATGTTCCCGTCCGGCGGACTGGGAGTGGACGCGTACGTGGGCGGGAACGACTACCACGGCGCATCGCTCGACCAGTACGGCGACCTCCGGATCCGCGCCGAGGGGGTCTCCGGGGGGCCGCGGACCTGACCCGTCCACGGTCCCACCCGATTCCCAAGGTCGGGTCGCATGCTGGTACGCACCGGCCCGGCCGCCGGACGACGGAGTACGCGATGGCCCACCACGACGACGAGCGAGACGAGCGGATGGCGCGCCTGCAGCGCCTCGCGTACGGCGCCGGCGCCTCCGAGGAGGAGCGCACCGCGGCCGCGGCCGAACTCGCGGCGCTGCAGGAGTCCTCCACGGCCGACCGCGAAGGGCCGGGCGTCCTCTCGGCACCCGCGGACCGGCCGGAGCCGGGCGTCGCGGCGATCGAGCCGATGGCGCCGCAGCCCGGTGCGCCGCCCGTGCCGGCGGTCCGCTCGGGCGAGCGCTCCCGCGTCGGCGCGGTGCTCGCCGCCGCCACGGCGGCACTGGTCGCCGGAGGCGTGGTCGGCTGGGCCCTCGGCAGCACGACCGAGCCGTCCGAGGGCGCGGACGTCGGCATCCCCGTCGCGGAGACCGCGGCGTGGGAGGTATTCGACCGTCCGGTGACCGAGGGCGATTTCGTGCGGTATCCGGCGCCGCTCGTCGACATCGACGCCGACGACACGACGCGGCGCCTGCTGCTCACGCGTTCGGACGGGGTCCAGCTCGTCGCGGTGCGCACCTCGGACGGCGAGGACGCGTGCCTGGTCCTCGCCGTGCCCGTCGGCCGCCCCGCGACCGCCTGCACCGAGGACGGGCTCTTCCCGGGCGATGGGCTGATGACGGAGATCTCCGTGCAGGGCGTCGGCGTCTACCTCGCGGGCTGGGATCCCGACGGCAGCGCCCGGATCAACACCGCCGCGGCGCCCACGGACTGACCGTCCTCGGCCGCGGGTCGCGCGTGCCCTCCGGCCGCGGGTCGTCACACCCGATTCCCAAGGTCGCGTCGCATGCTTCTCGGTGTCGGCACCACCCGGTAGGACGACGGAGTTCCCATGCCCGGCCACGACGACCTCGACGAGCGGATCGCGCGCCTCCAGCGCGCGGCGTACGGTGCGGGCGTGCCCGACGACGAACGCCGCGCGGCCGCCGCGGAGCTCGCCGGCCTGCGTCCGGAGGCGGACGACCGGGTGCGGTCCGGGGATCCGGCTCCTCCCGCCGACTCACCGGAGGACGGCGACGACGGAGCGAGCGCCGAAGAGCGCGGCGGCCCGGCGTCGCGCGCCGGCCTGGTCGTGACGACCGTGATCGCGCTGCTCGCCGGGCTCGCGGCGGGATGGACCCTCGACGCCGTCGTCTCGCGGGGCGACGGGATCCGCGCCCTCCGGGCATCCGAGACGGAGGCCTGGCGCGTCTTCGACTCCCCCGCGCCGAGAGGCGATCGGGTCCGGTACCCGGCGCCGCCCGTCGGCGTGGACCTCGATCGGGACAGCCGGCGTCTGCTCGCCGCGCGTTCGGACGGCGTCCGCCTCATCGCCGTCCGCAGCGAGGACGGCCGGGACGCGTGCCTCGTCCTCGTGATGCCGTCGGGCCCGTCGGCGGCAGCGTGCACCGTCGACGGCCGCTTCCCGGGTGAGGGACTCGAGGTCGAGACCGACCATCCGGACACCGGCGCCTTCAGCGCGACCTGGGATGCGACGGGACGGGTCTCGCTGGGGCCGGCGGGGACCGGCGACTGACGCCGGCCCCGCGCCGTGCGCCCGGCTAGGCGGCGGTCGTCGCGGCGCCCGCCTCCGCGTTCTTGCGGTCGCGCCAGGCCAGCCAGTGCCGCACGGGCGTGTCGTCGTAGTCGGGCCCGGAGAGGCCGATGGTGAAGAGCCGCACGCCGGCGGCGTAGAGCGCTTCGGCGTGCTCGTCGTCGACGCCTCGGCGGTCGAGCTCGTTCGAGACGACGATCTGCGACACGTCCCTGCCGACCCGGTCGCCCCAGCGCTTCAGCACGTCGAGCTTGTGCGCGATCTCGGAGGGACGCACGAACGAGTGCCAGATGTCGGCGTGCTCGGCGACCAGGCGCAGCGTCTTCTGCTCGCCCTTGCCGCCGATCATGATCGGGATGTCGCGCGTCGGA
Source organism: Agromyces sp. CCNWLW213 (assembly GCF_037199545.1). NCBI lineage: Bacteria > Bacillati > Actinomycetota > Actinomycetes > Micrococcales > Microbacteriaceae > Agromyces > Agromyces sp. CCNWLW213. Next base: position 7,355 of record NZ_JBBBDX010000006.1, on the reverse strand, counting down.
GCCGGGTTGAGCTTCGCCCAGCGCGCCTTCACGCGCGGCAGCGCCCCGGCGAGGTCGTCGAGCCGCGAGCCGACGGTGCCGAACTCGTAGCCGTACTCGTCGTAGTCGCGCTCGAACCAGCCCGACCCGGTGCCGAAGATGAACCGGCCGGTGCCGCCGTCCTTCGCGCTGAGGTGGTCGAGCGTGCGGGCCATGTCGGCCTGGAGGTCGGCGTTGCGGTACGAGTTGCAGTTCACGAGCGTGCCGAACTCGACGCGTTCGGTCTGCTCCGCCCACGCCCCGAGCATGGTCCAGGCCTCGAAGTGCAGGCCGTCCCGGTCGCCCGAGAGCGGGAAGAAGTGGTCCCAGTTGAAGACCACGTCGACGCCGAGGTCCTCCATGCGGAGCACGGCGTCGCGGATCTGCGGGTACGTGGCGTGCTGCGGCTGCAGCTGGACGCCGAGTCGTGCGGGTGCGTCAGGGGTCATCCTCCGACCCTAGGCGCATCGGCGAGCGGTTTCCGCGCTGTCAGCCCAGGGCGAACGGATGCCGCGGCGCGGGCGACCGCTCGCGCGCCGCGGCATCCCGGGCGAGCGCGGCTACCCCTGCACGCGCTCGCCCGACGGCGCCGTCGGTGCGGTCGCCGGGTCGTGCGAGGACGCACCGCCGTCGTCAGCGGACGCCTCCTCGCGCAGGTCGAGCATCGGGACGGGACGGCGGAACCCGCGCGTCACGACGCCGAGCAGCACGAGGCCGAGCGCGAGCCAGATGAGCCCGACGACGAAGGTGCGCCCCGAGAGGCTCGTCCACAGCCACACCGTGAGGCCGAAGCCGACGAGCGGCAGCACGAGGTTGTTGACGACGGCCCAGCCGCTCCGCTCGCGACGGTCGATGAAGTAGTGCTTGAGGACGGTGAGGTTCACGACCGAGAACGCGATGAGCGCGCCGAAGCTGATCATCTCGACGAGCAGCCCGAGGTCGATCACGACCGCGAACAGCGAGATCGCCGACACGACCAGGATCGCGACCACCGGGGTGCGGAAGCGCTCCGAGAGTCGACCGAACACCGCGCGCGGCAGCACCCGGTCGCGGCCCATCGCGTAGAGGATGCGCGCGACGGACGCCTGCGAGGTCAGTGCCGAGCCCGTCGCGCCGGCGATGTACGCGGCCGTGAAGAAGATCGCGAGGAACTGCCCGCCCGCCGCGCCCATCACGTCGAGTGCAGCGGAGTCGACGTCGGTGAACGCGTTCGACGGGAACGCGAGCTGCGACAGGTACGACAGCCCGATGAAGATGACGCCCGCGGCGATGGTCGTGATCATGATCGCCCGCGGCACGGAGCGGGTCGGGTCCTTCGCCTCCTCGGAGAGGGTCGAGACCGCGTCGAAGCCGAGGAACGACAGGCACAGCACCGCGGCGCCCGCGAACAGGACGCCCGTGCCCTCGACCGAGCCGTCGCCCGCGAACGGCGCGAGCGGGTCGACCCGGCCGGTGCCGCCGAACGAGACGATGCTCAGCACGATGAACGCGACGATGAAGAGCGCCTGCACGGCGATGATGACGAAGTTCGCACGCGCGACCGAGAGGATCCCGACCACGTTCAGCACGGTCACGAGTGCGATCGCGGCGATGATGAACACCCACTGCGGCACCGCGGGGAACGCCGCGTTCAGGTAGATGCCGATCACGAGGTAGTTGATCATCGGCAGGAACAGGTAGTCGAGCATGAGCGACCAGCCGGCGAGGAACCCGACCCCGGGGCCGAAGGTGCGCTGCGCGTAGACGTACGCCGATCCCGCGTAGGGGTACGCGGCGGCCATGCGAGCGTACGATCGCGCCGTGAAGAACATGGCCACGAGCGTGATCGCGTACGCGAGCGGAACCCGCCCGCCCGTCAGCTGCGTGACGATGCCGTAGGTCGTGAAGACCGTGAGCGGCACCATGTAGACGAGGCCGAACAGCACGAGCGAGGGCACGCCGAGCACGCGGCGCAGGTGCGTTCCCTTGGCGGCGGCTGCCGCGTCGCGGTGCGGTCGGGCATCGATGGTCTGGGACATCGGGGGTGGGTCCTTTCAGGGGCGGAGCGCGACGCTGCGCTCGGGATCTGCGGAGGTGTCCGGGGCGGTCGCGGTTCGGGCCGCGTCGTCCCGGGTGATGCAGGGCGCGCCGGCGAGGTAGGTCTCGCGCACCGCGACGGCGGGGAGGTCGTGCGGCTCGACGGTGCGCGGATCGCGCGCGAGCCAGACCAGGTCGGCGCTCGCGCCGGGCACGATCCGGCCCCACGGCGCCGAGGCCAGGTCGGCGAACGCCTGGTGGGCGACCGCCGAGGTGTAGGCGACGAGCGCGGCCTCCATCGGCATGATCTCGTGGGGCGTCCAGCCGCCGGCCGGCTCGCCGTCGATCGTGCGACGCGAGGCGGCGATCGCGAGCCCGTCGCGGGGATCACCCGACGACACGGGCCAGTCGGAGCCGAACGCGAGGGTCGCTCCCGTGCCGGCGAGCGAGCGCATCCGGTACTGCCGGTCGGCCCGGTCCTGCCCCAGGCGCGGCACGGTGAGCACCGTCATGAGCGCGTCGAGCTGCGCCCAGAGGGGCTGCATGTTCGCGATGACGCCGAGCTCGGCGAACCGGGCGAGGTCGGCGTCGTCCACGAGCTGCGCGTGGGCGATGACGGGGCGCCGGTCGCGGGGTCCGTTGACCTCGATCGCCTGCTCGATGGCGTCCAGGGCCTGACGCACCGCCGCGTCGCCGATGGCGTGGACGTGCACCTGGAAGCCCGCGGCATCCGCTGCCCGCACCGCCTCGGCGAGGCGCTCGGCGTCCCAGACCGACATCCCGTGCGAGTGCAGGCCGGAGCAGTAGGGCTCGAGGAGCGCGCCGGTCTCGTTCTCGACGACGCCGTCGGCGAAGAACTTGATCGTGTTCGCCGTGAGCCTCGGTGAACCCAGCGCCTCGACGCGGTCGCGCGCCATGGCCATCTCGGGCAGGTCGCGCGGGAACCGCCGGGGGTCGGCGTAGAGCGCGAGGTTGACGCGCAACGGCAGCGCTCCGGAGGTCGCGGCCTCGACGTAGACGTCGACGTCGGCCGGTTCGACCCAGGCGTCCTGCACCCACGTGACGCCCCGCTCGAGGTAGTGGCGCCCGGCGCGCTCGAGGGCGCGGACCCCGACCTCGATCGTGCGCCGGGGCATGACCGCGGTGACCAGGTCGACGGCCCCCCACTCGCGGAGGGTGCCGAGCGGCGAGCCGTCGTCGCGGCGCGGGATCTCGCCGAGCTCGGGCTCGGGCGTCGACGCGTCGATGCCCGCCAGTTCGAGCGCGCGGGAGTTGACCCACACCGTGTGGTAGTCCCACGCGCGCAGCATCACGGGCCGGTCGGAGACGGCGTCGTCGAGCCAGCGCGCGTCGAAGAGGCCCGCCTCGGCGAGGCTGCCGTCGTACGACGCCCCCGCGATCCACTCGAGCTCGGGGTGCGCCTCGGCGAACCGGCGCACCTCGTCGACGATCTCCTCGACGGAGCGGCAGGAGCGCACGTCGGGCCCCTCGGCCTCGAGGCCGCCGAACATGGGGTGGGCGTGCCCGTCGCCGAACGACGGCATGAGGAAGCCGCCTTCGAGGTCGACGGCCTTGAGCCCATGGCCGGCGGCGTCGGATGCCGCGGCCTCGGCCGCCGCGCCGACGGCCTGCACCACTCCGTCGCGCACGAGCACCGCCCGCTCGTCGCGGCCGTCGGCACCGGTCCACACCGTGCCGCCGTGGAAGAACGTCGTCGTCACCGCACCTCGTCTCGCCGGGGCGGGTGCCGGCTGCGGAGCGCGGCATCCGTTTACGAACACTGTTCGTGTTTGCGTGCGGTCACGTTACACTCCGGAGCACGGCGACGGAAGACCCCGGAGGGATTCGTGACACGGCTGAAACGCGAGCAGCTCATCAGCGCCGCCCTCGACCTGATCGACGAGGAGGGCGGCGAGGCGCTCACCATGCGATCCCTCGCCGCGCGGGTCGACCGGCAGGTCTCGTCGCTCTACAACCACGTCGGGAGTCGCGGCGAGCTCATCGAGCTCGTCCGGGCGCGCATCGTCGAGGGCATCGACGTCTCCGCGTTCGGCGTGCACCCGTGGGATGCCGCCCTCGACGCGTGGGCGCGCTCGTACCTGACCGCCTTCGCCGCCCACCCGAACGCGATCCCGCTGCTCGCGACGACGCCCATCCGCGACCGCTCCACGCTCGAGATGTACGAGACCGTCGTCGGCTCGCTGCTCGCCGGCGGGTGGTCGACCCGCGACGCCGTTGCCGTCATGCGCACGGTCGAGGCGCACGTGCTCGGGTCGGCGCTCGACATCGTCGCCCCCGGAGACCTCCTCACGCAGGCCTCGGTGCCCGCCGAGCTCGGTTCGCTGCGTTCGGCGCTCGACCCCGAGCACGCCGATGCCTCCGGCGCCGAGCGGGCCTTCCGCCTCGGGCTCGAGGCGCTCATGCACGGGCTCCGGGTCCGCCACGCCGCCGCCGGCGACCGACCGCCGGCCTCCGGCGAACGCTTGCCCTGATCACGAAACCGCAACGCCGCGCACGAAAGCCGCGTTCGCCCGTATCGTGGCGCAACGGACGGTCGTACACTCCCCCCATGGACAACCTCGACCGTGCCATCCTCGACCTGCTGCGGCAGAACGCCCGGGCGGGGTACGGCGACATCGGCTCCTCCGTCGGGCTGTCCGCGTCGGCGGTGAAGCGACGCGTCGACCGGCTCGTCGCCGACGGGGTCATCAAGGCGTTCACGATCCAGGTCGACCCGGCCGTCGACGGCATGAGCACGGAGGCCTACGTCGAGCTGTTCTGCCGCGGCACGGTCGCTCCCGACGAGCTGCAGCGGATCCTCCAGAACGTGCCCGAGGTGGTCTACGCGGGCACCGTGACCGGCAGCGCCGACGCGATCGTCCACATGCGCGCGCGCGACATCACGTCGCTCGAGGACGCCCTCGAGCGCGTGCGCGTCGCGCCCAACGTCGACCACACGCGCAGCGCGATCGTGCTGTCGCGGCTCATCAACCGCAACCGCGACTGAGGGCGTCATGCGGTTCGCGGTCGACGGCGACTCGAGCACCCCGCCCTACGAGCAGCTGCGCATGCAGGTGGTCGACGCCGTGCGAGCCGGCCGACTCGCCGCGGGCGCGAGGCTGCCGACGGTGCGGGCCCTCGCCGAGGAGCTCGGCCTCGCCGTGAACACCGTCGCGCGGGCGTACAAGGAGCTCGAGGCCGACGGCGTCGTCGAGGGCCGGGGGCGCGCCGGGACGTTCGTGCGTGCCACGGGCGATCCGGTCGATCAGGCGCTGCAGGCCGCGGCATCCGACTACGCCGCCGCAGTCGGCCGTCTGGGGGTCGCCGCGCCCGAAGCGCTCGCCGCCGCCGAGCGCGCGCTCCGCTCGCGCGCCTGAGCACGACTCCGTCGAGACGGCCGCGGGCGGCCATCTCGACCCGCACCCCCGACCCGCGCCGTGTCTAGCTCGCGGCGGCCTCGGCGGGCGCGGGGATCGGCTCCTTCGGGAGCCGGCGGACCTTCTGCCGGCGACGACGGCGCTCGGGGATCATCGACCGCATCTCCTCGAGCTTGCCGAAGCACAGCAGGCGGTCCTCGGCCTCGAGCACGACGCCCTTGCGCGGGTTCGGGATCACCGCGGTGCCGCGGTGCAGCGTGAGCACCGTGATGTCGCGGTCCCACAGCCCCGAGTCGCCGAGCGTCTTGCCGACCAGGTCGGCCGCGCCGTGCACCACGAGCTCGGCCACGCCGTACCCCGTCGAGACCGTGAGGCGCTGGCGCACGTCGATCTCGGGGAAGGCGACCTGGTTGGCGATGTAGTCGATGATGGCGCCCGCGACATCCAGGTTCGTCGCCGTCTCGATGCCCTGCAGGCCGGGCGACGAGTTCACCTCCATCACGAGCGGGCCCTCGTTGCCCTCGAGCATGTCGACGCCCGCGACCTTGAGGCCCATGATCTGCGCCGATCGCACGGCCGCCTGCTCGTACTCGGCCGAGAGCTCGACGGGCTCGACGGTGCCGCCGCGGTGCACGTTGGAGCGGAACTCGTCGCCGCTCGCCACGCGCCGCATGGCCGCGACGACGCGGTCGCCCACGACGAGGGCGCGGATGTCGCGGCCGCGGCTCTCCGAGATGAAGCTCTGGATCAGCACGTTCTGCTTCGTCGAGTGCAGCGTCTCGATGATCGCCTCGGCGACCTTCACCTCGGGGGCGAGGATGACGCCGATGCCCTGCGTGCCCTCGAGCAGCTTGATCACGACGGGTGCGCCGCCGACGCGCTCGATGGCCGGGCGGAGGTCGGCGCGGTTGCGCACGAAGGTCGTCGCCGGCATGCCGATGTTGTGCCGCGAGAGGATCTGGGTCGCGCGGAGCTTGTCGCGCGCGTTCGTGATGCCGTTCGCGGTGTTGGGCGTGTAGACGTCCATCTGCTCGAACTGCCGCACCACGGCCGTGCCGAAGTACGTGATCGAGTTGCCGATGCGCGGCAGGATCGCGTCGTAGTCCGACAGCGTGCGGCCGCGGTACTGCAGGTCGGGTTCGGCGCCGGACAGGTCGATGCCGAAGCGGAGCGTGTTCAGCACCTTGACGTCGTGACCGCGCTGCTGCGCTGCAGCACGGAGACGCTGGGTCGAGTAGGCGTGGGGCGCGCGCGACAGGATCGCGAGTTTCATGGGGAAGTCCCTGCGAAGATGGTTCGGATGACAGAGCCCACCCATTCAAGCACCATCGCCGGATGGCGCGAGTGGGTGCGCCTGCCCCAGGCCGAGGTCGAGTGGATCAAGGCGAAGCTCGACACGGGTGCGCGCTCGTCGGCGCTGCACGCGTTCGACGTCGAGGAGTTCACGCGCGACGACGTCGACCGCGTGCGCTTCGGCATCCACCCCTGGCAGGACACCGACCAGGACGCGACCACCGTCGAGCTGCCGGTCCACGATCGCCGGGTGGTCCGCAGCTCGACGGGGCACACGCAGGAGCGGCTCGTGGTGCTCATGGACCTCGTGCTGCTCGGCCGCGCGGTGACGGCGGAGGTGACGCTCACGAACCGCGACGAGATGGGCTTCCGCATGCTCATCGGGCGCGAGGCGCTCCGCAACGGATTCCTCGTCGATGCCGGCCGGTCGTTCGTGGGCGGCCGGGCGCCGCGCGCCATCCGCCGTCGCAACCGCGGTCGCGCCTGACGCGGCCCCCGCTGGTCGAGCAGGACGCGACGCCGCCCGAGCCCAGGGCTCACCGACGCGGGGGGGGGGGGGGGGGGGGGGGGGGGGGGGGGGGGGGAAGAGAGGGAGGGGGGGAGAAGAGAGGGGGGAGGGGGGGGGGGGGGGGGGGGGGGGGGGAGAAGAGA
>NZ_JBBBDX010000005.1:90085-242950 GCF_037199545.1 Agromyces sp. CCNWLW213 | reverse complement strand
CCCCCCCCCCCCCCCCCCCCCCCCCCCCCCCCCCCCCCCCCCCCCCCCCCCCCCCCCCCCCCCCCCCCCCCCCCCGCCACCGGTCCGCGAGCCCACCTTCAGCGTGACGCTCGCCCAGGCCGGGACCGACGCCGAGCCGGGCCGGGCGGACTCCGACTTCCAGGCCCGGGGCGATGCCTCGTCGTCGTCGTCGGAGGATCCTCCTCGGGGATGACATCGGCCCTCGCCCGGCGGTGCCGGGTGCGAGGGAGGCGAGAATCGGCAGGTGACCCCCGCGCTCCTGCCCTCGCCCGTCCCGATCGACCGGCGCCTCCTCCTTCCCGCCCGCCCGGCCGCGCTGCGCGTGGCGGTGGTCGTCGCCGCGGCGTTCCTGGTCGGCGGGCTCACGTCGCTCGGACAGGCGTTCCTGCCGGCCGAGTTCGCGTCGCTGGCCAACTCGGCGTCGGGATGGACCCTCCCCACTGCGGCCCTCGTGTGGCTCACCGCTCCTGGCCACGTCGAGGCGGCACTCGGTGCCGCCCTCGGCTTCGCGGCGATGACCGTGGGCTACTCGGTGGTGTCCGGATGGCGCGGGTTCCCCTTCGATCCGACCGAGTGGGCCCTCGTCGGGATCGTGGTCGGGCCCGTCGTCGGCACGGCCGCGCTCGCCCTCCGCCGGGGTCCCGTCGCGTCGGCGCTCGGCACCGGCATCCTCGCGGGCATCTGCGTGGGCGAAGGCGTCTACGGGCTCACCGCCGTCGCCGACACCACGAGCCCTGTGTACTGGTGGGCGGTCGTCGTGGTGGGCGCGGCGCTCGTCGGCATCGCCGCCGCGCGCCTCCGGTCCGTCCCGCCCATCGCCCTGGCCGTCCTGGTCACGGCGATCGTCGCGGGGGCGTTCGTGGCGGCCTACCTGGCGCTGCCGCTGCTGTTCCTCGCGTTCTGAGCCGGGCGCTGCGGCTGCCGCCCGGGTGTCGGATGTCGCAGGCCGGTGGCAGGCTGGGGGCATGGCGATCGAGGTGCGCGCGGCCTCCGTCTTCGACGACGTGGCGGCGGTGCTCGGGCCCAAGCGACCCGACGCGAACGTCTGCTGGTGCCTGAGCTACCGGCTCACGTCGTCGAGGCAGAACCGCGAGCTGGTCGGCCCGGCCCGCGGCCAGCGCGTGCGCGAGCTCGTGGCCGAGGATCCGCCGCCGGGGGTCATCGCCTACGACGGCGACGAGCCGGTCGGGTGGGCGGCGGTGCATCCGCGCGCCGACACGAGCTTCGCTGCGAACCGCCGCATCCCGCACGTCGACGAGGCCGACGTCTGGTCGGTGTGGTGCATCCGGGTGCGACCCGGGCATCGCGGCGAGGGGCTCTCGCACCGCCTCCTCGCCGGCGCGGTCGAGTTCGCGCGCGAGCACGGCGCGCCCGCCGTCGAGGGGTACCCGGTCGACAATCGCGGAGCGAAGGTCGACCTCACCATGGCCTACGTGGGCACGCGCGCCCTCTTCGAGGCGGCCGGCTTCCGCAAGGCGGCCGACACCACGTCGGTGCTGAACGGCTTCCCCCGCGTGGTGATGCGGCTCGACCTGCACTGAGCGCCCCGGTCCCGCGCGCCTCGTCCACCGTCGGCGCGGCGTCCCGTCCCGGCATCCGCTGCCGTTCGTCGCTCGGCGACGACCGCTCGTCGCAGCCGGTTTCGCACGAACGGCGTTCGTGCGCTACAGTCTGATTTCCATACCGAACGATCGGTCAGCAAAGCGACCATCGTCCGACGGCACCGACGACGGCGCCCCCATCCCGGGTGGCCAGCGTGGCCCCGACAGACCGACCCCTTCACAGAACAACGGAGTTCGCCATGACGACGACGTCACAGATCCACGAGGAAGCCGAACGCACCGGGCGCATGCCCAAGGAGGAACGCAAGGTCCTCGCCGGAACCTTGGTCGGCACCTCGATCGAGTGGTACGACTTCTTCATCTACGCACAGGCCGCCGGCCTCGTGCTCGCCCCGCTCTTCCTCGCGCCCGTCGCCGAGTCGAGCCCGGCGCTCGCGCAGATCCTCGCCTTCGCGACGATCGGCATCTCGTTCCTGTTCCGCCCGCTCGGCGCGGTGGTCGCCGGCTACCTCGGCGACCGGATCGGGCGCAAGCGGATGCTGGTCTTCACGCTCGTGATGATGGGCGTCTCGACCTCGCTCATCGGCTTCCTGCCGACCTACGCGGCCATCGGCGTCGCGGCGCCGATCCTGCTCATCACCCTGCGCATCCTGCAGGGCTTCTCGGCCGGCGGCGAGTGGGGCGGCGCAGCCCTCATGGCCGTCGAGCACGCCCCGAACGCCAAGCGCGGCTTCTTCGGCGCCTTCCCGCAGATCGGCGTGCCGGTCGGCATGATCCTCGCGACGTTCACGCTCTGGGTCATCACGTCGTCGATGTCGCAGGAGGCGTTCCTCGAGTGGGGGTGGCGCATCCCGTTCATCCTGTCGATCGTGCTCATCGTGGTCGGCTACGCCATCCGTCGTGCGGTCGAGGAGAGCCCGGTCTTCCAGGACCTGCAGCGCCGCCAGAAGGAGTCCTCGGCACCGCTCGGCCAGCTCTTCCGCCACAACACCAGGAACGTGGTGCTCACCGCGCTCATCTTCATCGGCAACAACGCGGCCGGCTACCTGCTCATCGCGTTCTTCGCGACCTACGCGGTCACGGTGCTCGGCATGGACCGCCCGACGGTGCTCCTCGCGACAGTGCTGGCGTCCTTCGGCTGGCTGGCGTTCACGATGTTCGGCGGCCGGCTCTCCGACCGGCTCGGCCGCGTCCGCACGTTCCAGATCGGCTACGGGTTCCTCGCGCTCTGGGCGGTGCCGATGTGGTTCCTCATCGACACCGGGAACATCGTCTGGTACTTCGTGGCGCTGTTCGTGATGACGTTCGGCCTGGGTCTCTCGTACGGGCCGCAGGCGGCGCTCTACGCCGAGCTGTTCCCGGCGAACGTGCGCTACTCGGGCGTCTCCATCGGCTACGCCCTCGGGGCGATCCTCGGCGGCGCGTTCGCCCCGATGATCGCCGAGGCGCTGCTCAGCGCGACCGGCCGCTCCTGGACGATCGGCGTCTACATCGCCGTCGCCGCCCTGGTCTCCCTGGCCGCCGTCTCGATGGTCAAGGAGCCCAAGGGGACCGACCTGCACGTGTAGGGGGCACGTGCGGCGCGCGGCGGGGTCCGCGCGAACGACGGGGGCGGACGTCACATGACCTCCGCCCCCGGTCGTGCCCGCGCGAGCTCACTGGTTCGGGCGCGCCTCGACCGACCGCTCGAGCGCGCGGATGAGCGACCGCGAGTCCCACGGGCCGATATGGCGCACGCCGCCGACGAAGAAGGTCGGCGTGGAGTGCAGGTCCATCACCTCGGCATCCAGCAGGTCGTCCTCGACGCGGCGCACGACCTTCGGCGAGTGGAGGTCCTCGAGGAAGCGCTCGACGTCGAGGCCGAGCTCGGCGGCGTACCGGCAGAGGTCGTCGGTGGTGAGCTCGTCCTGGTTCGCGAACATCAGCCGCGCCAGGTCGAGGTGGCGGCCCTGCAGCGCCGCGGCCTCGAAGGCCTGCGCCGCCTCCTTCGCGTGCGAGTGCACCCCCTCGAGTGGGAGGTGACGCCACACCCAGCAGACGTCGTCGCCGAAGTGCTCGATGACGGCGTCGACGGAACCGGTCGCGCGGCTGCAGAACGGGCACTCGAAGTCCCCGTACTCCACGATCTGGTGCGGCGCGTCCGGCCGCCCCCGGTAGTGGTCGCGCCCGGGGTCGAACGGGCGCACGAGCACCTTGCCGACCGGCTGCGGCGGCCAGAGGCGGTCGCCGACCGCGAACACCGCCCAGCCGAGGAGGAACGCGATGAGGGAGGCCGCGAGCACGCCGACGCGCGCGAGGTCCTGCAGTACGGGGTCCGTGAAGGCGAGCGACACGATGAACAGCGAGATGGTGAAGCCCATGCCGGAGAGCGCGGCGCCGCCGGCGATGCGCGGCATCCGGAGCCCCGGGGCGAGCCGCCCGAGGCCGACGGCCGTCACGATCGCCACGGCGCTCGTGATGCCCGCGAACTTGCCGACGACGAGGCCCGCGATGATGCCCCAGACGAGGGGCGACGTCACGGCGACGGCGAGGGTGTCGGCGCCGAGGTGCACGCCCGCGTTCGCGAGCGCGAAGATCGGCAGGACGAGGAACGAGATGTACGGGCCCCACGCCCCCTGCAGCCGGTCGTTGATCGAGATCGACTCGCGGAGGCTCCGGTTGACCGCCGCGGCGTAGGCGGCGTTCGGCGATTCGCGGAACGCCTGGGTCAGCTCGGCGGTGCGCTCCACGTCGGACCGCGCGGGCGGGAACACGGGGATGAGCAGCGCCACGGCGACGCCCGCGAGCGTGGGGTGGATGCCCGCCGCGAGGATCGCGAACCAGAGCGCGATGCCGAGGAGCGCGTAGGCGATGCCGCGCCCCGCGCGCAGGAACCGGACCAGGGCGATGGCGACCATGAGCACGACCGCGATGCCGAGCGGCGCGAGGTCGAAGCCGCTGTTGTAGAAGATCGCGATGACCAGCAGCGCGCCGATGTCGTCGACCACCGCGAGCGTCAGCAGGAAGGTGCGCAGCCGCGCCGGGAACTTCGGCCCGATGATCGCGAGCGCCCCGAGGAGGAACGCCGTGTCCATCGAGATGACGACGCCCCACGCGCTCGCCTGCCCGGTCGGCCACGCGATGGCGACGAAGATCAGGGCGGGCACGATGAGCCCCGCGATCGCGGCCACGACGGGCACGATCGCACGCGACCGGTCGGTGAGCTCGCCGATCGTGAACTCGCGCTTGACCTCGAGCCCGACCACGAAGAAGAACAGCGTCATCAGCGCGTCGTTCACGAAGTGGTGCAGGTCGGTGCTCAGCACGAGGTCGCCGACGGCCAGCTCGAGCGGCAGGCTCCAGAACGCCTCGTACGTCTCGCCCCAGGGCGAGTTCGCCCACGCGATGGCGACGAGGGTGGCGAACAGCAGCAGGGCCGCCGCAGCGCGGTCGCCCGTGCCGAGGTGCAGACGCGGGCGCCGTCGACCGCCCTCGGTCGTGGCGGTCGGCGCGGGGGCGGGGGCGCTCATGCGCCAATGCTAGGCGCGGATGCCGCGTCGAGGGCAGCCATCGGCGGACCGGGTTGGCATACTGGACGGATCCGGCGGACGGAGGACTCCCATGGCCGACCTCGACGCTCGCGCTCGCGCGCACCTCGCTGCCGCGCTCGAGGACGAGCACGGCCGGAGCGCGGAGCTCATCCTCCGCGACGGGCCGATGCGCCAGACGATCATCGCCCTGCGCTCCGGGGTCGAGCTGGCCGAGCACAACTCCCCCGCGGCCGCGAGCGTCCAGGTGCTCTCCGGCCGGCTCAGGATCACCGGGCAGCAGGACGCGGAGATCACCGCGGGCCGGCTCGACGTGCTCCGGCACGACCGTCACTCGGTGCTCGCCCTCGAGGACTCCGTGTTCCTCCTCACGACGGTCACCGGGATCGACAGCACGGGCGGACCCGAGCGGGCGCGCTGACCGCCCCGGGTCCCGGCCGCCGACGCGTTCAGCGCGGCAGCACCGTCAGCACGCGCTCCATGTAGTCGCGGAACTCCGCCATGAACTGGGTGAGGAACCGCTCGGTGCCCTCGTCGGCGATCGAGCCGTCGTCGCCGTACACCTCCGGCGTGAAGCGGATGTACGCCTCGGGGGCGGTCATCTGCCGCGCGTTGCAGAAGCTCAGGACGGCGCGCAGGCTCTGCTGGGCGACCGCGGTGCCGATCTGCCCGGGCGATGCGCCGATGACGGCGGCGGGGATGTGGTCGAACGAGTTCTGCCCCCAGGGCCGCGACGCCCAGTCGATCGCATTCTTCAGGGCCCCGGGGATCGACCGGTTGTACTCCGGCGTGACGAACAGCACGGCGTCGGATGCCGCGATCGCCTCCTTGAGCGCGGTCGCCTCGGGCGGGTAGGCGTCGTCGTAGTCGGGACTGTAGAGGGGGAGGTTCCCGATCGGGATCTCGGTGAACTCGAGGTCGTCGGGCGCGACGCGCATCAGCGCCTTCGCGAGGATGCGGTTGATGGACGTGGACGACAGGCTGCCGATGAAGGTGCCGACCCGGTACGTTCGCATGATGCTCCTCTCGGTCGGGGAGCCACGCTACGCCGCCGCGGATCTCCCGGGCGAGGGGTTGCGCGCCCCGTCGCGGGTGGCCCGCTCGGCGGCCGCCAGGCGCGCGATGCGGGCCCGGGCGTTCCGTTCGCTCGGCGACATCCGACCCAGCACGCGCGTCGCCGACCACAGCAGCGCGCGAGTCAGCGTGATCGCCGGCCACCACGGGCGGCGCAGCCCGAGCAGCTCGCGGTGGCGCGGTTCGAGCGAGGCGACGGCACCGCCGAAGAGGATCGGGTACAGGCGCCCCGTCAGGCCGGGCAGGCCGGGCCGACGGATGAAGCGCACGGCGTCGGCGACCCGCTCGTCGGGCTTCGCCTCGGCGAGGAACGCGTCGAGCTCGTGCCGCAGCTGCGCCGTCGACGTGGGCGGGTCGGCGAGTCCCATGAGGCGCCCGGCCTGCGCCCACTCGCGCACGTACGCGTCGGCGCCGCCGGGGATCGGGCCGCCCCAGGTCTGGTGCGCGCCGATGAAGGCCTCGGTGAACGCGTCGTGCACCCAGCGCAGCAGCTCCTCGTCGTTCGCCGAGTACGGGCGCTCGACGCCGCGCGCGTCGACGTAGGTGCCGGTCACGCGGTCGTGCAGCCGAGACACGAACGCGCAGGCCGCGGCCGCGCTGCGACGGTCGCCGAACGTCGTGGTGGCGACCCAGCGGATGGTGCCGTCGAGCCGCCCGAGCGCGTCGTCGCGGTACCGCGAGTGGTCGTGCACCCCGGCCATCGCACCCGGGTGCAGGGTCTGCAGCAGCAGCGCCCGGATGCCCGCGACGAGCGTGGGCAGGGCGCCGTGCACCGCCCAGACGGCGCTGCCCGGACCGAACCAGCCGGCGTCCTCCCCGTCGGCGAGCGCGCGCGTCCACTCGGGCGGCTCGGCACCCGGGCGCCGGACGGGATGCGGCCGGGCGGCTCGCCCGCCGCGCCGCGTCCCGTCGTCCATACTCCGACGCTAGGCCCCGCGTGCGGCGGCGCGGCTGCGGATCCACTGCGAAGGCGCTGGGAGGCCCTGCGATCATGGAGGCATGACCGATCGCGTCGACCGGCCCCGCCCCACCGGCGAGCGGGAGCGCCCGCGGGTGCTCGGCGCGATCGTCGACGACGCGACGCGGTGCGTGCACTACCGGACGGAGGTCGACATCGTCGCCATCCGCTTCGCCTGCTGCGGCGAGTACTACCCGTGCCACCGGTGCCACGAGGAGGTCGCGGACCACCCGGCCGAGCAGTGGCCCGTGGCGGACCGGGATCGCGAGGCGGTGCTCTGCGGCGCGTGCGGAACCGAGCTCGCGATCCGCGCGTACCTCGACACGACGGCCTGCCCGGCCTGCGGCGCCCGGTTCAACGAGAACTGCCGCCTGCACACCCACCTGTACTTCCAGGTCGAGGGCTGAACCGATCGGATGCCGCGGGCCGGGCCGGTCCGCGATCGCTCAGTTCTTCGCGGGCGGGAAGGGCGGGGCGAGGAACGCAAGGAGCGTCACGCCCGCCTCGCCGGCGTTCGACACGCGGAGCTCCTCGGCGCCCGTGAGGACCGCGAGCTCGCCGGCGCGGAACAGCCGGCTGCCGCCATCCGTCTCGAGCACGGCGTCGCCCTCGGCGACGTAGAGGAACAGGTCGGAGGCCCCGTGCGTGTGGGGCGGCAGCGCCTGGCCCGGTGCCAGTCGGATGATCCGCACGGTGCCGTGCTGGCGCGACGCCACGGCCTCGGCGACGAACCGGGCGGGGTCGTACGGGGCGGCGGCGTTCAGGTCGACGATCTCCATGCCGGCCACGGTACTGCTCGCGGATGCCGCACCGCGGGGCTTCCGACCCACGCGGCGGGGCTCCGGGGCTCAGCCCCGGAACACCCTCGCGAGGAGCGCGGGTTCAGCGCGCGGCGGGGCCCACGGGCGCAGCGGGCCGGTTCCGCGGCGAGCCGGTCAGGACGCGGTGGCCATGACGCGTTCGGGCGAGCGCGGCGCCGCGATGCTGTCGATCTCGTCGCCCGTCAGGCGAAGGCCCCAGTTGCTGTTGGCGGCGACCATCATGCGCTCCGCGCGTCGGCGATCGATGCTCGTGTCGACGCCCGCGGTGTGGCGCGCGACGATGGTCGAGTTCGGGTGGAGCCAGGCCTGCGCCCGGCTGCCGGCCGGATCGGTCCACGACACGAGCAGCGGCTCGCGGCGGCGCAGCTTCGCGAACACGACGAGCGCGACGTGCGCGAGCAGGTCGTCGTCCAGTTCGATGCGCATCCATCCGTCGACCTCGAGAGCGGACCCGGTGGACGGTCGTGTGGTGTTCTCGTGTTGTCGCATGTTCGTCACGCTCGCACCGTTGCGGACCAGCGGCAATCAATAACATACGATTCCCAGCAAGACCACCCCCATTCCAAGGGACATAACTCCTCAGCCTTCACGGGTCGCTGATCGGTCCGCCGCAGGGTCATGCCCCCTGCGTGAAGAACTCGATCGCCGCCGTCCGGAACACGCGCGAGCCGGGAGCGTTGAAGTGATGGCGGTCGGGCAGTTCCACGAAGTCGCCCGCGGGCGTGGCCTCCGCCAGCTGCTTCGACTGCTCGAGGATCGCGTCGTCGCTGCCCGTGGCGAAGAGGATCGGCTGGCGCGGCGGATTCGACGGGTCGGGGTCGGCGTCTCCGAAGCGCATCCCCTCGGCGAGCGCGACGAGCGCGCGCAGGTCGTTGCCCGGAACGCGCTCGGCGAGCGTCACGTAGTTGCGCGTGACGGGGTCGTCGACGGGCGTGCCGTCGGCGGCGTAGGCGCGGGCCTGCTCGATCTGCATGCGCGCGAGCGGACGGCCGTCGGGGATGCCGCCGAGCACCGCACGCTCGACCCGGTCGGGCACCTGCACCGCGACCTGCCATCCGACGCGCGCGCCGAGGGAGTAGCCCGCGTAGAGCACGGTGTCGAGCAGGTAGGTGTCGAGCACCGTGACGATGTCGTTCGCGAGTTCGTCCATGCCGTACGCGATCGCCTCGTGCGGCTTGTCGCTCAGGCCATGGCCGCGCTGGTCGACGCCGAGCACTCGGAAGCCGGCACGCGTGAGGTCGCGGATCCAACCGGTGTTGACCCAGTTGTCGCGGCAGCTCGACGCGAACCCGTGCACGCACAGCACCGTGGGACCGTCGTCGGCGCCCCACAGGTACGTGGCGATGCGCCGTCCCTCCCCCGACATCACGAACTGCGGCGACGGCATGTCGGTCAGGGCGGGGAAGGCGGCATCCATGTCGCCCATTCTGCCGGTCGCTAGGGCGTCCACCACGGCCGCAGCGGCAGGTCGCCGACGCCGCCGCCCTCGTGCGGTCGGACCGCGAGTACCTGGTGCAGTTGGATGCCGCCCTGCTCGAACGCGAGTCGCGATCCGGCCATGTAGAGCCCCCACACCTTCGCGGTCGGAAGTCCGACCTCGGCGACGGCCTCGTCCCAGTGCGCCACGAGGTTGGCGCACCAGTCCCGGAGGGTCATCGCGTAGTGCGGCCGCAGGTTCTCCTCGTGCAGCACCTCGAAGCCGGAGTCCTGGGCGGCGCTGATGATCCGCCCGGACCCGGTCAGCTCGCCGTCGGGGAACACGTAGCGGTCGATGAACCCGTGCGCCGCGGGGTCGGTGCGGTTCTCGGGGCGCGTGATGCAGTGGTTGAGCAGCAGTCCGCCGGGACGCAGCCGCGACAGGAGGAACTCGAAGTACGAGGCGTAGTTGCGCACGCCGATGTGCTCGAGCAGCCCGATCGACGACACCGCGTCGAAGCCGCCCTCGCCGACGTCGCGGTAATCGCTGAAGCGCACCTCGGCGAGGTCGCCCAGGCCCTCCTCGTCGATCGCCCGGCGTGCCCACACGGCCTGCTGCTCGGAGAGGGTCACGCCCACGGCCCGCACGCCTCGGCGGGCGGCGTAGCGCACCATGCCGCCCCAGCCGCAGCCGACGTCGAGCAGGCGGTCGCCCGGCTTCAGCGCGAGCTTGTCGAACACGAGCCGGTACTTGTTCTCCTGTGCTTCGTCGAGGGATGCCTCGGGGTGCGGGTAGCACGCGCACGTGTACGTCATCGACGGACCCAGCACCCACTCGTAGAAGGTGTTCGAGACGTCGTAGTGGTGGTGGATCGCCTCGGCGTCGCGCGCCTTGCTGTGCCGGAGGCCCGCGGCGACGCGACGCCAGCGGGGCTGCGCCTCCTGCGGCGGCGGCGCGACGGGCCGCAGGCGGCCGACGCCGATGGAGCGCACGATCCGCGCCATGACGGGCACCGACGGGCGCGTGAAGACGAGGTCGTCCGCGAGCGCCCTCAGGAGCTCGTAGGGGTCGCCCGGGTGCACGCCGACGGCCTCGAGGTCGCCGGCGACGTAGGCGCGCGCGAGCCCGAGGTCGCCGCGGCCCGTCGCGAGGTAGGTGGTGCCGCGGGGCGACGTCAAGTCGAGCCCGAAGCGGGCGTCGGGCGGTCCGGCGGAGCTGCCGTCGTAGGCGGTGAACCGGAGCGGGAGCTTCCCGCCGGCGAGGACCTCGAGGATCTCGGCGAGGGTGAGCTTGCCGTTCGCATGCGCCTGCAGGGCGGCATCCGCCTGCTGCGCCGTGGTCGCCGGGGTCGCCGGCGTCGTCGTCGCAGCGTCGTCCTTGAACGAGGTCATCGTCGTTGCACCGCCTTCGCGTAGAGGTCGAGGAGCCGGGAGTCGGGGTCGTAGCGCTGCTTGACGGCGCGGTACGCGTCGCCGCCGTAGAGCGCGTCGAACTCGTCGCGCGCGTAGAAGGCGTCGGAGTACAGCGACTTGTGCCCGTCGAGTTCGCTCACCCTGCGCTCGATGCGCCGGTTCGTCTCGCCCTCGGTCGCGCCGACGGGGACGGTCGACCAGAAGCCGACGTTGACGTAGGTGCGGTTCGGTTCGAGCGGGTACAGCGGCCAGGTCTCCTCGCCGCGCAGCCGGAGCGGGCAGAGCCAGACGGGCTCGATGGGCACGTTCGCGAGGAACCAGTCGAGGAACTCGACGGTGCGCTCGATCGGCACCTCGACGTCCTGGATCACGCGCTCGCGCGGCGGGCGGCCCTTCAGCCGCTCCAGCCTGTTCCCGAGGTCGTACCGGCGCTCGAGGCGCATGAGCGTGCCGTACGAGCGGCTGCGCCGGTAGCGCCTCGGCCAGACGCGGCGAACGAGCGGATGCTGCGCCCCGAACGCCGCCGAGCACCAGAACCAGTCGGCATCCCACCGCCAGAGGTAGTCGCGGATCGTGAGCCGGTCGTGCGCGGCGCCGGCGTCATGGCGGATGGACCGGTAGTAGATGCGCTGCCCCGTGTAGTCGCTGACCGGCCCGGATGTCGCGGTGCGGGTGCCGAGGCAGAGGTAGCCCTCGTCGGCGCTGAACACCACGCCGTCGAGGTAGTCCACCGGGGCGCCGTCGTGTCGGCCGGTCTCGACGATGCGGTCCATGGCCGCGACGAGCTCGGCGAGCGTGTGGAAGCGGAGGTGCGTGAGCGCGACGAACGGCTCGACGGGCTCCAGCTCGATGCGCAGCCGCACCGCGTAGCCCAGCGTGCCGTACGAGTTCGGGAAGGCGCGGTGCAGGTCGGCGTGCTCGTGCGGCGACGCCGTGACGATCTCGCCCGAGCCCGTCAGGACGTCCATCTCGAGCACCGACTCGTGCGGCAGGCCGCTGCGGAACGAGGTCGACTCGATGCCGAGGCCGGTGACGGCGCCGCCGAGCGTGATCGTCTTCAGCTGCGGCACCACGAGCGGCACGAGCCCATGCGGCAGCGTCGCGTCGACGAGGTCCTCGTACGTGCACATGCCGGCGACGTCGGCCGTGCGGGCCTCGGGGTCGACCGCGACGACGCCGGTGAGCCCCGTGGTGTCGAGGCCGGGCCCGTCGGTCGCCACGCGCGACCGGAACAGGTTGGACGTGCGCTTGGCGAGCCGCACCGGCGTCGCGGCCGGGACCGCGCGGTAGCTCTCGAGCAAGCGCTCCACGCCCTCGGCGTGAGCGGCCCGTGCGTCGATCGCAGGAGCGGACACGACTTCAAACTAGTCCGACGCGCGTCCCACCGCACCGGGCTTGCGGAACCGATCGGGCCGGCTCAGTCCGACGGCGCGTCGGTGGGCTCGCCGGTCTGGACGGGTCGCTGCCGATGCTGCCGCGCATACTCGCGCAGGATCTCGTCGGTTCCCTCGACGCGGAGGACGAACCGGTCGCGGACGAGGCCGGCGAAGTCCTCGATCGCCTCCTCGAGCATCTGGCCGCTGTTGCGCACGGTCCGATCGGAGGAGCGCCGGGCCACCCTCGCGAGGTGCAGGGCGTACGGGAGCTGGGCGGCCAGCGAGGTCTCGGCGACGTCCTCGGTGAAGTAGTACGTCTCGGCGTTCTGCCACAGGTCGACGCGGGACTGGGCGAGGGCGGCGGTGATCGAGTCGAGGAGTCCGCTCGAGGTCGCCGACTCCATGTCGAGGAGGTGGCCGGACGTGTCGGCCCGCCCCATGAGCGCGAGCCGCAGCGCGAGCGCCCGCCGGCGCCCGAGGCCGGGGTAGAGCTCGAGGAACCAGGCGACGGCGGCGGTCAGGAGCGCGAACCCGATGAGCGCCTGCAACGGCGCGAACACGCGCAGCCACGGGTCGATCGGGTAGACGTCGCCGAGTCCGAGGGTCGACATGCTGACCATCGAGAAGTAGAGGGCCTCCACGACGGCGGGATGGTCCTCGGGGCGGATGCCGGTGCCGTACGAGAAGCCGTCGGGCACGAACGGGAGGTAGACCAGCGACCAGCCGACGAGCTGGAGGACGGCCCACAGCCCGACGACCGCGACGGCGGCGAGCGGCCCGGCCAGCGTGCGCCCGCGGCGGCCGAACCGGGACGACAGGCTCCACGTGGTGCTCGCCGCGCGATGCGACAGGCGTCCCTTCCCGGTGGGGTGGAGGAGGGTGTGGAAGACCTCGTTGAGTCCGAGCGCGATGAGGGCGACGCCCGCGACCGCCCAGATCCAGCTCACCCGGTCATCGTACGCGGCCGGGATCCGCACTCAGCCGAGCGCCGCGATCGCCTCCTCGACGAGCGCCACCACCGACGGGTCGTCGTCGGCCTCGGGCGTGAATCCCAGCCGCACGACGACGAGCCGCTCCGACGGCACGATGATCATCTTCTGCCCGTCGTGACCGCTGGCGTAGTAGGTGTCGGCGGGCAGCTCGGGCCAGCGCGCCTCGCCGAAGAGCACCTCGTTCACGCGCCAGCTCGCGCCCAGTCCGGGATCGTCGGTCTCCTCGACCTCGTCGACCTCGAGGCTCTGCGCCATCCAGCCCGCGGGAAGCATCCGCTCGCCGTTCCACTCGCCGTCCTGCAGCGCGAACTGGCCGATCGCAGCCCAGTCGCGGGGCGTCGCCCACAGGTACGAGGAGCAGACGGGCGTGCCCGCGGCATCCGGCTCCAACACCGCCGAGGTCAGGCCGAGCGGCCCGAACAGGGCCTGGCGCGGCAGGTCGGCGCCGAGACCCGTGCGCTCGGCGAGCACCGAGCACAGCAGGTTCGTGTTGCCGCTGGAGTACTGCTGCACCGTGCCCGGCTCGTGCACCAGGGGCCGGCCCGCGACGTAGGCGCCCATGTCGCCCTCGAGGTAGAGCATGCGCGTGATGGGCGTTCCGAGGTCGTAGGTCTCGTCCCACTCGAGGCCGCTCGTCTGCCGCAGCAGCTGGTCGACCGTGATCCCGGCACGCTCGTCGTCCCACTCGGGCCGGAGCGCGTCGTCGTCGAGCGACACGACGCCCTGCTCGACGAGCACGCCGGTGAGCAGGTTCGCGACGCTCTTCGACATCGACCAGCCGAGCTGCGGGGTGTCGGCGTCGAATCCCTCCGCGTATCGCTCGGCCACGAGTTCGCCGTCCTTGACGACGACGACGGCCCGGGTGCCGAGTGCGTCGGCCACGGGCCCGGGCAGGTCGTCGCCGAAGGCCCGGCCGATCGCCGCCTTGAGCGCGGGGTCGGGCTCGGGCGCCGGCGCGTCGGTGAAGGGGTTGGCTGTGGGCTCGACGACGGATGCCGCGTTTAGCTCCGGCCGCTCGTCGGCCAGCGTGCACCCGAAGCCCTCGGTGTACCAGGCCCGCTGCCGTGCCAGCGCGCCGAGCAGGGAACCCGCCGTCGGATCGCCGGTCCCGTCGACCCGGAGGTACGGCACGAGCGGGTTCGCCGGCAGGTCGGACTCGGGGTCGTCGCGCCCGGTGACCTCCGTGACGGCGCACGAGTTGTGCGCCGCGTAGCCCGTGCCGGTCAGCAGGATCGGCCGCTGCCACAGGTAGACCCCCGCGAACGCGGCGATGAGGACCAGCACGAGGACGGCGACGACGGCGACCGTACGACGGAGGATGCGCACCGCTGGATCGTAACAGCGCGGTTGCGCGTGGCCTGTCAGCCCTGGAAGTCCTCGGGGTCGACGTCGTCGAGGAACTTCTTGAACTCCTCGAGCTTCTCCTCCGCGGACTCCTCGGTCTCGTCCTCGTCGGAGCGGGACTCGACCATCTCGGCGGGGATGCCGGCCTGCTCGAGCACCTCGTCGGCGACGAACAGGGGCGCCTCGGTGCGCGACGCGAGCGCCACCGAGTCCGAGGGCCTGGCGTCGATGACGTACGGGCCGGTGGGCGTCATGATCGTGAGCTCGGCGTAGAACGTTCCGTCCTCGATGCGCGTGACGTCGACGCGCTCGATGTTCGACCCGACGGCCTCGAGCAGCAGCTTCATGAGGTCGTGCGACAGCGGGCGCGGCGCCTGCTCGCCCTGCACGGCGATGAGGATCGACGTGGCCTCCTGCGCGCCGATCCAGATCGGGAGCACGCGTCCGTGGCCTTCGTCCTCGCCGAGCGGCTTCAGCAGGATGATGTGCTGGCCGGACTGATCGAGCGCGACCCCGAGGACGCGGACCTGGACCATGACGCCTCCCGTCGGACGATGGGCGTGGTCCTCAATGGTATGCGCACACGCCACGGCCGCGGCATCCGCGCTCGGGATGCCGCGGCCGCAGCCGTCACGTGCCCCGGATCAGCCCGCAGCGACCACCGTGAACTTGTTGTAGTTGGCCTTGCCGCCGTCGGGACGGTAGTTCTTCTCGATGTTCCCCGCGGAGTCGACCGAGAACCAGTGCACCTTGGTGCCGACGGGCACCGTGATGACCTCGCCGCCCTCGCGGATGCCGGCGCTCGCGTAGAGCGTCGACTCGTAGGTCGGCTTCGAGCCGTCCAGCGTGTAGAAGACGGCCGCCGACTCGGTCGTGGCGAAGGTCAGGTCGACCATGCCCGGCTCGCTGCTCGCCGTCGCCGACAGCGTGCTCTCCGGGCGCACCTTGTCGCGACCGAAGTCGTAGGCGACGCGCATGAGCTCGACGAGCCCGTTCGCGTACTCCTGCGACTCCGCGTGCGCGGACGCCCCGCTGGGGTTCTCGTTCGAGAACGGCGGCTGGAACTGCGTGCCGACCTCGAAGTTCCACGCGTAGATCCCGTGCTTGTACCAGAGCATGTCGCCGGAGTTGCCGGCGGCCGAGTACAGCACGTCCGAGATCGGCCCGGTGCGGGCCGGCGTGACCGACATGCCGCGGTACCGCTTGATCTCGGTGAGGATCCGCGACGAGGCGCCCCAGAAGTACGACTCCTCCTCGAGCGTCGGACGCGGCGCCGACACGCGACCGTCCGCGATGTACGCGCCCGGCGACCACATGAAGTAGTTGCCCGAGCTGTGCAGGTTCATCGCGAACTCGATGTTGTCGTTCTGCGACGCGATCCAGTCGATGTTGGCGCTCTCCGGCTCGCTCAGCTCGCTCGGACCGGCGTAGGTGCCGCTCGTGCACGAGTTCGAGGCGCCGTCGTAGCCGTCGAACAGGCTGTACGTGTCGTAGTTGCGGTTGTTGTCGACCCCCCAGTTGTTGCGGGCCAGGAAGTCGCCGGTCGTCTGCGGGCAGTGGTTGGTCATGTTCTTGCGCTGCGAGTTGAAGTCGTAGAACGAGTAGTGACCGCCGTCCGGGTTGACCGAGGGCACGATCCAGATGTCGAGGTTGTTGACGAGCTGCTTGGTGCGACCGTCGAGCTCGTAGTTGCGGAGCAGTCGCTCCGCGGTCTCGATGGTGACCAGCGGCGGCACCCACTCCCGCGCGTGCTCCTGCGCGTAGGCGAGCACGCCCATCTTGGAGCCGTCGCGCACCTTGCCGATGCGGATCGCGTAGACCGTCTGCGGGTCGCGCGAGACGGTCGAGGGCGCGTTCAGCCCGTCGCTCAGCGCGGTCGCCGCGACCGGCGCGACGACGCCCGCCCCCGCGTTGCCGCGGTAGGTGTAGGCGGTGACGAGCTCGGATGCCGCCGCCGACGCGTTGATCGCGGCCACCACCTGTGCCGCGGTGCTGGTGACCGCTCCGGCGCTGTTCGTGGCGAGCGACACGGTGATGTCGTCGCCCGTGACGCTCACCGACAACGGCGCGTCGGCCGTTCCCGGGTTCGTCAGGGCGATGCCGACCTCGTTGCCGCCCTCATGACCCCAGGCCGTCGAGTCGACGGCGACGCGGCTCGCGTTGGACGAGCCGAGCACCGCCTGCGCGAGGCGCCGGTAGCCGTTGGTCTGGTGCGGCAGCTCCACGATCTCCGCGATCTCGGGGAACTCGTCGGCGAGCCCCTTGATGCGGTCGTACAGCTCGGTGGGCGTGAGGTACGACGTGATGAAGTCGGTCTGGTAGTCGGGGCTCACCTCGGGCTCGCCCTCGATCGGGAGCCAGTCGTTCACCTTCGCGGTCGCGACGTCGCCCGTCGGGCTCGTGATGGTGATCGTGTCCGGTCGCGTCGTGACGACGGCGGCGCCGCGGTGGTAGAGGTAGACCCCTGCGTCGACGAAGCGCGAGATGTTCTGGCTGCCGCCCGAGCCGGGCGCGGTGCCCGGACCGCTGTCGCGCTGGACCGTGAGCTGGGCGGAGCTCGCCTGGCCGCCGGCCCACTTCGCCTCGACGGAGAGGTAGCCCACCCCGAACGACGTGTAGTAGTCGGCGCGGATGATCTTGACGTCGGAGACCGCGGCGCTCTCGGCGGCCGCGGCGAACTCCTGGTTCTCCTCGACGGCCGCCGCGATGGTGGCGTCGCGCTCGGCGAGGACCGACGCGGTGTCGTCCTCGTCGTGCACCGTCTTGCCGACGTCGAAGCCGCGGGCCTCGAGCGCCTTCGCCTGGCCGTCGCTGATGACCGCGTGGGCGGTGATCGTGGCGTCGGGGTTGAGGTGGGCGGCGTGGTCGAGGTCGACGCCGGTGTCGACCAGGCGATCCAGCTCGCTCCGGTCCGGGAGGACCACCTCGACGACGCCGACCTCCTCGTGGGCGTCGTGGGCGAGTTCCGGCAGTTGCTCCGTGCCGGCCGCGGGGCTGATCGGCGTCATGCCGGTCAGCAGCAGCCCGGCGAGCGCGGCCGTCGCCGCCGTCCCGCCGAGCGCTCGTCGTGTCACCGTATGCATCAAGCGTTCCCTTCGTGGGGTGGTGCTCCAACTCATGCCGCGGTGCGTTCGGTTCGGGTCGGCAGCCGCCTCCGGCGTGAACCGGAAAGCGGTGCCCCGGGCACCGTGGGTTCTGTCTAGCCGAGCCGGAGACGGTGCGTCAACAGCCCGCTCGGCCCCGGATTCCGGGGCGGCCGGCCCGCCGCCGGGGCGCATTCCCGGCCGCGTCGTCCCGGCTCCCTCGCAGCGCATCAGCGGCATGGACGAATGGCCTGCGTTCGGAACGGGGGACTTCCGGAGGGCACTCTCCGCAGGACGAGCGGGCTCGCGGCGCCCGGTTCAATTCCTCGAGGCGCATGCTTCGTCCCCGCGGGCCGCGCCTCCCCTGCCGACGAAGTCCGCTCGTGCCGAACGTCCCGGGGGCGGATGTTCTATAGTCGAACACAGCGTTCGACTCTCGACCGACGTCCGTCCGACTCGGCCGCGCCGATCCGAGGAGATTCCATGCCATCCCGTGACGACGGCGCCTCCGCCGCTCCCCAGTCTCAGACGCTGTCGCGGGGCATCCGCATCCTCGAGATCCTCGCGGACGCCCGCGAACCCCTTTCGATCGACGAGCTCGCACAGCGCCTCGGCGTCCACCGCTCGGTCGCGTACCGCCTGCTGCGCACCCTCGAGCACCACCGGCTCACGGTGCGCGACCCGCGCGGGAGGATCGCGCTCGGCGCTCGTCTCGCGGCCCTCGCGGCGGGAGTCGCCCACGACCTCCAGGCCGAGGCGCTCCCCGAGCTGACGAGCGCGGCCAACGAACTCGCGATGACGTGCTTCCTCGCGGTGCTCGACGGCGACGAGATCGTCACGCTCATGAGCGTGGAACCGCGCCACGCCGTCGCCTCGGTCGCCCAACGCCCGGGCACGCGGCATCCGATGGGCATCGGCGCACCGGGCAAGGCGATCCTCGCCTCGCGGCCTGCGAGCGACCGGCCCGAGACGTCGGATGCCGCCCGGCGGGCCGAGCTCGAGGAGATCCGGCGACGCGGCTGGGCCATCAGCCACGACGAGGTCATCCCCGGCGTCCGATCCACGGCGGTCCCGCTCCGGCTGCCCAGCGGACAGCCCGCGGCGCTCGCGGTGGTCTACGTGACGAGCCCGCACCCCGACGACGCCATCGCCGACCGACTGACGGCCGCATCGACGTCCATCCGCGAGGCGCTCGGCGGGTGACGCCGGTCGGGGGTAGCGTCGCCGAGGTGTCGACCCGAACCGACCCGATCCCGACCGACGCCGACCGGACGCGCCCGCTGGGCGCCTGGATCCCACCCCTGATCGGCGTCGCCGCCGCCGTGCTCGGCCTCCTGCCGTGGCTCGTCACGGGCCTGCGCCTCCCGCTGCAGAACCTGTGGGCCGCCGAGACCCTGCCCGACGACATGCCGATCGTGCTGCTGCCGTTCAGCCAGTACGCGCTGTCGCTCGTCGCCGCCCTCCTCGTCATCGGGGCCGCGGCGGCGGGCGTCGCCGTACGGTCCCTCCGGCTCCGGCTCCGGATGCCGCGGCTCGGCGTCCTCGCGGCCTTCGTCGGGCTCCTCGCGACCCAGGCCGTCGCCGCCGCGCAGACCGCGACGGTCGTCCGTCGCGGCCTCGACGCCTCGCGCGCGGCATCCGACCTCTACTTCGCGGCCGTGCTCGGCGTCGTCGTGCTCTCCGTCCTCGTCGGCGCGCTCGTGTTCTGGCTCGTCGCCGCCGCGCCGAGGGCGGGTGCGCTGGTCGGCCTGGCGATCGCCGCGGTGCTCTTCGGCCCCTGGGTGAGCGGGCTGCTCCTCCCCTTCGGCACCGTGCCCTCCGACTGGCAGCTCGCCCTCGCGACCTGGACCCGGTGGGTGCCGGCCGTGGTGATCGGGCTCGCGATCGCGTGGTGCGGCGTGGCGACGATCGGTCGCGTGATCGCCGCGCTCGCGAGCCTGCTCCTGCTGTGGATCGCACCCGCGGTCATCACGGGCGTCACGGCCGCGGCCGGCACGCGCGTGCTCGCCTCCTCGCCCCTCGACATGCTCGACTACGCGGTGCAGGTCACCGGCATGGCGCTGTTCCTACCCGAGGTCGCGCTGCCGCCGATCGCCCTCGCGGTGGCGGTGGCGATCGGCGGGCTCGTCGTCAGGCGTGCGCGGGCTCGCGCTCGCCCGTCCGCAGGATCGGCGCGAAGAACGACGCCAGCTCCGCCGTCGCCGTGAGCGGCAGCACGTGCGACACGTACTGGTCGGGACGGACGACGACGATCGCACCGGCTCGGTCGACGCCGCGCGCCTCGAAGATGTCGTCGGCGGGGTCGGCGGCGTAGACCTTCTCGTAGTCGACGAGCTGGAACGACCCCACGTGCGGCAGGAACACCCTCGGCACGACGCCGAGGTCGACCTCGGTGTGCGGCTGCTGCGTGACGAGCTTCACGTCGAACCACGCGTCGCGGTCGAGGCCCTCGGGCGTCGCGGCGATCGGCGACTCGGGCGACGACGCGAGCCACTCCGCCAGCCCGACCGCGGCGGAGCCCTCGCCGAGCGGCGCGGCGTCGGCGAACACGTAGATGCGCCACCGGCCGTCGGCCGTCGCGTGGTGGCCGAGGTGCACGGGGTTGCCGTCGCACACGCGCGTGACGGGTGAGGACTTGAAGCGCTTGCCGACCGGGAACCCGGTCGCGAGCTCCTGGTGCGCGGGCTCGCCGACGATGAGCGACGGCGTGTACTGGGTCATGAACCCCGCCGGGAACTCGTGGGTCTGCACGTAGAAGTCCTCGAGCTCCGAGGGGCTCGCGAACTCCTCGGGCTTCTTGGCCATCATCGTCGACCACTGCTTGTCGAAGTCGATGAGGTTCTTCGCGACGACCTGGCGTTCGGCCGAGTACGTCGCGAGCAGGCTCTCGGGGCTGCGGCCCTCGAGCACGTGGCCGAGCTTCCACGCGAGGTTCCAGCCGTCCTGCATCGACACGTTCATGCCCTGGCCGGCCTTGGCGCTGTGGGTGTGGCAGGCGTCGCCGGCGATGAACACGCGCGGGGTGCGGGTGCCCGCGGCATCCGTCGGCACGTCGTCGAACCGGTCGGTGAGGCGATGACCCACCTCGTAGACGCTGTGCCACGCGACGTTCCTCACGTCGAGCGTGTACGGGTGCAGGATGTCGTTCGCCTTCGCGATGATCTGGTCGAGGGTGGTCTCGCGCACCCTGCCCGCGTCGTCGGGCGCGACCTCGCCGAGGTCGACGTACATGCGGAAGAGGTGCCCGCCCTCGCGCGGGATCAGCAGGATGTTCCCGGCCTCGGACTGGATCGAGCACTTCGTGCGGATGTCGGGGAAGTCGGTCACGGCGAGCGCGTCCATGACGCCCCACGCGTGGTTGGCCCTGTCGCCCTTCATGGTGCAGCCGATCGCGCTGCGCACCGTGCTGTGGGCGCCGTCGGCGCCGAGCACGTACTTGGCGCGGACGACGCGCTGCTGCCCCTCGCGCTCGCCCGAGGTGTGCGTCAGCGTGACCGCGACCGGGTACTCGGCGCCCTCCGACGCGTCGGCGATCTCGAGTCCGGCGAACTCGTAGCCGTAGTCGGGCACCGATCGCGCCGGGCCGTCGGCCGCGACCTCGGCGAAGTAGTCGAGCACGCGCGCCTGGTTCACGATGAGGTGCGGGAACTCGCTGATGCCGGTCGGGTCGTCGGCCGGCCGCGCGGTGCGGATGATCCTCGACGGGTCGGCGGGGTCGGGCTTCCAGAAGCACATCTCGGTGATCCGGTAGGCCTCGGCGATGATCCGCTCGGCGAACCCGAAGGCCTGGAACGTCTCGACGCTGCGCGCCTGGATGCCGTCGGCCTGGCCGATCGCGAGGCGCCCGGGCCGCCGCTCGACCATGCGGGTGACGACGTTCGGGAACTGCGCGAGCTGCGCGGCGGCGATCATGCCCGCCGGCCCCGAGCCGACGATCAGCACGTCGACCTCGTCGGGGAGCTCGTCGGGCCGGTCGAGGCCGACGCCGGCGGCCGGCTTCACGCGGGGGTCGCCCGAGACGTATCCGTGGTGGTGGAACTGCACGGTGTGCTCCTCACATCGTTGTGGCCCGAGAGCGTGGTGCGGCGGTCGATGTTCGATAATCGAACGCACCATTCACATATCGCTCAGTCGATGGTAAACGGATGTCGCGAACGCGGCAACCTGCGAGAATCGGAGGCGAGCCACGCCCGCCGCGAACCGAAGGACCCCGCGATGACGCTGTACCGCCCGACCTCCCCCGAGCGACCGGACCAGCAGCCCCGGGGCCGTGAGACGAAGGCCTCGCTCGCCGGCACGGCGCTCATGCTCGCGATCGCCGCGGTCGTCATCGGAACGGGCCTGCTGCTCAGCTTCGCGGCGGTCGCGCTCGGCGGCACCGCGCTCGAGCTGCCCTAGCGGCTCGCCGGCCCGCGGCGCCCCGCCGGGCGGCCTCCGGATGAGAGCATGGTCGCCATGACGGCGCAGGCGGTCGACGATTACGTGGCGTCCTTCCCGGAGGACGTCGCCGTGCGCCTGTCCGACGTGCGGGCCGCCATCCTCGCGGAGGTCCCCGAGCCCGAGGAGCGCGTGCGCTACGGCATCGCGGCGGTGATGCTCGGCGGGCGGTACGCGCTGCACTTCGCCGGCTGGAAGCAGCACATCGGCATCTACCCGGTGCCGCCGCTGTCCGATGCGCTCGAGGCCGAGGTCGCACCGCGTCGGTCCGGCAAGGACTCGGTGGTCTTCCGCCACGCCGATCCGCTCCCGGTCGAGTTGATCTCACGGATCACGCGCGAGATCGTCGCCCAGCGCGCCGCGAGCGGCGACTGACGTCGGATCCCGCGGTCCGCCCCGACGCCGCGTCGGTGGCGGGTGGCAGACTCGGCCCATGAGCGCGAGCGCGACGATCGGCACGCCCGGCGGCACTCCCGAGCGCCCGGCCCTGTTCTTCACCGGCCCCGACGAGTTCCGCGCGTGGCTCGAGGCCAACCACGAGACCGAGACCGAGCTCTGGATGGGCCTCTACAAGCGGCACGTGCCCGATCGCGGACTGACCTGGGAGCAGGCGGTGCCCGAGGCGCTCTGCTTCGGATGGATCGACTCGGTCTCGCAGCGCATCGACGACGACGCACGCCGCCAGCGCTGGACCCCGCGCAAGCCCTCGAGCATCTGGTCGGCCGTGAACATCGCGCTCGTCGAGCAGCTCACGGCCGAGGGGCGCATGCACCCGGCCGGCATCGCGGCGTTCGAGCGGCGCCGGGAGGACCGCTCCGGCGTGTACTCCCACGAGAACCCGGAGCAGGAACTTCCGCCGGAGTCCGCGTCCCGGCTCGCAGCGGAAGCCGCGGCATCCGCCTTCTGGGCCCGTGCGACGCCCACGTACCGCCGCCAGGCGGTCCACTGGGTGCTCTCGGCGAAGCAGGAGTCGACACGCGAGCGGCGGCTCGCGCAGCTCATCGACGACAGCGCGGCGGGCCGGCTCGCGCCGCCGTTCCGCTTCGGCGGCACGCCCAGGTGGGCGGAGCGGGCTGCCGAGGCGGCGCGAGCGGCCTCGCCGGCCGGCGAGCCCGCGTCACCCACCCCGGACTGACCGCCCGACCGGCTGATCCGCTGCCGGCTCGACCCTGCGCGGGTCAGCGGGTCGCGGTCACGACCGCCGCGGCGAGCGGATGGTCGGCCCCGAGGTCGTGCAGGCGTTCGACACCGTCGACCGGCTCGCCGAGGGGCTCCGCGAGCTGCAACGGGCCGGGCCCGGCGCCGGCCGACCCCGAGTGGTGCAGTGCCCGCTGGAGTGCGTCGCGGAGCACGGCCGAGGTCACCACCCTGCCGACGGCGCTCACGCGGGCCGTCGCAGGGTCGGCGCCCGAGCGCTCGAGCGCCGCGCGGATCGAATCCGCGAGCTCCTGGGCGGCGAAGCCCACGATGCGGAGCGCGGGGTCGTCGCCCGCCTCGGCAGCGGACGTCACCGCGGGTGCGAACGCGGCGATCCTCGCGACCCGGTCGGGATCGGCCTGCAGCTCGAGGTAGATCCGCTCCATCCGGCCGAAGCGCTCGACCGCCGCAGCGAGCAGCGACCTGGCGGGTCCTCGTCCGTCGGCCGACCGCAGCGCGGCATCGAGCCCCGCACGTCCGATCCAGTACGCGCTCCCCGCGTCGCCGAGCAGCGCGCCCCAGCCGTCGACGCGCGCGATCGCGGTCGGTCCCACGCCGAGCACCACGACCCCGGTGCCGACGGCGGCGACGACCCCCTCCGACTCGCCGTTCGCGCCGAGGTACCCCGTGACCGAGTCGTGGGCCACGGCCGCCCGGCGCACCGACGGCGCCGCGGCGAGGAGGTGCCCCGCGGCGTCCGGGGCGGCGTCGAATCCCGAGAGGCCGACGGCGACCGATTCGGGCGCGAGCGCCCGATTGCCCTCGACGACCGCCGCGACCTGCTCGATCGGCGAACGGTCGGTCCTCACTCCGGGGAGCACCAGCTCGCGGGCCTCGGCGCCGGCCACGCTCACGCGGAGCCGGATCGAGGACTGTCCCGCGTCGAGCGTGAAGCGGACTCCCCCGGTCACCCGAAGACCTCCAGGCGGAAGGAGCGCGTCGCGTGCGGGCCCATCGAGACGCGCACCTCGGCGGTGGCCCCCGACGGGGGCCCGGGGCTCGGCTCCGGCGTGGTGTCGGCGTCCGGGTCGGGCGTCTCGTCGAGCCGGACGGGGCTGACGCGCACCGCCCCGGGGACCGTGAGTCGCGCCTCGCGAGCGGAGTCGGCGGGGTTCACGAGTCGGAGGATCACGCCGTCGCCGTCGTCCGCGGGCTTCATCGCGCTCACGAGGGCCTCGTCGACCGCGATCGCGGCGGTCACGGGAGCCTCCGGCGCATCGGTGCCGTGTCGGAGCTGGAGCGCGACGACGCCCGTCCGACGGGCGTCGGCGGCATCCGCGAGCGCGAAGGCGTCGTGCGCGTCCCGGCCGAAGCGGAACCCGAGGCGCGCGGAGATCGGTCGGAGCTCCTGCGCCTCCGGCGTGGGCAGCTCCGGTCCGGCGCCCGTCGTCCGGCTCCGCAGGTCGAACCGCGAGAGCCATCCCACGCTGCGGAGCACCGTGACGGCGAGCTCGGCGTCGCCCTCGGGTCCGGCCTCGAGGCCCTGCACCTCGGACACGTGGTCGAGGAGCACCGCGACGGCGTGGTCGCCCTCACCGGCCGAGACGTACCCGTGGGCCGGGTGCGTCCCGATCTCCGCCTCGCGGTTGGGTGCCTCGGGCAGGGGGCCGAGCCCGGGCCCGAACGGACGGGCCAGGTTCGAGAAGTGCTGGCCGCTCGTCCACGTCGCCGGGGCACCGGGCACCGGGGCGTGGACGCGCAGGCGGTGGTCGAGCGCGGCGTTCACGAACCGGGCCGACCACTCGAGCCCCGGGCGGCCGTGCCAGTGGGCGAGCTCGACGGTCACGGGGGTCGCGACGGTCTCCGCCGCGCGCGCGTCGCGGGCGTCGTCGAGGCTGCGCGGCGGGTCGAGCGTCGCCGTCCACGACAGGACGGTCCGCACCGGCGTCCGCCGCACGCGCACATCCCCGGCGACGGCCGTGACGATGCGGTCGTCGGCGGGCGGGTCGTAGTTGTACGTGTCGCCCCGGTCGCCGCCGTCGACGAGCCGCGCGAGTCCGGTGCGGCGGATGCCGGCGGCCTCCGTCACCGAGAACGAGCCGTCGGCGGCGACGGCGACCTCGAGCCCGTCGCCGAGGTCGACCCGCTCGTCGATGGCCGCGGCGGCGATCGCGTCGGCGGCGGTGTCGCCGTCGACCGGGCCGAGGTGCAGGTCGTAGACCGCGAGCCCGCCCGGAGCGACCGCGCTCAGGAACCGCACGCGCTGGGTCCGCGCGAGCACGGAGTCGGGCAGCAGGTCGAGGTCGGCCTCGAACGAACGGCGGACGCCGTCATCCTCGACCTCGATCGGCACCGCGATGCCGTCCGGGCCCGTGGCGCCGACGACGGTGCGGTCCGGGGCGACGACGACCTCGACCTCGACCGGGACCTCGCGCCCGGAGGCGGCCGGCGGCGCGAACACGACGACCCGCGTGGCATCCGTCGCCGGCGCGCCGTGCACGCGCGTGTCGTAGCCGCGGCGCAGCAGGGCCCGGCGCACGAGCTGGTCGGCGAGCTGCACGACGCGGTCCGTGCGGACCGAGTTCTCGCGGTGCACCTCGTCGACGCTGCAGCCGCAGATGGAGTCGTGCGGCGCGTTCTCGAGCACGAGCTCCCACGCGTGCCGGAGGTGGCCGACGCTCGAGCCGTCGAGCGGCGTGGCATCGGGGGCCGACGACTCGGCCGGGGCCGCGGGCGCGAGCTGCTCGAGGGCGAGGAGCGGCTCGACGATCCGCTCCAGCAGCGTCTCCGCGCGGGCGTTCTCCTGCTTGAGGTGCACGCGCGCGGAGAGGGTGCCGGGGAGGATGAACGAGCCCGGGCCGCCGAGCCGGCGGAGTTCGCCCTCGACGACCTCCGGGTCGGGGCGTTCGGCCCGGACGGCGTCGAAGAAGGTCTCGAGCGACGACTGCGGGAGCTCGACCCGGCCGTCGACCGCGGGGGCGACCTCGGCGAGCACTCCGGTCGTGTCGCGCGGCGCCAGGTGGTCGCCGCCGTTCATGAGCAGCCACGGCCCGTCGGGTCGCCGCTCCGCCTCGCCCTCGAGGAACGCCGCGAGTCGATCGTCGCGGCCCTCCGGCGTCCAGAGCACCTCCGCCTCGTGGTAGCGCTGGGTCACCGCATAGACCTCCGAGCCGTCGGGCGAGCGCCAGCGGAACTCGGCGAGCTCGGGCGGGGCTCCACGCCAGACGAGCGCCGTGCGGATGCCGAACCCGTGGAGGATCCGCGGCAGGTCGGCCGGGTGGCCGAAGGCGTCGGGCGAGTAGCCGATGCCGGTCAGATCGCCGATCGCGGCGCCGTGGCGGCGCGCCGCGAGGAGGTTGCGCACGAGGTTCTCGCCCGACACGAGCTGGTTGTCGGCGAGCACGTGCCACGGGCCGATCGTGAGCCGGCCCGCGCGGACGTGGCGACGCACCTCGTCGACGAGGTCGGGGCGGAGGTCCGCCACATCCCGCATCGTGATCGTCTGGCCGTCGAGGTGGAAGGCCTCGAGCGAACCGGAGTCGAGCTGGCGGCAGACCTGCTCCACGAGCTCGACGAGCCGGGCGCGGTAGGACTCGAACGGCCGGTACCACTCGCGGTCCCAGTGCACGTGCGTGACGACGTGGCAGACGGGCGCGCCGGCGCCCTCGCGCGGCTCAGACATGGAGTCGCCCCCGTTCGGCGGCGCCGCGCCCGGCATCGGCGGGGATCGCGTCGACGAACCCCGCGGTGATCGAGGCCGGCCGGGTGATCGCACCGCCCACGACCACGGCCCATGCGCCCGCGTCGAACGCGGCGGCGAGCTGCCCGGGGGTCTGGATGCGGCCCTCGGCGACGACGGGCACGTCGACGGCGCGCACGAGCGCCGCCACGAGCGCCACGTCGGGGCCGGGAACGCCGGCCGTCTCGGGCGTGTAGCCCGACAGGGTCGTCCCGACGACGGCGGCGCCCGCGCGCGCTGCGGCGATGCCCTCGTCGAGCGTCGACACGTCGGCCATGACCGCGACGCCGCGGGCGGTGAGCTCCGCGATCGTCTCCTCGAGCGTGCGCCCGTCGGGTCGGGGCCGCGCGGTCGCGTCGATCGCGACGAGATCGGCTCCCGCCTCGGCGACCTGCAGCGCGTGCTCGAGCGTGGGCGTGATGTACACGCCCTCGTGCCCGGCCTTCCACAGCCCGATGAGGGGCAGGTCGGTGGCGCTCCGGATGGCGCGGACGTCGTCCGGTCCCTCGCAGCGGATGCCGCCCGCGCCGCCGGCGATCGCCGACAGCGCCATCGCGGTCATGTGCTCGGGTCCGTGCAGCGGCTCGCCGGCTCGCGCCTGGCAGGAGACGACGAGGCGGCCGCGCAGCCGGTCGAGGAGGGACGGGATGTGGTGCATGGTCCTCATTCGTGGTCGTGGCGGGACGGGATCGCCGTCACGCCGTGGAGGGCTCCCGGCTGCCCGAGGGCGTCCGCGGCGGTCAGGATCGGGTCGGCGAGGGCTCGGGCGAGATCGGCCCAGGAGGCGCCGGCGCGTTCGGGCGGCGCCGGCGCCTCGAGGTCGAAGCGCGCCGCGAGCAGGGCGGCGGCGCGGGAGAGGGCGGCGACGGCCTCCGCGCCGGCGGGCTCGTCCGGTCGGACGTCGAGCCGGGCCAGGCGGTCGGCGTCGAGGCCGCCGTGCGCCGCCAGCAGCGACCCCGCGACGAACGCCGGGTGCGCGGGGTGGAGGTCCGTCGCCCACACGATGGGGACGTCCGCGCGCAGCAGCGCGACCTGCACGGCGACCCGTGCGGCGGGATCGGCCACGACGCCCGCCGGGCTCGTGCGGCGCTCGAGTGCGACGGCGCCCAGTGCACCCGCCGCCTCGCCCACGGCCCACTCGCCGTGGTGCACGCGATAGGCCGCTGCGGCCACCTGCGTCGCCGCGAGGTCCTTGGCCCCGGCCACCAGGTTCGCCGGGGCGCCGTCGATGCTCGAGACGAGCGCCCGGAGCGGGACCTGGAACGGCGAGGTCGGCGCGTACACGCTCGCGTGGCCGCCGACGCGGGGGTGCAGGTCGGCGTGGTACCAGGCGATCCCGACGGCGTCGTCGAAGGCCGCGGCCCTCGCGAGCCCGGGCACCGGAGCGAGGTCGTGCTCGGTGACGGGCTCGGCCGACGCGAGACGGCGCGACTCCCGGACGTACGGGGTCTCGGCGAGGCCGTCCGGCGTGCCCGAGATCTCCGGGGCGAGCCGCAGCTCGTGGTACCCCGTTGCGGCACCGTCGCCGCGCGGCGCCTCGGTCCGGAGCCAGTGCACGAACGCGGCCGCGAGCCGGCGCGCGGCGGCATCCGTCCGCTCCGGCTCGGCCGTGAGCGGACTGCCGTACCAGTCGTTGCCGTGCCAGTTGATGATCGCGGCATCCGGCCCGCCCACCTGCCGCGGATCGCGGACCCGGCGGTACGACCAGAAGGAGCCCGGCTCGACCCGATCATCGAAGAAGGGGAAGGTGTGCTCGTGATCGGCGTCGTTCGCGAGCGTGAGGCTGAAGGGCTGGGCGTCGCGAAGCTCGGCGTAGCCCTCCGGCGGCGCACCGACGGCACCCGGCTCGTCATCGCGCACGAGGGCCGCGACGATCGTGCAGGACTGCTCGGCGCGGGGATCGGGCCCGCCCGGCAGCGCGTGCGGCTCGCCGAACGCGTCGCGACCCTCCGAACCGACGATCCACTCGACCCCGGCCAGCGGGAGCAGGTCGCCGGTCTCGGTCGCGTCGATCACGACGTCGCCCGCGACGCGGAGCACGCCGGCCGGCGTCCGGAACCGGACCGCCACGAGGCGATCGCCGGACCGCTCGACCTCGACGGGGGTGGCCCGCGTCACGACGGTGAGCCGCCCGGCGTCGATCGCCGGGGCGAGCATCCTCGAGAGCACCCGCTCGCCGGTGAGCGGTTCGAAGCAGAGCCGGCTCACCCAGCCGCCGCCGGGGTTGGCGACGCCGCCGTACTCGCGCCGCACCTCCTCGCGGAAGGCCCGGTAGGAGGCCGAGCATCCGGCGGTCTCGATGTGCGGATGCTCGTCGAGCGGTGCGGTGAGCTGCGCGGTGACCTGTCCGCCGATGCGGGACTCCGGCCCCGCGATG
This sequence comes from Agromyces sp. CCNWLW213, assembly GCF_037199545.1. Lineage (NCBI taxonomy): Bacteria > Bacillati > Actinomycetota > Actinomycetes > Micrococcales > Microbacteriaceae > Agromyces > Agromyces sp. CCNWLW213. Next base: position 213,673 of record NZ_JBBBDX010000005.1, on the reverse strand, counting down.
ACGGCGGTGCGCCCCGCGCGCACCACCGCCATCGCGGCCGCGATCGCACCCAGGCCGATGCCTGCGATCACGACGTCCGCCCGCAGCTCGGCGGTCCCCGCCGGCGCGTTCACGGCAGTTCCCCTGCGGCATCGGCGAGCGCGATCTCGAAGCTGCGCTCCCACGGGAAGCGGACGTGCTGCGGGCGGACGGGCCCGATCCCGAGGCCGGGCACCGAGGCGACGGCCTCGTCGATGCGACCGGCGACGAGGGCGGATGCGGCATCCGGGTCGTCGATGCGGTCGTGGCGGTGGACGGGCGAGCCGAGCTCGCGCCGCAGGGCGGCTCGGGCGACGCTCATGTAGCCGAAGTCCTCGATGAGCCGGAGTCGGACGAGCCGCGCCGCGGCCGCCTCGTCGAACACGCCGGCGCGCCGGGCGGCGACCGCGGTGACGAGGTGGGCCGACGCGGTGCCCAGCGTGTTGCCGGCGGTGTTCCAGGCCGCGTAGCCGTCGAGCCGAGCGACGGCGCCGGTGGCGGCGAGCCCGCGCACGAGCGCCGGGTCGGCGCCGTTCGGCTGGGCGACGTCGCCCACGGCGACGGCGCGACCCGAGTCGAGGAGCCGCGCGGCGAGCTCCGCCGTACGGCGGGCAGCCGCGGCATCCGTCGCCGCCGGGGGCGCGACCGCCCAGTCGCCGCCCGTGCCGTCGGGCGCGTGCACGACGAGCACGGCGTCCGCGCCCGCCGGATCCTCGACGAGCACGCCGCCCGCCGCCTCGACCTGTGCACGTGCGGTCGCGCCGACCGGTCCGGTCTCGTACGGCGCGACCCGGCCGAGGCCGTCGGGCTCGGCGCACGCGACGGCCACGCGCGGCCCGGCATCGGGCGCGAGCCGATCCACGATCAGGCGAGCAGTGAGCACGGCGCCGGTCTCGTCGGCGCCGGGACCGACCACGACACGGTCGCGCAGGTCCAGACGCGCGGTCCACGCGTCGAGGTCCGCCTGCGCGGCGGCCGAGAGCGACCGGGCGGCCGCATCGTCCACGCCGACGAAGAGACGCGAGATCGTGCCGTCGGCCGCCAGCCCCAGCGCCGCGAGCCCGAGGGCGTGCTGGCGCAGCCGGCGACGCAGCCAGTCGGCGCGGATGTCGGCGGGCACGGGTCCCGCGACATCCGGTCGCCCGCCGTCGGCCGGGCCGGCGCCGCCGGCCAGGCGAGCCGAGAGCGCGTGCAACGACGGCCCCCAGGTCGCCCAGTACCCGGGCTCCTCGAAGGCGTCGAGCGCGTCCGGCGACCGCGGCACCACGACGGCGGCGTGGACGGGCACGCGCAGGCCGCGGAGCACCGACCAGCGCGCGAGCACCTGCTCGAGCGGCTCGTCGCCGATGCGCGACGGGATGAGGCCGCCGAAGCCGAGCCCCTCGAGCGAGAGCACGACGCCGTCCGCGCGCGCCGCGGCATCCGCGAACCACGACGACAGCAGGCCGAGGTCGCCGGGCCGGCGCACCGACGGCAGCGCCGCAGCCGGAGGCCCGTCGAGCTCGGCGCCGGCGATGGCCGCCACGAGCCCCGGAAGGCGCGCGGAGACGGGCCGCTCGTCGAGCGGCACCAGCACGATCCTCATGTGCGGGCCCGCGCCTTCGGCAGGGACGGTGGAGCGGCGCGCATCAGCTTCGTCGCTTCACGTTGATCTGGAAGTCGTACGAGTCGCCGCGGTACACGCCCGTGGACGACTCGATGCGGCGGCCGTGCGTGTCGAACACGATGCGCGCGACGAGGAGCGCCGGGGCGCCCGGCTCGGACTCGAGGAGTTCCGCCTGCTGGGCGTCGAGGCCGACGGCCCGGATGGTCTGGTGCGCCCGCGCGGGCGTCGCTCCGGCGTGGTCGAAGTACTCGTAGAGCGAGCCGAGCAGCTCCGGTCCCAGGTTGTCGCCCGTGAGCCACTCGGGCAGCCACAGGCTCTCGATGCACAGCGGGGCGCCGTCGGCGGTGCGGAGGCGCTCGATGTGCACGGCCCGCGCCCCGGTCGGGATGAGCAGCTCGCGCGCGACGCGCTCGTCGGCCCGTCCGTGCTCGAGGCGCAGCACGCGCGAGCCCGGGGTCATGCCGCGCTCGGAGATGTCCTCGGAGAACGAGGTCAGGTACGGCGACTTCGTGACGAGGTCCTTGTCGGCGACGAACGTGCCCGAGCCCTGCACGCGGTACACCCAGCCGTGGTCGGCGAGGCGCGCGAGCGCCTGCCGGATCGTCGCCCGGCTCACCCCGAAGCGGTTGACGAGTTCGCGCTCGGGCGGCAGCGGGTCGTGCGGCGAGAGGTTCGCGATGACCTCGTCGCGCAGCCGCGCGCGGATCGCGTCGGACTTCGAACCGGGGTCGGGGCGCACGGCAGCGCCACCCGCGGGCGCCGTCGGCGCGGTGGGTCCGGCCGGCGCCGCGCCGGCGACGTCCGCCGGCACCTCCGCCGCCGTCTGGTCGAACTCGATGCTCATCCCTTCACCGCCCCTTCTCCAGCGCCGCGGAAGAACCACTTCTGTGCGAAGAAGAACGCGATGATGAGCGGGATCACCGCGATCATCGTGCCGGCGGCGACGACCTTCTGATCATCGGCGAACGCCCCCGCGAGGAACTGCAGGCCCACCGTGAGCGTGTAGTTCTCCTGGCTGGTCAGCACGATCTGCGGCCAGAGGAAGTCGTCCCACGCGAACATGAAGCTGAAGATGCCGACCACGGCCATCGTGCCCTTGATCGAGGGCATCGAGACCCGCCAGTAGCGCTGGAACTCGGTCGCCCCGTCGAGCACGGCCGCCTCGTCGATGGCCCGCGGCAGCGAGAGGAACGCCGACCGGAACAGCAGGATCGAGAACCCGGTGACGGCGGAGGGCAGGATGACGCCGAGCAGCGTGTCGACGAGCCCGAGCTGTCGGGTCGTGAGGAAGACCGAGATGAAGATGACCTCGAACGGGATCACGAGCGTCGCGAGGAAGGTGAGGTACGCCGCGGTGTTGCCCCGGAAGCGGAGCCGGGCCAGCGCGAAGCCCGCCATCGAGCCGAAGAGGATGTTCGTCACGGTCGAGGCGGTCGCGACGATGAACGAGTTGCCGATGAAGGTCCACACCGGGATCACGTCGGCGACCTTCGCGAAGTTCTCGAGCGTCGGGTCGCGCGGGATCAGGTACGGCGGGTACGAGAAGACGCTGTCGGCGTCGCCCTTGAGCGCCGTGCCGAGGGTGTACAGGAACGGGCCGACGAGCAGCGCGAGCACGAGGAGCAGCGCCAGGTAGTGCAGCACGCGCCGGGCGACGCCCGCCGCACCGAGGGGCCGGCGACGGCGGAACCGCGGCGGGGCGTCGACGCCGCTCGCGGGCATGGCGGATGCCGCGTCGCGGGCGGCGTCCGTGGATTCGATGACGCTCATGCTTCCACGTTCTCCCTGCTCAGCTTCTGGAGCGCGACGGTCAGGCCGATGGTGAACACGAAGAGCACGAGGCTCATCGCGGCGGCGTAGCCGACCTGGCCGTCGAAGCCGGAGCCGACCTCGCGGATCGTGAACACCAGCGACCGGACGGTGCCTCCGGGGCCGGCGGTCGGACCGGCGATGACGAAGATCTCGGCGTACACCTTCATGGCGGCGATCGCCGAGAGCACGCCCACGAGGAGCATCGTGGGGCGGACGGACGGCACGGTCACCGACCAGAAGCGGCGGAGGCCGCCGGCGCCGTCGACCTGCGCGGCCTCGTGCAGCTCGCCCGGCACGTTCGCGAGCGCGGTGAGGTAGATGACCATGTAGAAGCCGAGCCCCTTCCAGACGGTGACGAGCATGCAGCTGAAGAGCAGCAGCGTGCCGTCGGTGAGGAACGGCAGCGGCTCCTGGACGATGCTGAGCGTCTGGAACAGCCAGTTGACCGGTCCGCGTTCCTTGAGCAGGAACACCCAGATCAGGCCGACGACCACCATCGAGGCGATCACGGGCGTGTAGAACGACGCCCGGAAGAAGGCCATGCCCGGGATCTTCGGCTGGACGAGCATGGCCAGCAGCAGCGGCAGCACCACGAGGAGCGGCACCACGACGGCCACGTAGAGGAGCGTGTTGCCGGCGGAGAGCCAGAACACGTCGGAGGTGGCGAGGGCCCCGAAGTTCTCCAGACCCACGTACTGCCCGCCGGACGCCAGCCGGAAGTCGGTGAACGACAGCTGGACGGTTCGGAAGAACGGCACGACGTGGAAGATCAGCGCAACGGCGAGCGCCGGAGCCATGAGCACCCACGGGGTGAGGATCCTTCGGGGCCGCATGGCGACTACTCCCCGCCGCCGGTGATCTCGTTGGCCGCCTCGACGGCCTGGTCGAGCGCGTCCTGCGCGGAGAGCTCACCCGTGAGCGCGAGCTGGATCTTGGCCAGCACGGCGTTCTTCACCTGGTCGTCGTACTGCACGGGCGTGAGGTTCTCGGCCCGCTCGAGGCCGTCGGCCGAGAGCTTGACGGCCTTCGACAGCTCGGTGCCGTCGGAGTCGTCCTGGAAGAACGGGTCCTCGAGCGCCTCGGTCACCGAGGGCAGCACGGGGGCGACCTTCGAGAACGCGAGCTGGTTCTCGGCGTTGGTGATGAACTTGGTGAACGCGAGCGCGGTGCCCTTGTTCTCGCTCGTCTTCGGGATGAGCAGGCCCATGACCGACATGTTGATCGGCTCGCCCTCGTTCGCGATCTGCGGCGCGACGCGGGTGTTCTCGAAGACCTCGGGAGCGTTCTGCTCGATGCCGTTGAGGAAGTTCGGGCCCGACGGGAAGACGGCGACGGTGCCGGCCTGGTAGCCCTCCTTGGCGTCGTTCAGGGTCTGGGTCACCGAGTCGGCGGGGAAGACGCCGGACTGGTACATCTCGGCGAGCATCTCGACGTGCTCGACGGCCTCGGGCGTGTTGAACGTCCAGACGAGGTCCTCGTCGATGAGCGGCACGCCGATCTTCGCGAGGTCGGTGAGGAACCGGTTCTCGAGCGCGGGGTGCAGGCCGTAGAAGGCGCCGCCTCCGGCCTCGGAGATCGCGGCCGCGTCCTCGTAGAGCTCCTCGAAGGTCTCGGGGGCGTCGTCGGGGTCGAGGCCGGCCTGCTCGTAGAGGTCGGCGTTGTACATGGTGACCTCGCTGGTCAGGTACCACGGCACGCCGAAGGTGCCGTCGGTGCCCGGCACCTGGAAGCCCTTCCAGGCGCCCTCGACGTACTCGGACGCGAGTTCGGGGTCGGCCTGGTCGATGTCCAGGAAGACGCCCTCGCGCTCGAGGGGCTGCGCGAAGTTCGGGTTCATGTTGACGACGTCGGGCAGGTTGCCGGCCGCGGCGTCCGCGGCGAACTTCTCCTGTGCGCCCGCGAACGGCACGTCGATCCACTCGACCTCGGTGCCGGGGTACTCCTCCTCGAAGGCGGCGATGGTGTCCTCGATGTACTTCGCGAGGTCGGGGTTCGAGCTGAGCTCGAGCGTGGCGAAGCTGATCTCGCCTTCGACCGTCGACAGCTCGTCGGCGGATGCCTCGGAGCCGGTGTCGACTCCCTCGAGGCTGCAGCCGGCGAGCGCGAGCGCCAGGCCGGAGGCGGCCGCGGCGGCGGCGAGCGCGCGTCGCTTTCGGTTCAACGTCATTGTGGGACCTTTCGATTCGGGGAGCGGAAGGGTGCGTCCGTCGGGCACGGTAGCAAATGGTTCGTACCACTGCAACACGAGTGCACCATCTCCCTCCACCCGAGGCCGAGTCCGCCGGGGTCCCTCGCCCGTCGGACACACGATGGCTCTTGCGGTCAGGTGCGAGCGTGGTTAGCCTGACCAACCATTGGTCCGAACCATTCGGACCGATCCGGCACCGACGCCGACGCCGGGCCGGCAGACGACCTGAACGAAGGATCGATCGTGAACCCATCGAGACGTACGAGGCGCCTGGCGATGATCGCCGCGTGCGCCGCCGCCGCCCTGGCCGTCGGCGGCGTGACCGCAGCCCCGGCCGTGGGCGCCGCGCCCGCCGCTGCGGCCAGCGCCGCTCCCGCCGCCCCGGTGGCGGGCGACGAGGTGACCGCCGCCGACGGCGCGCGTCTTCCCGTCGCGGCCGTGAACCCGCCGAGCCGGCTCGCCGGCATGGTGGCCGTCTACACGCCCGCGTTCGGCGCGACCACCAAGACCAACCAGTTCGGCGGCGAGGCCGTGCTCCGCCCCGGCGCCGACGGCACCTGGCTGGTCGAGCGCGTGTGCACGGTGCTCGCCGCGTGCGCCGACCCGTCGTGGAAGCCGGGCGACAACGCCATCCCGGCCGACGGCATCGTCCTGTCGGTCTCCCCCGGCGGCACGCCCGACGTGCGCGCCTGGCTCCGCGACCACGTCCGGCCCGGCGACGCCCTCCGCATCGGCCCGGTCATCTCGCGCACGGCGACCGCCACGCTCGACGCGGTCGACCCGACCGCCGAGAACAACCCACCCGGTGTCGACGGCACGGGCGTCTGCTACCCGGGATGCCGCGGCGCGGAGCAGCTCGTCCAGTACACCCCGGCCTCCGGCCGGGCCACGACCGGAACCAACGACTTCGGCTTCGAGGTCACCGTGCAGGACGGCGTCGTCACGGGAGCGGGCGGCAACAACCGCGACATCCCCGCCGACGGCTTCGTGCTCTCCGGACACGGCAGCCGCGGCACCTGGCTGCAGGCCAACGCGGTCGTCGGCGCGACGATCGCCATCGAGGGCTCGACCCTGAGTGCGACCGTCGACGAGCGCACCGCGATCTTCGGCGCCGACCGCGCGCTCGACGACGCGACGGGCCGCATCGACGCGGCCGTCGAGTCCTGCCTCGCGTTCCCCGCGGACGCCGCCGACGACGCCGCCGCCGAGTCGGCCGCCCTGCTCGCCGACGCCCGCGCCGCGGCCGAGGCCGGCGACGCGGCCTCCGCCGTCGACCTCGCCACGTCGGCTCGCGCCGCCGCCGAGCTCGCCGCGTACCGCACCGCGGAGTCGCGCGTGGCCGAGGGCCGCGCGACGTGGGTCCGACCCGAGGAGACCACGCCCGAGGCCATCGAGGCGTCGCTCGACCGCATCGACGACGCCGGGTTCAACGTGATCTTCCTCGAGACGATCTACCAGGGCTACACGATCTTCCCGTCGGATGCCGCGGCCGCCGCGGGCGTCGCCCCGCAGCGCCCGAACATGGTCGGCTTCGACCCGCTGCAGGTCTGGATCGACGGCGCGCGGGAGCGCGGCATGGAGCTCCACCCGTGGATCCACACGTTCTTCGTGGGCTCCGACCAGACCGGCGGGGTCGGCCCCGTGCTCTCGGTGCACCCCGAGTGGGCGGCGATCCAGCGCAGGGACGTCGGCAAGGACGGGCTGCACCCCTCGATCGCGGAGCCGGGCTACTACTTCCTCGACGCCGCGATCCCCGAGGCGCGGGACTACGTGCAGTCGCTGCTCGCCGAGCTCATGACCGACTACGACATCGACGGCGTGCACCTCGACTACATCCGCTACCCGGTCTCGCTGCCGTGGGAGACCGCGGGCTACTCGTACAGCGACTACTCGCGCGACGCCTTCGCGGCCGCGCACGGCGCCGACCCGTACACCCTGACGCCCGCGTCGCCCGAGTGGCAGGCCTGGGTCGACTGGCGCATCGCGAACGTCACCTCGTTCGTGGGCGAGGTGCGCGCGTTGCAGCAGGAGGTCGCACCGGAGGTCGCGCTCTCGGCCGCCGTGTTCGCGGACCCCGTGGACGGCCTAGACAAGAAGTTCCAGAACTGGGGCGACTGGGTCGACCGCGGGTACGTCGACGTGCTGACCGGGATGTCGTTCGGCACCTCGGGCACGTCGGTGGCGCGCGACACCGAGGCCATGCGCGAGCGCGTCGGCGAGTTCGAGTACCTGTACACGGCGACCTACGGACCGTTCCGCGGGTCGACGCCGGCCACGGTGCTCGAGCAGATCCGCGCGGTGAACGCCGCCGGGTCCGACGGCACGGGCCTCTTCGCCTACAACCAGCTCTCGAACGAGCAGGCCGCGGCCCTCACCGAGGGCGCGCACCGGGTCGATGCGGTCGCCCCGCACGCCGACCCGACCGGCGCGGCCGCGGTGGGACTCGCCTCGCTCCGGGATTCCCTCGACGACGCCGTGGACGGGGAGTGCGTGACGGCGGACGCGGCCGACAAGCTCGACCACCGTCTCGCGAAGGCGCTCGACGGGATCGACGCCGGCGCCCTCGACAAGGTCGCCCGCGAGCTCGAGCGTGCCGCGGGCCTGCTCGGTTCGCCCTCTGCCGCCGGCGCGGCCGCTTGGGCCGAGCGCGCGGAGCGCGACCTCGCCATGTACGGGCGGTGGATCGGCACGGCGGCCAAGGCCGGGTAGTCCGGCCCGACCGCCGAGAGCGGGCGGATGCCATGCGGCATCCGCCCGCTCGTCGCGTGGATCGCGTCGCGAACCACGCAGTCGGCACCTACTGGCCGAGCTTGCGGTCGCCCGCATCGCGGGCGGCGTCGGTCTGCTCGTCGAACCTGCCGCCCGTGACCTTGTCGGCCGCGTCGTCGGCGCGGTCCAGGCCCTGGTCTGTGAGGTCCTCGCCCTTCTCGCCTCCGGCGAAGTCCTTCGCCTTGTCGCCGAGGTCTCCGAAATCAGCCACGATGGCCTCCTCTCCTTGCCGTGCGGCCCAACCTAGGCACGTCCGAGGCGGGAGGGGCAGGGCTTGACGCGGCGGCACGCCGCCCCCCGGCGCCGGCGCAGATTTCCTCACCTGAGCTCGTCGACGAGCGCCTGGAGCCGCCGGGCGCGGGTCTCCGGACGACCGGCCGACTCGATCGGATACAGGCGGCGGCGACGATCCGATGGGGGCAGTCCCTCCCACCGTTCCAGCACCCCGGCGTCGGCGAGCCGCGCTGCGACATCCGCCGGCACGAGCACGTCGTCGTCGTGGGCGGGGCGCAGGCGGCACTCGACCGGCGCCCCGGCCTCGGCGCCGATCCGGCGGAGCAGGAAGCGGCCCGCCCAGACGAACGGTCCGTCGACGACGGGCGCCCGGGTCACCGCGAGGCTGACCGCCGCGCCCTCGATCGTCCCCTCGAGCCGTCGCGTCCCGGCGTCGCGTGCCGCCTCGGCGAGCTCCTCGGGGATCCGGATGACGGTGTAGGTGCTGCGACCCCAGACCACCGGCTCGACCGGCGCGACGAACTCCGTCTCGTCACGCGGCATCCGCTGCCCCGCCCGTCCCGCCCGCGCCACGCGGCGGGAAGAAGCCCGCCTCGGTCGCGCGGAGGAAGTCCCACACGTCGAGCTCGGGCGTGTCGACGTGCATGCGCCAGCTCCAGTAGGTCCATGCCGCCGCGGGCTCGAACGCCGCGAGGTGCGCTTCGGCGATCGTGCGGTTGTACTCGCGCCGTTCCTCGTCGGGCATCCCGGCGAGCGCCGCCTGCTTGGTGTCCATGCACCACTCGCCCACGATCACCGGGAAGCGCCGGCACGCCTCGGTGAGCACGTCGCCGAACGTGGCCGCGATGTACTCGAGGTAGCCGGGCAGGTCGCGCTGGCCGGCCATCATCACGTACATGTGGGTGTCCACCGCGAAGTTCTCGAACCCCTCGGCATCGAACCAATCGAGCCACTCGCGCATGCGGAAGCCGTCGTGGAGCACGACCCGCGCCGCGGGCGCCGCCGCCCGGATGCGACGATACGCGTCGCGGTAGAACGACTGCAGGAACGCCGTCGGCACGCCCTCCGACCCGGCCGCTCGCTCCGGATCGACGGCCGGGTACCGCTTCGGCACGTCGAGGAGCGCCCACAGCTCCGGCGAGATGGGTTCGTTGAGCACCTCGATGCCCCACAGTCCCGGCCGGTCGCCGTACCGCGCCGCGAGCCGCTCGAGCACCGTGAGCGCGAACTCGACGTGCTCGGGGTGCTGGTGGAATCGGCAGACTCCGCAGATCCCGCCGTTGTCGAACCCGTTCTGGCTCTCGGGCACGGTGTGCAGGTCGAGCAGGATGCGGATGCCGTACCGCTCCGCCCAATCGAAGGCGCGGTCGACGTACTCGACGCAGCCGACGAAGGGCGGCACGTCCCCGAAGACGAAGTACGGCACGGGCAGTCGCAGGAGCTGCACCCCCCGTGCGGCGAGGTAGGCGAAGTCGCGCCCCGTGATCCACGTGTCGCGGTGCACCGTGAACCGCTCGCGCCGTGCGGTCTCGTCGAGGGCGTGGGTCAGGTGCCACTCGTCCTCCGCGTCGGTCCCCGCGAACAGCTCGGGCGCCATCCACTTCTCGAGGACGAGCCAGTTGCCGAGGTTCACTCCCGTCAGCTCGGTCATGTCGATCCCTTCTGCGCTGCGGCGTCGATGTGCTCCTGCCGGACTCGCGGCAGGGCACGTGCCGCGATCGCTCGTCGCGCAGTCCGGTCTCCGGATACCGCGCGAGGGCGCCCTTCGTCGCGGTCCGCACGAGCACGACCGCGAGCCACGGCACGGCGCAGATCTGCGCGATGACGAGGAGCTGCCCGAGCCCCGAGGCCCAGCGCCGATCGAGCTCCTGGATGACGGGCTGGACGGCGGCGAGCATGATGATCGCGACGACGGGGGACTGCCAGAGCCGTCCGGAGAGCACGGTGACGTTCCAGCGCGTGGCGAGCCGGCGGAGCAGCAGCACCACGACGACGCCCAGCGCGAACGCGATCGTCAGCGCGACGGCGGCCGCGACGAGCAGCTCCGTGAGCGTCGCTTCGGCCAGGTCGAACATGGTGCGGGGCCTCGCCTTCCGGATCCCCGTGGTCGGGTGAGGTTGCTCCGACGGTACGTTCCGCGTCCGGCGCTGCGCATCACGCGATCGCGTAGTCGTCAGCGGTCGGATGCCGCGGCCCGCTGCTCTGCCGAGGACTCGCGTTCGGCCAGCGCGATGTGCAGCCGCGCGCGCGACGAGATGCCGAGCTTCCGGAACGCCTTCCGCAGGTGGTAGTCGACGGTGCTCGCGCTGAGGTGCATGCGAGTGGCGATCGCCGCGTTCGACAGGCCCTCGCTCGCGAGGCGGGCTACGACGATCTCCTGCGTCGAGAGCTCGCCCGACTCGGTCGCGGCCGGCGCGGCGGCGCCGAGCGCGGCGAGCTCTCCCTCCACGCGCCGTCGGAAGGCGTGTGCCCCCATCTCGGCGAACGCCGCGTGGGCGCGGTCGAGGTGCACGCGCGCGTCGGCACGGCGGCGTTGACGTCGGAGCCACTCGCCGTAGAGCAGCTCGCCCCTCGCCTGCTCCGCACGCAGTCCGGTTCGCAAGAGGCGGTCGATCGCCTCCAGATGCAGGCGCTCGGCCTCCTCCGGGCGGTCCGCGAGCAGTGCCGCCGACCGAGCGCGGACGCCGAGCGCCCAGTCGGACCCCGACGCCTCCGTCGACACGGCGAGGCGTTGCATCGCCTGCTCGGCCGCCGCCCGGTCGCCCCCGCGCGCCCCGGACTCCACGGCCTCGACGAGCGCCCAGGTGGAGTACACGATGACGAGGGGATAGCGCGTCGCGGCCAGCGCGTGGGTCAGGCCCTCGTCGTACCGCATACCGCCGACGGCATGCAGCGCGCGTGCCCAGTGCACGAACGGTCGTACCATGCCCTCGCCGCGCTGCTCACCGTCGTCCAGTGCCGCGCGGAGCAGGTCCTCGCCCTCGGGTTCGCCCTCCCACGCGGCGATGGCCCCCACCCCGTATGCCGCACGTGGAATCGCGATCGAGTCCCAGATCTCCAGCGCCTCGTCGGCGAGCTCCCGCGCACGCGCGCCACGCCCGCGGAGCAACTCGAGCGACACCCCGGTCGTGATCGTCGCCGCCACCGCCGTGAGCGCGCCCGCTGCGCGAGCTGTCGCGGCGCCCTCGTCGATGAAGGCGCTCCAGCGGGCGTCGTCCCAGCCGATCGCCGCCAGTCGGCTCGCGATCCAGAGCCAGCGCGCCCGGATGCCCGGCTCCTCGGAGACGTCCGAGAACTCGAGCAGGTGGCGGCGCAGCAGGGGCAGGGATGCCGCGGGCTCGGCGACGACGAGGTCGCGCATCACGTCGAGGAGCCGGTCGACGGTCCGGCGCTCCCCCGGCGCCGGCGGAGGCGCCGCCCGAGTGCCTTCGGCGATCGAGCGGATGCCACTGCCGTCCTCGCCCGATGCGGCGAGCGTCGCCGCCGACAGCGCGTCGAGGTAGGCCTCGCGCGAGGCCGCCCGGTCGAACTCGGCGAGCGTTCGGGCGGCGGAGAGGAAGAGCTCCACGGGGCGCTCGCTGCGCTCCAGCGTGAAGAGGAGCCGGCCCCGTACGACGTCGAGGCGGGCCCGGTCCGCGGGATCGTCGGCATCCCGGCGCGCCTCGGTCAGCATCCGGAGCGCCCGCGGCTGCGCTCCGGCCAGCTCGAGCGCCGTCGCGCCCGCGACCGCGCATCGCAGCCGGGTCGCGGGCGACTCCGCGAGGTGCACCGCGCGCTCGTAGAACGCGGCGGCGGCGAGGAAGCCGCCGCGGGCCCCTGCACGGCCCGCTGACTGCTCGAGCGCGGCGGCCGCCGTCTCCGACAGCCCGAACGTGCCCAACGCCTGGTGCCATGCCCTGCGATCCGGGTCGCGCTGCCGGTCGGTCGCCTCGGCGAGTGCGGCGTGCACACGGCGCAGTTCCTCGGGGCTCGCGCGCCCGTAGGCTGCCGAGCGCACGAGCGGGTGCTCGAACGTCAGCCGCCGGCCGATGCGGACGAGGCCCGCCGCCTCGGCGGCCTCGAGGTCGTCGATGGACCTTCCGATGCCGTTCGCCGCCCGGGCGATGAGCCGGGGATCGCCGGTGGGGTCCGCGGCTGCGAGCAGCAGCACGACCGCGGCGGGCTCGGGAAGCTGCGCGATCCGCGAACCGAAGGCCTGCTCCAGTCGGTTCACCACCGGCAGCGCGCGCGCGTCCGGGCCCGGCTCGCGCTCGAGCCCGTGCACGAGGCTCGCCCTGGTCCCCTCCTGGATCATGAGCGGGTTTCCCCCGGACTCGGCGAGGATTCGGGCCATCACCTCCTCGTCCATCGGACCACCGGCGATCGAACGCAGCAGCACTCGCGAGTCCGTCTCGTCGAGGCCGCCGAGGGCGAGCGTCGGGATGCCGTCCACGCCCGCGACGTCGAGTCCGGCTCGCTTGACGAAGAGCATCGCGACCGGCAGCCGCTCCACGCGGCGAGCGACGAAGCCGAGCACCTGGACGCTCGACGCGTCGAGCCAGTGCACGTCGTCGACGGCGCAGAGCACGGGCCCGTCGCGTGCCGCCTCGCGCAGCAGCCCGAGCACGGCCATCCCGAGCACGAACGGCCGCGGCGCCGGCTGGTCGGCGCCGCCGAGCGCGACGCGGATCGCGTCGCCCTGCGATTCGGGCAGTCGGTCGGCCGCGTCCGGGACGGCGCTGAGGACCCGTTGCAGCCCGGCGAAGGGGAGCTCACGCTCGGCCTGCACGCCGGTCGCCGTCGCCACCCTGAACCCCACGGCGGCGCCGACGCCGTGGTCGAGCAGCACCGTCTTCCCGATCCCCGGGTCGCCCGTGATGACCAGGGCTCCACCGGCACCCTTCCGGGTCCGCTCGAGCAGCCCCTCGACGAGCGACCGCTCGCGGGCGCGACCGAGCACTCGCATCACCCCCGGGAGCTCAGACCATACGGCCCGGCCGATGCGAACCGGACCCTGCGAGAAGACTACGCATTCCCGTGATTCGCCGACACCCTCGTGTCCTTACCGTGGGCGAGTAGGGACCGACGATCGTTCGGGAGGTGCTCATGGGCGGGAGCCACTGGACACCCGACGTGCTCGGGACGCCGTACGAGCGCCTCGAGCTCGAGTTGGCGCCCGACGCCGAGGGCCCCGTCGTGGCGACGCTCGTCCGCCGGGTGCGCGACGAGGTCATCGACGGCCCCGGCCGGTTCGACGTCCTCTACGTGCACGGGTGGTCGGACTACTTCTTCCAGCGCGAGCTCGCCGAGTACTGGGTGCGCCGGGGCGCGCGCTTCCACGCCCTCGACCTGCGCAAGTACGGTCGGAGCCTGCGGCCGCACCAGACGCCCGGCTACGTCGACGACCTCGCGGCCTACGACGAGGAGCTCGACGCGGCGATCGACGTGATCCGCACACGGGGCGTCGAACCGCTCGTGCTCATGGGGCACTCCACCGGCGGCCTCACGCTGAGCCTGTGGGCGGCACGGCATCCGGACGTCGCGGACGGGCTCGTGCTCAACGCCCCGTGGCTCGAGTTCCAGACCCGCGCGGTGGGCCGCGCCATCCTGGAGCCGATGGTGCAGGTGGGCGCGGTCATCCATCCGCACGCGCCGTTCCCCGAGGTCGACCTCGGCTTCTACAGCCGCACCGTCTCCGCGGAGCTCGGCGGCGAGTGGACCTACGAGCGCGAGTGGCGCCCGGAGCACGGCTTCCGCACGAGCCGGGGATGGCTCAACGCGGTGCTCCGCGGACATGCCACCGTGGCGAAGGGGCTCGGCATCCGCATCCCGGTGCTCGTTCTCCTCTCGGCGCGGAGCATGCTGCAGCCCGTCTGGTCGGAGCAGATGCGGTTCGCCGACACCGCGATCGACGTCGGCGGCGTCGCGAGGCGGGCCGCCGACCTCGGCTCCGACGTCTGGATCCGCCGCATCGAGGGCGCGCTCCACGACGTCACGCTTTCGGCCGCGCCCGCCCGCGCGGCGGTGTGGGAGTCGCTCGACCGATGGCTTCCGGCGGTCATTCGCGCGGCGTCACCGGCCGGTTCGGGCGTGTCCGGGTAGGGGTGGCGAGGAGCGGACATGGACATCCTGTCGATCGTCTCGACCGTGATCCAGGCGACCGTCGCCATCACGGTCTTCGGGTACGGCCTCTCCGCACAGCCCGACGACCTCCTGTCGGTGCTGCGTCGTCCTCGGGCCCTGTTCGTCTCACTCGTGGCGATGTTCGTCGTGATGCCCGTTCTCGCCCTCGCGGCCCATGTCTACCTCGACTTCCCGCATGCGGCCGAGGTGGCGCTCGTCGTGATCGCGCTCACGCCGATCCCGGCGCTCCTGCCGCGCACCGAGATCGGCTCCGGCGGCCGGGCCCGCTACGCCTACGGGC
The DNA here is from genome assembly GCF_037199545.1 of Agromyces sp. CCNWLW213. Taxonomy (NCBI): domain Bacteria; kingdom Bacillati; phylum Actinomycetota; class Actinomycetes; order Micrococcales; family Microbacteriaceae; genus Agromyces; species Agromyces sp. CCNWLW213. Next base: position 198,643 of record NZ_JBBBDX010000005.1, on the reverse strand, counting down.
TCGCGTTCGCGGTCGCGCTGGTCTCGCCCGTCCTCATCCCGATCCTCTCCGACCTCATCGGGCGCCTCATGGACCGCCCGTTCGGCCTCTCGCCGCTCACCATCGCGAGCGCGATGCTCGTCCAGGTGCTGCTGCCGCTCGCGGTCGGATTCGTCGTGGGGCGCCTGTGGCCGGTCTTCGGGGAGCGGTTCGGCGGCCGGCTCGTCGGCGTCGCGAACAGCCTGATGCTCGTCGCGCTGCTCGCCCTGCTCGTGCTGGTCTTCCCCGCGGTCCTCAGCGCGCTCTCGCTCGTGACCCTTGTGGTCATGTTCGCGTTCACGGCCTCGGGACTCGCGGTCGGCCACGCGCTCGGCGGCCCCGACCGCACCGACGCCGTCGTGCTCGCGATCGCCTGCGCGAACCGCAATCCCGGCCTGGCGATCGGACTGGCCGCCTCGATCTTCCCGGCCGAGAGCTTCGCCGGCACGGCGATCATCTATGCACTCGTCTCGAACGTCGCCGTGACGCTGTACACGCGCGTGCAACGCCGCCGTGCCGCGGAGACCGGCGAGCGGGCCCCCGCCTCCGAGGAGCACGCATGACGAACAGGATCGAGACGTGGTTCGCCCGCCTTCCGCGGTGGGTCCGCGGCGTCATCGGCATCGTGGCCGTGCTCCTCGGCGCGGTCATCCTGACCCGGCCGACGACGTCGCTGGGGGTCCTCGCGATCCTCATCGGCGCGGGCCTGATCCTGAGCGGCATCCTCGAGCTCGCCGGTGGGGGCGATCCCGACGACGAGGAGCGGATGCCGCGGTGGCGAGTGGTCACGGCGATCCTGTGGATCCTGGCGGGCCTGTTCGTCCTCGTGTTCCCCGGCCTCACCGTGCGCACGGTCGCGCTCGTCGTCGCCGTCGCCCTGGTCGTGAACGGCGTGCTGTCTCTGGTCGCGGCGTTCCGGCGCGGCGCGACCTGGGACGCCCGGATCGCCGCGAGCCTGCTCGGCGTCGCCGGGATCGCGTTCGGCTTGCTCGCGCTCCTCTGGCCCGACATCACCCTGCTCGTCGTCGCCGTGGTCTTCGGCGCGCGGCTCATCATCATCGGCCTGCTGCTCGTGTGGCACGCGGTCCGGGGCACGCGACCGAAGCCCCGGGACGCCGCTGAGCCGACGGGGCTCCGCCGCTGGACTCGGACGATCGCGGCGGTCGTCGCCGTGCTCCTGGCCGTGATCGCGGGATCCGTGAGCGCGACCCTCCGTGGCGGCTCCCCGGTCGTCGACGACTTCTACGCGGCACCGCGCGATGTGCCCGGCGAGCCCGGGCGCCTCATCCGGGCCGAGCCGTTCGAGCGCGGGGTGCCCGAGAACGCCGTCGCCTGGCGCATCCTCTACACCACCACCGATGAGGAGGGCGAGCCCGCGGTCGCCAGCGGGATCGTCGTCGTGCCCGCCGAGGGCGAGGACTTCCCGGTCATCGACTGGACGCACGGCACGACCGGGTTCGCGCAGCCCTGTGCGCCGTCGCTCGCCGAGGAACCGTTCGAGTCGGGTGCGCTGTTCCTGCTCCCGGACGTGATCGACAACGGCTGGGCGCTCGTCGCGACCGACTACCTCGGGCTCGGGACGCCCGGCCCGCACCCGTACCTCATCGGCCGGCCGAGCGCGCACGCGGCGATCGACGCCCGCCGCGCGGCATCCGAACTGGAGGAGGCGAAGCTCGGCGAGCAGACCGTCGTCTGGGGGCACTCGCAGGGCGGCGGCGCGGCGCTCTGGACGGGGGCGCTGGCCGACGCGTACGCACCCGAGCTCGACCTCGCGGGCGTCGCAGCCCTGGCGCCGGCGTCGAACCTCGCCGGGCTCATCGAGAACCTCCCGAACGTCACGGGCGGGTCGATCTTCGAGGCGTTCGTCATCGCCGCCTACACCGCGATCTACCCGGATGTCACCTACCGGGAGTACGTGCGCCCGGGCGCCGAGGTCACGGTGCGGCGGATGGCCGAGCGCTGCCTCGCCGAACCCAGCAGCTTCGTGTCGGTGCTGAACGTGCTGGGCCTCTCGCGCGACCCGGAGATCGGATCGGCCGACCCGACCACCGGCCCCTTCGGCGAGCGCCTCGTCGAGAACACGCCGCCGCCCACGATCAGCGCCCCGCTCCTGCTGGGCCAGGGCGCGGCCGACCAGCTCGTCGTGCGCGCGGCGCAGGACGCCTACGTCGAGGACCTCTGCGCGGCCGGCCAGCAGGTCGACTACCGCGTGTACGCGGGTCGCGACCACGTGCCGCTCGTCGAGCCGGACTCGCCGCTCGTGCCCGAGCTGATCGAGTGGACCGCGGCGCGGTTCGCGGGCGAGCCGGTCGAGCCCGGCTGCGTCACGTCCGAGCGCTGAGGCCCATCAGCGTCAGCAGTTCCCACGCGGCGTGGGCGGCGGCGAGGCCCGTGATGCCCGCGTGGTCGTAGGCCGGGGCGACCTCGACGACGTCGGCGCCGACGACGGGCAGCTCCGCGAGGCCCCGGAGCACGGCGAACAGCTCGCGCGTCGTGATGCCTGCGACCTCGGGCGTGCCCGTGCCGGGCGCCTGCGACGGGTCGAGCACGTCGATGTCGATCGAGACGTAGACGGGCCGGGAGCCGACACGGCGTCGGATGTCCGCCGCGATGTCCTCCATCGGGCGCCGCTGGAACTCCTCGCTGCGGATGAGCTCGAAGCCCGCGCGCCGGTCGTCGTCGAGCTCGTCCGGCCCGTAGACGCCGCTCCGGATCCCCACGTGCTGGCAGTGCTCGAGGTCGAGCAGCCCCTCCTCGGCGGCGCGCCGGAACGGCGAGCCGTGCCAGAGGCTCGCGCCGTGCAGCACGTCCCAGGTGTCGAGGTGCGCGTCGAAGTGGACGACGGCGAGCGGGCCATGCGCTGCCGCCGCCGCGCGCAGGAGCGGCAGCGCGACCGTGTGGTCGCCGCCGAGCGCGAGGACCCTCGTACCCTGCCGCACCAGTCGGTCGGCCCCCGCGTGGATGCGCTCGACCGCCTGCGCGATGTCGTACGGACCCACCGCGAGATCGCCCGCGTCGACGACCTGCTGGTCGCCGAAGGGGTACGTCTCGTGGAACTGGTGGTACGGATGCAGCTGGCGCGAGTGCTCGCGGATGTGCGCCGGGCCGAACCGCGCGCCGGGCCGGAAGCTCGTGCCCGAGTCGAACGGGATGCCGACCACCGCGAGGTCGGCGTGCTCGACCTCCTCGAGCCGCGGCAGCAGCGCGAACGTGGCGATGCCGGCGTACCTCGGCATCTCGGGATCGTTCCGCTGGCCGATGATCTCGCGCTTCGCCACGGTCGGCTCCTCCTCGCCTCGTCGGTCGACCGGGCTCACGCGGCCCGGCCGTCACCGCATCGTGTCACAGGCGGGTCCCGCGCCATCGGAATTCCGATGGCCCGCATCGACCGTCCGGTTGGTTCCGGATGGCGCCGCCTCCGTACCGTCGACATGTCCATCCAGAACCGAAGCGAACGAGGGAGACAGTCCGATGACCGAGAAGCGAGTGCTGCTGGTGCTGACGAGCCACGACGACCTGGGCGGCATCCGGAGGACCGGATACCACGCCGGCGAGGCGGCGCACCCCTGGCGGGAGTTCGCGAACGCCGGGTTCGCCGTCGACATCGCGTCGATCGCCGGCGGCATGCCCCCGCAGGTCGGCCGTGACGAGTCGGACGCCGCGCAGAACGAGTTCTTCGCCGACGCGTCGATCGCCGCCCAGCTGGCCGACACCCCGAAGCTCGCCGACGTCGACGCGTCGCGCTACGACGCCGTGCTCTTCGTGGGCGGGCACGGCACGATGTGGGACTTCCCGGACGACGCGGCCGTGAACGCGGTCGGCCGCGCCGTGTACGAGCAGGGCGGCGTGGTCGCCGCGGTCTGCCACGGCCCCGCGGCGCTCGTCGGCATCACGCTCGGCGACGGCACGCCGCTCGTCGCCGGGAAGCGCGTGGCCGGGTTCACCAACGCCGAGGAGGCCGCGGTCGAGCTCACCGAGGTGGTCCCGTTCCTCCTCGCCGAGGAACTCGAGGCGAAGGGCGCCACGCACGTCCCCGGTCCGGACTTCACCGAGCAGGTCGTCGTCGACGAGCGGCTCGTGACGGGCCAGAACCCGCAGTCGGCGACCGGGGTCGGCCGCGAGGTCGTGGCGCTCCTGTCGGCCTGACCTCTGCCGGTCAGGCGCGCAGCATGGCGTGGAGTCGCTGCGCCGCGGCATCCGTCGCGGGGTTCGCCCCCGGACGCGACCGGCGCCTGGCGAGGTACACCGTGTTGAGCGGCGGGTCGGCCGGTCCGACGGGATCGACGAGCCGGCCCGCCGCGAGGTACGGATCGGCGAGGTAGGTCGGCAGCACGGTCATGCCCACGCCGTCGGCCGCGAGTCCCGCGAGCACCCGCAGGTCGGGCACGATCGCGGCCGGCCGCAGGCCGGACGGGCGCCGGTCGAACACGGAGCGCCAGTACCGTCGGATGATCGGCAGCTGCTCGCCGTACGCGACGACCGGTACTGCGTCGGGATCGTCGCGGAACGCCCCGAGGAGGGCGGGCGGCACGACGAGCACGAACCGCTCGTCGAACAGTGGCGCGAACTCGATCCCGCGGATGCGCGGCTGCGTGGTGCTCACGACCAGGTCCAGCTCCGCGGCTTCCAGCGCGGCCAGGAGCTCCGGCGTCTCGCCGAACCGCACCCGCACGTCGAGCTCGGGATCCGCCCACTCGCGCAGCCGCGGCAGCACCACCGTCGAGAGGAACTCGGCCGGGCCGCCGAGGACGACGGTGTGCGCGCCCGCTCCGGCACCGGTCGCATCCGACGCCGCCTCCACGGCGGCGTCCATCGCGCCGCCGATGCGGGCCAGCAGCGCCCGGCCGCGGCTCGTGGGCGTCACCCCGCGCGGCGTGCGGTCGAACACGCGATAGCCCAGTTCGCGCTCGAGCGCCTGCAACTGGGCGGAGACCGTCGACTGGGTCAGGCCGAGCTCGTCGGCTCCGCCGGTGACCGACCCGGCGCGCGCCACGGCGACGAACGTCGCCAGTGCGTCGAGCGACGTCCTCCGGATCGGCGGCATGTCGTGATCCTACGGCTCGGCCGCTGGCTCGGCGCGGCTCAGCGTCGCGGGGTCCACCCGAACGGCAGGGGCCCGTCGATCGCGGCGCGCTCGAGGTCGGCCTGCGCGGACCAGCCCTGCGCGGCATCCGTCGCGTCGAACCCGCCGCGCGCGACCCGCACGCCGACGTCCTCGTGGTGCATGCGCGGCGCACCGCCCCGTCGCGTCGACGCGCGGACGCTCCACGCGTCGTCGGCGAAGCCGCCGCCGCGGAAGACCCGGTAGTCGTCGTACCGTGCGGGGTCGAGCAGGTCCCAGCACCACTCCCACACGTTGCCGAGCGTGTCGAACAGGCCGTTGAGGTTCGGCAGCCTGCCGCCCACATCCTGGGGCGTCGACACGCCGTCGGCGCTGGTCCATGCGATGTCGGGCAGCGGCCCGTAGTGCGGCCCGGTCGAGCCCGCCCGGCACGCGAACTCCCACTCGGCCTCGGTCGGCAGTCGGTACCCGTCGGCGTCGACGTGCCAGGTGACCTCCTCGCCCTCGAACGTGTACGCCGGGTCGAGTCCCTCCCACTCCGACGCGGCGTTGCAGAAGCGGATGGCGCGCAGCCAGCTCACCCCGGTCGCGGGCCGCCGCGGGTGCGTCGCCGTCTCGCCGATGAGCTCGGCGAGCTGCTCCTGCGTGACGGCGTACACCCCGATCTCGAACGGCTCGAGCTCGACGGTCCAGCGCACCTTGCGGCGGGCGTCGTGCAGGGCCACCGTGCCCCCGGCGATGCGCGCGAGCTCCAGGTCGGTCATCGGGGCAGTCTGGCACGGCGAGCGGGTGCGGCGCCCGATGCTATGGTTCGGCCATGCTGGGGCGCTGGTACTTCGCCGCGCAGGCGGTCGCCGGCGGCGCCTGGTGGATCGCGGTGTTCGCCTCGCCGGTCGTGCGCGAGGCCACTCTCGGTCGACTGGATCCCGTCCTCGTCGCGGTGCTCGACGTCCCGCTCTTCGTCCTCGCCTCCGCGGTGGCGGCCTTCGGCGTGCGGTCCGCCGCGGCCGTCGCCACCGCTTGGACCGTGCTCGTGACGGCGGGCCTGACGATCTACGGCGCGCTCACCGGGGAGGCGGGCTGGGGCATCCTGCTCATGGCCGCCGCCACGGGCGGATCCACGATCGCGCTGTGCCTGATGGCCTGGGGCCGGGTGCCGACCGAGTGGATCACGTCCCGCGGGCCGTTCGCGTTCCGGCCCGCGGACTCGCGGGCGCCCACCGCCGCGCACGTCCTGGCCACGGCCGCCCAGATCGTGGTGTTCTGGGGCTTCTTCCTGGCGGTCGTGCCCCTCGTGCTGAGCGCCGCGGAGCAGCATCTGCGGCTGGCGGTGCCCTTCCCCCCGGGGGCGCGAGCGGCGGGCGTCGTCGTGTTCCTCCTTGCGAGTGCGCTCGGAGTGTGGTCGGCGGCGGTGATGTCGACGCGCGGCGGCGGCACCCCCCTGCCCGCGGCCATGACGAACCGGCTGGTGATCGCCGGCCCCTACCGCTCCGTGCGGAACCCCATGGCGTTGGCGGGGATCGTGCAGGGCGCCGCGGTCGGGCCGATGCTCTCGTCGTGGCTGGTGATCGCGTACGCGGTCGCCGGGTCGCTCGTGTGGAACTTCGCGGTGCGGCCACTCGAGGAGTCCGACCTCGAGGCGCGCTTCGGCGACGACTACCGGCGCTACCGCGCCGCGGTCCGCTGCTGGTGGCCCCGGCTTCCGCTCGCGACGGTTCGCCAGCATGGCGAATAGGGCGCCCGCAGTTTCGACACCGTGTCGGTCCTGTCGGCCGCGCCGGTGACGTAGCGTCACCCCGCTCGACAATGGCGACGACAGGATCCACCATGACCACTTCCGCACTCGCGGCCCACCCCACCCGGCTCCGGCGCTCACTCGGCCTCTGGTCCATCGTCGGCCTCGGCCTCGGCTACATGACGCCCATGACGGTGTTCGACACGTTCGGCTACGTCTCCGACGAGAGCGGCGGCGTCGTGCCGCTCGCCTACCTCTTCGCGCTCGTGGTGATGCTCTTCACCGCGATCAGCTACGGCCGGATGACGCGGGTCTACCCCTCCGCGGGGTCGGCGTACACCTACGCGTCCGAGACGATCCACCCGAACGTCGGCTTCCTCGTCGGCTGGACGGCGCTCCTCGACTACCTGCTCCTCCCGCTCGTGAACGCGCTGCTCGTTCGCCAGTACTTCGAGTCGTTCTTCCCCGACGTCTCCGGCTGGGTCTGGGTCGGCGGCTACGTCGCGCTCATCACGCTGCTGAACCTGTGGAGCATCACGTCGACCTCGCGCGTCAACGCCGCGCTCCTCGTCTTCCAGGTCGTGCTCATCGGCGTGTTCGTGATCCTCGCGTGGGGCGCGCTGCAGCAGGGCGCGGGCAACGGCACCGCCTTCAGCATCGAGCCGCTGTACCACGCGAACGTGCAGATCGCGACCGTCATCAGCGCGGCCACGATCGTCTGCTTCTCCTTCATCGGGTTCGACGCGATCACGATGTACACCGAGGAGGCGAAGGACGCGCACACCGTGCCGAAGGCGATCGTGCTCGCGCTGCTCCTCGGCGGCCTGATCTTCTTCACCGCCGGGTGGTTCGCCCAGTCGCTCTTCCCCGCCACGGAGGGCTTCACCGAGGGCACCGCGCTGCCGGAGATCGCGTTCTCGGTGGGCGGCATGCTGTTCCAGATCTTCTTCGTGTCGGCGGCGATCGCCGCGGCGGCCGCGTCGAGCCTCGCCTCGCACGCGAGCGTCTCGCGCATGATCTACGTCATGGGCCGCAACGGCACGGGCCCGATCTCGCGCCGCCTCTCGTACGTGCACCCCCGCTTCCGCACGCCGGCGGTCGCCGTCGTGCTCGTCGGCATCGTGTCGCTCGGCGCCGCGATGGCCGACCTCGACTTCGTCTTCTCCCTCATCAACTTCGGGGCGCTCATCGCCTTCACGGTCGTGAACCTCGCCGTGATCATCCACTTCGCGATCCGTCGCCGCGAGGTGACGACCGTGAAGCAGGTCGTGCGGAACATCGTGCTCCCCGCCATCGGCGTGGTGCTCACGATCGTGCTCTGGCTCAACGTGAGCGGCGACGCGATGACGTACGGCCTGCTCTGGCTGGGGATCGGCGTCGTCGCGCTGCTCGTCATGACGCGCCTGTTCCGCCGCCGGCTCCGGATGTCGCTGGAGGAGGACGCCGTCATCGCCGAGGGCGACGAGGGCGCCGACGCGCTGCTCGAGGAGGACCGGCAGCGGCTCGCCGCAGGCGAGTAGCCGCGGATCGGGAGGCGCCGTCCGCGTGTCGACGCGGGCGGCGCCGTCGCCGTGCACGCCGTGGCGGAACGACCTAGCCGATCGCCGCCGCGTACTCGTTCGCGACCCGCGCCACGTCGTCGACGTAGTCGTCGTCGTGGTTGTACGAGAAGACGGCGGCGCGCCACCCCTCGGAGCTCCGCATGGGGCCGGACGCGCACAGGTAGCGCGCCGTGGTCTGGGCGGCGTCGTCGATCTGGTGCGGGTCGGCGAGCCCGTCGCCGTTGCCGTCGGTGCCCCATTCGGCCCACGTCGACGGGATGAACTGCATCGGCCCCACCGCGCGATCCCACGTGGCGTCCCCGTCCAGCAGGCCGCCGTCCGTGTCCTCGATGCGCGCGACGCCGTCGCCGTCGAGCGCTCGCCCGATGATCGCCGGCAGCGCGGTGCCGTCCTCGCCGAGCGTGGCGTCGCCGTGGCGCCCGTGGTCCGACTCGATCGCTCCGATGGCGGCGATCGTCGCCCAGTCGACCCCGCAGTCGGGGTCGGCCTGCGCGACCAGGCCGTGCGCGAGGGCGTACGCCGACAGCGCCCGTTGCGGGATGCCCGTGGCCGCCGCGGTCTCGGCCGTCCAGTCCGGGTCGATCGGGCCGGTGTCGGTCCCCGTGACGACCGGCGGCCCCGTGACGTCGGCCTGGGCGTCGTCGGCCGGAGGACCCGGCGGTTCCGCCGCGGCATCCGGTTCGAGCGGTTCGACCAGCGGCGGCATGGCCACCCGCGGGCCGTGCGCCGGCCCCGAGGCGAATCCGCCCGGGTTCGCGGCGGTGCCGAACACGCCGGAGAAGGCGATCACGCCGACGATCAGCGCGACGACGCCAACCACGAGTCCGACGTAGGCGCCCACGTGCACCGCGACCTGCCACGCGGTGGGGCGGGCGCGGCCGGGATGACGCTCGCCGAAGTCATCGGCGAAGGAATCGTCATCCCAGGTCATGGGTCGGCCGCTCCGGTGTTGGCACAGGTTCCGAGGCGGCGACGTCGGTGGACGCTCGACGCCTCGGCGGCGACGCGTGAGCGCCACCGGGTCTCAGGCTACCCCCGCCGCGCTCAGCGGGGAACCGGCCGGTTCATCGCATCGGGCACCTTCGGGAAGCGGCGCTCGACGTGGTCGCGCAGCGAGGTGGCGTCGTCGCGCTCGAGCCATTCGTGGAGTGCGCCCGTGTACAGGGCGAAGCCGATGGCCGCGAGGATCTCGGCGTCGTCGCGGTCGAATCCCCGGTCGCGCAGCGCGTCGACGACCGCGCCCTGCCACCGCGCCTGCTTCGCGAGCTCGCGGCCCGTGAGGCCGACATCCCGTTCGATGATGCGCTGCCGCTGCTGCAGCCGGGGGCGCCCGGGTTCCATCCGATCCGCGAGGGCGCCGAGCGCTGCGCGCATCATGCCTCCCGCGTCGGCGGCGGTGCTGTCGGCGATCGACGAGACGAGGGCCGGCAGCAGTTCGTCGTCGTCGGCGAAGAGCACCTCGTCTCATGACACACTCTGACATCAATCCGCCCACGGTGCTGCTGACCGGTCCCACGAGCGGGATCGGAGCGAGCATGCTCCGCCACCTCGTCCGCCATCCGTCCCGGCCCCGCCTCGTGCTGCTCGGCCGCGATCCGGCGCGACTGGATGCCGCGACCGCCGTCGCGCGCGAGGCCGGCCTGACGGCGCACGGCGTTCCGGCCGACCTCGGCGACCTCGATTCGGTGGGCCGCGCCCTCGACGAGGCCCGGCGCCTGATCGACGACCGGAGCGCCGGGGCCGTCGACGCGGCCGTCCTCAACGCGGGCGCGCAGTACACCGACCGCCGACGCCACGGCGCGCAGGGCTGGGAGCTCACGTTCACCGTGAACGTCATCGCGCAGCACCTCCTCCTGCGCGGCACCCGGCCGCTGCTCGCGCCCGGCGCCCACGTCGTGCTGCTCGGCTCATCGACGCACCGCGGCAAGCGCGCGTCGTTCAACCTCGTGCCCGACCCCGTCTGGCAGACGCCCGCCGACCTCGCCACCGCTGCGCCGCCCGCGACCGGCGCCGAGCGGTTCGCCGACGAGCGCGAACAGGGCGGCATCGCGTACGCGTCGAGCAAGCTCGCGCTGGTCACCCTTTCGCATCGCTGGGCCGAGCGACTCGGCGCCGAGGGGCGACGGCTCAACACCTACGACCCGGGCCTCGTCGCCGGCACGGGGCTCGGCCGCGACATGCCCGGATACATGTACTGGGGGTGGCGTCGGCTCATGCCGGCGATGAGCATCCTGCCCGGGGCGACGACGCCGACCACGACGGGCCGGCACGCGGTCGAGCTGGCGCTCGGCGACGTGCACCCCGACCTGCACGGCGGCTACGTCGAGATCGGCCGGGTCACGACCGCGGCGCCGAGCACGCGGCTGCCGGCCCGCCAGGCGGAGCTGTGGTCGTGGCTCGAGCAGGTGACCTCGCCGTTCGTGCCGCGATGGGCGATCGACGAGGTGGCGCGGTGAGCCCGGCCGGGGCCCGGCGCCCGGCGTGCCGAGCCGAGATCACAGCAGCGACGCGGCCCGTCGGAGGGTCGGTGCCGTCTCCGTCGCCCACCGGGCGACGATGCGTCCGGCCCGGTCCGACTCGCGGCGGTCGAGCCGCGCCAGGAGCGGCCCGACGACGTCGTGCACCAGCGGATCGACCAGTTCCGGCACCCGGGCATCCCGCAGGAACCCCTCGAGGCGGGTCAGGTCGCTGACACGGAGCAGGCCCACGCGCCCCTGAAGCAGCACGACGGCCGCGAGCCGACGCTCGTAGACGGGCTCCGACCAGAGCTCGGATGCCAGGGCGGTCACGTCGTCGTGTCCGAGGCCGGGATGCCGGCGGTGCAGGTCGCGGACCGTGCCGCGAACCGCTCCGACCGAGGCGCCCACGAAGCGCAACCCACCGCCGATCCGACCCGCGTGCTCGGCGGCGCGCTCCTCCGACCCCTCGGCGTGGAGGGTGCGGTCGACGAACTCGGCGGCCGGTGAGGGCATGCTCCGATTCTGCCCATACGGATCCCTAACGCATCCCGGCCGATCGCTCACGGACCTCGTGCGCCTGCGGCGGCGCGGCCGCACCGGGCCGGTGCGAGGATCATCCGGTCGGCTGGAACGTCGAGGACGGGAGGGATGCCGGATGCCGGTGGTGGAGTGGGATCGGTTCGTGTTCCCGGCGAGCGTGCCGGGCCCGCAGCCCTCCCGACCGACGGCGCCGTTCACGCGCTGGCTGTTCGAGCACACCGTGCCGCCCGCGGGGCCGGAGACGGCCGAGCGGACCGCCGAGCAGAGTCCCTGGTGGAAGGTCATGTGCCTCACCGGCGTCGACTACTTCTCGACCCTCTCGTACCTGCCGTCGATCGCGGTGCTCGCCGCCGGGGCCGTCTCGCCGATCGCGACGCTGCTGATCGTCGCGCTCACCCTGCTCGGCATGCTGCCCATGTACCGTCGCGTCGCGAAGGAGAGCCCGCACGGGCAGGGCTCGGTCGCCATGCTCGAACGGCTCCTGCCGTTCTGGCAGGGCAAGATCTTCGTGCTCGTGCTGCTGGGCTTCGTGGCGACCTCGTGGATCGTCACGATCACGCTCTCGTCGGCGGACGCGACGGTGCACCTGCTCGAGAACCCGCTGGCTCCCGAGTTCCTGGACGGGCAGGCCGTCCCCGTGACCGTCGTCCTCCTGCTCATCCTCGGCGGGGTGTTCCTGCTCGGCTTCCGCGAGGCGGTCGGGGTCGCCGTCCCGCTCGTGCTGGTCTTCCTCGGGCTGAACGCGATCATCATCGTCGAAGGGATGGCACGTCTGGTCGCCGACCCGGTCTCGGTCGAGCAGTGGTGGTCGGCGCTGACCTCCAGCGGTGCCGGATGGGGCGGGATGATCGTGCCGGCGCTGCTCGCGTTCCCGCTGCTCGTGCTGGGCCTGTCCGGGTTCGAGACGGGCGTCAGCATGATGCCGCTCGTCGCGGCGAAGGGCGACACTCCCGTGCGACGTCAGGCGTCGCGCATCGGGAACACCCGCAGGCTGCTGACGACCGCCGCGGTCATCATGAGCGCCTACCTCATCAGCAGCAGCCTGGTGACGACCGTCCTGATCCCGAGTGAGGCGTTCCAGCCCGGCGGCGAGGCGAACGGCCGCGCGCTCGCCTACCTCGCGCACGAGTTCCACGGCGAGGCGTTCGGCACGATCTACGACCTCAGCAGCGTGCTGATCCTCTGGTTCGCCGGGGCCTCGGCGATGGCGGGGCTGATCAACATCGTGCCGCGGTACCTTCCCGCCTACGGGATGGCACCGGAATGGAGCCGTTCGGTCCGTCCGGTCGTGCTCGTCTACACCGCCATCAGCATCGTCATCACGATCGTCTTCAAGGCCGACGTCGATGCGCAGGCCGGCGCCTACGCGACGGGCATCCTGGCGATGATGGTCTCGGCGTCGTTCGCGGTGCTCGTGTCCGCCATCCGGAAGCGGCAGCGGGCCGCGTCCGTCGGATTCGCCGCGCTCACCGCGATCCTCGGCTACGCGCTCATCGCCAACGAGATCGAGAAGCCCGAGGGGATCGTCATCTCGCTGTGCTTCGTCCTCGGCATCGTGGTCGTCTCGGTCGTCTCACGACTGTCGCGGACGACCGAGATCCGCGCCGACCGCATCGAGTTCGACGACGCCGCACGCCGCTTCATCCAGGACTCGCTCGCCTACGACTCCCGCCTCAACATCATCGCCAAGCGGCCCGGTGCCGGCGACGACGCCGAGTACCGCGAGAAGGAGGCCACGCAGCGTCGGCTCAATCCGGTGCCGGGGCCCGCGGACGTGCTGTTCCTCGAGATCGACATCGTCGATCCGTCGGAGTTCCGCGAGCACCTCCACGTCCGCGGCGTCGAGGTCGACGGCCACCGGGTGCTGCGGGCCCAGAGCCCGGCGGCGCCGAACGCGATCGCGGCGATCCTGCTGGCGATGCGGGATGCCGCACGCATCCGGCCGCACGCCTACTTCGAGTGGTCGGAGGGCAATCCGCTCCTGCACATGCTCCGGTACATCCTGCTCGGCCGCGGCGACACGGCTCCGGTCGTCCGCGAGATCCTCCGCGAGGCCGAGGTCGATCCCGAGGCGCGGCCGGTCATCCACGTCGGCGGGTAGCGCGCCGACGCGGCCCTCCGCTGGTCGGCGCGCCGACGCCGCTGCGGATGCCGCTGGGCGCTCGATTCGGGCCGTCGCCGGGTCAGGGGCGGAGCCGCACCCCGCGGGATCGCAGGTCGTCGGTGAAGGCCTGTCGGAGGTCGTCGTCGACGGCGAGCCCTGCCGCGGCGAGCGAGTCGAGCACCGACTCCACGCGCGTGGATCCGATCACCGGCCAGGCGCCGGGCATCGCGTCGAGCATCGCGGCGAGCGCCGCTCGGTGCACGGAGACGTCGCGTGCCCGGGCGAGGGCGGCGACGCGGGGCACGTGCGTGGCGAGCGGGTCCGCCCGGGGTCCGCCGAACGGGGCGTATGCGAGGAAGGGGATGCCCGCGTCGATGCAGTAGCGGTACTCGGCGGCGGGGTCGATCCCGAGGGCGAAGCGGTTCTCGACGGCGTCGAGCGCCGTGATGGCGCGGGCGCGGTCGAGTTGCTCGATCGAGGCGTTCGAGAGCCCGATCGCCTCGACGACGCCCTCGTCGCGCAGGGCTGCGAGTTCGCGCACCGAGGCGTCGAGGTCGTCGACCCGGTCGGCGCGGTGCAGGAGCAGGAGCGAGGGCGGGGCGCCCAGGACCTCGCGACTGCGCAACGCGTCGGCGCGCACGCGCTCGGCGCTGCCGTCCGAGTCCCAGGCGGCGCGCCCCAGGCGGAAGTGCCCGGCCTTGGTGATGATCGGCAGGCCCGGGGACTGCGCCCGGGCCGCCTGCGCGATCCGCTCGCCCGCAGCGTCGTCGTCGACCGTCGCGTAGGCGCGGGCGGTGTCGATCGCCGCCACCCCGGCGCCGACCGCCGCGCGGACCACCTCGAGCGCTCCCTCGAGCGTGGCGCCCTCCTTGAGCACCAGGGAGGCCACGCCGAGCACGACGCCGGGGGCGTGCAGGACGAACCCCATCAGCCCGCGCCCTCCGCCGGCGCACGGGACGACCGCTGCGTTGTCGTCATGATCCGAGGGTAGGGGAACCCGGGTCGGATCGGCCGGGCGGGGCGCTACCAGGTGACGGTGAGCGTGGTGCCCTGCCCCGGCTGGGAATCGATCCGCATCGCGCCGGGGAGCTCCCTCGCCCGGTCCCGCATGCTCACCAGGCCGTAGCCGCCCGACGCGGCGCTCGATCCCACCGCGAAGCCCGAGCCGTCGTCCTCGATGGTCAGGCGCTGCTCGAGCTCGTCCTGCGAGAGGCGCACGCGGATGTGCCGGGCGCGGCCGTGCCGCACCGCGTTGACGACCGCCTCCCGCATGATCCGCAGCAGGTCGTGCCGCTGTTCGGGGTCGACGACGATCGAGTCGTCCACGTCGACCTCGAGGTCGACGTCGTGCCGCTCCGCGAGCTCGCGCGCCGCGCGGTGCAGGACGAATCCGAGCGGTTCGTCGTCGAGGCTGCCGAGCGCGTTCACGGCGGCCCTCGCCTCGTCGAGCGCGCGCATCGCGGCATCCGTGATCTCGCCCTTCGCCCTCGTCTCGCCCGGGAGCATCGACGACGCGATGCGGATGAAGGTGAGCTCCTGCAGCAGGCCGTCGTGCAGTTCGCGGGCGAGGCGGCGGCGATCCTCGGTGACCGCCATGTGCGCCTGCGCGCGCCAGTAGATCCGCAACTCGCGCAGGGCGCCGACGAGCAGGAGCGCGTAGCCCGCGGTCCGGAGGAGGTCGCCCGTGTACAGCCAGTCCGTGTACAGCGACGGGTAGAGCAGGTAGTTGAGCCGCGCGAAGCCGGCGAGGACGCTCGCCGGGGCCAGCCATCGCAGGAGCTCGTCGTCGTTCCGGGCGGCCTGCCTGGTCACGACGAGCGAGGCGGCCAGGAAGCAGACGGCCGCGATCGAGAGCCCGGCGAGGAAGGCCGGGTGTCCCTCGAGCATGGGCGCGGATCCGGAGTCGCCGGCGAGCTCCTGCGGGAGGGCGACCGGCAGCACGCCCTCCATCGCCCAGAGCACGGTCGCCACGAGGACGATGAGGAGCACCGGTGCGGCGACCGACCAGCGACGGAGCCATCGGGGACCCGGGCGATCCCCGACGAGCGCCGCGACGAGCACCACGATCGAGCCGATCACGCGCAGGGCCAGCGGCAGCCAGACGTCGAGCCGGCCGTCCCGGATGCCGAGGATCTCCTGGACGGCGTAGGTGACCACGAGGCTCGCCAGGCCGAGGATCACGAGCCCCACGCAGAGGAGCCAGTCCTGGAGCCGCTGGCGTCGGACGTAGCGATTGTGCAGCAGGTAGGCGACGAGGAGGGCGATGCACGCGTCGACCGAGTCCAGCACGAGGTGCAGCGATCGGTTGGGGTACCCGACCGCGAGGGACGGGTTCAGGAGCACCCAGGCGGTGATCGCGATGCAGGCCACCCACGTCGCCGCGGTCAGCGCCGGCCAGGAGAATGCGTTCGGTCGTGAGGAGGCGGATGCGGTGGATGCGGCCGCGCGCTCGGGTCCCGGCGTGCGCGGCGCGTCGCCATGAGGTGTGGACGCCTCGACGTCGTCACTCACGAACGTACCCCCCGGTTCGCTCGGTCGCGGCGGCGACGCCGCGTACTGGGGCGAGTCTACTGCCGGGTGCGCCGGGAGCGATCGGACGGCGCGCGCTGCCGAACGTCTTCGGGTCGCGGGGCCCGGGCCGGCCGAGGACGGCCCGGTCCCGCGGCGACGTCTCCGCTCAGGGGAGGAGGAGCGCCTCGAACGGCGCGACCGCGACGACGCCCTCGGCGTGGCGCGCGAGGCCCGGGTCGAGGGCGACGAGGGCGTCGGCCTGCAGCCTGGCCACGGCGAGGAACTCGGCGTCCGCCGTGTCATCGAGGTCGAGCTGCTCCGCGAGTTCCCAGGCCACCGCCCGTGAGACGCGATCGCCGAGCAGCCGCATACGGAGCGACGCGAGCCGCTCGAGCCGGACGCGAGCGGCATCGCGGCTCAGGTCGCCGCGACGGACGGCGCGGTACAGGAGCGAGAGCACCTGCGATCGCAGCACGTTCGGCGCGACGAGCTCGTGGCCCTCGGCGACCGCCACGTCGTCGGCGACGAGCCGCAGTGCCGTGTGGGCGTCGATCGCGAACCGGGTCATGACACGCTCCGTCGGGGGCGGCCGCCCTATGGACCGGGCTCGCGCCGGCGGCGCGTCGACGCCTCCGGCAGGGTCGAGGCGCGCTCGTGGTACTCGAGGTCGAGCATCTCCGTGAGCGGCCCGCCCTCCGCCGCCCGCGGGACGCCCCCGTCGAGGAGGGAGACGAGCAGTCGGCCGGCGCGCAGGCCGGCCTCCCGGGGCCGCAGGTCGAGTGCGCTGATCGGCGGCTGGACGATGGGGAGCGTCGCGCCGTCGACGTACGAGACGATCTGGATGTCCTCGGGCACGGCGCGGCCGAGTTCGCGGAGCGTCGAGAGGATGCCGACCGCGAGCCCGTCGGGAACGCAGACGATGGCGTCGACGTCGGGTCGGGCCGCGAGGAGCCCGTCGACGATGCGGTGCAGCTCGGTCGCGGCGGGCACGCCGACGAGGGGCAGGAACGACAGCCCCACGCCCTCCGCGGCGGACCAGGCCGCGGTCGCGTCGTGCACGGCGCTGACCCAGGTCTGGTCGATGTCGGGGATCAGGACGACGATCGACTCGGCGCCGCCGCGGCGGAGGCGGTCGAGGAGCAGCCGGGTCGCGGCGGCGTGGTCGGCGGTCACCGAGGCGGTGGGCGCCGGCACGCCGGGCGGCACGAGCTCGGACGTGACGACGGGTCGTCCGGTCGTGAGGATCGCCCGAGCGAGCTCGTCGTGACCGTCGACGTCGGCCATCACGAAGCCGTCGACGTGGAGGCTTCGCGCCTTGCCCGGCGGGAAGTCGCCCGGGATGAGCGAGACGGTGAGCTCGCGGTCGTTGGTCGCCTCGACGACGCCGAACGTGAAGTTCATGTAGTAGTCCATGAAGCGCAGCCCCTGGGGCAACCAGAGCCCGATCGACCCGGCGCGAGCGCGGCGGAGGTTCCGCGCGCCGCTGTTGGTCGTGAAGTCCAGCTCCGCCGCCGCGGCGGCGACGCGTGCTCGCGTCTCGGCCGAGACGCGACCCCCTCCGGAGAGCGCCCGCGAGGCGGTCCCCCGTGAGACTCCCGATCGGTCGGCGACGTCCTGCAGCGTCGCCGGGCGTGTGACGGCCATCGGCGCCTCCCCTCCGGCTCGATCCTAGTGATGGGAATCACGGTACGGACATCTTTGCACAATCGATTGCGCATTCGTCCGGGATGAGGCAGACTCAGCGCAGTCACCCCGTCGCCCACGTCGGTCGGCACGGGTCAGCATTCAACGAAGGAGTTGCTCGTGACCCTGGATTCGACCCTCCTCGACGACGAACCGAAGACGGGAACGCTCAAGACGGCGGCACTCGGCACCTGGGGGGTCGTCTTCCTCGTGGTCTCGGCCGCGGCGCCGCTCAGCGTGCTCGCCGGGATCGGACCGCTCGCCGTCCTCATCGGCGGCGTCTCGGCGCCGCTGGTCTACGCGATCGCGGGCGTCGTGCTCGCGGTGTTCTCGATCGGGTTCCTCTTCACCGCCCGCAACCTCGCACCGATGGGCGGCTTCTACACCTACATCGCGGTCGGGCTCGGCAAGGTCGTCGGGCTCGGCGCCGGCTTCCTCGCCTGGGCGTCGTACAACCTGCTGCAGATCGGCCTGTGGGGCCTGTTCGGCGTGATGGCCGAGGGCATGCTCGCCCAGGTGTTCGGCGTCCTGCTGCCGTGGTGGGTGCTCGCCGTCGTCGGCGCGGTGCTCGTCTTCGGGCTCGCCGCGGCCGGGGTGGATGTCGGCGCCCGGGTCCTCGGGGTCCTGCTCGTGCTCGAGACGGCGCTGCTCGTCGTCCTCGCCGCCGCGATCCTGGGCGCGCGCGCCGGCGACCTCGGCTTCGGGACCTTCGCGCCCGAGAACATCTTCACCCCGAGCATGTTCGCCGTCCTGGGCTTCGGGTTCGCGGCGTTCATGGGCTTCGAGTCGACGGTGCTGTACCGCAACGAGACCCGCGACCCGGTCCGCTCGATCCCGCGCGCGACCTACATCGCGGTGGCGTTCCTGGCGGTGTTCTACACGGGCACGCTCTGGCTGGTCATCCAGGCCTTCGGCGACGCCGCCGTGCAGGGCGTCATCGCCGAGGACCCGGCGGCGTTCTTCTTCACCGCCATGGGACGGTACGTGGGCGACTGGGGGGTCGCGGCGATGTTCATCCTGATCGTGTCGAGCATCTTCGCCGGCCAGCTCGCGTTCCACAACGCCATCAACCGCTACAGCTTCGCGCTCTCGCGCGACGGCATCCTGCCGTCCTTCTTCAACCGCACCAACCGCTTCGGCGCCCCGTGGCCGGCGGGCCTGCTGCAGACCCTCGTCGCCATCGCGGTCGTGCTCGCGTTCGGCGTCGCCGGGCTCGACCCGCTCACGCAGCTCGTGATCCTCGTCAACTCCCCCGGCGTGTACGGCATCATCACGCTGCAGCTGCTCGCCTCGATCGCGGTGCTCGTCTTCATCCTCCGGAACCCGCAGCTCGAGCGGAAGTGGTACGTGCTGCCGGCGGCGATCTTCTCGATCGTGGCGATGGCCGTGCTCCTGGCGATCCTGGTCTCGACCATCGACTACCTCACCGCGGCCGGGCCCGCGATCAACGCGGTCATCCTCGCGGTGGTGCCGATCGTGCTCGGCGCGGGGATCGCCTACGCGATCGCGCTCCGCTCGAGGCGGCCCGACCGGTTCGCGTCGATCGGCGGACAGGGGGCCGAGGCGGCATGAGCGGCAACCGGATCGCCGACACCGTCGTCATCGGCGGGAGGGTCGTCACGATGGCCGACGCGGAGGTCGCGCCCGCGGGCGTCACGGGCATCGCCGTCGCCGGCGGGCGGGTCGTCGCCATCGGCGAGCGCGGCTCGCTCGGGGAATGGATCGGCACCGGCACGAGGGTGATCGACCTGCCGGGCGCGACGATCCTCCCCGGTTTCGTCGACAGCCACATCCACCCGGTGTTCGGTCTCGCGCTCACGCGCGGCGCCGACCTCACGGGCTGCCGCACCCTCGCCGAGGTCGGGCACCGGCTGCGGGCCGAGGTCGCCGCGCTCGGCGACGACGACTGGCTCCTGGGCTGGGGCCTCGACCCGAACGCGTTCGAGGGCGCCGAGCTCACGAACCGGGTGCTCGAGGCGGCGGCGCCGGGCCGCCCGGCGTTCATCCGCCTGTTCGACGCGCACGCCGCGCTCGCCTCGACGCGGGCGCTCGAGATCGCCGGATGCCGCGGCGACGAGCGCTTCACCGACGGGTCCCGGGTCGTGACCGACGCCGACGGCAGGCCGACCGGATACCTGCTCGAGCTGCAGGCGATGGCGATCGTCGAGCCGTTCGTCCCCGAGCTCACGTTCGACGAGCGGGTCGACGGACTGTACGACGTGCTGTCCCACATGGCCCGGGCGGGCTTCACGAGCGGGCAGGTCCAGGACCTCGCACCCGGCACGATCGAGCTCCTTCGCGCCATCGAGGAGACCCGCGACCTGCCCGTCAGGCTCCGGATGTCGCCGTGGTTCGAGCCCGGCACCGCGGTCGACGAGGTCGACCGCCTGGCCCGGCTCCAGGGCACGCGCGGGCGTCGGTGGGTCGTCGGCGGCGTGAAGCTCATGATCGACGGCACGATCGACAACGGCACCGCGTGGCTGCACGAGCCGGACTGCCTCGGCGAGTCGACGAAGTCCCTGTGGCTCGACCCCGGGCAGTACCGCGAGGCGCTCGCCGAGCTGGACCGCCGCGACATCCCGACCACGACCCACGCGATCGGCGACGCCGGCATCGACTACGTCGTGCGCGCCATCGCGGGGCTGCCGCACCGCCGCGCGACGCACCGGGTCGAGCACATCGAGACGATGACGGATGCCGCGCTCGAGCTCTTCGCGTCCTCCGGGATCATGGCGAGCATGCAGCCGACGCACTGCACCCTCTTCACGAGGGCGGACGGCAGCGACAACTGGTCGACCCGGCTCGGCGGCGAGCGCGCCGCGCGGGGCTTCCGCACGGGCGACCTCGTCCGCGCGGGCGTGCCCCTGGCGCTCGGCTCGGACTGGCCGGTCGCTCCGAGCGACGCGGTCGGGATCCTCGCCGACGCACAGCTCCGGCGGCCGCACGACGACCCCGGAGCCGCGCCGGTGACCCCCGACCAGGCGCTCGGCCCCGTGGATGCGCTGCGCGGCGTCACGCGGCATCCGTTCACGACGATCGGGGAACGCGGCGGGGTGCTCGAGGTCGGCGCCGTCGCGGACGTCACGGTGCTCGACCGCGATCCGCTGACGACCGACCCCGACGAGCTCGGACGCGCGGACGTGCTGCTCACGCTCGTCGACGGGCAGGTCGTGGTGGATGCCGCGGCCCACGCCTCGGCCGTGCTCGAGTCGTCTCCGCACTAGCCCCAGATCCCACCGGGCCGACGTCCGGACCACGAAGGAGTTGTCACATGCGCATCGTCATCGCCGGCGCGGGCATCGGCGGCCTCGCGACCGCACTCAGCCTCGAGGCCGCCGGCTTCCGCGACATCCGCATCTTCGAGCGCGCCGACCGGATCCGCGGGCTCGGGGTCGGCATCAACCTGCTGCCGCACGCCGTGCGCGAGCTCACCGAGCTCGGGCTCGCCGACCAAGTCGCCGCCCTGGGGGTCGCCCCGTCGACCCTGAGCTACCACAACCGCCACGGCCAGTCGATCTGGAGCGAGCCGCGCGGGCTCGTGGCCGGCTACCGGTGGCCCCAGTTCTCGGTGCACCGCGGCCGGCTGCAGCTGACGCTCCTCGAGGCCGTCGCGGAGCGCCTCGGCGACGTCGTGCACCTCGGCCATCGGCTCGTCGGCATCGCCGACGGCGAGCGCACGGCCACGGCGACGTTCGCGACCGCCCGCGGCCACGTCGAGGCCGAGGCCGACGTCGTGATCGGCGCCGACGGCATCCACTCGGCGCTGCGGGCACTGCGCCACCCTGACGACGGCGAACCGGTGTGGAGCGGCCTCACCCTCTGGCGCGGCACGGCGACGATCGCCCCGTTCCTCGATGGCCGCACCATGGTCATGGCCGGCGACGGCGATCAGAAGTTCGTGGCGTACCCGCTCGAGGAGCCGCGACCCGACGGTCGGCAGCGCGTGAACTTCATCGCCGAGCGCCGCGGCGCCGGAAGCCCCGACGTCGACTGGAACCGTTCGGTCGACCCCGCTCCGATCGTCGAGCTGTTCCGGGACTGGCGCTTCGACTGGCTCGACGTCCCCGCCGCGATCGCCGCGGCCGACGGGATCCTCGAGTACCCGATGGTCGACCGGGACGCGCTGCCGCGCTGGAGCTTCGGGCGCACGACGCTCCTCGGGGACGCGGCGCACGCCATGTACCCGAACGGCTCGAACGGCGGGTCGCAGGCGATCCTCGACGCGCGCACCCTGGCGTTCCAGCTGGCCACCGCGCCGTCGCCGGAGGTCGCGCTCGAGGAATACGACCGCATCCGCCGCACCGCCACCGAGCGGCTCCTCGAGCTCACCCGGCGGACCGGCCCCGAGCAGGTCATGCTGCTCGCGCACGAGCGCGCACCGCAGGGGTTCGACGACATCCACGACGTCATCCCGCGGTCCGAGCTCGAGCGGATCGCGGCGGACTACAAGGCCGCCGCGGGCTTCCACCCCGACGCCCTGAACGCCCGGTCCTCCCTCACCGTCGCGCTGGAGCCCCGATGACGCACGCACCCGCCGTCCCGGCGCTCGAGGCCGCGTTCGACGTGCTCGTGCGGCTCGGTCCGCTCGCCGACCACGGCCGCACTCGCGCCGGCCATCGGCGCGTCATCCCGATCGTCGGCGGGCGGGTGACCGGCCGAGTGGACGCCGAGATCCTCCCCGGCGGCGCCGACTGGCAGGTCGTCCGCGACGACGGCGCGATCGAGGTCGACGGCCGGTACACCGCGCGCACGCCCGACGGTTCACTGCTGTACCTGCAGGTCCATGGCATCCGCACGGGGCCGCCCGAGGTCCTCGAGTCGCTGCTGCAGGGCCGCGACGTCGCGCCCGAGCAGTACTACTTCCGCACCGCCGTCACGATCGAGACCGCCTCCGAACCGCTCGCGCACCTCGAGCACGCCCTCTTCGTCGCCTCGTGCGTGCGGGATGCCGACGCGGTGCGCTACACCGCGTACCGGGTGACCTGACGCGGGTCAGATGAATCCGTCGTACGTGCGACGGACGACGCTCGAATGGATCCAGTCGATGAGGGTGAGGTAGTCCCAGACCGGCAGGCCGGTGGCATCCTGGACCGGCTTCGCGTACGGCGGCATGTCGCTGCACTCGAGCAGCAGGCCGCCGATCCCGGGGTGGTCCTGGACCAGCCGCACGGCGGCGCCGACGACCTCGTCGCGCACCTGCTCGAGGTCCATCCAGCCCTGGTCCTCGAGGATCGCGCCGCGGAACCCGGGGCTGTGCTCCATGCCGGCGACGACGATCGGCGCGTCCTCGCCGATGCCCACGGCGGTCAGCACCGCCTGGTCGAGGCTGCTCGCCTTCGCGCACAGGATGCCGAGCTCCTGCTGGGGCTGCAGCGCGCCGAGCAGCATCGGGACCTGGCACAGGCTGGACAGGAAGACGGGCACGGGAAGCGCCTCGGCGAGTTCGCGCTGGAAGCGGGCGAAGTACCCGCACGCCCCCACGATCGCCCGGCAGCCGTCGTCGACCAGCTCGCGGGCGGCGGCGAGGATGGGGTCGAGCAGCGTCGGGTCGCCGCCGATGAGCCGGGGGCTGTCGGCTCCCTCGACGACCTTGAACCGCACCGGGTAGGCGTACGACGACGCGTTCGCCACGTTGCCCGGGATGATCGGATACCCCGTGTTCAGCAGCAGGATCCCGATCGCGTGCCCGGCCATCATCTGCGCAGCGGGTTGGTGGATGATCGTGCCCATGGCGCCCCCTCGCTCGCGTCGCCGTCGACGGCCGGACTCGTCCACCGTACAAGCCGACCGTCCGAAGTCAGCCGCCGGAGCCCGCGAGACGCATCGTCTCCCCCGCCCGCCCGGCGAACGCGGTCGCGGTCTCGGCGATGGTGCGCTGCATCACGTCGACCGCGGCGGTCATGGCCAGGTCCGCCGGGCGCGCGAGGCTGATGGTGCGGGTGAGCGTCGGCGCCTCGAGCCGCACCGACCGTAGGCCGGGGCGATCGATGAGCACCATCGCGGGCACGATCGCGACGCCGAGCCCGCGCTCCGCGAAGCGCAGCACCGCGTCCATCTCGGCGCCCTCGAGCACGACCTCGGGCGTGAGGTCGGCGGCCCGGAACGCGGCATCCGTCGCACCCCGCAGGTCGTAGGTCGAGCTGAAGACGACCTGGGGCAGGCCGGCCACCACCCGGAGCGGGATCGCACTGCCCTCGCTGATCGGCGGCGCGGCGGCGGATGACACGACGACGAGCTCCTCGACGAGCAGGGGCGTCACGGTGAACCGTTCGGCCGCCGTGGCATCCGTGGTGGTGATGAGGGCGAGGTCGAGCTCCCCGCTCGCGAGCTCGTCGAGCAGCCGGCGCGAGCCCTGCTCGGAGAGGTGCAGTTCGATGGCCGGATGCTCGTCGTGGAACGCGCTGAGCACCTCGGCGACGAGGCTGATGCACAGAGTGGGCGTCGCACCGAGCCGCACGCGACCGCGCTCGAGGCCCGCGAGTTCGGCGAGCTCGCGGCGCACCGACTCGGCGTCGGCGAGCATGCGCCGCGCGAGCGGCAGCAGCGACTCCCCCGCCGCCGTCAGCGTCGAGCCGCCGCGGGCCCGGTGGAACAGCTCGGCGCCGAGGCTCTGCTCGAGCGCGGCGATCTGGCGGCTGAGCGACGGCTGCGACAGGTAGAGCTCCTCGGCGGCGCGGGTGAAGTTGCCGAAGCGCGCCACCTCGACGAAGGACCGGAGCTGTTCGAGGTTCACGTCCATAGCCTAAGCGCATGGCGGTGACGCACAAGATGCATTGGACGCATCGCTACCACGCACCTACCGTGGAACGCATGAGTACCGCAGAGCGCCAGATCTCCACGACCGTCCTCGTGATCGGCACCGGCGGGTCGGGCCTGCGCGCCGCCATCGAGCTCGCCGAGGCGGGCGTCGACGTGCTGGCGCTGGGCAAGCGCGCGAAGTCCGACGCGCACACCGCGCTCGCCGCCGGCGGCATCAACGCCGCGCTCGCCACGATGGACCCCGACGACAGCTGGCAGCAGCACGCCGCCGACACGCTGAAGGAGAGCTACCTCCTCGCGAACCCGCACACCGTCGAGATCGTGACGAAGGGCGCGGCCCGCGGCATCCACGACCTCGAGCGCTACGGCATGCCCTTCGCCCGCGAGGAGGACGGCCGCATCTCGCAGCGCTTCTTCGGCGCGCACAGGTATCGCCGCACGGCCTTCGCGGGCGACTACACCGGCCTCGAGATCCAGCGCACGCTCGTGAACCGGGCCGCGCAGCTCGGCGTTCCGATCCTCGACACGGTCTACGTCACCCGCCTCCTCGTCAACGACGACGGCGCGGTCTTCGGCGCCTACGGCTTCGACCTCGAGGACGGCACGCGCTACCTCATCCACGCCGACGCCGTGATCCTCGCCGCCGGCGGCCACAACCGCATCTGGCGCCGCACGTCGTCGCGCCGCGACGAGAACACGGGCGACTCGTGGCGCCTCGCGGTCGAGGCGGGCGGCCGGGTGCGCGACCCCGAGCTCGTGCAGTTCCACCCGTCGGGCATCCTCGAGCCCGAGAACGCGGCCGGAACGCTCATCAGCGAGGCGGCCCGCGGCGAGGGGGGCATCCTCACCAACGGACTCGGCGAGCGCTTCATGTCGAAGTACGACCCCGAGCGCATGGAGCTCTCGACGCGCGACCGCGTCGCCCTCGCGGCGTACACCGAGATCAAGGAGGGCCGCGGCACCCCCAATGGCGGTGTCTGGCTGGATGTCTCGCACCTGCCCCGCGAGACGATCATGACCCGCCTCCCCCGCGTCTACCAGACGATGCTCGAGCTGCAGATGCTCGACATCACGACGCAGCCGATCGAGATCGCGCCCACGGCGCACTACTCGATGGGCGGCGTGTGGGTGCGCCCCGACGACCACGGCACCGACGTCCCCGGCCTGTACGCCATCGGGGAGGCGTCCTCGGGCCTGCACGGCGCGAACCGCCTCGGCGGCAACTCGCTCATCGAGCTGCTCGTGTTCGGACGCATCGTCGGGCAGGCCGCGGCCGCGTACTCGCGCGGGCTCGCCGCGCAGCGCCGCTCGTCGGCCGCGGTGCAGGCGGCGCGCGCCGAGATCGACGACCTGCTCGCCGCGGACGGCGCGGAGAACGTGCGCGCCCTGCAGCGCGCCATCCGGAACACCATGACCGAGCACGCCGGGGTCGTGCGCGACGAGGTCGGCCTGCGCACCGGCCTCGCGGAGCTCGACGCGATCGAGGACCGCATGCGCGACGTCGGCGTGCACCCCGACCTCGCCGGCTACCAGGACCTGGCCCACGCCTTCGACCTCAAGTCCGCCGCCCTCGCCGCCCGCGCGACCCTCGAGGCCGCGCTCGAACGACGCGAGACCCGCGGATGCCACAACCGCAGCGACTACCCCGACACGGATGCCGCGCTGCAGGTGAACCTCGTCTGGTCCCCCTCGACCGGCATGACCCGCGAGGAGATCCCGCCGATCCCCGAGGAGATCGCCGCGCTCATGGACCGCGAGGTGTCGGTCGCGGGCAAGCTGCTCGAGTAGCCGGCGGAGCCGGGCCGCCCGCCCCCGAGCACGCGCTGCGGATCGGGTCAACGGGTCGCCGCACCCGCGGTCGACGCCTAGTGTCGGTGATCCGTCAGGTCCTGGATCCGGGAGGGGTGACATGACCCACCACCACATCGCCGTCATCGGAGGGGGCAACGCCGGCCTCTCGGTCGCGGGCCGGCTCCGTCGCCGCGGGATCGACGACGTGGTGGTGATCGAGCCGCACGAGGAGCATCGGTTCCAGCCGCTCTTCTCGCACGTCGCGGGCGGCGTCGCGCGGATGCG
Organism: Agromyces sp. CCNWLW213; assembly: GCF_037199545.1. Lineage (NCBI taxonomy): Bacteria > Bacillati > Actinomycetota > Actinomycetes > Micrococcales > Microbacteriaceae > Agromyces > Agromyces sp. CCNWLW213. The sequence continues at coordinate 172,134 of NZ_JBBBDX010000005.1, read as the reverse complement.
CGAGGCGGTGCGCCCCCAGGCCGCCGTCATGCCGGAGGGCGTGGGCTGGATCCGCGAGACCGTCGTCGACATCGATCCCGTCGGTCGCCGCATCGCGTTCGAATCGGGCGGGAGCCTCACCTACGACCACGTGGTGGTGTGCCCCGGGGTGCAGCTCGACTGGGAGGCCGTGCCGGGTCTCGCCGAGGCACGCCGGACCCCCGCGGTCGCGTCGCACTACGAGTACGAGCTGGTCCAGAAGGCGTCCCGGCTCCTGCGCGACCTGCGCAGCGGCACGGTGGTGTTCACGCAGCCGCCGGGCACCGCGAAGTGCGCGGGCGCGTCGCAGAAGCCCATGTACCTCGCGTGCGACTACTGGCGCGCGACCGGGGTGCTCCGCGACATCCGCGTGGTCATGGTCGTCCCCGACCCGACGGTGTTCGGCATCCCGGAGATCGATCGCGAGCTCGAGCGCAAGATCGACGAGTACGGGATCGAGCTGCGCTGCGACACCGAGGTGCGCTCGGTCGACGGCGAGCGTCGAACCGTCGAGATCGGTCCGGTCGGCGGTCGCGGGGGCGGTGAGCGCGTGCCGTACGACGTGCTGAACGTCGTGCCGCCGCAGTCCGCGCCCGACTGGCTGAAGGCGACCCCGCTTCCGGCGGAGGGCGACCCGGACGGGTTCGTCGAGGTCGATCCCGAGACGCTCCGCCATCGGCGCTTCGAGAACGTGTGGTCGCTGGGCGACGCGGCGGCGACGCGCAACTCGAAGTCGGGCGGCGCGCTGCGGAAGCAGTCCAAGGTGCTCGCGACCAACCTGATCGCGGTGCTCGACGGACGCGAGCCTCGGGCCCGCTACGACGGCTACACCGTCTGCCCGTTCACGGTCTCGCGGTCGACGGTCGTCTTCGCCGAGTTCGACGACCGGTACCGCCTGAAGCCGACCGTCCCGTTCTGGCGCACGCTGTCGCGCGAACGTCGCCTGTCGTGGCTCTTCGACCGGCGCATCCTCCCCTGGGTGTACTGGCACATGATCCTGAAGGGGCGGGCCTGACCTCCGGGTCACGGCGGGACGTCGCAGGTCGATGGCGCGCGGCGCGCGGCGCGCGAGCGCCCTCCGGAACGCTGAACGGCGCCGGAGGTCTCAGTCGCCCGGTCGGAACGTCAGCCCCTTCTCGGCCAGAGCCTCGGCCAGGATCCGGATCGCCTTCGGCCCGACGCCGTGGATCGCCAGGAGCTCCTGTTCCGAGTAGCTGCTCACCCGCGCCAGCGAATCGATGCCGGCCGCCTGCAGCGCGCGGGGCGCGGTCCGGCCCAGTTCGTTCGGTAGGTCGCCGACCGGTCGTACGTCCGGTGCGCTCATCGTCCCTCCTCTCGTTGCGACATCGTGCCAGAACCCGACGACGGCACCCTCGCGTCGAGGGTCGGCCGCCATTAGGATCTCCCGGTGCCCCCCTTCGACCCGACGGCAGCCGTGACTCCCGTCACCGGCGTGACTCCCGGCGGCATCGCGTTCGATCGCGCCGCGTCATCCGGGGCGCCCGTCGTGCTGCTGCATGCGGGGATCGCGGATCGCCGCATGTGGGATGCGCAATGGCCGGAGCTCACCGCGGCACGCGCGGCCGTGCGGCTCGACCTGCGCGGGTTCGGCGACTCGGCGACCGAGCCGCAGGGCGAGTGGTCGCACGCCGACGACGTGATCCAGACCCTGCGGCACCTGGGCATCGCGCGCTGCCACCTCGTGGGAGCGTCCTTCGGTTCCGGAGTCGCGGTCGAGGTCGCGCTGACCGCGCCCGAGCTCGTGGAGTCGCTGCTGCTCTGCCCGCCCGGCGGGAGCCTGCTCGCGACGATGACGCCCGACCTCCGGCGCTTCTTCGACGCCGAGAACGACGCCCTCTCCCGCGGCGACCTCGACGCAGCGGTCGAGGCGAACGTCGACGCCTGGGTGGTGGGCCCACGGCGCAGCGCGAGCGAGGTCGACCCCGGCATCATCACGGCGGTGCGGACGATGCAGCGCCGGGCGTTCGACCTCGCCGAGTCGTGGCGGGCGATCGCGGCGACCGAGCTCGACCCGCTCGCGCTCGACCGACTCGGCGACCTTGCTGTGCGCACCCTGGTGATCGTGGGCGGGCACGATCTCGACACCACACAGGATGCCGCGTCGCGGGTCGTCGCCGGCATTCCCGGCGCACGGCGAATCGACTGGCCGGATGCCGCGCACCTGCCGTCGCTCGAGAAGCCGCAGACCTTCCTCGACCTGCTGCTCGAGTGGACCGCGGCCGGTCCGAACCTCATCCCGACGAGCGGCGCGACCGGTTCGATGCGGAACCATCCGCCTCACGGGGGAGGCGGACCGGCTCGCGAGGCCCCAGACTCCCGGGCATGAGCAGCACTCTCTTCACGCCGGGAGCCGACGTCGTCACCCCGGACGGACGCGGCGCCATCGTCGACGTCCGGGCCACGCCATCCGGCAAGTTCGTCTTCGGAGTCGAGGATGCCGACGGCGAAGTGCGCTACTTCACCGAGAAGGCGCTCCGGCTCGCGCCGAGCTAGGAGCGCGCCGGTGGGGTGCCCGCTCCGCTCCGCGCGGCAGCGGGTTCGGCCGGTCGCCGTCTCGCCGGGGGCCTTGTTACGCTCGCACCGGGCGACGCCTCGGAATGTGCACGCCCAGCGAGGGAGCTCGGCATGGGCGACATCCACGTGATCTTCGGCACGGGTCCGGTGGGGCGGGCGACCGCCCGCGCGCTGCTCGACCGCGGTCACGAGGTGCGGCTCGTCAACCGGCGGGGCCGCAGCGCGCTCGACGGCACCGCCGAGGCGGACGCGCTCCGCGAGGTCGAGGTCGTCGCGGGAGATGCGACCGACCGGGAGGTGGCGACGCGCGCGGCCCGCGGCGCGGCATCCGTCTACCAGGCGCTGAACCCGACGTACGACCGGTGGGTCGCGGAGTTCCCCGCGATGCAGGCCGGCGTGCTCGGCGCCGCCGAAGCGGTCGGCGCGCGCTTCGTGAGCATGGACAACGTCTACTCGTACGGCCGGCCGAACGGTCGCCCCCTCACCGAGCGGAGCCCGGAGCAGCCTCACACCACGAAGGGCCGGCTGCGCAAGCGGATGGCGGACGAGGTGTGGGCCGCACACGCGGAGGGCCGGGTCGAGGCCGTGAGCGGGCGGGCCTCCGACTACTACGGGCCGGGCGGCGGCGAGGCCTCCCCGATCGGCGACCGGGTGCTCGCGGCCGTCGTGGCCGGCAGGCGGGCGATGCTGCTCGGCGACCCCGACCAGGTGCACAGCTACACCTTCATTCCCGACATCGGCAACGCCCTCGCAGAACTCGGCACGCGTGACGGGGTGACCGGCCGCGCCTGGCACCTGCCGAACGACCCCGAGCCCTGGACGAGCCGCGCCATGGCGGCGGAGTACTTCCGGCTCGCCGGAGCCGAACCCCGGATCGGCGCGCTCCCGAAGATCGCGCTGCGCCTCGCGGGCCTGTTCGACCCGGTCATCCGCGAGATCATCGAGATGTCGTACGAGTTCGAGGAGCCGTTCATCGTCGACTCCGCCGACATCGCCGCGCTCGGGCTCACCGCGACCCCGATCCCCGAGGCGCTCGCGCAGACCTACGAGGCGTACCACGCCGCGCGGCCGGCCTGAGTGCGCTCAGGCCCGCTCGACCGGCAGCCACAACTCGGTCGTCGCGGTGCTGAAGTCGGCCGCGCGCTCCAGCACGGCGACCATCGACGGGCCGGGCCGGAGGCGCCACGGGTTCGACGGCAACCAGTCGGAGGCGGTCGCCGCCCACGTCGCCTGGAGTGCCGCGGGGTAGGCGCCCGAGGTGCGGAACACCGCCCACGCGCCGGCGGGAACCTCGATCACGTCGAGGTCCTCAGGCACGGACGTCCCGTCGGCGACGGCGACACCGTGCAGGTAGGTCAGTTCGCTGCCCTCGGCGTAGTCGGGATCGACGTCGTCGCTCACCTGCAGCAGCCCCGTCGGTTCGGTGTCGCCCAGCTCCTTCAGGCGGGCGTGCTCCCCCGCCGGCAGTGCGGCGATGTGCGACTGGATGTGCGGGTTGGGCCCGTCGTGGATGAGCGGCACGCGCGCGGCGTGACCGACGAGGCGGAAGGCGGGTCGATCGGCGATGCGAGTGTCCATTGGGGTGTTCCCTTCGATCGTCAGGCGGAACCTGAGCTGCGGTTGACTGCGAAGGGGTCCACCGTCTCGGCGCACGTCGCCGGGAGCGACGCCGTGCACCGAGCGGAACGCGCGGCCGAAGGCCTCGGTGGAGCCGTACCCGAATCGCACCGCGACGCCCAGCAGGTCGCGACCCGCGAGCACGTCGGATGCCGCGACCGTCATCCGCCGTCGTCGGATGTACTCCGACAGCGGCATTCCCGCGAGCGACGAGAACATCCGGCGCAGGTGGTATTCGGTCGTCCCGGCTTGGCTCGCCAGCCCGGTGAGGTCGATCTCCTCGGTCAGGTGCTCCTCGATGAACTCGACGAGTCCGTTCAACGCTCCGATCACGGTGACCCCCTTTCGACCTCCAGCCTGCTCGTCGCGCAGGGCGCGCACCCGACTCTCGAGGATCGGTCCGATCGGTTCGATTCCGGACGCGGCGGAGGTGGTGACCCGCGGGTCGGACGTGACCGGGGCTGCCTAGGCTGTCGGCGTGACCCCACCGCTGGACGACGGGCCGTTCTACCACGGCACGAAGGCCGACGTGCGGCCCGGTGACCTGCTCACGCCCGGGTTCCGCTCGAACTACCGGCCCGAGATCGTGATGAATCATATCTACTTCACCGCGACGCGCGACGGCGCCGGTCTCGCCGCGGAGCTCGCCTCCGGCGACGCTCCACCGCGGGTCTACCTCGTCGAGCCGACCGGACCGTTCGAGGACGACCCGAACGTGACCGACAAGAAGTTCCCGGGCAACCCGACGCGCTCGTACCGGAGCGCATCGCCGCTCCGTGTCGTCGGCGAGGTCACCGACTGGACGCGGCTGACCTCCGAGGCGCTGCAGGAATGGCGCGACCGGATCGCGAAGATCGATGCCGAGCGGGGCGAGATCATCAACTGATCCGGCAGCCGCGCGTCACCTGCGCGCCGGCAACTCCACGCGCGCGGTGAGCCCGCCGCTCGGCCGCGGCGCGAGCGCGAGCCGACCGTCGTGCGCCTCTGCGATGCTCTTCGCGATCGCCAGGCCGAGGCCGACGCCCGCGCCATCCGCGTGGATGCGTTCGGTGCCGCGCCGGAACGGCTCGGTCAGCGTCGCGACCAGCCCCGCGCTCAGCTCGGGGCCGGTGTTCTCGACGCTGAGCACCGCCCGCGAGTCGCGGACGCCGGTGACGATCCAGACCGTACCGCCCTCGGCGAGGTTGTGCACGATCGCGTTGTGCACGAGGTTCGTGGTCAGCTGCAGCAGCAGCGCCCGCGAGCCGACGGTCGGGGCGGGAACGCCGGTGGCCCGGATGGCGACGCCCCGCCGTTCCGCGAGCGGCAGCAGGGTTTCGGCGGCCTCCTCGGCCAGCAGCGAGAGATCGACGTCCTCGCGGGTGAAGGAGCGTCGGTCGGCGCGGCTCAGGGTGAGCAGCGCCTCGGTGAGGCTGATCGCCCTGGCGTTGACGGCGTGGAGGCGCTCGACGAGCTCGGGCGTGACGCTGTCGGGATCGTTGCGGGCGACCTCGAGCAGGGTCTGCGTGATCGCCAGCGGGGTCCGGAGCTCGTGCGAGGCGTTGGCCGCGAAGCGCCGCTGCTCGGCGACCTGCGCCTCGAGGAGGGCGAGCATCGAGTCGAAGCTGTCGGCGAGCTCACGGAACTCGTCGTCGCGGCCCTCCAGCTCGATGCGATACGAGAGCGATCCGTCCGCGGCCCGGCGCGTGGCATCCGTGATCTTCGTCAATGGGGCGAGCATCCGGCCGGCCAGGAGCCATCCGCCCAGCAGGCCGAACAGCAGCAGGAAGAACAGCACCCACGCCGCCGGCGGTGCGAACGCCCGGATGAGGTCGTCGCGGCCGGGGACGAACCCGTCGATGGTCTGGATGGCGCGGGTGGGCACGTATCGGAGGAGGAACAGCCACACCACGGCCAGCAGCAGCACTCCCGCGACCATGAGGAAACCCGCGTAGCTCAGCGTGAGCCGGAGGCGGACGCTCATGCCGGGAGCCCTAGCCATGCTCGTCGCCCGCCGCCCCGTCGTCCGGTCCGGTGTCGATGCGGTAGCCCACGCCGGGCACGGTCGCGATCACCCACGGCTCGCCGAGCCGCTTGCGCAGCGCCGACACCGTGATGCGCACGGCGTTCGTGAACGGGTCGGCGTTCTCGTCCCAGGCGCGCTCGAGCAGCTCCTCGGCACTGATGACCCCGCCCTCGGCGGCGACGAGCACCTCGAGGACCGCGAACTGCTTGCGGGTGAGGGCGACGTAGCGGCCGTCGCGGTACACCTCGCGGCGGAACGGGTCCAGCCGCAGGCCGGCGATCTCGCGCACCGGCGGGCGGCTGTGCGCGCGCCGGCGGTCGAGCGCCCTGAGCCTGAGCACGAGCTCGCGCAACTCGAACGGCTTGGTGAGGTAGTCGTCGGCGCCGAGCTCGAACCCCGAGGCCTTGTCGTCGAGGCGATCGGCGGCGGTGAGCATGAGGATCGGCATCCCGCTGCCCGACGCGACGATGCGCTCGGCGATCTCGTCACCGGACGGCCCGGGGATGTCGCGGTCGAGGACCGCGATGTCGTACGCATTGACATCGAGCAGCTCGAGCGCGGCGTGCCCGTCGCCGGCGATGTCGGCCGCGATCGCCTCGAGCCGGAGCCCGTCGCGGATCGCATCCGCCATGTACGGCTCGTCCTCGACGATCAACACGCGCATGGGCTCATGCTACGAACCGCCGCATATCGCCGGCATATGGAAACCCGCATACGCCCTGGCAACACGCCCGCGCGTTGACTGGCGGGCATGCATCGGAACCGACCTGTCAGCGCAACGACGTACCGGATGCGGCGGCGTGCCGTCGCCGGTCTGCCGGCTGTGGTTGCGGTTGCGGTTGCGGTTGCGGTTGCGGTTGCGGTTGCGGCGATCGCGAGCACGGCCGGCTTCGCCGCTCTCGCCTCTTCGTCGTTTGCCTCGCCTTCCTCGACGGTGACGGATGGCGCGGCGCCGCCGCTGCCCGGTGAGGCTCATGGCGAGCTCGACGACTCGGGTCGCCTGGGCGACGGGGTGTCGGTCTTCGACTTCGGGATCGCCGCAGTCGACAACCTCGACCCGGAGCTGCTCGCCGCGCTCCGCCTGGCGGCGAGCGACGCGGCCGTCGACGGAGTCGAGTTCGTGATCAACAGCGGATGGCGCTCCCCGGAGTACCAGGACGCGCTCCTGCGCGAGGCCATCGCCGAGTACGGCTCAGCCGAGGAGGCGGCCCGCTGGGTCGCGACCCCCGCGACCTCGCCGCACGTTTCGGGCGACGCGGTCGACCTCGGGCCATTCGATGCCACGCGGTGGCTGTCCGAACGCGGGGCCGCCTACGGCCTGTGCCAGATCTACGACAACGAGCCCTGGCACTACGAGCTCCGCCTCGAGGCCGTCGAGCACGGTTGCCCGACGCCGTACGCCGACCCCACCGAGGACCCGAGGATGCAGCAGTGACCGGCGATCCAGAACTTCGGATGTCGCGGACCGAGCGCGCTCGTCTCCCCGCTCGCCGTTCGGCGGCGGGCGGCGGTCGCCGATGGCTGGGTCGGGCTGTTCGTGTCCCCTCGCCCTGCTCACGGAATGCGCCGCCGCGCCCGGCGTTGAAGCCCTGTATGAAGCGCATCGGTTTCCTCTCGTTCGGCCACTGGTCGAATTCGCCCGGCTCGCAGACGCGATCGGCGTCCGACGTGCTGCTGCAGTCGATCGACCTGGCCGTCGCGGCCGAGGAGGTCGGTGCCGACGGCGCGTACTTCCGCGTGCACCACTACGCGAACCAGCTCGCGAGCCCGTTCCCGCTCCTCGCGGCGGCTGGGGCGAAGACGAGTCGCATCGAGCTCGGCACGGGGGTGATCGACCTGCGCTACGAGAACCCGATGTACATGGCCGAGGATGCCGGCGCCGCCGACCTCATCGCGGGCGGCCGCCTGCAGCTGGGCATCTCGCGCGGGTCACCCGAGCAGGTCATCGAGGGCTACCGCTACTTCGGCTACGAGGCACCCGAGGGCTCGACCATGGCCGACGTCGCCCGGGACAACGCGACGGTGTTCCTGAAGGTCATCGACGGGGCACGGTTCGCCGAGCCGAATCCGCGGCCGATGTTCCCGAACCCGCACCCGGGCCCGCTCGGCATCCAGCCGCAGTCGCCGGGGCTGCGCGACCGCATCTGGTGGGGCGCCGGCTCCGACTCGACCGCCGTGTGGGCGGCCGAGCAGGGCATGAACCTGATGAGTTCCACGCTCAAGGAGGACGAGTCGGGCGAGCCGTTCCACGTGCAGCAGCGCAAGCAGATCGAGGCGTTCCGCGGCGCTTGGGCCGAGGCCGGGCACGAGCGCGAACCGCGGGTCTCGGTGAGCCGGTCGATCTTCGCCATCGTGAACGACATGGACCGGAGGTACTTCGTCGGCGGCGGCGACCGGTCGGACCAGTTCGGCGTGATCGACGACTTCCGCGCCGTCTTCGGCCGCAGCTACGCCGCCGAACCCGACGTGCTCATCGAGCAGCTGCGCGAAGACGAGGCGATCGCCGCCGCCGACACGCTGCTGCTCACCGTGCCGAACCAGCTGGGCGTCGACTACAACGCGCACGTGCTCGAGTCGATCCTGACGCACGTGGCGCCGGCGCTGGGGTGGCGCTGAGCACACTCGGCCGGCAGAGCGCGTGCTCGAGGCGCCGTCGGGGGATCGCCGGCACGATACTGGACGCATGTCTTCCTCTGTCGACCAGCGCTCCAATCCGACCGCCTGGGCCGCCTTCTGGGTTGCGCTCGCCGGCCTCGTGCTCATGCCCATCCCGCTGTTCATCGGGCTCATCCTCGGTGGCGGCCTCTCCGTGATCGCCGCGATCCTCGCGGTGATCGCCCTCCTCAAGGGGCTCGCGCGCAACGGCAAGGGCATCGCGCCCGTCGTCTTCGCCGGGATCTTCATCGCGCTCACGTGGGGCGGCATCTCGGTCGGCGGCGGCACCGTCTGGTAGTGGGCCGGCGGGGCGACGCCGCGGCGCCGCCCCCATCGGCTCAGGGTGCGATGATCAGCCTCGAGATCCTGTCGTGTTCGAGGCTGAACCGATGGCGCAGGTCGACGACGCCTCCGGGGAAGTCGCCCTCCAGGTGCGCGACGACCGTCCAGTGGTCGGGACCCTCCTGACGCTGACCGATGAGCGCCGTCGTGGAGGCGTACGCGCTGCCGGACTTGTCGAGCCAGGCGCGGATGCCGTCCCGGCCGTCGTGGTCGATTCCCTCGTCGGTGACGCGGGCGTCCGCGGTGAAGACCTCGACGACCTCCTCCCTCCGCTCGTCGTCACCTTGAGCGCTCAGGTACCGGGCGACGACCGGGGGCACGGTCGCAGTGTCGTACGCGTCGAATTCGTCAGTGCGCGACACGGGTGTCCTCCGATCCCACGAGTTCCATCGAACGCTCGGCTGCGGTGACGATGACGTCGGCGACCACCTCGGCCCGGGTGATGAACGCCGCGTGGCTCCCCGGGACGTTGGTGATGTCGGCGCCGATGCGCGTGGCCATGTGCTGCAGCATGGCCTGGTCGAACGCCTTGTCCTCGGTCGCGATGACGGCCCAGCTCGGCTTGTCCCGCCAGGCGGCCGCGGTCACCGGGGTTCCGAACCCGGCCATGTCGATGGGCACCTGGCTGTCGGCGAGGAAGGCGGCGTCGGCGTCGCTCACGTCTGCGGCGAATCCGGCGTGGAAGGCGTCGCGGTTGAGGGAGCCGTACCCGTCGTCGCCGACGTCGATGACGAACTCGGGCGTGGGCGCGAACCCCTCGTACTGCTGCGAGGTGGTCTCGCCGGCGTCGGGCGCGAGCGCGGACACGTACACCAATCCGGCGACCTTGGGGTGGACGCCCGCCTCGGTGATGACGGTGCCGCCCCACGAGTGGCCGACGAGGATCGCCGGCCCGTCCTGAAGGTCGAGCACGCGGTTGGTGGCCGCCACGTCGGCCTCGAGCGAGGTGAGCGGATTCTGCACGATCGACACGCGGTAGCCGCGCGCGGTCAGCAGGTCGTAGACGCGGCGCCATCCGGATCCATCCGCGAACGCCCCATGCACGAGGACGACGTTGGTGATGCCGTGTTCGGTGTTCACGTCTCTTCCTTCCGTAGCGGCCGTTCGGCCGGTTGGGTTGCGGTCATGTGGTGTAACACCGGCGATGTGCAATATATTGCATGTCGCATGGAAGGGGCGAGCGAGGAAGGGCCGACTTGCGCCCTCGCGCTGGAGTGTGGGCAATATATTGCATGCCCATCCCTCGGAGCGTCCCCGGTGTCGACCGGTCGCTGCTGCGCGACGACGTGTTCCGTCGGCTCCGCGACGCGATCGTCGACGGCACGTTCCTGCCTGGGGAGCAGCTGAAGGATGCCGAGCTCGCAGAGTGGCTCGGCGTCAGCCGGACCCCGGTTCGCGAAGCCCTCCTTCGTCTCGGCGCGAGTGGACTCGTGGTCGCGGTGCCCGGACGATCGACGACGGTCAGCGCCATCGACCCGAAGGCCGTCAGGGACGCCCGCGACGTGGTCGCCGCCATGCACGTCCTGGTCGCACGGGAGATGGCGGGCAACCTGTCCGATGCCGCGGTGGCGCGGATGCGCGAAGCGAACGAGCGCTTCGCCCGGGCCGTCAGCGCGGGCGACACGGCCGCCGCGCTCGACGCCGATGACGAGCTGCACGCGATCCCGGTGTCCATCCTCGGGAACCGCGCCATCGAGTCAGTGCTCGACCAGTTCGGCCCCGTCGTGCGTCGAGCGGAACGCGAACGCTTCGCAGCGGGCGGGCAGGCGTCGATCGAACGGCATGAACGGCTCATCCAGCTCCTGGCCAGCGGCGACGCCGAGCGGGCATCGGAGCTCACCTTCGAGATCTGGCACAGCCTGCCGGCGGAGGGCGCCACTCCCTCGGGCTGACCACCCGCACGGAGTCAGTCAGGTCGACCGCGCCCTGCCCGACCCTGACTACGCGGGACGCACCGCGCGGTCGATCAGCTCACGAATGTCGGGAACGAGCTCCTCGAGCGGTCCTTCGACGGGGAGCCCCGGCGCGACGGCCCTGACCGGCAAGACGGCGACAGCGGATGCCGCGGCGCCGCCGTCCGGTCGTCGGCGGTCAGATTCGTCGCCGCCCAGCGCGCGATCTCGAACTCCGGATGCCGCGTGGCATCCCCTGCCGTCACCTCACGGTTGCGGTCGGCGAACCGCTCGACCCCGGTCGCGTCGACGAGCCGGTCGCGTTCACCGCGGCTCCGAGGCTTCCTAGGCGATTCCGCCTCCATCCACCACGAGGGCCGAGCCCGTGACGTAGCTGGATTCGTCGCTCGCGAGCCAGACCACCGCAGCGGCGATCTCCCGCGGCTCGCCCATCCGCCTCAGCGGCCGGTCGGCCGCCTCGGCCAGGAACGCGGCCGGGTCCTCGCCGAGCTGCTGCGCCTCATCTCGAAGCATCCCGGTGTTCACGTCTCCGGGGTTCACGGAGTTCACGCGGATGCCCTGCGGGCCGTGGTCGATGGCGAGCGCACGCGTCATGTTGACGACCGCGCCCTTGGAGGCGCAGTACGAGATGGCCCGTCCGCCACCCTTCAGACCCCATCCGGAGCCGGTGTTGATGATCGAGCCACCACCGGCCGCGGCCATGATCGGCACGACGTGCTTGCACATGAGGAAGATCGACCGCACGTTCACGCCGAACACGCGGTCCCATTCCTCGGCGCTCGTCTCGACCGCGGTCGTGCGGCGGATGATGCCCGCGTTGTTGAAGACGACGTCCACGCCGCCGAACTCGGCCACCGTGGTGGCGACGACCCGCTCGATGTCGGCCTCGCTCGAGACATCCGCCTGGATGCCGATCGCCCGGAAGCCCGCGTCGCGGATCTCGGCGACGACCGCGTCGGCGGCCTCGCCGTTCAGGTCGACCACCGCGACCTCGGCGCCCTCGGCGGCGAGGGCCATGGCCGTGGCGCGGCCGATGCCGCCCGCCCCTCCGGTGATGATCGCCTTCTTCTGCTCAAGCCGCATGGTCTGCTGTTCCTTCGTTCTCGGGTGCGTGGACTGGGTAGATGCTGGTGGTGGACGGGCCGGTGATGACGCGCACGAACCCGGCGAGCCGGGCGTCCATCCGCGTGTCGCCGGTGTCGACGAGGAGCGGACGCCCCTCGAGCTCGATGAGCTTCTGTTCGGGCGCGACCGCCAACACGGGGTCGTCGCCGATAGCCTCGAGCACGCGCGCCGAGAGCTGCTGGTTGCCGCGGCCGAGGAGGAAGCCCTGACCCCCGATGATCGAGACGATCGCCTGGGCGGGACCGGCGGCGACCTGCTCGAGCAGTTCCTTCTCGGAGGCGCCCGCGACGACGACCCGGCCGTCGAGCACGACGTCGACGCCGAGCGGGGTCTTCTCGACGCCCAGCTCGCGCGCGACCTCGGCCATCGTGCCGCCCGGACCGAGCAGGTACCTGACGCCGGGCTGCATGCGGGCGACCGCGCCGCGCGCGGCGAGGCGCACCGCCGCCCGGTCGTCGGCCGGCGTCGCGGCCTTGCGCGCCTGGGTGCGTCCGGGCCGGAACGGCACCCGGATGGTCGCGTACAGCCGCGGCTCGACGCGGGCCCGGCGCAGTTGCGCCTCGTCGACGTCGAGCACCTCGCGCTCCACGGTCGGGAGCCCGCGTTCCTCGAGCCAGGCGGCGGCGAGCGCTCCGGCGGCGCTCGGGCCGACCGCGAAGACCGGCGAGTACATCTTGACGCCGGCGGGGATGCCGAGCGCGACCGCCGACGATGGCAGGCCGGCCGCGACATCCCGAGCCGTGCCGTCGCCGCCCGTGAACAGCAGCAGCTCGACGCCCACGTCGGCGAGCGCACGAGCGGCCGCCGTCGTGTCCGACGGGGACGTCGGCGACCGCGGATGCCACACGACGATGGGTTCGAGCCCAGCGGCACGGACCACATCCGCTCCCATCGGGCCGGCCGCCGTCACGATCCGCTCATCGGGTCGCGCGGACGCCACGACGGCGAGCGCCGCGACGGCGCGCTCGGCCGCCCGCGGTCGCGCGCCCCGCTCGCCGGCTCGGCGCTGCACGTCGGCACCGTCGCTTCCGGCGAGCCCGGCAGGGCCGCCGACGCCGGCGACCGGGTTCACGATGAGCCCGATCACGTCATGCTCCGACGGCGTGCGGGTACTTGCGTCGGTACGCCCGCCAGGTGATGGCCCACCGCTCGGGGTCGTCGAGGTCGTCGTGGTGCGTGTGGTGCACGGTCTGCCGGTGCGGCGCCGTGCGCACGACCTCGGGGGTCTCGCGCGCCTCGCGGGCGACCTCGGCCAGCACGTCGGCGTACTCGTCGAGCTCGGCCTTCGAGTACGACTCGGTGGGCTCGAGCGTGAACGGCTGCGGGACGACGTAGGGGTGGTGGCTCGTCCAGTAGTGCATGCCGAAGTCGCTCGCGCGGATGCCGATCTCCTCCGAGGTGATGCCGGTCTCCTTGAAGAGCTCCTGCCATGAGTAGCGCACCTGCTCGATGCGTCGGCGCCCGGTCGCGTACGGTGCTGACGCGCCGGGGATCTCGAGGATCCGCTTCATCAGGTAGTTGTTGTTCAGCACCGCCGTCTCGGCGACGGCGCGCAGCCCGTCGGCCCCGAGGGCCATCATCCACGCGTACGCGCGGACGATGTTGGGTACGACACCGTGGAACGGCCCGATGGAACCGATCGACAGCGGGCCAGCCTCGCGGACCTCATAGCGGTCGCCCTCGCGCACGACGCGCGGACCGGGCAGGAAGGGCGCGAGCGCGGCGCTGACGCCGTTCGCGCCCGTGCCGGGCCCGCCGGATCCGTGCGGGGTGCCGAAGGTCTTGTGCACGTTGAAGTGGCAGACGTCGAAGCCCGCGTCCCGCGCCCGGGTGATGCCGAGGATGCCGTTGGCGTTGGCCTGGTCGTACGAGGCGACTGCGCCGACGGCGTGGGCCGCATCGACCCACTCCTTGATCGCCGGGTTGTAGATGCCCGTGTCCTCGGGATTGGTGACCATGATCGCGGCCGTACGCGGCGAGAGCGCCCGCCTGAGCGCCTCGAGGTCGGGGTAGCCGTCCGGGTCGGGGTGGAGGGTGATCACCTCGTATCCGGCCGCCTTCGCTGCGGCAGCGTTCGAGGGGTGGCTGAACATGGTCGTGATGACCTCGCGGCGCTGCGCGCCTTCGCCGTTCGCCTCGTGGTACGCGCGGATCATCGCGATGTTCGCCCAGATGGCGGCGGAGCCGCCCTGGGTGTGCAGCGAGACCTCGTCCATTCCGGAGATCTCTGCGAGCATCCGCTCGGTGCGCCAGATGATCTCGAGCGCACCCTGCGCGTCGGCGGGGTCCTGCAGCGGATGCATCGCCGAGAGCTTCGGGGTCGCGATCAACTGCTCGTTGACCTTCGGCGCGTACTTCATCGTGCAGGTGCCCTGGCCGACGTCGACGTTGAGGTCGGCGCCGAGGTTCTCCTGCGAGAGGCGCAGGTAGTGCTTGAGTACCCGCATCTGGCCCATCTCCGGCAGGGCGGGCGGGGTCGTGCGGGCGAGCCCCTCGGGCAGGGCGGCGGTCGGGTCGCCGACGGCGTCGCGCACGCCGGGCTCGACCTGGGTGACGAGCACACCCCGTTCCCCGGGGGTGGAGAGCTCGAAGATGAGCGGTTCGTCCCAGCGCGCCTGGTGGAACCGGCGGTGGGCGGGCTTCGGGGCGATGGGCAGGCTCATGCGCGGTGCTCCTCGTGGTCTGCGATGGGGTCGAGCGTGGATGCGGCCTCCGCGGCGGATGCCGCCACGAGACCGGTGACCGCGGCGGCGAGCCGGTCGATGTCGCGCTGCGAGGTCATCTCGGTGACGCACACGACGAGCTCGTGCTCGCCGGCGGCGACGCCGGGCTCGATGCCGTCGGCACGCAGCGCCGCGACGATGCCCGGGGCGGTGAGGCCGGCGCCGGAGACGTCGATCGCGAACTCGCGCAGGTGCACGGCACGGTCGGTGAGGCGGATGCCGGGGATGGCGCCGAGTGCGCGCTGCGCGTAGGCGGTGCGGGCGAGCAGCACCTCGCCGAGCTCCCGCATGCCCTGCGGCCCCATCAGGGCGAGGTGCACGCCGGCGGCGATGCCCCAGAGTGCGGCGGCGGTGCCGACCCACTCCTTCCCCTCCTCGCGGAGGGCGAACGAGGTGCGGTCGTAGGCGACGTCGCCGAAGCCGATCTCGCCGGGCACGTCAGTCGTCGCGAGGCCGAACAGGCGCGAGGGCATCTCCATGACGAAGCGGGGGTCGTCGTGCACGGCGATGAAGCCGCCGTGGGCGCCGCCGTACCACTGATGCAGGCCGAGCGACTGGATGTCGCCGCAGACGATGTCGGCGCCCTGCTCGGCGGGCGGGGTCAGGATCCCGTAGCCGACGGGGTCGGTCCCGACGACGAGGATCGCGCCGACCGCGTGCGCGGCGTCGGCGAGCGCCTGCAGCCGGTGCTCGACAGCCCCGGTGCGGCTCGGGGTCTCGACCCAGACCGCGGCGACATCGTCGCCGAGCCGCTCGGCGATGGCGGCGACATCCGCCGTGCCGTCGACGGGGTCGACGAACTCGAGGTCGAGGTGCACCCGCACGTAGTCACGGACCCTGGAGAGCTTCGCGGGCAGCACGTCGCTCGCGACGAGCACGCGGCGCCGGCCGGTGATGCGTCCGGCCATCGACAGGCCGGTCGCGGTGGCCTGGAACCCGTCGTAGGTGGGCACGTTGACGACGTCCATCGAGAGCAGTTCGCCCATGAGCGACTGGTACTGCCAGAGCGCCTGGAAGCGGCCGTGGTCCTCGTAGGGCTCGCCCGCATAGGCGGTGAGGAACTCGCTGCGGCCGATGACCTCGTCGACGACGGCGGGCACGTGGTGGTGGTAGGTGCCCTGTCCGAGGAAGCTCAGCCGTTCGGTCGTCGGCACGTTCTTCCCGAGCAGCCCCGAGACGTGGCGCACGAGGTCCTGCTCGGCCACGAGCGGCTCGGGCAAGTCCAGGGCGCGGCCGAGACGCAGTCCGTCGGGCACGTCGGCGTAGAAGTCCTCGACGGATGCCGCGCCCACGGCGGCGAGCATCTCGGCGCGCACGTCGGGCGCGGTGTTCGGGATGTACGGATGCACGAACGGTCGATTCATGGGTGGTGCCTCACTCGGTGGGGTCGGACAGGGTGATGAAGGGAGGCTCGCTCGCGCGTGGCGAGGCGAGGACGGCGGCGCCGAGCGGCGGGAGGACGAGCCGCGCGGCGACGTCCCGGTCGGCGAGCAGGTCGGTCGCGCCCTCGGGCACGTCGACGACGAGCTCACTCGGGCCGTGGTTCAGCACGAACGTGTAGTCGGTGCGGTCATCAGCGCGGGTGACGGCCTCGAGGTGCGGGTCGGTGCGGTCGCGCGCGGGCAGTCCGGCGTCGGCGAGGGCCCGTCGCATGGCGGCGACGAGGCCGTCGGGGTCGAGCACCGCGCCGAAGTACCAGGCGGTGCCCGCGCCGTGCGGGCGGCGGGTGATCGCGGGTCGTCCGTCGAGCACGCCGTCGGCGAAGCGGGCGACGACGGATGCGTCGAGGCCGGCCTCGATCCACTCGGCCCAGACCGGCGCCTCGTGGCGCTCGCCGTCGAGGTCCAGCTGCTCGACCGAGCCGTCGGGCACGGGCCACGGCTCGTCGACCTCGATGCCGAGGAGTGCGCGGAGCGGTCCCGGCGCTCCTCCGTCGTGGACCTTCTCAGTCGGGTCGACGACGCCGGAGAACGGGCCGACGACGACGGTCCCGCCGGCGGCAGCGTACGCCTCGAGCGCTGCGGCCTGCGCGGCATCCGTCACATAGAGGTTCGGCACGACGATGAGGTCGTATCCGTCGAACGGGCCGGTCGCGCGCACGGCGTCGACGGCGTGGCCGAGCGCGTGCAGGGCGGCGTGCCAATCGCGGGCCTGCTGCAGCCAGCTCAGGCGCTGCGACGGGAGCGATTCGGTCGCGCTCGTGGCCCACCATGAGTCCCAATCGACGACGAGCGCCACGCGACTGCGCACCCGCGAGCCGCGGACCGCCGCGAGCCGCTGGAGCTCACGGCCGAGCGCCGCGGTCTCCCGGAAGGTGCGGGACGACTCGCCGCGGTGCCCGAGCATCGCCGAGTGGAACTTCTCCTGCCCGTACCGAGCCTGTCGCCACTGGAAGAACATGGCGCCGTCGGAGCCGTGGGCGACGGCCTGCAGGCTGTCGATGCGCATCCGTCCGGGCGCCTTCGGCACGTTGACGTCGCGCCAGCTCACTGCGCTCGCGGCCTGCTCGAGCAGCAGCCACGGCTGTCCGTCCTTCAGCGAGCGCATCAGGCCGTAGTTCAACGCCGCGGGGACGTGGGCGTGCGGGTCAGCCGGATCGGGGTAGGCATCGTCGGTGACGAGGTCCTCGTGCTCGGCGAAGCGCCAGTAGTCGAGGTCGCGGAAGAGGCTCATGAAGTTCGTCGTGACCGGCAGCTCGGGCGTGACCTCGCGCAGCACGTCGACCTCGACGCGGAAGAGCTCGAGCAGCGCATCGGAGCTGAAGCGCTCGAAGTCGAGCAGCTGGGTCGGGTTGACCGGGCCGGTCGCGCGACGGGGCGGCTCGATCTGCGCCCATGCCGTGTAGCGCTGGCCCCAGACGTTCACGCCCCAGGCCTCGTTGAGCCCGTCGACGTCCCCGTAGCGGGCCTCGAGCCACCGGCGGAAGTGCGCGGCCGACTCGGGGCACCAGCAGCGGGCGACGTGGTCGCCGTACTCGTTGGAGACGTGCCAGAGCACGACCGCGGGGTGCTGCCCGTAGCGCTCGGCCATCGCGCGGGCCATCCGCGCGACGTGCTCACGCCAGACGGGCGAGCTCGGGCAGTAGGCCTGGCGCGAACCGAACTCGAGGCGTCGGCCGTCGGCGTCCCACGGCAGCATCTCGGGGTGGGCGCGCACGAGCCATGCGGGCGGCGTGGCGGTCGCGGTGGCGAGATCGATGCGGATGCCGCCCGCCCACAGGACGTCGATGACGCGGTCGAGCCACGCCCACTCGTACACGCCGGGCGCGGTCTCGAGCTGCGGCCACGAGAACACGGGCAGGCTCACGAGATTCACGCCCGCCTCCTGCATGAGGCGCACGTCCTCGTGCCAGACCGCTTCGGGCCACTGGTCGGGGTTGTAGTCGCCGCCGAAGGCGAGGGCATCGAGGCGGATGCGGCGCGGTGTCGCGTCGGTCACGCGGGTCCTCTCGGTCGGATGTCTGTACAGGTGGTTCTGCGCACTGTATTCTGTATACAGATACGGTATGCCGCAAGTCGCCGGGGGTCAAGCCCTAGGCTTACGGCGTCGGCCCGACCGGCTGGAGGATGGATGGCGATCGAACGCAAGAACCTGCGTTCCCAGGTGCGCGACGAGCTGCTCGCCCGCATGCGCGCCGGGCAGGTGAGCCCCGGCGAGGGCATCAACGAGGTGCAGCTCGCCGCCGAGCTCGGCGTCAGCCGGACCCCGCTCCGCGAGGCGCTCATCGCGCTCGAGAGCGAGGGGCAGATCACCAGCGAGAACGGCAAGGGCTTCCGCTTCGTCCCGCTCTCCGCGACCGAGTTCGAGGAGCTCGCCCCGGTCATGGCCGCGCTCGAGACCCTCGCCCTCGAGCTGACCCCCCGCGACGAGCTGAAGGCCATCGGCCGGCGGCTCGAGGCACTGAGCGCGGAGTTCCAGCAGGAGGTGGTCGAGCACGCCCTCGTCGTCACGAAGGACGACGAATGGCACTCGATCATGCTCTCCGCCTGCCCGAACCGACGCCTGCTCGAGGTCATCGAGAGCACGCGCGGCGCGTTCCACCGGTACGAGTCGCTCCTCGTGCCCAACGACGTGATGATCGAGCGGGTCGCGGCCGAGCACGCCGAGATCGCCCGGCACCTCGCCCGAGGCGACGTGGCCGCGGCATCCGTCGCCCTGAAGGCGAACTGGATGAACGGCATGCGCCGCATCGTCGAGAACGCCTCGAGCGCGTACTTCAGCGCCTGACGAGGCGCGGGCCCGGCGCACCGGACCCGTCACCTCGCCGCCGCGCACGAGGTCACCCCTTCACGGCTCCCCCGAGCAGGCCCGCCACGAACTGCCGCTGGAAGACCAGGAAGAGCAGCATCAGCGGGAGCGTCGCGAGCAGCGACCCGAGCATGAGCCCCGAGTAGTCGACACGGGAGAGCCCGATCATCGTGTTGAGCGCGACGGGCACCGTGTAGTTCGACTCAGTGTTCAGCATCAACAGCGGCCAGATGAACGCGTTCCACTGGCTGATGAAGGTGTAGATGATCAGGGCCGCGATCTGCGGGCGCGCGACCGGCAGCACGATCCGGTAGAAGGTCCGCAGTTCGTTCGCTCCGTCGATGCGGGCGGCCTCGATGAGCGAGACGGGGAAGTCCAGGAACGCCTGGCGCATGAGGAAGATGCCGAATGCGTTGGCGAGGAACGGCAGGATCACGGCCTGAAAGGTGTCGATCAGTCCGGCGCTCGCCATCATCTGGAACAGCGGCACGAGCAGCACCTGCATCGGGATCATCATCGTCACGAGCACGACGCCGAGCAGCACCCCGCGGCCCCGGAACCGGTAGGTCGCCAGGCCGTAGCCGCACATGAGGCTCACGATCGAGCTGAACACGGTATAGACCACGGCGATGAGCGCGCTGTTCAGCATGACGCGCCCGAACTGCACCGACTCCTCGAGGCGGGCGAGATTGGTCCAGAACTCACCTCCCGGGAGCACGGGCAGGGGCGTGGCGAAGAGCTCGGCCGTGGTGTGCGTCGAGGCGACGATCATCCAGGCGAACGGCAGCACCGAGATGACGGCGGCCACGGCGAGCGCGACGTAGACGGGCGCGCGGAGGACCGCACGGCGGATGCGGGATCCGGGCGCTGCGGGCGGGGACGGCGCAGGCGAGGGGCTCGCTGCCCGCGCGGTCGACCGGGTCGAGACGACGGTCATGGCTTCTCCCTCATGAGCCGGAATTGGACGACCGCGATGACGGCGGTGATCCCGACGAGCAGCCACGCGATCGCGGAGGCGTAGCTGAAGTCGAACTGCCGGAAGCCGACCTTGTAGAGGTAGAGCACCGGCGTGAGTGTGGCGTCGTTCGGGCCGCCCTCGGTCAGGATCCAGTTCTCGTCGAAGAGCTGGAGCGCGCCGATGGTCGAGGTCACCGTCGTGAAGATGAGCACGGGATGCAACTGCGGCAGCACGACCCTGGTGAACGTCTGCCAGCGCCCCGCGCCGTCGATCCGTGCGGCCTCGTAGAGCTCGGCCGGGATGGACTGGAGTCCGGCGAGGATGATCACCATGTTGTAGCCCGTCCAGCGCCAGGTGATCGCCGCGATGAGCGCGACGCGCGCCCACCACTCGTCGTTCAGCCAGTCGACGGGTGCGATACCGACGAGGCCGATGAGCTGGTTGATCGCGCCGCCGTCGGTGGCGAGCATGACCCGGAACACGACGGCGTACGCGACGAGCGTGGTGACCGCGGGCAGGAAGACCAGCAGGCGGAATCCCGCCCGGAACCGCAGCCACGCCTGGTTCAGGAGGTAGGCCAGTCCCACGGCGAGCGCGATCATGAGCGGCACCTGGACCACGAGGATCATTCCGGCGTTGAGCAGGCTCTTGCCCACGAGCGGGTCCCGGAACAGTCGGGCGTACTGGTCGAATCCCACCCAGGTCGTGATGCCGCCGGATGTCGCGTGCAGGCTCTGCCACAACGAGGTCGCGAGCGGGTAGGCGAAGAAGACGGCGAGCAGCAGCGCGGCCGGAAGCGTGAACCACGCCCCCGGGCGCTGGAGCCTGCGCCCCAGCGCCCGACGGCGTGTCGTCCCGACCCCGCCTCGCTCGCGGAGCGCGAGTGAGGTGGAGGCCACGGCTACTCGGCGATCTCGCGGCCGGTCGCGGTGGCGATCTGCGCCGCCGCGTCCTGCAGCACTGTCGCCGGGTCGGCGCCGTTCAGCACGGCGGCGACGACCGCGTTGCCGACGATGTCGGTCGCTTCGGCGTTGTCGGTCGTGAACGTGATGCTCGGGATCTGCGCCGTCTGCTCGGCGAACAGCTCGTAGACCGCCTGGCCGCCGAAGTAGTCCTGCGGTGCCGAGAAGTACTCGTCCTCGAGCGCGGGCAGGTAGGAGGGGAACAGTCCCTCCTCGGCCATCATCGAGGCCTGGCGGTCGGCGTCGGCCAGCACGTACTCGATGAACGCGGCCGCGAGGTCGGGGTTCTCCGCCTGCGCGGGGATCGCGAGCCCGGAGCCGCCGGAGTTCGAGGTGCGCACGCCGCCTTCCTCGAAGGCCGGCAGCTCGGTGACGCCGTAGGTTCCGGCGAGTTCGGGCGCATCCCCGAGCAGCGTCCCGATCCACCAGACGGCCTCGGGCGTGACGGCGGAGTCGCCGCTCTTGGCGGAGGTGACGCGGCCGTCCCAGCCCTTGACGTTCTTGAGCAGCCCGCGCTCGTTCATGGTCTGCAGGAGGGTCAGCGCTTCGACCGCCTCCGGCGAAGCGACGGTGATGTCGCCGTTCTCGTCGAAGAGGCCCTGGCCCTGCTGCTGCAGGAGCATCTGGAATCCGCCGCCGGTGGCGACGTCGAGCGAGAGCAGCGTGTGGCCGGTCTCCGCCTTGATCCGCTCGCCCGCCTCGACGAGGTCGTCCCAGGTCTCGACGTCGGCCGGATCGATGCCGGCCGCCTCGAAGTAGTCGGCGCGGTAGAACAGGGCGACCGTGCCCGAGTCCCACGGCACGATCTTCAGTGCCCCGTCCTCGTCGGAATGGGCCGACCACTTGAACGGGTCGAAGTCCGACTCGTGCTCTGCGAAGACCGGCGTGAGGTCGACGAGTCCGGCCGGGAACTCGGCGATGTAGCCCGGGGCCCGGTCGGTCTCGATGGTGACGACGTCGGGCAGTCCGCTTCCCGCCTGCAGACCGACGGAGAGCTTGTCGTAAGCGTTGTCGTAGCCGACGTCGACGACCTCGACCGACGTACCCGGGTGCTCGGCCTCGAACTCCTCGGCGAGGCGGTCGAGCGCGGTTGCGGCGACATCCCACGACCACACCGTGATCTCGCCGGCCGGCGT
Organism: Agromyces sp. CCNWLW213; assembly: GCF_037199545.1. Taxonomy (NCBI): domain Bacteria; kingdom Bacillati; phylum Actinomycetota; class Actinomycetes; order Micrococcales; family Microbacteriaceae; genus Agromyces; species Agromyces sp. CCNWLW213. The sequence continues at coordinate 149,897 of NZ_JBBBDX010000005.1, read as the reverse complement.
CGCATCGGGATCGAGCTGGACGGGTGCGGCGCTGCCCGTGCCGCCCATCGCGCAGCCGGAGAGCAGGGCGAGTGCGGCGACGGGTGCGAGCAGGGTGAGGCGTTTCATGTGACTCCTTCGTCGGTGGGGGGATGCGTCGGCGGGCGCCGGCGCGGGTGCGGGTGCTCAGGCGTCGTGCGACAGCGCAACCGCGAGGTCGATGAAGAGGGCGGCCGACCAACCGAACGCAGTGGTGGCGCTCGCGGCGCGTTCGCCGGTGTACGGGTCGAAGTACTCGTGCGGTCCGCCGGCGTGCATGACGAGCTCGACGGTGCGCTCGGCGAGTCGGCGAGCACGGTCCGAGTGGCCGGATCGCTCGAGACCCTCCACGATCAGTGCGTTGGTGTTCACCCAGACAGGACCGCGCCACATCCGCTGCGGGGTGTGGTCGGGATCGCCGACGGCCACCGTCGGGATCGGCCAGGGCGTGGCGAACCGGTCGGGGTCGTCGAGGGCGGCCACGAGCACGTCGACGACCGTCTCCGGCAGCTCGCCGGTCAGCAACGGCATCAGTCCGACGATCGTGTCGCTCTCGATGGGCGCGCCCGCGGCGAGCGACCGGAACCGGCCACTGGGCTCGTCCCAGAGCGTGAGCAGGCATTCGAGCGTCCGCCTCGCGCGCTCGCGGTGAGCGGATGCCGCGGCCGCGCGGCCTGCGGCGGGCTCCGGCTCGGCGCCCCACCGTTCGACGAGCGCGGCGAGCTCGAGGTCCTGCCGGATGAGGTAGGCGGCGAGGTCCGGCGTCGTCGTCGGCAGCGGACCGTCGAACACCGGGCTGTCGTCGAGACCCGACGAGTACGGGTGCCCGTACTCGGGCAGTCCGTCTCCGTCGAGGTCGGAGTGGGTGAACCACCAGTCCTGCGAGCGGCGGATGGTGGCGATCATGCGTCGCGCCCAGTCGGCGGACGCGTCGCGGTCGGCCTCGAGTACTTTGCGCAGCGCCCACGCCGCCAGCGGCGGCTTGGTCAGCGGGACCGGCGCCGACGGGTCGGCGACGGCGGAGCCGGCGCGCCGGAGCGTCTCCCGGTCGGCGGCGGGCAGGTCGTCGCTGCTCGCCAGCACCCCCTCCTCGTGGACCACGTCCGGCAACTGCCCCTCGGCGGTGGGGAACCGGAGTGCGAGGTCGAGCTGCTCGCGCGCCAGTTCCGGGTCCCCGTGGCGCAGGCCCACGGCGATGAAGTAGGCGTCCCACTGCCACAGGCCGACGTACCCGATCTTCGACGGGACGACGGCGCGCGCGTCGCCGAGCTGCGGCAGCTCGACGATGTTGGCGCCGAGGACCCACCAGCAGAACGCCGCCATGTCCTGAAGGCCCGGTCGCACGATCGGGCACGTCGCGAACCAGTCGAGCCACACCTGCCGGGTCGCTTCGAGGTGTTCGGCGTGGTCGTCCGACCGCGTGAACTCGACCTCGCGCGACCGATCGAGTCTGAACATGACGGACGCCGGGTGCCGCCCGCCGATCGGGAGCTCCTCCGGCTCCTCGCCGGCCCGTCGCGTCCACCGCACCAGGGCACGATCGCCGCTCCCCACGCCGACCGACCACGCCGACGGGCCGGCGAAGGTGAGCGTGACGCTCTCACCGAACTCGATCGCGTGCGGCAGCACCCGCGTGACGGGCATCGTCACGCCGGCGGCGTCGCACATCTCGAGCGCATCCATCGCGACGCACTCGGCCAGCGAGCGTTCGTACTCCGAGGTGTGCACGCGCAGCCGGTCGCCGTCGCGCAGGATCAGGATGCGCGAGCGCGGCAGCGTGAACGGTGCCCCGACGAGGTCGAGGTGGGCGCCCGCGTGTTCGGCGGCGGATGCGGCATCCGCTCGCCCCACGACACGACGCGTCGACACCGGCGTGACGCTCATCGGCCGCCCAGCCCGGACGCGGCCATGCTGTTCAGGATTCGGCGCTGCCCGATCACGAAGGCCACGAGCATGGGGATCGTGGCGAGCGCCGACGCCGCCATCACGAGCCCGTAGTCGACCGAGCCGAACTGACCGCGGAAGCTCGCGAGCAGGAGGGGCACGGTGAACAGGTCGGGCGAGTTCAGCAGCACGAGCGGGAACAGGAAGCTGTTCCACACGTCGAGCGCGACGATGATGCCGAGCGCGCCGAGGCCGGGCTTGAGGTTCGGCAGGATGATCGTCCAGAACGTGCGCCAGCGACCCGCGCCGTCGACGAGCGCGGCCTCCTCCAGCTCCTTCGGCAGGCTGAGCACGAACTGGCGCATGAGGAACACGGCGAAGGGGTTCACGAGCATCGCCGGCACGATGAGCGAGAGGTGGGAGTCGACCCATCCGAACTCGGCCATCAGCAGGTAGAACGGGATCAGCGTGACCTGCTTGGGGATCATCTGCGTCGCCAAGAACACGATGAAGAGCACGCGGCTGCCGCGGAAGCGGATCCGGGCGAACGCGTAGCCCGCCATCGACGCGGTGAGCAGCGTGCCCACGACGGCCAGCACGCAGATGTAGATGCTGTTCAGGTACGCCTGCGCGAAGGGCACGGCGTTCCACGCGTCGACGTACTTGTCGAGCGTCCACGGGTCGGGCCAGAAGCTCAGCGGGTCCTGCAGCAGCTGCGGCAGTGTCTTGAACGAGGTCAGCAGCATCCAGACGAAGGGGAACACCATCGCGAGGCCCGCGACGACGAGGGCAGCGTGGATGAGGACCCGGCCGACGGTTCGGCGGGTGCGGTCGCGTCCGGGACGAGGGCCGGCGCCGTGGTCGCCCCCGCTCTCGAGGTCCGGATCGCCGACGAGCGGCGGGGTCAGGTCTGCGGCGGTCATGCGGCGTCATCCTCGTAGTGGACGAACTTCTTCTGCGCGCCGAACTGGATCGCGGTGATGACGAGGGTCAGCAGCAGCAGGATCACGGAGGCGGCGCTGGACGGACCGAACTCGAACCGTCCGAAGCCCAGGTCGTAGATGTGGTAGACGATTGTGCGGGTCGCGTTGTCGGGGCCCGCGTTCGCGGTGAGCACGAACACCGTGTCGAACGTCTGCAGCGACGAGATGAACGCCACGATCGACGAGAAGAACACGATCGGCGAAAGCAGCGGCAAGCGGATGCTGCTGAAGAGCCGCCATGCGCCGGCCCCGTCGATGCGCGCGGCCTCGATCACCGACGGCGAGATGTTCTGCAGCCCGGCGAGGAAGATGATCACGTTCAACCCGAGCGACGACCAGATCGACACGATGCACACCGCGAGGAGCGCGAGGCGCGGGTCGTTGAGCCAGTCGGGCGGGGCGACGCCGAACACGCTCGCGATCGTGGTGCTCAGCACCCCGTCGGCGCGGAAGAGCTGCTGCCAGATCATCGCGACCGCGACCGTGCTGGTGACCACGGGAGCGAAGAACAGGATGAGGTAGAGCGTGCGCGTGCGCAGCCGCTCGAGCGCGACGGCGATGACGACCGCGATGCCGAGGCCCACTGGCACCGTGATGAGGGCGATGAGCAGCGTGTTCACGATCGATCGCAGGAGCAGTTCGTCTTGGAGCTGCGCCGTGAAGTTCTCGAAGCCGACCCATTCGAGCTCGGTGAGGCCGTTCCATGACGCGAACGCCAGGACGAGGCTCGCGACGAACGGCAGCAGCACGAACAGGGCCATGCCGACGAGCTGCGGGGCGACGAAGACGTATCCCCAGCGGCGGTCGCGGCGACGCCAGGCCGCTTCGCGCCGCGGGCCGGTTCCGTCCGAACTCGACGTGCGGGGACTGCTCGTCGCGGAGCCGGCGGGCGGTGTTGCGGGCGCGGGCGGCGCGACCGGGGTCCCGGTCGCGCCGCCCGTCGTGATCGCCATGGGTCGACTCACTCCCCCGACTTCTCGGCGACGAGCTCGGCCACGGCGTCGAGCGTCGCCTGCGCGTCGGCCTTGCCCTGGTAGAGCTCGAGGAACAGCGCGCTGATGTCGCTCGACAGGCCCGGCACGCGTGCCTCGGCGGGGTGGTTGGCGAACCCGATGTCGCGCATGTCGAGGAAGGTCCGCGCGTGCGCCGGGTAGCCGTCCTCGAGCACGACGTCGTCGGCACCCGCGATCGAGGGCACGGCGTTGCCGCCGCCCTGGAGGCGGAACGTCTGCCCCTCGGCCGAGAGGAATTCGGTCCAGAACGTGAACGCGGCATCCTTCGCCTCGGTGCGGCCGTTGATCGCCAGGTACGACGCGGCCACGCCGGTGGAGGCCTCGGCGCCGTCGGGGGTGGGCCAGCGGACGATGTCGTAGTCGTCCTCGACGCCCGCGCTCATCACGGTGCCGATCGTGTAGCGGCCCTGCACGAAGAACCCCGCACCGTGCGTGACGAACTCGCTGTCGGCTCCGGCGCCCTCCGGCATCGTGTCGGCGACGACGAAGGTGCCGTCCTGGAAGTAGTCGCCGAGCGTGGTGACGGCGTCGACCGTGGCTGGGTCGGTGTTGCCGACGAACTCGCCCGAGTCGTCGTAGGCGGTTCCGCCCTGTGCCGAGATCCAGCTGTAATGCGTCGCCCAGTAGTTCCAGAACATGGAGCCGATGAGCCCGGCCTCGGCGAGCTTGTCGTTCATCTCGAGGTACTTCTCGGTGGTCCATTCGCCGTTCTCGGCGAGCGTTGCGGGATCCTCGGTGATGCCGGCGGCCGCCAGAGCGCTCTTGTCGTACCAGAGCACGTCCGGGTTGGAGTCGTTGGGGGCGGCGTAGTACTCGCCGTCGCGCTCGGCGACGCCGAACAGCCCGGGGAAGAAGTCATCGGGCCGTGTCTCGCTCGCGTCCGACTCCATGAGGTCACCGAGCGGGAGGAGGACGTCGGCGTCGACGAACTGGCCGAGCATGTCGTCGCCGATGTAGAAGACATCGGGCGCCGTGCCGCTCGTGAGCTGCGCGAGGAGCTTGGAGTGGTAGTCGCCGTAGCTGGCGACCGGCTGCAGCTCGACCGTGATGTCGGGGTGGCGCTCCATGAAGTCCTGGTTGAACTCCTCGAAGCGCGTCAGCTCCTCCGGGGTGCCCCACGTCGACCAGACCACCGTGTCCTCGTCGGATCCGCCGCCGCCTCCCCCGCTGCAGGCAGCCAGCCCGATCGTCATCACGCTGATTGCGCCGGCTGCGAGCAGACGCCTCGTCATTGAGTTCGCACGGCGCATCGCGCCCACCTCTTCCGTCGTTGGTCTTCACACCGGCGTATCCGGCACTCAGTATTTTGTATACAGAACGCAGCGAGGTCAAGCCTTGGTTCCATCTGCGTCGACATCTCGAACGCCCAACGTGACGTCGACTACCGGACAACCGTCGGCTTCGTCCTTGCGCGGGACCGACGCGCTCTGGGCGCCCGTACGCAGTTCGGCATAGCTCGAGCGTGGGAACGCAATCCCCCTGCCGCCGAGAAGCTCTCGCCTACCCCCACCGACCTCGCATCGCACTGAGTCGATCGCAGAGCCGCCGAAGGCTCCCCGTCGAGAACGGGAACGCGGCGAGCATTCCTTCGCCGAGCGGCTGCAGCTCGAGCCGGTCGCCGGAGGCCAGGGCCACGTGGATTCCGTGACTCGACCGTGTATCGATGAAGACGCGACCCGGTGCGATCTGCTCGATGTCTCGCCATGGGATCACGGCGAGTGCGACCGGATCGCAGGCCGGCCCTCACCAACGTCGAAAGCGGGCGTAGCCTCGGATGGTGACCGAGCAACAGCCGTTCGAGGTCGCCCAGGAGCATGACGGGTGGGAGGTGCGCCACTATCCGTCACACGTCGTGGCCGAGACCGTGGTGCGGGGCGTGCCGTTCGAGGATGCCGGCAATCAGGCCTTCCGCCTGCTCGTCGGCTACATCGGCGGTGAGAACGCCGCCCGCCGTTCGATCGAGATGACGGCGCCGGTAGTGCAGTCGCCGGAGAAGATCGCGATGACGGCGCCCGTGCTGCAGGAGCGGACCAGTGAAGGGCATGTCGTGGCCTTCGTGCTGCCGGCGGGGATCACTGAGGCCGAGGCGCCGATCCCCACTCGTCCCGAAGTGAGGTTGCGGACAGTGCCGGAGCAGCTGGTGGCCGTACTCCGGTTCAGCGGTCGCTGGACGCGGGAGTCGTGGGAGCGGCACCGCGACGAACTGCTCGCCAGGGTGAGTTCCGCGGGGCTCCCGGTCCTCGGCGAACCGCGTTTCGCGCGTTTCAACCCGCCCTTCACCCCCTGATTCCTGCGCCACAACGAGGCGCAGGTGGAGGTGGAACGCGCCGCCTGATCCCGTGCGACGGCCGTGATCGGCAAGACGGCGACCGCGGATGCCGCGGCGCCGAGCTCTGCGCGCCATCCGCTGATCTGCTCGGCCGACGCGACGTACACGATGCGCCCGAGCCCGACCCACGCGTGCGCCGCCGAACACGTCGGGCAGTGCTCCCCCGACGTGTACACCGTCGCCGCCGCCGCCCGCTCACGATCTCGTGCTACGTCCACCGATGCCGCATGGCGCTGAGCTGAGCGCTGAGACGGAGAAGGCTCTTCGTCGAGAAGGGGAACGCAGCGACGAGTCCTTCGCCGAGCGGATGCAGCTCGAGCTGTTCGCCGGAGGACAATGACACGTGGAGTCCCTGACTCGACCTGGTGTCGATCGATACACGACCCGGCGCGATCTTCACGACGTGCCGCCACGGGATCACCGCCAGTGCGACGGGCTCCCGCGCCGGCCCTCCCCAGAAGGTGAGACCCGTAACCGTGCACGACACGGTGAAGTCGTAGCCCAGCGATTCCGAGTCCTGCACGACCGCATAGGGCTCAAGCGCTTCCCGAAGCCGCCGGGTCCTCCCCGACGAAAACACCAGTCCCTCTTGGTGACGAACGCGATCCCACACGCTCGTGTCCCGCCACGCGCCGATCATCCGGTAGGCCCCGAGACCCAAGACGAAGAGAGCGAGCACGGTGATCGCCCCGACGGGGACGATGACCGCATTGCCGAAGCCGCGCTCCGCCAGTCGCGCCGCAGCGACGGCCGCAAGCGCGCCCAGCAGCGCCACGCCCGCTGCTGTTCCGGCCGATGTCGCTCGCCGTTGCCATGAACGAAGCGGAAGCAGCTCTGCCACGCGGTCCCCTCCGTCATCATCACGTCAGGGCCCAGCGTAAGCGCACCCGCCGCTACGCGATTCACTCGCCTCGCCTCGTTCAGCGCCTCGGCCGCCTGATCAGTCCCATACCCTCAGCGCAGCGGATGGCACGACTGACTCGCCCGGCAAGCGCACCGCTACTCCGCTGTGTACACCGTCGCGCCGCCCGTTCGTCGGCGGTCAGGTTCGCCGCCGCCCACCGCGCGATCTCGAACTCCGGATGCCGCGTGGCATCCCCCGTCGTCACCTCACGGTTGCGGCGGTGAGCGGACCCAAGCTGTTCCGCGCCAGTGCAGGCCCTCGCGGATGCACCCGATCGGGGGGTGACTCACCGGGGTGCGCTACCGATAGACAGAAGGATGCGGCCCTACCTCGCGGGCACTGTGTGATCCGAATCCGATGATTCGGGTCGCCGTCGGAGGGAACAGGGATGAACATGACGGTGGATTCCTCGGTCCGCAACGAAGCACAGAACGACGCCGGTCCATCTCCGAATGGGCGCCGCTCCGCCGTCGTTTCGCTTGTTCTCTCCGGGCTCGGGGTTCTGTTGACGTTCGGTATTGTGGCACCGCTCGCGTCGAAGGAGCTCGCTGCGTTCTTCTTCCCACCCTGGTGGCGAGCGTTTGCGATCGTGGTGACGTTCGGTCTCCTCGCGGCGGGCTTCGTCGCCGCCATCTGGTCGCTCGTTGCCGCGAGGCGGATGATTCATGGCGCACTCGCCGTCTCGATCGCCGCCGGCGTGATCTGGACCGTCTCCATCGCGGTCGTGACGTACTTCTCGTTCGGATACCAGGTGTCGGCGGGTGACCTGTACTCCGAACAGCTCGCCGACTCTCCGACTACCCGAGCCGCCCCGCTCCCGTACGGCAGCGAGGTGGAGCTTCGCACTCTCGGCACCCGGAACCCCGCGATGCTCGTGGCGGCCGGGGATCCCATCGATATCACCCAGGAGGCCATCGCTGCAGGCGCACCCGCCCCTGAGGATCAGTACATCGCCGTTCCGCTAACGGTGCGCGTCATCGACGCAGCCGAAATCGATCCCGACCTCCTCCCCGATCGGCGGTGGGATACCGAAAGCGGTTACGAGGCGTGGCCGGTCGAATTCTCGATCGCTGGATACGAGGCGCTCAAAGGGTGGGACCTCAACGTCGAAGGCGAGTACAGCCGCTACGACGTCTTCGACGCCGATTGGTCTTCAGCTGAGGATTCGCGCTATACGTGGTTGCTGCCTGCACGAGGGCAACGGATCTACTGGGGCGCCGCAATCGAGGAGTTCATCCCGGAGGCTGATCGGGCGACCTATGGATCCTGGGTCGACCTGACCTCTACCGTGACGGGCGAGAATGCGGCACGGATCCGCGTTGATCGGCCTGTCGACGTGACCGATGCCGCGGATGCCGCCTCGGTCCCTCGGCCCGCGAACGGCGCATATTTCGCCTGCCACGTCACCGTCGAAGTAGATCGCTCCGCGCTGGCTGATCCGAACGCCGACTTCCGGTTCCCCGACATGATTTACACGATCCCCGAGGGCGCGAGCGTCGAATCACCGACCTTTGCTGCCGATCACGTGATACCCGGTTACCCCACTGTGAAGGAGCTTGCGTCAGCCGACTCCGCAACTACGTTCGAGTACGACTACGTCTTCGAAGCGCCGCCGTCGCTCGGACCCGACGGATCATGTGTCGTGATGCTGGCCGAAACCGAGTCAGGCGTCTCGTACTCGATCCAGTTCGTGCCCTGAAGCGATCGCGTCGCCATTCGGCGCCACCCCCGTCGGCGCGCGACACCGCCGACCGATGCGTCCGAGCTTCCGTAGAGCGTCCGGAGTGAGGGCGCGATGAAGGAACAGCGATCAGGACACCTTGGGGCATGCAGAAGGAATTCCGTGTCAAGGGAGGTCGCGCTGCCGCTCCCACCAGGCTGCGGCGGCGGCGCGACCGGGAAGGCCAGCCTTCTCGTACACCGATGAGAGGTGTTTGCGGACGGTGCGTTCCGTAATGAAGAGGCGGGAAGCGATCTGAGTGTTTGTCCACCCCGCGGCCATCAGGGTAAGCACTTCCGCCTCGCGCCGGCTTGGTGCTTCCCGGGCACCCCGGACCTGACCGCGCTCGGTGTCCTTCGGCGAGCCAGAGTCGGCCAGGGAGGCAAGCTGATGAAGCGCACCTTGCACAGCTCGCCGATAGCGGAATGCCGCAACGACCGGTTGCTGGAAGCGACTCAGCGCCAGCACTTCGTCATCGGAGAAGTCTCTCTTCGCGCGATTGAGGCCGACAAACACCACAGCATCCCGACCGAGATGGAGGGTGGCTCCAAGCGAGTATCGACCATTCCAGGGATGATGCATCACCCACCACGTCTCGGTCGTCCAGAACCGATCAAGGTTCACCTCGTCGCTCACGCGGACCGCCCTCGCGGTCCCCAAACGCTGCTGCGCAAGAATGCCAGGGTGCTTGGCAGCGAAGAGGGTGGCGCTAGCGGCTGTTGCCTCGGAGCAGGCGGGGCCGCCGCCCACCACCACGCGGATCTGGGGTTCGGGCACCGCGTGCCGCATCGACGTGACGCCGACTCCGCCGTCCGCATCGAAGAGAACGGAGAGCCGTTCGGCAAAGCCCTGCTCGTCGAACTCATCACGAGCGATCGAATGCGCAGATTCGACTGCGAACTGCAGCGTGTCGGCAACGTTCATGGCGCCCTTCTGACTCCGGGGGCAACGACCGGACACCATCAGATTGGCAGAAACGGCGGTGTGTCGAAAGAGTGTCGGAATCGACACCTGCTGGACCGAGCCGCTGAATGGGACCATCCGGTATACCGCTCCAATAGGCGGCTCGTGCGGTTCCTTCGTTCCTGGAGAGCGCGGGATTCCCACGATTCGGAACGACTCCTACTCCCGGTAGATGAGGGTCAGGCGTCCTATCGCACGTGTCACGTTGAGAAGGGGTTGTCCGATGGATGGACTGACTTGGCGTCAACGGCTCTCCGCCTTGACGGTTGCAGCACTGGCCTGCCTGCTTTTTTCGGCGACACCCGCTCATGCGGCGGCACCCACCAACGACAACTTCGCCGATGCAGCCGAGATCGCACAGCTGCCGTTCTCCGAGACACTGGATGCGAGCGAGGCCTCGGCGGAGCAAGGCGAGGAGAACCTTTGCAACGGTGGTGGCGCATCGGTCTGGTACCTGTTCACGCCCGACCGCGACATGTCCGTCAAGGCCGAAGCGAGTGACAACATCACCTTCCAGACGGTCGGCCTCTCCCTGTATACCGGCACATCGCTCGACGCTCTGACACCGATCGCGTGCGGAACGCAGAGCCCCCTCGGCTACTTCTTCCCGCAGTCGATCGACTTCTATGCCACAGCCGGCACCACCTACTTCGTCCGCGCGGCGGGGTTCACTGGAACGCTGGGCACCTTCACCCTCGACGTTGAGGAGCTCATCCGCCCCGCCAACGACGACAGGACGAACGCGCAACCAGTCGGCGATCTGCCCGCTTCAGTGAGCGCAGACACCACGAATGCCACAACCGAACCCGGCGAGGAGCGACCCTGCGGAGGCAGCACCGGATCCGTCTGGTACTCAGTCACCACAGCCACCGCAAGCGATTTGTCGGTGCGGCCAGCCTCGGCCGGTGTCGCGGTCTATGACGTCGACGGCGGCCTTATCGGCTGCGGTGGACCGTTCCGCACCGTGGCCGGCGGAACCTACCTGATCCAGGTCGTGAGTTACCCCAGCCAGGGGCCTATCAACTTTGAGGTTCGCACCTACACCCCAATTACGGGCTCAGTTTCGGTTGATTCACAAGCGACGATAGACCGATTCGGGAAGGTGACTGTGACCGGCACCCTCCGCTGCACCGGCGACTTCGGTACCGGATTCAACGTCCAGGTCACACTCCAACAGCAATTGGGGAAGCAGCCCGTTGCCGAGGGTTATGGCTTTGCCTCCCCCTATACGCCGCCCGGCCAAGCGATTTGTGATGGGCAGCCACACGCGTGGACGGCAATTGTCTACGACAGCCAGACATCGACCGCGTTTTGGACGGGATCGATGACGGCCATTCCGTCTGCAACTATCCTCACGGACCCGTATTACTTCCAGGCCGACCTGTCTGGGCCGACGAGCAAAGTCTCCGCCAAGCGCGCGAAATAGAGCTCTCGCGGCGGTGCCCAGCAACTCCTGCAATTCCGAATTTCAAGGTGGAAACTACTCGCAATCTGGGTGGGTTCGGGGACAGGGTTCTACGACACCAGGGAGTGAGTAAGGAGTCGATATGCACTTGCGCATCGCACTCGCCGCGATGATGACCGTTGCGGTTTCGCTCGGTTGCGCGTCGTGCGTCGCCGCCACCGGGTCACCGCCCTCGAGCGAACCGTCGGGCAGCGAGTCGCCGGCATCGGATACCGAGTCTCCGACGGCCGAACCTGAACCGGCGACGGCTCTCGTCACGCTCGATTTCGAAGGCGGCAGTCGACTTGACCCGGCGGCGAGCGTCGGATGGAGGATCTCGTTCGGGTCCGATGCTGATTGGGCACCCGATTCCGAGGCGCCGGAAGACGAGGTGCAATTCGTGCACGCGAATGGATCGTGCACTGCGCGCTACATCCAGGAGGTCATCGAGACATCGGCCACGGACGACGCCGCGGCATCCGATGAGTTCCTTGCTGAGCTGACCGGGGACACTGTCGAATCAAATGCTCCCTACGTGGCCGACGGTCACTTCGCGCTTACAGGACCCGAGGAAGATCCGGGAGCCACTGTTGCGACGCGAACCATCCTCCTCGGCGATGGTGACTCCACGTGGCTCATCGCCGTCCGAGTGTTCACCGCACTCGACCCGAGCATCCACGGAATGAGCAACGCTTACACGCTCGAACTGAACTGCGTATCGGGTATCGATCCCGAAAGCGTGGTCGAGTCGTTGGACGAGGTCGCGGCGATCACCGTCTCGCAGTGATCTCTCGCGATTCCCTCGCGTAACTCGGCCTCCGCCACACGTGCGGCGGATGGGCGACGGCATCCCTTCACGGGCCATGACCTCGAAAGCGGGCGTAGCCTCGCAATGTGACCGAGCAGCAGCCGTTCGACGTCGTCCAGGAGCATGACGGGTGGGAGGTGCGCCACTATCCGTCACACGTCGTGGCCGAGACCGTGGTGCGGGGCGTGCCGTTCGAGGATGCCGGCAATCAGGCCTTCCGCCTGCTCGTCGGCTACATCGGCGGTGAGAACGCCGCCCGCCGTTCGATCGAGATGACGGCGCCGGTGGTGCAGTCGCCGGAGAAGATCGCGATGACGGCGCCCGTGCTGCAGGAGCGGACCAGTGAAGGGCATGTCGTGGCCTTCGTGCTGCCGGCGGGGATCACTGAGGCCGAGGCGCCGATCCCCACTCGTCCCGAAGTGAGGTTGCGGACGGTGCCGGAGCAGTTGGTGGCCGTACTCCGGTTCAGCGGTCGCTGGACGCGGGAGTCGTGGGAGCGGCACCGCGACGAACTGCTCGCCAGGGTGAGTTCCGCGGGGCTCCCGGTCCGCGGCGAACCGCGTTTCGCGCGTTTCGACCCGCCCTTCACCCCCTGGTTCCTGCGCCACAACGAGGCGCAGGTGGAGGTGGAACGCGCCGCCTGATCCGGCGCCCCGCATTCCGATGGCCCGCATCTGCGCGGCAATCGCCTGGTGGTGTGAAGCCACGCCCGATCAGGTCGACCGAGCCGTCTGCTCGATGAGCGTCCGAACCTCGGGAACGAGCTCGTCGACCGGTCCCTCGACCGGCAGCCCCGGCGCGACCGCCGTGATCGGCAAGACCGCGACAGCGGATGCCGCGGCACCGGCCGCTGCGCGCCATCCGCTGATCTGTTCGGCCGACGCCACGTACACGATGCGCCCGAGCCCGACCCACGCGTGCGCCGCCGAGCACATCGGCAGTGCTCCCCCGACGTGTACACCGTCGCCGCCGCCCGCTCGTCGGCGGTCAGGTTCGCCGCCGCCCAGCGCGCGATCTCGAACTCCGGATGCCGCGTGGCATCCCCCGCCGTCACCTCACGGTTGCGGTCTTCGAACCGCACCGTGCCGGACGTGTCGACGAGCACCGACCCGAACGGGCCGTCGCCGGCGTCGAGCGCTTCACGCGCGAGCTCGACCGCGCGGCGCAGATGGACGAGGTCGGCCTCGGAGATCGTCATGCGTCCAAGCTAGGCGCGCGGCACGCCCGGTGGCGAGCACCGACCCAGCCGCGCGAGGATGGCTCCATGTCGACCCCGCTCGAAGACCTTGCGACTCAGGCCTACCTGTTCGGCTTCCCCCTCGTGTTCAACCTCGATCAGGTCGAGCGCTACGTGACATCCGGGGTCGGAAAGAACGCCGCCGCGCCGTGGAATCGTTTCAGCCACGCCCGCGCGCTCGCCGGCCCCGAGGACACGTTCGTCACGATCAACAACGACACGGTGTACTCGATGGCGCAGCTCGACCTCGGCGTCGGCCCGGTGCGGCTCGAGGTGCCCGACACGGCGGGCCGCTATTACGTGCTGCAGTTCGTTTCGGCGTGGACCGACAACTTCGCCTACATCGGCCATCGGGCCACCGGCACGGATGCCGCGACGCATTTGCTCGTCCCGCCCGGCTGGAGCGGAGAGGCGGCTCCCGGCGAGACCGTCGTCCGCGTGCCCACGCGCGTCGCGTCGATCGTCGGACGCTGGGCGGTCGCCGGCGACGACGACCTGCCCGCGGTGCATGCGCTGCAGGATGCCACGACCCTGACCCCGATCGGCTCGGCCACCCCCGAGGGCCTGCCCTCGAGCAAGGCGGCGACAGGCAGCGAGGCGCTGCAGTTCTTCGACAGGCTGCGGCTGTGGAGCCAGGCGTTCCCGCCCGCCCCGCGCGATGCCGGCACGCTCGCCGCCTTCGCCCCGCTCGGCCTCACGGCGACCGGCGCCACCCCATACGGCGAAGACCCCGAGCTGGATGCCGCACTGGAGGCCGGCTACGCCAAGGGCAAAGCCGTGCTCGAGGCCGCCGTCGCGTCGGGCGGCGGCAACCCGGTCGTGAACGGCTGGAACCTCGCCTACCACTCGTTCGACTACAACCTCGACTACTTCGAGGTCGGCTCACTCGACGACCCGGCGTTCAAGATCGCCGACCCGGCGCACCGGATCGTCCAGCGCGCGGGCGCCGCCCTCGGCGGGCTCTGGGGCAACCAGGCCTTCGAGGCCGCCTACATCGCCACCTACGTCGACGACCACGGCGACCGGCTCACCGGCGAGCGCACCTACACGCTCACCCTGAGCCCGCCGCCCCCGGTCGGCGCGTTCTGGTCGCTCACGATGTACGACGTGCCCGACTACTACCTCGTCGCCAACCCGATCGACCGCTACTCGATCGGCGACCGAACCCCCGGCATCCGCTACGAGGATGATGGCTCGCTCGTCATCACCATCTCCCACACGGAGCCCGCCGACGAGAAGGCCCGCGCCAACTGGCTGCCCACACCGGCTGGCGAGTTCCGGCCGGTGCTGCGCATGTACGAGCCCGCCGCCGCCATCCTCGACCAGACCTACCTCGTGCCCGCCATCACGCGGGTCTGACGCGGCGCTCTCCCCGGGGTCGCCCTTTCCAGTGAGACGGATGTCACGCCGCCGCGCCGTGCGTCCCGTCCATAGGATGTCCCGGTGCCTCTCTTCGATCACATCGGCATCACCGTCGACGACCTCCCCCGCGCGATCGCCCAGTTCGACCCGGTGATGCAGGCGCTCGGCTGCACCCGGCAGGACGCCGACAACGGCGTCTCCTGGTACCTCGGCGAGGAGGAGCTGATCCTCTTCCCCGCCCGCGAGCCGGGCACCGGCCCCCACCGGCACGGCCAGGTCGGATGGCAGCACCTCGCCTTCCCCGTCGCCTCCCGCGCCGAGGTCGACCGCCTCCACCAGATCGCGACGGATGCCGGGTGGACGGCGGTCAGCGGACCGAAGCTCTTCCCGCGCTTCAACGACCGCTACTACGCCGCCTTCGTCGAGGACGACAACGGCATCCGCCTTGAGTTCATGCACAATCCACCGCGGGACGCCGGCACGATGTGAGCGGCGCTTTCGCAACCGGTCACGGCTCACTCACGCTCGACCGGCAGCCACAATTCCGTCGTCGCGGTACTGAAGTCCTCGGCCCGCTCGAGCACCGCCACCATCGACGGTCCCGGCCGCAGCCGCCACGGGTTCGACGAGAACCAGTCCGCGGCCGTGCCGCCCACATCGCCTGCCGTTCCTCGGGATATGCCCCTGATGATCGGAACACACACCCATCTTTCCGGCCTGCCAGCGTCACCGTGCGAAGAGCCGAGGTCGCCGTCCCGACATGATGGGTGCCGCCGCACGGGTGCGGCGACACCCACCGGAGATCAGGCGGCCTGGTCGGAGCTGTCGCCCCCGTCGTACCGCTCGTCGACGAAGGCCTTGAAGACCCTCAGAAGATCCTCCCTACTCGCAATCGCCCTCAGAGTCACGCGAAGACTCGTCGTCCGTCCGGGCTGAAGGTCGCGCTGCTTCCTGAGGTCAGCCTTCCGCGCGTTCCAGACCTTGCCGTCAGACATGAGAATGGCCTGCTCCATCTGCGCATACGAAAGGACCACCGTGTCGTAGTAGCGGCCCGCAGACATCAGAAGTGTGGGACGCGCCCAGCCAACAGGGACGAGCAGCAGAGGCTCGCCCTTCACCACGGGAAGGGTGAACTCGGCCTCGTCCCATTCGCAGGAGTCGGGGTTCCACACGGGCTTCCTGTACGTGCGTACCTCTTTGCCGTCGGCGGCGAACTCTGGATAGTCGGCGATCATCTGCTCGGTGAAGCGTCCGAGCGGCTCGAAGTAGATCCGAGTTGCAATGTCGCTCGTGATGTCCTTGTCAATGCCACCTACGAAGACCGGAAGGTCCTCCAGTTGATGGAGAATGCCCAGCCGCACGAGGGCTTCCAGGTCGCCGACGAAGGCCTCCCAGATCCAGCCACCCACTACCGAGGCACCGCCACGTCCGTGGAAGCCCTCGTCCGACATGCCAAGTCGCGTCTCCCAGGGCTCGACGAACCGCTCGAGGAGCTCCCGTCCGCGCCCAAGTGCGCCGGGAGACCCGTCAAAGACGCAGTCGGTGACGGTGGTGAGGAATGTATCCGCACACCTCACTGCTTGGTCCGCATAACGCTGCGGGGACCTCCGCAGCCTGACGGCCCGCGGATCGATGTACAGCCGGTTGTCGGCGTCCACGTCCACGTCGATGAAGGGCACAGCACCCGTGATTCCGAAGTGATTCTTGATCGATGCCATAAGGCGATCTCCTCAATGTCGTGACACGAGGAGGAAGCAAGGTGAATCCCTTAGGTTTCTTCGCTACGCTGTAGGTGACCGTCAAAGTCACTACCGCGTCCTCGTGCCGGTTGTTCTGGCCCGTATCCGCTGCAACGGATCGGGCCAGAAGTCTGTATGGGGTTGTCATGCGCCATCCCTGGGCTGCCACTGTCCACGAGCGACGTTCACGACGCGGTCAGTGCGATTGAGGTAGGCGAGTGCCGCGCCGATGGCATCGCGTGTGTCATCCCGTCCGCCTGCGCGCAGGAACTCCTCGATCGCGGCGGGGCTTGCGGTTCCTCGCTCGTCGGCGATGGAACGCACTGCCGCCTCTACGGCGTCCGCCCGCGTCTGCTTTAGGAAGTCGTCCGTGCGCCGCACCGATCCAGGGGCGGAGTCCGCAGCGAAGTTGGGAGCGTCGATGTCTTCATCGGGGAACCGGCGCGCGAGCGCGAACCGATACCCCTGCTCCTCCTGCAGAAGTTGATCGCGCTTCACCTCAAGACCCTCGAGCTCACGACGCAGAGCCTGGATCTGCTTGTCAGTTTCGTGCCGCGCCTCAATGGTGCTCTCGATGAGCTCTACGAGTGTGCTTGCAGTGATGGCCATGAAAACCTCCTCAGGTTCCATGATACCACACTCGCAGACCTCTGTGTTGGGTCCTAAGTATATTGAATCTATATTGACCCACACCGGAGACAGAACGAAGATGATCCCTAACCGCATCTGATCCAAGAGATGCCCGCTCGGTCGGGGGTTCGAAACAGCTGGACGAGGTCGGTTCGCCGGCTACATCAAGGCGCCGAGATGGAGCCGAGTGCCGACCGCGGCACGCTCATCATCTGGATCGGGTCAAGCGGCCAATCGACAACAAGAACCTCCGCGAGGGATACGAAGAACTTAAAGCCATCATCTGCCTGCTCGACGACCAGCGAAACCTCGCCGCGACGTGCTGGACGATACGTGCGGTGAGCTCTCAACTGGCGGGCGATGGGGCCGGTTTTCAGCGGCTGGTTCCGCGGTGCACTGAGTGCGGTCTGCAGCTCCTCCCTAACAGCCTCCGCGCGCTCCGTGCGGAGCACTTCACCAAGGACCGCACAGGCGGCGAGGTAGGCGCTCTTGAGGAGGCCGACCTGAACCCGACCGGGATCCGGAGGTGAGTAGATCATCTCGAACTCGCCGCCATCGAATATCTCCGTAATGGCTTCGTCGTACTTACCGCGGTCGAAGATGAGGCCGACCCGTCCATCGGACGCCTCACGGACAAGCATGCGCGGCCCTACCCGCTTGCCTGGTACCGCGTCGCCACGGAAACTCGCACGGACTGCGTGCTCGTACCAGTCGAGCAGGTGCGGCTCGATTCGAGAGCCGAACTCGTTGTTGCACCGTTCACAGCTTCTCGTGATCACGCCTCCGCCCATGCTTTCCGGAGGGACGTGCTCAGCGGAGGTCGGCTTCGGGGCGAGACAGATCGGGCATTCCGGCAGCTCCACGAACCGGACCACGTGCAGCTTCTGAACGCTCACTTCGACCGCGTCTTTCGGTCGCGGCATCTGAAAGGTTCGCTCGACGTTTCCGGTGGCGAACGTCACCGAATGAAGGGCCGCCAGATTTCGATTCTCAGTCGTCCCGCGACCCTCGACCGCTGTGATCTCGCCGCGTTCCTTTGCGGCCTTCTTCGACTGCTCTTGCCGGTCGGCCATATTCACTCCGGTGGCTTCACGAGGATGGTCGTCGCCGCGTCGACCGAGTCAGCGGACGCGAGCGTGGGTAGGTCGGCGCCGTCGAGTCCAGCGAGCTCGAGTGCTGCACGACCGGCGCGGTGTGCCGCGCTGATGGACTGACCGTTCGCAAGTGATGCGTAGAACTGAGCTGCGTAGTTGATGGCATCGCCGTCATCGATTTCGTCAGCCATCCCGATGGCAAATGGCACAACGGCGCGGACGAGGTCGTCGATCTGTCCCGCCGAGCGGCAGGAGTTGAGGACTACAAGCACGGGCGGGTCGTCGGTGGCGTTGACCGCCGCGGCGAAGGCGCGTGCCGTGACACCGACTCCTGCGTTCGGTTCGTCCACGTCCGCTTCAAACACGAGTAAGTGCTCGTTGCTGTGACCGGAGAAATGGACGATGTGCGGCCGGAACTTCGTGATGCCGTCCAGAAGATCCGCACTGGTCGCGGCTGGACGGACATCGAGTTCGACGAGGTTTCGATGAAGGGCGGACTCCACGGCGGAACGGATACGCTTCTGCTCCCGTCCGACCCGAAGCTCGCCCTCTCCTGACGCTCCCAGGATGAGGACGCGAAGCTTCTCCGCTGAGGGCGGCTGCATTGTGCTGATGGCGTGTTCGACGGCGGTCTCCGCTGCCGACAGCCGGTTCTCGATCCGTGTCTCGCGGATGGCATCCCGGGTTCGTTCGCGCTGACGCTGCCGCTCCGCAGCCACGGCTTCGCTTCGCTGAGCCCGGGCGAGCTGTTCGGCGAGCCGGGCTTCTTCCCTGGAGTACTGGGTCGCTCGTGCCTCGTACCGGCTGGCTTCCTTCGCCGCCGCCGTGGCCTCATTATCGCGGCGTTCCGCTTCACGGAGCTTTGTCCGCGCGGTCGATTCGCTCTTCGTATTTCGGGCGGCTGCACGGGCTTTCGAGGCGTCAGTGCGCTTGCCAGACTCCTTCGCACGGTACTCACGCGCCCGCTTCTCGGCATCCAACCTCTGCCGCGTCTTCCGTTCGAGCTGACTGCGGAATGTCTGCGCGCTCATGCGGTTCCTGAGTCCTCGGGGATTCGCGATTAGGTGGCACCGCCTACTGCGGC
This sequence comes from Agromyces sp. CCNWLW213, assembly GCF_037199545.1. Lineage (NCBI taxonomy): Bacteria > Bacillati > Actinomycetota > Actinomycetes > Micrococcales > Microbacteriaceae > Agromyces > Agromyces sp. CCNWLW213. The sequence goes on along the minus strand of NZ_JBBBDX010000005.1, from coordinate 130,685 downwards.
GCAAAGGGTGCTCGTTCCGGGCCTAAATTCACGATCGACTAACCCGTCGAATGATCGGATTCAGTGTCCCGATTGATCAAGTAGGTTGGCGTTTCACAGAACGGATCCGGACGGCGCCAGCCTTGTCCACCTGACAGGTACGCGGATTACATATCAGAAGTCCCAGTCCTCGTCTTCCGTGACGACCGCCTTGCCGATCACGTAAGACGAGCCCGAACCCGAGAAGAAGTCGTGGTTCTCGTCGGCGTTCGGCGAGAGGGCCGCGAGGATCGCGGGGTTCACGTCGGTGACGGTCTTCGGGAACATCGGCTCGTAGCCGAGGTTCATGAGGGCCTTGTTGGCGTTGTAGTGCAGGAACTTCTTGACGTCTTCGGTGAGACCGACGCCGTCGTAGAGGTCCTGCGTGTACTGCACCTCGTTGTCGTAGAGCTCGTAGAGCAGCGAGAACGTGTAGTCCTTGATCTCCTCGCGCTCGGTCTCGGAGACGCGCTCGAGGCCCTTCTGGAACTTGTAGCCGATGTAGTACCCGTGCACGGCCTCGTCGCGGATGATGAGGCGGATCAGGTCGGCTGTGTTGGTGAGCTTCGCGCGCGACGACCAGTGCATCGGCAGGTAGAACCCTGAGTAGAACAGGAACGACTCGAGCAGCGTCGAAGCGACCTTGCGCTTGAGCGGTGAGTCGCCCTGGTAGTACTCCATGACGATCGCGGCCTTCTTCTGCAGGTTCGGGTTCTCGACCGACCATCGGAAGGCATCGTCGATGTCCTTCGTCGAGCACAGCGTCGAGAAGATCGACGAGTAGCTCTTCGCGTGCACCGACTCCATGAATGCGATGTTCGTGTACACCGCCTCTTCATGCGGCGTGATCGCATCCGGGATGAGCGACACCGCACCGACCGTGCCCTGGATCGTGTCGAGCAGCGTCAGGCCCGTGAACACCCGCATCGTGAGCTGCTGCTCGTCGGGCGTCAGCGTGTTCCACGACTGGATGTCGTTCGACAGCGGCACCTTCTCGGGCAGCCAGAAGTTGTTCACCAAGCGGTTCCAGACCTCGAGGTCCTTCTCGTCCTGGATGCGGTTCCAGTTGATCGCGTTGACGTGGTCGACCAGCTTGACCTTGCCCTGGTGGGCGGGGTCGTTCGTCGCCGAGTTCACGGGGTCCGTGAGCGTCATGAGCTGCCTCTTTCGTTGTTTCGATCGTCGATGCAGTGCCGGCACGTCTCCTTGAAGACGCCCTTGTTCGTGTGGTGCCGCGTGTGCGCGTTCCGGACGCTCGAGGGCATCGGGCGTCCCTTTCGGACAGCGGACATCTTGGCGCGAGTCTCAGCGCTCGCGGTCTTGCCGTAGTTCGGGTTCTTCTCGCCGCGCTTCTGCTCCGAGAGTCGCTCGAGCGTCTCCGGCGAGAAGACGCGGCCGTACGCCGGATGCGCCGGCCCGAACTTCCCGAAGTTCGGATTGGCCTCGCCGGCGTTGGTGCCCTTGCGAAGCTCAGACCAGCGGGCCTTCTGCTCGTCGGTGTGCGACCGACCAAACATCGGGTTCTCGGCGCCAGGCATGGAGACGCCGGGTCGACCCAGCATGCGCTGCCGTGCGGCTTCCCGCATCTCGTCAGTCCACTTGAATCCGGCCGCGCCGAGGCCGCCGGCTGTCAGATTGAGCAGGCGGTGTCCCTGTGCCCGGAGATCCACGATCCAGCGTTTCTCGGCCTCGCCCAGGTCCTCGAGTGAAGTCCAGATGAGTTCGAGCGGCACGATGTGCCAGTCATCGGTCTTCCGAAGCCAGTCATAGAACGCGGTCTTCTGCCCGGCCTTCGCCGCCTTGAGGTGCTGCGACATCCGCTTGGTGCAACTCAGCGTGGTCTGACCGACATATCGATACTCGCTTGAACCAAGGGTTCGCACCCCATAGACCCCGCCGACGAGACCGGCATAACCGACCTCGCGACGCCGGTATTCAATGGATTCAAGCATTTATCGATTTCTCTGCCGTATTAGTGCATTTCAATTCAATTCAGCACATTAAAGTGCACACGAAACGCACATTTCCAATTCCGTGCCCTCAAGAGCCATTTGCCGCAGGCGAATGTAGTAAATGGTCTTGATGCCCTTCTTCCACGCGTAGATCTGCGCCCTGTTGATGTCGCGGGTCGTCGCGGTGTCCTTGAAGAAGAGGGTGAGCGAGAGGCCCTGGTCGACGTGCTGAGTCGCCGCGGCGTAGGTGTCGATGACCTTCTCGTAGCCGATCTCGTACGCGTCCTGGTAGTACTCGAGGTTGTCGTTCGTCATGAACGCCGCCGGGTAGTAGACGCGGCCGAGCTTGCCTTCCTTGCGGATCTCGATCTTCGACGCGATCGGGTGGATCGACGCGGTCGAGTTGTTGATGTACGAGATCGAGCCGGTCGGCGGCACCGCCTGCAGGTTCTGGTTGTAGATGCCGTGCTCCATGATGGAGGCCTTCAGCTCCTGCCAGTCGTGCTGGGTCGGGATGTGCACGCCGGCGTCGGCGAAGAGCTCGATCACCTTCGGCGTCGACGGCACCCACGCGGCATCCGTGTACTTGTCGAAGAACTCGCCCGACGCGTACTTCGAGTCGCGGAACCCGTCGAAGGTCTCGCCGCGCTCGATCGCGATCTTGTTCGACGCCTTCAGCGCGTGGAACAGCACCGTGTAGAAGTAGATGTTCGTGAAGTCGATGCCCTCTTCGCTGCCGTAGAAGATGCGCTCACGAGCGAGGTAGCCGTGCAGGTTCATCTGGCCGAGGCCGATGGCGTGCGACTTGTCGTTGCCGTCTTCGATCGAGCGCACCGACGAGATGTGCGACATGTCCGACACGGCGGTGAGGCCCCGGATGGCGGTCTCCACCGTCTTGCCGAAGTCCGGCGAGTCCATCGTGTGCGCGATGTTCAGCGACCCCAGGTTGCAGGAGATGTCCTTGCCGATCTGGTTGTAGCTGAGGTCTTCGTTGTAGGTCGTCGGCGTGTTGACCTGCAGGATCTCGGAGCACAGGTTCGACATGTTGATCCGGCCCTTGATCGGGTTGGCCTTGTTCACCGTGTCTTCGAACACGATGTACGGGTAGCCCGACTCGAACTGGATCTCGGCGATCGTCTGGAAGAACTCGCGCGCGTTGATCTTCGTCTTCTTGATGCGCGGGTCGTCGACCATCGCGCGGTAGTTCTCGGTGATCGGCACGTCGCCGAACGGCTTGCCGTAGACGCGCTCGACGTCGTACGGCGAGAACAGGTACATGTCCTCGTTGTTCTTCGCGAGCTCGAACGTGATGTCGGGCACCACGACACCGAGCGACAGCGTCTTGATGCGGATCTTCTCGTCGGCGTTCTCGCGCTTGGTGTCGAGGAACCGCATGATGTCGGGGTGGTGCGCCGACAGGTACACCGCGCCGGCGCCCTGGCGTGCGCCGAGCTGGTTGGCGTAGCTGAACGAGTCCTCGAGCAGCTTCATGACCGGGATGATTCCCGACGACTGGTTCTCGATCTGCTTGATCGGCGCACCCGACTCGCGGATGTTCGACAGCAGCAGCGCCACGCCGCCGCCGCGCTTCGACAGCTGCAGCGACGAGTTGATGCCGCGCGAGATCGACTCCATGTTGTCTTCGATGCGGAGCAGGAAGCACGAGACGAGCTCGCCGCGCTGCGCCTTGCCCGTGTTGAGGAACGTGGGCGTCGCCGGCTGGAAGCGGCCGCCGATGATCTCTTCCACGAGGTCGATCGCGAGCTGCTCGTCGCCCTGCGCGAGGCCGAGGGCGGTCATCACGACGCGGTCTTCGAAGCGCTCGAGGTACCGCTTGCCGTCGAACGTCTTCAGCGTGTAGCTCGTGTAGTACTTGAACGCGCCGAGGAAGGTCTCGAAGCGGAACTTCTTCGAATACGCCAGGTCGTTGAGCTTCTGGATGAACTCGAACGAGTACTGGTCGAGCACCTCCTTCTCGTAGTACTCCTTCTCGACGAGGTAGTCGAGGCGCTCCTTGAGGGAGTGGAAGAAGACCGTGTTCTGGTTGACGTGCTGCAGGAAGTACTCCCGCGCCGCCTCCCGGTCCTTCTCGAACTGGATCTTCCCGTCCGGCCCGTACAGGTTCAGCATCGCGTTCAGGGCGTGGTAGTCCATGCCCGCGTTGCTCGAGCGCGGTGCGTCGATGACACTCACGCCACTGTCGTTGCCGGATGCTGCTGCGTTGACCAAAATGCGTCCAATCCCTCGTCGACGGCGCGAACGTCGTCGGGTGTCCCGAATACTTCGAAGCGATACAGGTGCGGCACGTGACACTTCGCGGCGACGATGTCGCCCGCGAGGCCGTAGGCCGCACCGAAGTTGGTGTTGCCCGCGGCGATGACGCCGCGGATGAGCGCGCGATTGCGCGGGTCGTTCAGGAACCTGATGACCTGCTTCGGCACGGCGCCCTTGCCGTCGCCTCCGCCGTAGGTCGGGACGACGAGCACGAACGGCTCGTCGGCGACGAGCGGCGCATCGCTCGCGTGGAGCGGGATGCGCGCCGCCGGCCGCCCGAGCTTCTCGATGAAGCGCGCGGTGTTGCCCGACACGCTCGAGAAGAAGATCAGGTTCGTCATGGTTGCTCCTGGTGCTGCATCACGACCCCCCGGTCGTCAGCCGCCGGGAGCGTTACGCCAGCCGCGATGCCAGCTCGTCGATCTTGTCGGGGCGGAAGCCCGACCAGTGGTCTTCGTCGGTGATGACGACGGGGGCCTGCAGGTAGCCCAGCTCCTTGACCGCGGCGAGCGCGTTCTCGTCTTGCGAGAGGTCGAGCACCTCGTACTCGATGCCCTTGCTGTCGAGGGCCCGGTACGTCGCGTTGCACTGGACGCAGGAAGGCTTGGTGTAGACCGTGACCGTCATCTCTGTGACCCCTCTTCTCTGGCTCCTCGGGAGCCGTTTCCCCCGGTGTTGCGTGTGTCCTTCAATACTACATCTAGTGTCTGCGCAAGGGAACGACCCCAACATGCAGTAGTTACATTCGTGTAGTTTTCCACCGCGTTCTCCCCAGCCCATCAACAGGTCGACACCCCCCTGACCTGCGGATTTGCGCGGCTCCTCGACACGTTCTCCACAGGCCCGCTCGTTCGAGCAGATTCCACCTGTGGACGGTTGCCGGGCGTGTCGTCGGCGTGTCACACGATCTGGACATCGGAGCCCCGACATCTGGGCCCCCTCGCCCCGCCGACCCCAACATGTGGTGTTGTGCTCGCAATGCTGCCACCACCCACCGACATCACGGCGACGGATGCCACGGCGCGTCGCTCCCGCGTCGCGGCATCCGCCCCTATCGGCAGCGGGCGACCGCCGATAGCCTGACGACGAGCCCGATCCCCCCGCAGACCGAACCTGCGAAGGAGGCCCCATGTCCCACGGCCACACCGCCATCTCGCACGACGGCGCCGCGATCGCGTACGACCGCGAGGGCAGCGGCCCGCCCGTCGTGCTCATCGGGGGCGCGTTCCAGTTCCGCGCATTCGACCCGACGACCAAGCGCCTCGCGACGCTGCTCGCCGATCGCGGCTACACCGCGATCAACTACGACCGGCGCGGCCGCGGCGAGAGCGCGCACGACGGGCCGATGGACCTGCACCACAACCTCGCCGACCTGCGCGCGATCGTCAGCGAGCTCGACCGCACGCACGACCTCGGCGAGGGCGTCGCCCTGTTCGGCAACTCGTCGGGCGGCTCGATCGCACTCGCGGCCGCGGCATCCGGACTGCCCGTCACCGCCATGGTCGTCTTCGAGGTGCCGATCGGCGCCGAGCAGGGCTCCGATGGCGGCGAGTTCCTCGCCGGGCTGCGCGACCGCATCGCCGGCGACGACCCCGACGCGGTGGTCGAGTACTTCATGAAGGACATGCCGCCCGAGTGGCTCGCGCAGGCCAAGTCGAGCCCGTCGTGGCCCATCATGGTGCGCATCGGCCCGAGCCTCGAAGCGGATGCCGAGTCCCTCGCCTGGGCGCAGTCGGCGCCGCACGCCGAGCTGCTCGGGGCCGTCGAGGCCCCGACGCTCGTGCTCGTCGGCGAGGAGACCCTCGACGAGATGACGCCCGCGGCCGAGGCGCTCGCCGCGGCCCTGCCGAACGCGGAGCGGGCGGCGATCCCCGCGGCGCAGCACTCGTGGCAGCCCGAGGACATGGCGACGGCGATCGCGGACTTCCTCGACCGGCACGTGCCGCGCTGACCGCCGCCGCGGTGCCGCGGGCAGGCGCCGAGTGAGACCGCTCCCGTCGAGTGATGCTGTTGCACCGGTATCGCTCGGCGTCGACAGCATCACTCGGCGGGCGGGCGCGCCGGCGCGCGGGCGGGCAGGCGCGCGGGCGGGCCCGCGGGCGGGCTACGCCGCCTGCGCGAGCGCCCCGCCCTCGCGCACCGAACGCAGCGCGGTCGCCCACGGCACGAGCTGGTCGAGCTGCGCGGCGAGCATGCCGGCGTGGTATCCGGCGGGGGCGAACTTCGTGTAGCCCTCGAAGTCGCTCATGAGCGAGAACGAGACCTGCTGGCGCACGTCGGCCACCTGCAGCTCGCCGAGGATGAGCCGGAGGTGCTCGGCGGCGCGGGTGCCGCCGGCCGAGCCGTAGCTCACGAGCCCGGCGGCCTTGTTGTTCCACTCGGCGTAGACGAAGTCGAGGGCGTTCTTGAGCGCCCCCGAGGTCGAGTGGTTGTACTCGGGCGTGACGAAGATGTAGCCGTCGAACGAGTCGACCTTCTCGGCCCAGGCCTTGGTGTGCGCCTGCGCATACTGCCCCATGGCGGGCGGAACCGCCTCGTCGAGGTGCGGCAGCGCGAAGTCGAGCAGGTCGACGAGCTCGAACTCGGCGTCGCTCCGCTCGCGGGCCTGCTCGAGCACCCACTTCGCGACCTGGTCGCCGACGCGGCCCGGTCGAGTGCTGCCGATGATGATGCCGATCCTGACTGCGGACATGGTCTGCCATCCCTTCCGGACGATTTGGTTGACACGTCATCATACTCATGAAAGATGACACGTCAACTAACGTCCGGTACGATGGCGGCATGCCCGCCACCGAAGTGTCCGAAGTCGACGTCGCCGAGTGGGCGCTGTACGACGGTTTCGTGAACATGCACGTCGGGCTCGGGCGCGAGCTCGACCGCCGACTCCAGCGCGACGCCGGCATCTCGCAGGCCGAGTACGGCGTGCTGCTCGCACTCTTCCGCGCGCCGGAGCACCGCCTACGCCCGGGCGCGCTCGGCGAACTCATCGGCTGGGAGAAGAGCCGCGTCTCCCACCAGCTCACCCGGATGGTCGGCCGCGGCCTCGTCGAGCGCACCGAGTGCGACACCGACGGTCGCGGCTCGTTCGTCGCCCTCACCCGGGCCGGACGGCTCGCGCTGCTGAAGTCCATGCGCGACCACGCGCTCGCGATCCGCGAGCTGTTCCTCGACGTGCTCGAGCCCGCCGAGAAGGAGGCGATCGCGAACGCGTCCGCCCGAGTGCGGCGTCGACTCAGCGAGTCGCGCGACGCCGACGCGGCCTGATCCGGCGCGCCCTCCACCCGACCGCGCCGCCCCATCTCGCGATCGAGTGCCGATTCTTCGTTCGAGTGCGAGATGGAATGACACTCCACCGCAGAAACGGCACTCGATCGGATGCCGCGTCAGGAACCGACGGCGGCCCGGTCGCGGCTCGGCGCGGCCGTGCTCGTGCGCACCACGAGGTCGGGCACCCGCGGCGGCGGCATCCGATCGTCGTCGCCGAGCACCGCGAGCACGCCGGCCATCGCATCGCGCCCGAGCGCGTCGAAGTCCTGGCGGACCGTGGTCAGCGGCGGCGTGAAGAACTCCGCCTCAGGGATGTCGTCGAAGCCGACGAGGCTCACATCGCCCGGCACCGAGAGGCCCGCCTCGGCGAGCGCGTGCATGACGCCGAGCGACATCTGGTCGTTCGACACGAACACGGCGGTCATCTCGCGGTCGGTCGCGAGGACACGGCCGTGCACGTAGCCGCTGCCGGGCGACCAGTCGCCCACGAGCGGCTCCCGGGCGGGCAGTCCGTGCGCGCCGAGCGCGGCTCGCCAACCGCGCACGCGCTCCTCCGCGTCCATGGCGTTCGCCGGGCCGGCGACATGCCGGATCTCCCGGTGCCCGAGCCCGATGAGATGCTCGACGGCCAGCCTCGCCCCGGCGTACTGGTCGAGCCAGACCCGGTGCATGGCGCCGCGGTCCTCGGATGCCACGGCGATGATCGGCACGCCGAGCTCGATGCCGTCGAGCGCGTCCAGGTCGGCGCGCTGGGCGGCGATGAGCACGATCGCCTCGACGTTCTGGCGCACGAGGAGCTCGGCCGTCGAGCGCATGCTCGCGGCATCCGTCTCGAGCATGCTCGCCGTGATGACGGCGTACCGGGCGTCCCGCGCGGCCTCGTTGAAGTGCAGCGCCGTGGATGACGGCCCGTAGTCGGGCGCGCCCGTCACGATGAGGCCGAGCGTGCGCGTGCGCCGCGTGACGAGCGCGCGGGCCGCCGGCGACGGCACGTAGCGCAGCTGCGTGATGGCCTGCTCGACCCGGGCGCGCGTGGCGGGGCGCACGTTCGGCAGGTCGTTCAGCACGCGCGACACGGTCTGGTGGGACACGCCCGCGAGCCGCGCGACGTCGAAGATGGTCGCCGCGCGGGCCTTGTCGTCGCGGTCGGTCACTCGCTGCCTGGCTCCCTGCCCCGCGCCAGTGGCGCGATCGTCCTTCGATTATCCCGCCCGCGGCGGCGCGGACGGGGAAGCCGAAGGGCCCGCCACGCGGGCGGACCCCTCGGCGGGCGCTAACGTCGCCGCGCCGTGAGCACCTTCTGCAGGATGATGAACACGAGCAGCAGGGCGCCGATGAAGATCTTCGTCCACCACGACGACAGCGTGCCCTCGAACGTGATGATCGTCTGGATGACCCCGAGCACGAGCACGCCGAGCACCGAGCCGAGCACGAACCCGTACCCGCCGGTGAGCAGCGTGCCGCCGATGACGACCGCGGCGATCGCGTCGAGCTCGGTGCCGATCGCCGTGAGCGGGTAGCCCGACAGCGTGTAGAAGGTGAAGAGCACGCCCGCGAGGCCGGAGCAGAAGCCGCTGATCGTGTAGACGAGCACCTTCGTGCGCGCGACCGGCAGGCCCATGAGCAGGCCCGACTGCTCGCCGCCGCCGATCGCGTAGACCGTGCGGCCGAAGCGGGTGCCGTGCAGCACCCACACCGCGATCGCTACGACGACCAGGGCGATGATCACGCTCGGCGTGATCGACATGCCCGCCCCGAGCGGGATGCGCGAGACGGCGAGCTGCACGAACGTCGGCTCGGTGATCGAGATCGAGCTCTGGCTGATCACGTAGCAGAGGCCGCGGGCGAGGAACATCGCCGCGAGCGTCGCGATGAACGGCTGCACCTTGAACACGTGGATCATGAGCCCCACGAGCAGGCCCAGCACGCTCGTGAGGACGAGGATCAGCGGGATCACCACGCCGGGCGACCACCCGGTCTGCAGCAGGCTGGCCGCGATCATGCCCGACAGCGCGACCACCGCGCCGACCGACAGGTCGATGCCGCCCGTGAGGATCACGAACGTCATGCCGACGGCGAGCACGATGAGGTACGAGTTGTCGACGAGCAGGTTGAGGAACACCTGGCCGGAGAAGAACCCTCGATAGCGGATGCCGCCGATGACGAACACCGCGACGAACAGGATGGCGGTGACGGTGACGGGTCCGTACTTGGGACTCGTGAGCACGGACAGGGCCGCACGACCGAACCGGGCCAGGGGGTTTCCGCCGGAGCCCGACGGGCCGGTGCCGGCGGGGCCGCGGGGCGGACGTGGCGCGCGCCGGTCGGGGCGGCTGGGAGCATCGAGCAGCTCGGTCATGATGCGGCGATCCCCTTCCCGGCTCGGACGGCGAGTCGTCGGCGGAACCCGCTGAACGCCTCGGCCGTCGTGGGCGACTGCAGCAGGCACACGACCGTGACGACTGCGGCCTTGAACACCATGGTCGCGATCGGCGGGATGCCGACGGTGTAGACCGTCGTCACGAGCGTCTGGATGACGAGCGCGCCGACGAGCGTGCCGAGCAGCGAGTACCGGCCGCCCGCGAGCGACGTGCCGCCGATGACGACGGCGAGGATCGCGTCGAGCTCGATGAACAGGCCCGTGTTGTTGGCATCCGCCGCCGCGGTGTTGGCGGTGAGGATGAGACCTGCGATCGCGGCGCACAGCGCGCAGAACGTGTAGACGGCGAACAGCAGCCCGCGGGCGCGGACGCCCGCCTGCCGGCTCGCCTCGGGGTTGATGCCGACCGACTCGATGAACATGCCGAGCGCGGTGCGCCGCGTGACGAGCGCGGCGACGCCGAACACGACCGCGGCGATGATGACCGCGATGGGCACGCCGAGCCAGAAGCCGGACCCGAGGAACTTGAACGGCGGGCTGTTGACCGTGAGGATCTGTCCCTCGGTGATGAGCATCGCGACCCCGCGTCCCGCCGTCATGAGGATCAGCGTCGCGATGATCGGCTGGATCCCGAGCACCGCCACGAGGACCCCGTTCCAGACGCCGAGCAGCAGCGAGATCAGCAGCGCCACGCTCACCGCGACGGCGACCGTGGCGAGGTTCCCCGGCTCGGGCGAGCCCAGGATGATCGAGCAGGCGACCGCCCCCGAGATGGCCGCGACCGCGCCGACCGACAGGTCGATGCCGCGCGTGGCGATCACGAGCGTCATCCCGACCGCGATGATGAGCGTCGGGGCGCCGTTGCGGAGGATGTCGACCAGGCTGCCGAACAGCTGCCCGTCGCGCACGGTGATCGTGAAGAAGCCGGGGAACGCGACGAGGTTGATCGCGAACAGGATGAGGAGCATGACGACCGGCCAGAACAGCCGGCTCGACACGATCCGGGCGAGCACGCTCATCGGCGGCCTCCTTCGGTCTGGTCGGGGGTGACGGATGCCGCGGGCGCGGGCGCCGCGCGGCCCGGCAGCTCCCGCAGCTCCTCGAGCGCCTCGTCGTCGGACGCGACGCGCCCGTCGGCGATGAGCGCGAGCAGCGAGTCGACGGTGAGCCCGTCGTTCTCGAGGTCGGCGACGACGTGCCGGTCGCGGAGCACCACCACGCGGTGGCTGAGGCGCAGCACCTCCTCGAGCTCGGCCGAGATGAACAGCACGCTCATGCCGTTCTCGGCGAGGTTGAAGACGAGCTTCTGGATCTCGGCCTTCGCCCCGATGTCGATGCCGCGCGTCGGCTCGTCGAGGATCAGCAGGCGGGGGGCGATCGCGAGCCAGCGGGCGAGCAGCACCTTCTGCTGGTTGCCGCCGGAGAGGTTGCGCACCAGGGCGTCGGGGTTGCCGGGCCGGATGTTGAGGGCCTGGATGTAGGACTGCGCGAGCTCGTCCTGCTTCTTCTTCGGGATGGGGCGGAACCAGCCCCGGTCGGCCTGCAGGGCGAGCACGATGTTGTCGCGGACCGTGAGGTCGCCGACGACGCCCTCGTCGCGGCGGTTCTCGGACGAGAACGCGATGCGCTTCGAGATCGCCTGGCGCGGCGTCCGCAGCTTCACGGTCTCGCCGCGGATCGTGAGCTCCCCCGTGTCGGCCCGGTCGATGCCGCCGAGCAGTCGCGCGAGCTCCGTGCGACCCGACCCGAGCAGGCCGGCGAGGCCCACCACCTCGCCGGCCGCGATGGGCAGGTCGGCGGGGTTGATCGCGCCGCGCCGCCCGAGCTGCGATGCCGAGACGAAGGCTGCGGCATCCGTCTCGTCGATCGTCGCCGCGTGGGCGCGCTGCTCGAGGTCCTCGAGCGCCGTGAGCTCCTTGCCGATCATCTTCTGCACGAGGTCGATGCGCAGCAGTTCCTCGATGAGGTACTCCCCCACGAGCTGCCCGTTGCGCAGCACCGTCAGCCGGTCGCAGATCTCGTACACCTGGTCGAGGAAGTGCGAGACGAACAGGATGGCGACGCCCTGCGCCTTGAGCGAGCGGATGACGCGGAAGAGCTCGGCGACCTCGTCGGCGTCGAGCGACGACGTGGGCTCGTCGAGGATCAGCACCTTCGCGTTCACGTCGATCGCCCGCGCGATCGCGACGAGCTGCTGCACCGCGAGCGAGTGGTCGCCGAGGAGCGAGCCGGGGTCCAGGTCGAGCCCGAGGCCCGCGAGCAGCTCGGCCGAGCGGCGGCGCATGGCGCGCCAGTCGATCGCGCCGAACCGGCGGGGTTCGCGGCCGAGCATGATGTTCTCGGCGACCGACAGGTTGGGCAGGAGGTTGACCTCCTGGTACACGGTCGAGATGCCCGCCGCCTGCGCCTGCGCCGGCCCGGAGAACGACACCTGCTCGCCCGCGAGCGTGATGGTTCCGGCGTCGATGCCGTACACGCCGGTCATCGCCTTGATGAGCGTCGACTTGCCGGCGCCGTTCTCGCCCATGAGCGAGTGCACTTCGCCGGGGAACATGCGGAAGTCGACGCCGTCGAGCGCCTTGACGCCCGGGAACGTGATCGAGATGCCGCGCATCTCGACGACCGGTTCGGCAGGTTCGGTCTGCTGGGTCACGGTGCTCTCCATCGAGTCGGGGTGGTTCTGCGGGTCGAGGAGCCGCGAAGCGGCGCCTCGAGACCTCTGCGGGTCGAGGTGCCGCGAGGCGGCGTCTCGAGACCGGGAAGACCGGTCTCGAGACCCGCCTGCGGCACTGCTCGACCCGCGGGGACGGGTCAGTACTGGCGAGTGGGCAGTGCCTCGATCGCCTGCTCCTGCGTGAAGGTCGTCTCCTCGGTGATGATGCGCTTCTCGGGCGTCTCACCGTCGTTGATCTGCTTCACGATGTCGACGAGCTGCTTGCCGAGCAGCGGCGAGCACTCGACGATGAAGTTGATCTTGCCGTCGGCGAGGGCCTGCATGCCGTCCTTGACCGCGTCGACCGTGACGATCTTGATGTCCTCGCCCGGCGTCAGGCCGGCCGCCTCGATCGCCTCGATCGCGCCGAGGCCCATGTCGTCGTTGTGCGCGTAGATGAGGTCGACGTCGGGGTTCGACTTGAGGAGCGCCTCGGTCACCTGCTTGCCGCCCGCACGCGTGAAGTCGCCCGTCTGGCTCGCGACGACCTCGAGGTTCGGGTTCTCGGCGATGACCTCGGCGAAGCCCTCCGCGCGGTCGATCGCCGGCGCGGCGCCCGTCGTGCCCTCGAGCTGGATGATCTGCACCGGCTCGGTCGTGTCGGCGTACTCCTCGAGGACCCACTGGCCGGCCTTCTCGCCCTCCTCGACGAAGTCGGAGCCGAGGAAGCTCACGTAGAGCGACTCGTCCTCCGAGTCCACGGCCCGGTCGGTCAGCACCACGGGGATGCCGGCGGCCTTCGCCTCGTTGAGGACCGCGTCCCACCCGGTCTCGACGACCGGCGAGAAGGCGATCACGTCGACCTGCTGCTGGATGTACGAGCGGATCGCCTTGATCTGGTTCTCCTGCTTCTGCTGCGCGTCGGAGAACTTGAGCTCGATCCCGGCTTCCTCGAACGCGGCCTGGATGTCCTTCGTGTTCGCCGTGCGCCAGCCGGACTCGGCGCCGACCTGCGCGAACCCGACCACGAGCTCGTCGAGCGGCTTGGGGCCCTCGGCCGCGGCGTCGCCGGTGCTCGCGCAACCGGCGAGGGCGACGAGCATCGCTCCGGCGGCTGCGATTCCGATGAGCTTCTTCATCAGTGGAACCTCCTTGTTCACCTGCCGGCGTGCGCTGCTGCGTCTCTCGGTGCGCCGGACCGCCAGTTCGTTCTGGCGGCATTGGTGATGTTAGCGCTCACAAGTGAGCGCTCACAAGTGGTAATTCGTCGGATGTCGCACGCAGCCGCCACGGCGCGTGGAATGCCGCCGGGCCGAGGGTCGCGATCGCGATGTGAGCGCTCATTCCACGCGCCGCGGACGGAGCCCGCGGACTCCGCGGGTCCTCGAGGCACGGGTCCTCCCGGCGGGCCCGTGCGACCGCGCGTCCGGTGTTACCGCCCGCGTCGAGTGTTACCGTTCCGGCGGCATCACTCGGCGCGAACGGCGACACTCGACGTGGAGGGATCGGGCGCGGCCCCCGCCCGGGTCGAGCGTCACCGGTCCGGCGGCATCACTCGGCGCGAACGGCGACACTCGACGTGGAGGGATCGGGCGCGGCCCCCGCCCGCCCCGCACAGCCCGGCTGGCCGCGGCCGCCCGGGTGACCGCGGGCGGCCCGGGGCGCTACGCCTTGGCGGCCTTCGCCGCCGCCTTCGCGGCCTGCTTCGTCGCCCGCACCTTCTGCAGCGACTCCGGATCGACGATGTCGGCGACCGAGGCGAACGACCCCTCCTCGCCGTAGTGGCCGGCGGCCTCGCGCCATCCGCTCGCCTGCAGGCCGCACTGCTTGCCGAGCAGCGCCAGGAAGATCTTCGCCTTCTGCTCGCCGAAGCCGGGAAGCGCCTTGAGCCGGCGTAGCACCTGGGGCCCGTCGGGGTCGCCCTCGGTCCAGATCGCCGCCGCGTCGCCGCCCCAGTCGTCGCGCACCGCGTTCGCGAGCGCCTGGACGCGTCCGGCCATCGAGCCGGGGTACCGGTGCACTGCCGGCGGCTCCTTGAACACGTCGACGAGGTGGTCGGGATCGACCGCCGCGATGGTCTCGGGCTTGATCGAGCCCACGCGGTCGCGGATCTTCGCGGGTCCCGCGAACGCGGTCTCCATGGCGACCTGCTGGTCGAGCAGCATGCCCACGAGCAGGGCGAACGCGTCCTCGCTCAGCAGCTGGTCGGCGGCGGCGTCTCCGGTGATGTTCAGCGTCGTGGTCATGTGCTCCATCCTCGCACCGGGGCGTCCCGGCGGGATCGGGGGCGTTCGCGCCGCGGGACCCCGACGCCTGGCGGTCGGCCGACACGCCGACCCCGGGGGTGCGGCCGGCAGCGACACGGAGGAGTCTTCGCCGTGTCGCCGACCGCGACATCCGGAATCGATTGCGGACAGGAACTGGCCGGATGCCGCGCCAGACTGACGTCACGACACGACCGCCGGGAGCAGGAGCACCGGCCGAGAGCAGGAGGACCCGCCATGGACTGGAAGATCGAGCTCATCTTCGTCCCCGTCACCGACGTCGACCGGGCGAAGGAGTTCTACGTCGAGAAGCTCGGCTTCAACGCCGACTTCGACCAGCGCGTCACCGAGGACCTGCGATTCGTGCAGCTCACCCCGCCCGGGTCGGCGTGCTCGATCGCGATCGGCGAGGGGCTCGGCGGCACGCTCGCGCCCGGCTCGCTCGACGTGATCCAGGTCGTCATCCCGGACGCCGACGCGGTGCTCGCCGAGCTGCGCGCCAAGGGCGTCGAGGCCGAGGGCGTCGACGAGCAGGCGTGGGGCCGCTTCGTCAGCCTGCGCGACCCCGACGGCAACCGCTGGACGTTGCAGCAACTGCCCGACTACTCGGCCGGGTAGGGCGACGACGGCGACGGGGCGGATGCCGCGGCATCTGGAACGCCCAGGCAGGCGGCGCCGGCGCGCGAGCCGGTTCGCAGGATGACGCGCGGCACGGCCGCCCCATGCCGCCCGTGCGGCGGCTCATCCTGCGGACTCCGGCGTTCGACGCCCGCCCGGGCCGCCGCGCCGCATGCTCAGCCGGACGCCGAGGCCGCGGCGGCGGCCGCGGCCGCGGCCGCCGGCCCCGAAGCGCTCTCGCGCACGACGAGCTCCGGCACGCGCGACGTGCGGTCGGGCGCCGACGCCTCGTCGCCCAGCACGTCGACCACGGTCGCCATGATGTCGCGCCCGAGCGAGTCGAAGTCCTGCCGCATCGTCGTGAGCGGCGGGGTGAAGTAGGCCGCCTCCGGGAGATCGTCGAACCCGACCACGCTCAACGCGGACGGCACCGGCACGCCCGCCTCGGCGCACGCGCGCAGCACGCCGAGCGACATGTGGTCGTTGCCCACGAACGCGGCGGTGGCCCATCCGTCGTCGATGAGGCGCCGGCCCGCGGCGTGACCGGATGCCGGGAGCCAGTCCCCCGCGATGGGCTCGCGCTCCTCGAGCCCGTGCGCGGCGAGCGCGGCCGCGAACCCGCGCCGGCGCTCCGCGGCATCCATCGAATCGGACGGCCCCGACACGTGCACGATGCGGCGATGCCCGAGCGAGACCAGGTGCTCGGTGGCGAGCCGCGCTCCGGCGAACTGGTCGAACGAGACGCGGTGCAGGCCGGGCGCCGCCTCGGATGCCACGACCACGAGCGGCACGCCCGAGTCGATGCCGCCGAGCACCTCGACGCCCTCGCGCTCGCCCGAGATGAGCACGATCGCCTCGACCCGCTGCAGCACGAGCCGATGCACGGCCTGCGTGAGCGCGTCGGCGTCGAGCGTGCGCATGCTCGCCTGGCTGACCGCGTACCCCGCGGCCCGCGCGGCCTCGTTGAACCCGAGGGCTGCGCTGGACGGCCCGTAGTCGGGCCGGCCCGCCTGGATGAGCCCGATCGACCCCGACCGGCGGCGGGCCATGGCCCGAGCCGTCGGCGACGGCGCGTAGTTGAGCTCGGCCATCGCCGCGCGCACGCGCTCGCGCGTCGCCGCCGCCACGCCCGGCAGGTCGTTGAGCACGCGCGAGACGGTCTGGTGCGAGACGCCGGCGCGCCGCGCGACGTCGAACATGGTCGGCACGCCGGCGGCATCCGTCAGCCCCGGCTCACCGCTCATCGGGTCCTCCCTCAGAGGCCCTGCGCGAGTCGGTAGTAGGCCTGGTTCCACCGTACTTCGCGCTGGAACCCGCGGAGGTCGGTCGACTCGTCGATCACGAGCAGCTCGAGCTTCGCCATCTCGGCGAAGTCGCGGAACACCTCGACGCCCACCGCGGTCGACATGACCGTGTGGTGTGCGGCGCCCGCCGCGAGCCACGCGGCGGCGCTCGTGGCGAAGTCGGGCGCCGGCTTCCAGACCGCGCGTCCGACGGGCAGCTCGGGCAGCGGATGCGGCAGCTCGACGTTCTCGACGACGTTGGCCGTGAGGCGGAACCGGTCGCGCAGGTCGCTCATCGCGACGACGACCGCGGGGCCCGGGTCGGCGGTGAAGACCAGGCGCACCGGGTCCTCCTTGCCGCCGATGCCGAGCGGGTGGATCTCGAGCGACGGCGTCGCGGTGGTGAGCGACGGCGACACCTCGAGCATGTGCGCGCCGAGGATCAGCTCGTCGCCCGGCGTGAGGTCGTACGTGTAGTCCTCCATGAGCGACGCGCCGCCGGGCAGCCCGGCGCCCATGACGTTCGCGATGCGCACGAGCACCGCCGTCTTCCAGTCGCCCTCGGCGCCGAACCCGTAGCCCTCGGCCATGAGGCGCTGCACCGCGAGGCCCGGCAGCTGCTTCAGCGCGCCGAGGTCTTCGAACGACGTGGTGAACGCGCCGAACCCGCCCTCCTCGAGGAACGAGCGCAGGCCGAGCTCGATCGCGGCGCCGTCGCGCAGCGACTGGTGGCGCTCGCCGCCGGCGCGCAGGGCGGGCACGACGTCGTAGAGCTCCTCGTACTCGGCGACGAGCGCGTCGACGTCGGCGTCGGATGCCGCGGCCACGGCATCCGCGAGCTCGTTGACGCCCCACGTGTTGACCTGCACGCCGAGCCGCAGCTCGGCCTCGGTCTTGTCGCCCTCGGTCACGGCGACGTAGCGCATGTTGTCGCCGAATCGGGCGAGCTTCATCGATCGGGATGCCGCGAGGCCGGCCGCCGCGCGCTGCCACGTGCCGAGCTCCGCCTGCACGCGCGGGTCGGAGGCGTGACCCACGATCGTCTTGCGCGGCACGCCGAGGCGCGTCTGGATGTACCCGAACTCGCGGTCGCCGTGCGCCGCCTGGTTGAGGTTCATGAAGTCGAAGTCGATCTCGCCCCACGGCAGCTCGACGTTCGCCTGCGTGTGCAGGTGCGCGAGCGGCTTCTGCAGGGCGTCGAGACCGGCGATCCACATCTTCGCCGGGCTGAACGTGTGCATCCACGCGATGAGCCCGATGACGCGGTCGTCGGCGTTCGCCTCGAGCATGATGCGGCGGATCGCGTCGGAGTCGGTGAGCACCGGCTTCCAGACCACCTTCACGGGGACGGCGGATGCCGCGCCGAGCGTCTCGGCGACCTGGCGCGACTGCTCGGCGACCTGCTGCAGGGTCTCGGGGCCGTACAGGTGCTGGCTGCCGGTGAGGAACCAGACCTCGACGCCCTCGAGCGACGTGGTGAGCGGGGTGCGGGTCATTTCGTGTCCTTACTCGTGCGAGGTGTTCCGGGTCGTGCCGCGCGGTGCGGCCGGGCGATGCGTTTCATCGAGTGGGCGATGCCGGCGGTGCCGGAGGCGACCGTCCCGCCGACGTCGCCCACTCGATCAGAGGGCGTCCACCGCAGCCGCCTCGGCGGCGAGGCCGGCGCGGTAGCGGTCGAGGTAGGCGGCGAAGCCGGCGACATCCGCCGGGTCGGGGCGGACGGTCTCGAACGCGACGTCGGCGAAGACGTGCTGTTCGAGGTACCCGGCGAGGTCGACGCCGTCGGGCGCCGCGAGGTACGACGCGAGCACCGCCATGCCCCACGCACCGCCTTCGGACGCGGTCTCGCCGACCGCGACGGGCGCGTCGAGCGCACCGGCGAGGAAGCGCTGGGCGACCCCCGCGGTCCGGAAGATGCCGCCGTGCGCGTACATGCGGTCGAGCTCGACGCCCTCGCCGGCGAGCACGCGCATGCCGAGCGCGAGCGTGCCGTACACGCCGTAGATCTGCGCGCGCATGAGGTTCGCGAGCGTGAGCCGGCTGTCGGGCGTGCGCAGCACCATCGGGCGGCCCTCGTCGAGGCCGGCGATGGGCTCGCCCGCGAGGTGGTTGTAGGCGAGCAGGCCGCCCGCATCCGCCTCGCCCTCGAGCGACTCGCGGAAGAGGGTCGCGAAGACCGCGTCGCCGTCGACGTCGGTGCCGATCGCCTGGGCGAACCGGCCGAAGACGCCGGCCCAGGCCGCGAGCTCGCTCGCACCGTTGTTGCAGTGCA
Source organism: Agromyces sp. CCNWLW213 (assembly GCF_037199545.1). Lineage (NCBI taxonomy): Bacteria > Bacillati > Actinomycetota > Actinomycetes > Micrococcales > Microbacteriaceae > Agromyces > Agromyces sp. CCNWLW213. The sequence continues at coordinate 111,704 of NZ_JBBBDX010000005.1, read as the reverse complement.
CCATGGCGACGGGGTCGCCGGCGGGGGTGGTCACGAGGTCGAGCTCGTGGTGGGCGCTCGCGAGCGGCCGCTCGAGCACGACCATCGCGAAGATGCTCGTGCCCGCGCTGACGTTGCCGGTGCGCGGCCGCACCGCGTTGGTCGCGACCATGCCCGTGCCGGCGTCGCCCTCGGGCGGGCACAGCGGCGCGCCGGGCCGCAGCACGCCGGACGGGTCGAGGAGCGCGGCGCCCCCGGGGGTGAGCCGCCCGGCCTCGCGACCGGCGGGCAGCACCTCGGGGAGCAGGTCGGCGACGCGCAGCCCGGGCGCGCGCTCGGCGACGAGCTCGTCGAACAGGCCGATGAGCCGCGCGTCGTAGCCGCCGGTCGCGGAGTCGATGGGGAACATGCCCGACGCGTCGCCGACGCCGAGCACGTCGCGCCCGGTGAGCCGCCGGTGCACGTACCCGGCCAGGGTCGTGAACGAGCGGATGTCGCGCACGTGCGACTCGCCGTCGAGCACCGCCTGGTACAGGTGGGCGATCGACCACCGCAGCGGGATGTTCAGGCCGAAGCGCTCGCTGAGCTCGGCGGCGGCCGGCCCGGTCGACGTGTTGCGCCAGTTGCGGAACGGAACGAGCAGTTCGCCGTCGGCATCGAAGGCGAGGTATCCGTGCATCATCGCCGACACGCCGATCGCGCCGATGGACCCCGGGCGCGCGCCGTGCCGGCGTTCGGCGTCGGCCGCGAGCCCGGCGTAGGCGGCCTGCACGCCCGACCACACGTCCTCGAGCGCGTAGGTCCAGACGCGGTCCTCGAAGCGGTTCTCCCACTCGTGGCTGCCGACCGCGAGGACGTGGTCGGGGTCGTCGCTGCGGACGAGGCACGCCTTGATGCGGGTCGAGCCGAACTCGATGCCGAGCGCGGTGCGCCCCTCGGCGATGGCAGTGCGGACGTCGTCGTTAGCGCTCACAATGGCCGATGTTAGCGCTAACGAAGCTCTCCCTCAAGCCCGGGCGACGCCAGCGGTGCCAGCAGGGCGACGCCCGCGCGCCGCAGGGCGACGGCGCGCACGCGACGAGGGGCGGATGCCGCAGCATCCGCCCCTCGCCCGACGCGCGTCGTGCGGGTCAGCGCCCGCCGGACCGCCGCTTGTTGTAGACGTCGAACGCGACCGCGAGCAGCAGGACCAGGCCCTTCACGGCCTGCTGCCACTCGATGCCGATGCCCATGATCGACATGCCGTTGTTCAGGACGCCGATGATGAGGCCGCCGATGATCGCGCCGCCGATCGTGCCGACACCGCCCTGCACCGCTGCGCCGCCGATGAACGCCGCCGAGATCGCCTCGAGCTCGAAGCCGTCGCCCGCCTTCGGTCCGGCGAGGTTGAGGCGGGCCGTGAAGATGAGGCCGGCGAGCGCCGCGAGCAGGCCCATGTTCACGAACAGCCAGAAGTCGACCCGACGCGTCTTGATGCCCGACAGCTCGGCCGCGTGGCGGTTGCCGCCGATCGCGTAGATGTGCCGGCCGAACACGGTGCGGTTCATGACGACGCTGTAGACCAGCACGAGCACGCCCAGGATGATCAGCGTGATCGGGATGCCCTTGTACGAGGCGAGCGCGTACGCGAAGAACATGATGGCCGCCGAGACGAGCACGAGCTTCGTGATGAACCACGCGATGGGCTCGACGTCCTGGCCGTACTTCTGGCGGCCACGGCGCGTGCGCACCTGCTGCACGACGAGGATCACGATCGCGAGGATGCCCACGCCGAGCGTCAGCGGATCGATCTCGAACTCGCCGAACACGTCGGTGACGAAGCCGTTCCCGAGCGCGCGGTACTCCGCGGGGAACGAGCCGATGTTGGCGTTGCCGAGCACGACCAGCGCGAGGCCGCGGAAGATGAGCATGCCGGCCAGCGTCACGATGAACGCCGGGATGCCGACGTACGCGATCCAGAAGCCCTGCCAGACGCCGACGAGCGCGCCGATGCCGAGCGAGAGCACGATCGAGAGCCACCACGGCAGCCCCCATTGCACGGCGAACACGCCCGAGCACGCCCCGACGAAGGCGGCCACCGAGCCGACCGACAGGTCGATGTGGCCTGCGATGATGACCATCACCATGCCGATGGCGAGCACGAGGATGTACCCGTTCTGCACCACGAGGTTCGAGATGTTCTGGGGGCGCAGCAGGATGCCGTCGGTCAGGACGGCGAACAGCACGACCACCGCGATGAGCGCGATGAAGATGCCGTTCTTGCCGAGGTCGGCGAGCACGTGGCTCAGCCGGTCGGTGAACTTGTTCTCGACGGGGTTGATCTGCGCCCCGACGGCCTGCGACTCCTGCGTCGGAGTCGGGTTGGGATTCGACATGGTGTCTCCTGGTGGTGATCCGCGAGCGTCGGGCTAGCGGGGCTTTTCCATGGTCATGAGCTTGAGCATCGACTCGGGCGTGGCCTCGTCGACGGGGAGTTCGCCCGTGATGCGCCCCTCGGAGAGGGCGTACAGGCGATCGCAGATGCCGAGGAGCTCGGGCAGCTCCGAGGAGATGACGATGATGCCCTTTCCGGCCGCGGCGAGCTTGTTGATGATCGTGTAGATCTCGTACTTCGCGCCGACGTCGATGCCGCGCGTCGGCTCGTCGAGGATGAGCACGTCGGGATCGGAGTAGATCCACTTCGACAGCACGACCTTCTGCTGGTTGCCGCCCGAGAGCTTGCCCGTCTTCACCAGGACGTTCGGCGCCTTGATGTTCATCGACTTGCGGTACTCGTTGGCGACCGCGTACTCCTCGTTGTCGTGCACGAGGCCGTACTTCTCGAGCTTCTTCAACGAGGCCATCGAGATGTTCCGCTTGATGTCCTCGATGAGGTTGAGCCCGTACGTCTTGCGGTCCTCGGTGGCGTACGCGATGCCGTTCTCGATGGCCTCGGCGACGGTGCGGGTCTTGATCTCCTTGCCGCGCAGGTAGACCCTGCCCGAGATCTTCGAGCCGTACGAGTGGCCGAACAGGCTCATCGCGAACTCGGTGCGGCCGGCGCCCATGAGTCCGGCGATGCCGACGATCTCGCCCGCGCGCACGGAGATGTTCACGTTGTCGACCATGACCCGGGTCGTGTCCTGCGGGTGGTGCGCCGTCCAGTCCTCGACGCGCAGCAGCTCCTCGCCGATGTGCGGCGTGTGGTCGGGGTACCGGTGCTCGAGGTCGCGACCCACCATGTCCTTGATGATGCGGTCCTCGGTGACGTCCTGCTTGGCGATCGTCTCGATGGTCTTGCCGTCGCGGATGACGGTGACGGTGTCGGCGACCTTCTTGATCTCGTTGAGCTTGTGGCTGATGATGATCGACGTGATGCCCTGCCCCTTGAGGTGCAGGATCAGGTCGAGCAGGTGGTCGGAGTCCTCGTCGTTCAGCGCGGCGGTCGGCTCGTCGAGGATGAGCAGCTTGACCTCCTTCGAGAGGGCCTTCGCGATCTCGACGAGCTGCTGCTTGCCGACCCCGATCTCGCGGATCTTCGTCGTCGGGTTCTCGCGGAGGCCGACGCGGGCGAGGAGCTTCGACGCCTCGAAGTTCGTCTTGTTCCAGTCGATGAGGCCGCCGGCGCCCTTCTGCTCGTTGTTGAGGAAGATGTTCTCGGCGATCGAGAGGTAGGGGCTCAGTGCGAGCTCCTGGTGGATGATCACGATGCCCTTGGCCTCGGAGTCGGTGAGGTCCTTGAACTCGACCGTCTCGTTCTCGAAGACGATCTCGCCGTCGTAGGTGCCGTGCGGGTACACCCCCGAGAGCACCTTCATCAGGGTCGACTTGCCGGCGCCGTTCTCGCCGCAGATGGCGTGCACCTGGCCGCGCTCGACCGCGAGGTTGACGTTCGCGAGGGCCTTGACGCCGGGGAACGTCTTCGTGATGCCGCGCATCTCGAGAATGTGGTTGGTCATCCTTGCTCCTGCTCCATTGCCGGTGCACCGTCCGGTGCGACGGATGCCGCGGCCGGGACCTGAGGCGAGAGTACTCCCGCCGCAGGTCCCGACACGCGGTGCCCGGTCATCCGGTTCGGTTCAGCGGCGAATCAGCCGTTGATTTCCTCTTCGGTCCAGTAGCCCGAGTCGACGAGGACCTCGGTGACGTTGTCCTTGACGACGATCACCGGGTCGAGGAGGTACGACGGCACGACCTTCACGCCGTTGTCGTAGTCCTCGGTGTTGTTGACCTCGGGCTCCTCGCCCTCGAGCAGCGCGGTCGCCATGTCGACGGCCACGGTCGCGAGCTCGCGGGTGTCCTTGAAGATGGTCGCGTACTGCTCGCCGGCGTTGATCGCCTTGACCGAGTCGAGCTCGGCGTCCTGGCCGGAGATGATCGGCCACTCCTCGCCGACGGAGTAGCCCGCACCCTCGAGCGCCGAGATGATGCCGCGCGAGATGCCGTCGTACGGCGAGAGCACCGCGTCGACCTGCGAGCCGTCGGAGTAGTTCGCCGTGAGGATGTCCTCCATGCGGCTCTGGGCGGTCTCGCCGTCCCAGCGGAGCGTGGCGACCTGCTCGATGTCGGTCTGGCCCGACTTCACGACGAGCGTGCCGTCGTCGATCAGCGGCTGGAGCACGTCCATGGCGCCGTCGAAGAAGAAGAACGCGTTGTTGTCGTCGAGCGAGCCGGCGAACAGCTCGATGTTGAACGGACCCTCGGGCGCGCCGTCGATCGGCGTGCCGTCGAGCTCGGTGAGGCCGAGGCCGTTGAGCACCGACCACGCCTGCTGCTGGCCGACCACGAAGTTGTCGAACGACGCGTAGTAGTCGACGTTCTCGGAGTCGCGGATGAGGCGGTCGTACGAGATCACGGGGATCTCGGCGTCGGCCGCGGTCTGGAGCACCTCCGAGAGGGTGGTGCCGTCGATCGCCGCGATGATCAGGGCCTCGGCGCCCTTGGTGATCATGTTCTCGACCTGCGAGACCTGGGTGGGGATGTCGTCCTCGGCGTACTGGAGGTCGACGGTGAAGCCCTGCTCCTCGAGCTGCTCCTTGACGGAATCGCCGTCCTGGATCCAGCGCTCGGAGCTCTTGGTGGGCATCGCGACGCCGATGAGGCCGCCGTCGCCCTCTCCTTCGCCGCCGCCGCCCGCGCCGCCCGAGCACGCGGCGAGCGCGAGCATCGAACCGGCCGCCAGCGTGGCGAGGAGCACCTTCTTCGTGCTGTTCACGGTGTGTCCTTTCACTGTGTGGTCATGGACGTCGTCGTCTTGGTGACGATGTCGGAACCCGGCCTCGTCCATGACGACCGGCTTCCCTGCGGCATCCGTTCGGGACCACGGATGCCGCAAGCTCTTCAGTTGGTCCGAGGGGTCCGGATGGCGCTCATGCGGTGACCTCCTTCTTCCTGCGGGCGTCCTGGGCCTGCCCGTAGACGTTCTGGTACCGGTCGTAGAGGCGGTCGATCGACTCCTGCGGGATGGGGATGAGCGGGCCGGCCTCGCGGGCGAGGTGGACGGTCCGCGCGACGTCCTCGACCATGACGGCGGCCTTGACCGCGTCCTTCGCGTTGGCGCCGATCGTGAACGGGCCGTGGTTCTGCATCAGCACCGCGCGGGAGCGGTGGCCGGTGAGCGTCTCGACGATGCCGCGACCGATCGAGTCGTCGCCGATGATCGCGAACGGGCCGATCGGGACGGGTCCGCCGAACTCGTCGGCCATGGCGGTGATCACGCAGGGGATCTCCTCGCCGCGCGCGGCCCATGCGGTCGCGTAGGTCGAGTGGGTGTGCACGACGCCGCCGACCTCGGGCATGTTGCGGTACACGTAGGCGTGCGCCGCGGTGTCGCTCGAGGGGCTGCGGTCGGCCCCCGGGGTGCCGGGGATGACGTTGCCGTCGAGGTCGCAGAGGATCATGTTCTCGGGCGCCAGGTCGTCGTACGAGACGCCGGACGGCTTGATCACGAACAGGTCGGCGCCGGGGACCCGGCCGGAGACGTTGCCGCCGGTCCACACGACCAGGCCGTAGCGGGTCAGCTCGCCGTGCAGCCGGGCGACATCCGCGCGCACTCGCGCGATCGCGACCTCGATCTGCGGGCCGAAGCTGGTCACGCGGGACTCCCTCGTCGGATGGTGCGGCCGTCGTGCGGCGATGGACTCGAACCTGCGACGGCTGATGTGACCGTTCACATGGCGCGTCACATGTTAGCCACAGGATGCGCGAGGCTGTCAACCGAACGGAGGTCACGGAACGGTAACGCCGTCGGGAGGTGCCCGGCCCGCGGGTCAGAACGCGGGCGCGCCCACCGAGTCGCGAACGATGAGCTCGGGCTCGAGGGTCCCGCGGTACTCGGGCGCCGCCGAGTCGATGTCGCCCAGCAGCAGCGCGACGCACCGCCGGCCGAGCTCGGCGAAGTCCTGACGCACGGTCGTGAGCGGCGGCCAGAAGTGGGCCGCCTCGGGGATGTCGTCGAAGCCGATGACCGAGACGTCCCTCGGGATCTCGAGGCCCGCGTCGCGGATCGCGTGCATCACGCCGAGAGCCATCTGGTCGTTCGAGGCGAAGATCGCGGTGAAGTCCCGCACCGTGAGCAGCTCGCGGCCCGCGTGGAAGCCGAACTCCGCCGTCCAGTCGCCGAGGATCGGCGCGGTCGTCGGCACGTCCTGCGCGCCCATCTCGTCGAGGAACCCGCGCATGCGCGCCTCGGCCTCGATCCAGTCCTGCGGCCCTGCGAGGTGGTAGATCAGCCGATGGCCGCGCTCGATGAGGTGCCGCGTGGCCTTGCGGGCGCCGGAGATCTGGTCGACCGACAGCGTGTGCTGCGGGTCGCGGCCCGTGGACTGGAGGGTGACGTACGGCACGTCGATCGACAGTTGCGCGAGCGTGTCGAACACGCGCACCTGCGGCGCGATCACGACCAGCCCCTCGATGCCCTGCGCCCGCAGGTGCGCGAGGCCGTCGGCGATCGAGCCGGCGTCGGAGGACTCGATGTTCGCGGTGCTGACCCAGTACCCGGACTCGCGCGCGGCGGCCTCGATCGCGGCGATGCTCGACGCCGGGCCGTAGTGCGTGCTCGAGGCCGACAGGATGCCGATCGTGCGGGACCGGCTCGTGACGAGCGCACGGGCGGCGCGGTTGGGCTTGTACTGCAGGTCGGCCATGACGTCGAGCACGCGCTGCTTCGTCTCGGGCCGGATGCTCGGGTGGTTGTTCAGCACCCGCGAGACGGTCTGGTGGGACACCCCCGCCAGGCGCGCGACATCGCGGATGCTGGGCGCACGGACGCGAGGCGGCTCCTGCGACGGCTCTGGCACGGTGACCTCGGGATCGATCTCGGCATGTTCACGGTCACACATGCCGGCGAGACCATTATGCACAGCGGCGCGCGGAATGTGACCGTCACAATGTGACGGTCACATCGTTTCGGCGTCCTGGCGGGGCGGCCGGACCCGCGAGGCGAGCGCGACGCCGCCGAGCGCGATCACGACCGTCACCACGAACTCGGCCGTGAATGCGCCCCCGGCGACGGCGCTCGCGGCGAGCGCGGTCACGGCGAGCGCGACGGCCGCGCCGAGCGACTCGCCGATGGTCAGCGCGGCGCTGTTGAAGCCCTGCGCCGCCTTGGGCGAGAGCTCGAGCACCGCCACCGAGAAGCGCGGGTACATGAATCCCATGCCCGCGCCCGCCGCCGTCCACGCGACGAACGCGACCACGGGCGAGAGCCCGAGCAGGGCGACCAGGAGCACCACCACGAGCGCGGCCGCGAGCGTCGCGGTGCCGATGCGCACGGCGTCGACGTTGGAGACCCGGTCCCCGAGCCGGCCCTGGAGCCATGACGCGGTGGCCCACGAGAGGCCCGCCCCGGTGAGCACCGCGCCCGCGAGGCTCGGCGCGAACCCGTAGCGCTCGATCAGGAGGTACGGCAGGTAGATCTCGGTGCCGAAGAAGGCTCCGGCGACGATCGTGCGCATGAGGACCGTCGCGGGCATGCCGCGCGCGGCGCGGAGGGTGCCGACGGGGAGCAGGGGGCGCACGGCGACCACGGTGAGCGCGATGGATCCCAGCGCGACGACCCAGCGCCACGGGTCGGCGAGCTCGGCCGACAGGCTCACCCCGAGCGCCGCGGCGGCGGCGAGGATCGACCAGGCCAGCCGGCTGCGGCTCCACGGGACCCCCGGGTCGCCGGCGACGAGCTCGCGCACGCGCAGCAGCGGCACGAGCATCATCGCGCCCGCGGGCAGCACGAGCGCGATGACGCCGAGGAAGACCCAGCGCCAGTCCAGCTGCTCGGCGATGAACCCGGCCACGGCCGGGCCGATGATCGACGGGATCACCCACGCCGCCGCGAAGCCCGCGAACACGCGCGCGCGCACCGACTCCGGGTAGACGCGCGCGACGATCACGTACAGCGGCACGATCACGGCCGCGCCTCCGACGCCGTGCACGAGCCGGCCCAGCACGAGGACCGGCATGTTCGGCGCGAGCCCCGCGATCACGAGCCCGACCACGAACAGCGCGCCCGCCGCGAGCAGGGGCGCGAGCGGACCGGCGCGGTCGGTCCAGTTGCCCGCGATCACCATGCCCACGACGCCCGCGGCGAGCGGCACCGAGAACGCGAGCGCGTACAGGCTCTCGCCGTCGAGGTCGGCCGCGACGAGCGGCATCACGGTCGTGACCGCGAGCACCTCGAACGCCGCGAGGAAGATCAGCGCGAACATGCCGAGCGAGAGCCACCGCCAGGGGCGTGCGAGCGGCCCGCCGACGGGCGCGGTCTCGATCGGGGCGGCGGTGGAGCGTTCGGTCACCTGATCGAGCCTACGACGGCCGCGCGACATCCGCCCCCGCCCGGACGGTCGCGCACCGTCGAGAACCTGCCGCCGGCTACAGCTCCTCGTGCTCGTCGGGGTCGGCACCCCAGAGCCGGCCCCGCTCGAGGCCCGAGATCGCCTCGACCTCGGCCGCGTCGAGCTCGATGTCGAACACGTCGAGGTTCTCGCGTCGGCGCGCGGCATCCGACGACTTGGGGATCGGCACCGCTCCGAGCGCGAGGTGCCAGGCGAGCACGACCTGCGCGGGCGTGGCGCCGTGGCGCGTGGCGATCTCGACGAGCACCGGCTCCGCGAGCAGCTCGGTGCGCTTCGCGAGCGGGCTCCAGCTCTCGGTGCGGATCGAGTGCTCGGCGTGGTACGCGCGCAGCTCGGCCTGCGGGAAGTACGGGTGGAGCTCGACCTGGTTCACCACGGGCACCAGCCCGGTCTCGTCGGCGAGCCGATCGAGCATCGCCGGCGTGAAGTTCGAGACGCCGATCGAGCGCACGACGCCGCGCTCCTTGAGCTTGATCATCGAGCGCCAGCTGTCGACGTACCGGTCGCGCTTCGGGTTCGGCCAGTGGATGAGGTACAGGTCCACCCAGTCGAGGTCGAGCCGACGGCGGGACTGCTCGAAGCTCGCGAGGGTCTCGTCGACCCCGTGATGCCGGCCGGGGAGCTTGGTGGTGACGAACAGGTCGCTGCGGTCGACGTCGGTGCGGCGGATCGCCTCGGCCACGACCTCCTCGTTGCCGTAGTTGTACGCGGTGTCGATGAGCCGGTAGCCGTCGGCGATCGCGGAGACGATCGCCTCGACGCCGGCCTGGTCGTTCAGCCCGTACGTTCCGAGGCCGATCGCCGGGATGGTGTTGCCGTCGGCGAGCGCGTACGCGTGGGCGGTCATGGGAGACATCCTCGCCCGGAACCGCCTGTCGATGCCAGCCGCCGCGCCCGATCCCCAGCGCTTCGGCAGCGACGCCGGCCTCGGCGAGACGGGCCGCGGTCCGCCCCGCCGAGGCCCGCTCAGCTCATCGTGCGGGCGAACGGACCGGGCGGCGGGCCCGCGCGCGACGCACGAGCGTCACGATGACGGATGCCGCGGCGAGCGCGAGCGGCATGTACAGGTTCTGCCACGCGAGCAGCAGCAGCCCCGCGGAGAGCACCGTCGCGACGACCGCGAGCCACCAGCCCACCGACCAGCGGCGGAGCAGGAGCGTCGCGGCGAGCATGCCCGCGGCGTAGATCGCGACCATGTTGCTCGTGTGGATGAGGATGAACGGCGCGAGGTCGAGCTCGACGACGAGCGCGAGGCCGAAGTACACCGCCATCAGGGCGCCCGTGAGCAGGAGGGCCCGCCGCGGCACCTCGCCGTCCGCGGCGCCCTTCGCGAGGACCCGGGGGAGGTCGCCGTCGCGGCCGAGCGCCGCGCCGAGCTTGCCGAAGGCGGGCAGGTAGGCGTTGAGCACGCCGACCGTGACGATCGCCGCGACGATCGCCACGAGCACCGGCCCGATGCCCGGCACCGTCGTCGCGACCAGGTCGACGAGCGGCACCTGCCCGTCGCCCGCGCGATCGCCGAGCACCCCGACCGTGACGACCTGGAGCGCGAGGTACCCGGCCCCGACGATGACGATCGCGATGGCGGTCGCGAGCGGGATGGTGCGGCGCGGGTCGCGGAACTCCCCCGCGATGTGAGTGCCGACCTCCCAGCCGGCGAAGGCCCAGACGAAGAGGCTGATCGCGGTGCCGACGCCCGCCCAGCCGTTCGGCAGGAACGGCGTGAAGCTCGACGACTCCACGGCGGGGAAGGTCGCCGCCACGACGCCGACCACGACGGCGAGGAGCAGGCCGGTGAGCGCGAACTGCACCCATCCGGCGACGCGCACGCCGAACCAGTTGGCGACGAACGGCGGCACGTACACGGCGAGCGCGATGAGGGGCACGGCGGAGCGGTCGACGCCGAGCACCGCGACGACGTACTCGCCGCCGAGGATCGCCACGACGGGAGCGCCCACGCAGACGCCGAAGAAGAACCAGTAGCCCGTCATGCGGGCCGCCGTGGCGCCGAGCGCGCGACGCACGTAGCTCGCGACGCCGCCCGGGTCGGGGAAGCGCGAGGCGAGCGCGGCGAACGTGCCGGCGAGCGGGATCGAGAGCACCAGGACGGCGAGGACCGCGACGATCGACGCGGGGCCCGCGGCCTCGGCGGCGAGCCCCGGCAGCACGAGGATCCCGGTGCCGAGCACGCTCGCGACGTAGAGCGCGGTGCCCTGGCCGAGGCCGAGTCGCCCGTGGTGCCCGGTCGGGTCGACGCCGGCGGAGGCCGCGGCATCCAGTGTTCTCGTACTCACCCGTTCATCGTGCCGGATGCCACCGGCATCCGCGCTGGCAGGCCTGACACGGTTGCGCAAGATCCTGCCATCCCCCCACGGTCGCCGCCGGGGGCGCGAGACGCTGCCTCGCTGCTCCTCGACCCGCGGGAGTCAGAGCCGCGCGAGCGCCTGGTCGATGTCGGCGAGCAGGTCGTCGACGTCCTCGATGCCCACCGAGAGCCGCACGATCGACTCGGGCACCTCGGCCTCCGTGCCCCGGACCGAGGCGTGGGTCATCTCCGACGGGTGGTTGACGAGCGACTCGACGCCGCCGAGCGACTCGGCGAGCGTGAACAGCTCGGTCGACTCCGCGAACCGGCGCGCCGCCGCGCCGCCGCCCGCGAGCTCGATCGAGACCATGCCGCCGAAGCTTGACATCTGCCGCGCGGCGAGCTCGTGCCCGGGGTGCGAGGCGAGGCCCGGGTAGAGCACGCGCGCGATGCCGGCGTGCTCCGAGAGGCGCTCGGCGATGGCGAGCGCGTTGCGGCTGTGCCGCTCCATCCGGATGCCGAGGGTCTTGATGCCGCGCGTGGTGAGGAACGCGTCGAACGGGCTCGACACCGCGCCCGCGGCGAACTGCGTGAACCCGACGCGCTCGGCGAGCTCCTCCTGCCCCGCGGCGAACACGAGGCCGCCGCCCACGACATCGGAGTGGCCGCCGAGGTACTTGGTCGTCGAGTGGATGACGACGCCCGCACCGAGGGCGAGCGGCTGCTGCAGGGCGGGGCTCGCGAACGTGTTGTCGACGACCACGAGCACGCCTGCCTCGTCGCCGAGCTCGGCGAGCGCCGCGATGTCGCTGATCTTCATGAGCGGGTTCGACGGGGTCTCGACCCAGAGCACCCTGGTCGTGCCGAGCTCGATCGCATCGCGCACCGCGTCGAGGTCGCTCGTGTCGACCGTCGTGTGCCGCACGCCCCAGTCGCCGAAGATGCGGCGGATGAGCCGGTGCGTGCCGCCGTACACGTCGTTGCCGATGACGACGTGGTCGCCGGGCTTCAGCGCCGTCCGCAGCAGCGCGTCCTCGGCCGCGAGGCCGGACGCGAACGAGAGGCCCCGGATGCCGCCCTCGAGGGCGGCGAGCTGCGTCTCGAGCGCCGTGCGGGTCGGGTTGCCGCCGCGCGAGTACTCGTAGCCGCCGCGCAGTCCCCCGATGCCGTCCTGGGCGTACGTGGACGTGACGTGGATGGGCGGGATCACCGCGCCCGTCGTGGGGTCGAACTCCTGTCCGGCGTGGACGGCGCGGGTGTCGAAGCGTGCGTCGCGGTTCATGGGGAGGTCCGTTCTACTTCAGGTTCCGGGACGGCGGCGGGATCAGGACGGAATCGGCGGTCGCGTCCCGACCGGGCTCCGTCATCCGGAACGGGTGGATCAGGAGGAGAGGTACGAGAGCAGGTCGGTGCGCGAGATGACGCCGAGCGCCTTGCCGCCGTCGGTCACGAGCATGGCCGGCGCGGTGCCGAACGCCTGGCGCGCGGTCGCGACCGGCTCGTTCACGCCGATGAGCGGCAGCGCCTCGCCCACGACCGTCGTGATCTCGTCGGTGAGCTTGGACCGGCCCGAGAAGACCTGCTCGAGCAGCTCCTCCTCGTGCAGCGCCCCGACGACCTCGCCGAGCACCACCGGGGGCTCGGCCGAGAGCACGACGAGCTGCGAGACGCCGGCCTGCGTCATCCGGTCGATCGCCTCGCGCACCGTGTCGTTCGGGTGCACGTAGACGAACGGCGCCGTGCGGTCGGCCTTGGCCGCCAGGATGTCGCGGATCGTGTGGCCCGAGGGCGCGTTGCCGAAGCCGTACGCGCGCATCCACTTGTCGTTGAAGATCTTGCCGAGGTACCCGCGGCCCGAGTCGGGCAGCAGGACCACGAACACGTCGTCGGAGGTGACCTCCGGCCGTGCGGCGGCCTTCAGCGCGGCGACCACCGCCATCCCGCTCGATCCGCCCACGAGGATGCCCTCCTCGCGCGCGAGTCGCCGGGTCATCGCGAACGACTCGGCGTCGGAGACCTCGATGATCTCGTGCGGCACCGCCGGGTCGTACGCGGTCGGCCAGAAGTCCTCGCCGACGCCCTCGACGAAGTACGGCCGGCCCGTGCCGCCCGAGTACACCGACCCCTCGGGGTCGGCGCCGACGATGCGCACGCCGTCGCCGGACACCTCGCGGAGGTACCGGCCCGTGCCCGTGATCGTGCCGCCCGTGCCGACGCCCGCGACGAAGTGCGTGACCTTCCCGTCGGTGTCGCGCCAGATCTCGGGCCCGGTCGTCTCGTAGTGCGACAGCGGTCCGTTCGGGTTGGAGTACTGGTCGGGCTTGAACGCACCCGGGATCTCGCGCGCCAACCGGTCGGAGACGCCGTAGTAGGACTCGGGGCTGTCGGGCGCGACGGCCGTCGGCGTGACGACGACCTCGGCACCGTACGCCGCGAGCACGTTGCGCTTGTCCTCCGAGACCTTGTCGGGGCAGACGAAGATGCACCGGTAGCCGCGCTCCTGTGCGAACAGCGCGAGCCCGACGCCCGTGTTGCCCGACGTGGGCTCGACGATCGTGCCGCCGGGCTTCAGCCGGCCGTCGCGCTCCGCGGCCTCGATGATGCGGCGGGCGATGCGGTCCTTCGACGACCCGCCGGGGTTGAGGTACTCGAGCTTCACGAGCACCGTGGCATCCGTCACCCCCGCGGTCACGTGGTTGAGCTTCACGAGGGGCGTGTCGCCCACGAGGTCGGTGATGTGCGCTGCGTACTTCATGCCGGTGTTCTGTCCTTGGTGTGGAGGTGCGTCGAGCGGCGCCGTGGATCGGGCGCGCGACGCGAGGAAGGGGGTCGCCTGCCTAGCTAGCGACGACAGCAACACCGAGGCGAGAAGCTCACCCGGCCAGCCTAGCGGGTGACGGATGCCGCGTGGCAGGCCGGCCACGCGACATCCGCCCGCGTCGTGTCTGGTGTTCTCCCAGTCGCATGCGTTTGGATGTTGTGGTCCCCTCAGGAAAGGCCGCACGTGACCACGCCCCCGCCCGGAAAGAAGCTCACCGTCAAGCAGCAGCGCGCCGCGGAGCGCGAACGCAAGCTCGAGGAGTTCAAGAAGCGGGAAGCGCGCATGAAGCGCAACCGTCGCATCGCGATCTGGGCCTCCGTGGCCGCGGGCCTCGCGATCGCGGCCCTCATCGTCACCACGGTCGTGCTGACCCCGCAGCGGCCGAGCTACACGGCCGGCGGCGAGGGCGCCGAGATCGAGGGCGTCGAGACCTTCGAGAACGCATCCGAGCACGTCGAGGGCGTGGTCGACTACGAGCAGACCCCGTCGGCCGGCGGTCAGCACAACCCGGCCTGGCTGAACTGCGGCATCTACGAGGAGCCCGTGCCGAACGAGAACGCCGTGCACTCGCTCGAGCACGGCGCGATCTGGGTCACCTACGACCCCGAGGCGCTCTCCGACGGCGAGCTCGAGACGCTGCGGTCGCAGCTGCCCGGCACGTACGTGATCCTGTCGCCGTTCGAGGGCCTGCCCGCGCCGATCGTGCTGAGCGGATGGAACGTGCAGCTGCAGGTCGAGGAGGCCGACGACCCGCGCATCGGCGAGTTCCTCGAGGAGTACTGGCAGAGCCAGAACGTGCCCGAGCCGGGCGCGCTGTGCACCGGCGCGATCGACGGTCCCGGCAAGGTCTCGTGACCGATCCGGCCACCGCAGGGGGCTCGCGCCGCGGGGTGGGCCGCTGGGTGATCGTGCTCGCGGCCGCCGTGGCCCTCGTCGTCGTCGCGGCGATCGCGTTCTCGGTGGGCCGGCTCTCGACCCTCGGCGACCCGACCCCGGGCAACACCAGCGCCGAGGCCGGCTTCGCGCGCGACATGCAGGTGCACCACCAGCAGGGCGTCGAGCTCGCGATGATCATCCGCGATCGGACCGACGACGAAGCCACCCGCCTGCTCGGGTACGACATCGCGACCGCGCAGGCGCAGCAGTCCGGGCAGATGTACGGATGGCTCGCCGAGTGGGGCCTCCCGCAGGCGGCGCCCGAGCCCTCGATGACGTGGATGACGCGCCCGGCCGCCGACGGCGACGCGCACGACGGCCACGGCGCGGGCGACGGCGGAGCGCACGAGCCGGGCGAGCCCATGCCCGGCCTCGCGACGTCCGAGGAGATCTCCGAGCTCCGCTCGCTCGAGGGCGTCGAGGCCGAGCGGATGTTCCTCGAGCTCATGATCGCCCACCATCGGGGCGCCGTCGAGATGGCCGAGGCGGTCCTGGCGCGGTCGGACCACCCGGTGGTCGTGTCCCTCGCCGAGGCGATCGTGCGGAGCCAGGAGTCCGAGATCCGGCTCATGGAGGACATGCTCGCCGAGCGGTCCTGACCCTTCGGCCGGGCGGCGCCCGCCTACGTCGCCGGCACCTCGGGCCGCTCGGCCTGCTGCCGGTACAGCGAGGCGTACACGCCGCCGGCGTCGATGAGCTCGGCGTGGGTGCCGCGCTCGGCGATGCGCCCGGCGACGATGACGAAGATCACGTCGGCCGCGACCACGGTCGACAGGCGATGCGCGATCGCGATCGTCGTGCGCCCGCGCGAGGCGTCGTCGAGGGCCTGCTGCACGACGCGCTCGCTGATCGTGTCGAGCGCGCTCGTCGCCTCGTCGAGCACGAGCACCGCCGGGTCCTTCAGCAGCACGCGCGCGATCGCGATGCGCTGCTTCTCGCCGCCCGAGAGCCGGTAGCCGCGCTCGCCGACCACCGTGTCGTAGCCCTCGGGGAACGACGCGATGGTCTCGTGGATGTTCGCCGCCCGCGCTGCCGCCTCGAGCTCGGCGTCCGCGGCATCCGGCTTCGCGTAGCGCAGGTTCTCGGCGATCGTCGCGTGGAACAGGTAGGTCTCCTGGCTGACGATGCCGATGTGCGACATGAGCGACTCCTGCGACAGCTCGCGCACGTCGACGCCGGCGAACCGCACCGTGCCGCTCGAGGCCTCGTAGAGCCGCGGCACGAGATACGACACCGTCGTCTTGCCGGCGCCGCTCGGCCCGACGAACGCGGCGAACTGACCGGGCTCGATCTCGAACGACACGTCGTCGAGCGTGGGCCGCTGGTCGTCGTCGGCGTCGGGATAGCGGAACGAGACGTGGTCGAACTCGATGCGGCCGAGGACCGGCGCGCCCGCGGCATCCGTGCCCGTGGGCACCTCGCGCGCGTCGGGCCGGTCGGTGATCGCGGGCTTCAGGTCGAGGTACTCGAAGATGCGCGCGAACAGCGCGCTCGAGGTCTGCAGGTCGAGGGCGACGCGCATGAGGCCCATGAGCGGGAAGAGCAGGCGCGCCTGCACGGTCGTGAACGCGACGATCGTTCCCGCCGTGATGTCGGCGCCGCCCGTGATGAGCCACCCCGAGACCAGGTAGACGATCGCGGGGATCGACGACATGAAGATCGACACCATCGCGAAGAACCACTGGCCCGACATCTGCTGGCGCACCTGCAGCTCGATCTGGTTGCGGTTCTCGTCGGCGTAGCGGTCGGTCTCGCTGCGCTGGCGCGTGAAGCTCTTCGACAGCAGGATGCCGCTCACCGACAGCGTCTCCTGGGTGATCGCGGTCATCTCCGACAACGACTCCTGGGTCTTCGCCGCGATGCGGGCGCGGACCTGGCCCACCCGGCGCTGCGCGATCACCATGAACGGCATGAGCACGAGCGCGATGAGGGTGAGCTGCCAGTTGAGCAGCAGCATCGCGACGAACGCCGAGATCACCGTGACGGTGTTGCCGAGCACGCTCGACACGGTGTTGGTGAGCACGGATGCCACTCCGCCCACGTCGTTCTGCAGTCGCGACTGGATGACGCCCGTCTTCGTGCGCGTGAAGAAGCTGAGCTCCATCGACTGCAGGTGGCTGAACAGGCGCACGCGCATCGCGCCCATGACCTTGTTGCCGATGGTCGCGGTGAGGAAGGTCTGCCAGACGCCCAGCAGTGCCGAGATGAGGAACACGGCGATCATGGCGCCCACGATCCACGCGAGCGCGTCGAGGTTCGGCGGCGCGACGTCGCCTGCCCCGTCGGTCGGGAAGAGCGCGTCGTCGAAGGCGCGCTGGGTGAGCAGCGGCGGGATGACGCTGAGCGCGGCGCCGACGAGCACGAGCACGACGGTGACGGTGAGGGCGGTCCTGTGCGGGGCGAACAGCTCGACGATGCGGCGGAACAGGTGCGGGATCTTCGGCGCGGACGCGTTCTCGGCGCGCTGCGCCTCCTCGTCGGCGCTCGAGATGCGCCCGCGCGGGCCCGGACCGCGGCCCGATCGGCCGCCCGATCCGCCCGCTCCCCCGCCGTGCATGCTCATGCATTCACCCTAAGCGGGGCCGCCGTCGCCGCCGCCGGGTGCGTCGCCCCGAACGGGGGCGTTCGCCGAGAGCGTGCCCGCCACTACGGTGAGGGCACCCACCCCCGCCGAGAACGGAGTGCGATGCCGGTCGCCCACTCGTCCGCACCCCGCTCGGTCGAGCGGCCTCCGTCGAGGCGGCGCTCGCTGCTCGCGGTCGCGGTGGCCGCTGCGTTCGCCCTCGCCGGACCGGCCACCGCGGTGCCCGCAGCGGCGGCGGAGACGGGTCACGAACCCGCGGCGACCCGAACCGACGGAACGGCGGGAGTGCTCGCGGGCGGCGTGCTCCTGCTCATCGCCGGCGGCGTCGCGGTCGTCGTCCGCCGGGCCGGCGGGCCCCACGCCGACTGACGCCGGGTTCCAGGCGCGGGGTGACGCATCCGCGACATCCGTCACCCCGCCCTCACCCGGGCCACCCCGCCGCCATAGACTGACCGCACCGGCGCGACGTCGCACCACGGGGAGGTGGCATGACGGGCACCCAGCGGGGCGAGCTCTCGTGGCGCGACATCGTGCGAGCGTCGCCTCGCGACCTGCGCGACCGGGTGCTCGAGCGGACGGAGTCCGACTGGTCGCGCGACCCCGCCGCGCTGCTCGCCCTCGCCGCCGCCTACCGCGAGCCCGGCGCCACCAACCCGTACGCCGCCGAGCCGTACGTCGACGCGGCCGACGCCCTGCTCGCGAACGGGGACCGGCGGCCGGAGCTCCGCATCCTCGCCGCCGTGGTCCGGGCGATGCCGCTCCGCGAGCTGGGCCGACTCACCGAAGCCCGCTCGCTCCTGGCCGGCGCGGCCGACCTCCTCGCCGCGGCCGACCTCGACTTCACCACCGGGGTGGAGCTCCGGGCGCAGGTGCTGCTCCACGACGGCATCTGCACCATGCTGCAGGGCCGCCTCGACGAGGCGCGGCACACGCTCCTGCGCTCGCTCCACCTCGCCGACGCACGGACCCCGGCGCACGCCCGCGCCGAGGCCGGCGGCTGCATCGCGTTCATCGACCTGCGCATCGGAAGCCTGCGCAGTGCCGACGCGTACCTCGGGCAGGCCTGCGCTGCGGCGCGCGAGGCCGGAACCCGCCATCGGCTGTCCACCGCCCCGGCCCGCCTCGCCGAGATCGCGGTCGCGATCGAGCGGGGCGCGATCGACGGGCTCGACGCGCGCCTCGCCGAGCTCATCGCCGACACCGCCGGCAGCGAGTACGAGCCGCTCGCGCGCGCCGAGCTCGCGACGCTGCACGAGGGCGCCGACGACGGCGTCATCGACGTCCTCCAGGAGCTGCAGCTCAGCGTGCGCGACTGGGAGCAGCCGAACCTCCCCCGGATGCTGCACGACGACAGCCGTATCGCGTTCCTCGTCCGCCGCAGGGAGGCGGTCGCCGCGCGCGCCGCGATCGACGGCCTCGGCGCGGATGCCACGCACTCGCAGTGCCCGGCAACCTGGCGGGCGCGCCTCGCGCTCGACGCGGGCGACCCCGCCCGCGCGATCGAGCTGACCGACGGCTGCCTCGCGATGGGCGACGGCCACTCGCCGCGCACCGCCGTGCGCGCGCTGCTGGTCGCGGCCGCCGCGCACGCGGCCCTCGGCGACCTGCGCACGGCGGACGTCCTGTTCGCCCAGTCGCTCAGCCTGGCGGCGCCCACCGGCGCCGTCCGCGCGTTCGCGATGCTGGGTCCGCGGCGGCTCGCGGGGCTGGTGAACCGCGCCCGTGTCGAAGACCACCCCGCGGAGGTCCGCCGGCTCCTCGACGCGATCGCGGAGCGCTATCCGGTCGACGGTGCGAGCGCGCCCGACATCCTGAGCCCGCGTGAGCGGATCGTCCTCGAGCACCTGGTCGCCGGTGCGACGCAGCTGGGCATCTCGTCCGCACTCTCGGTCTCGCCCAACACCGTCAAGACGCAGGTGCGGAGCATCTACCGGAAGCTCGGCGTCCGCACGCGCGACGGGGCCGTGCACCGCGCGCGGACGCTCGGCCTCATCGGCTGAACGGCCGTTTCGGCCCCCGGACGGGGGAGGATTTTCCGGTTCGGCGCGAATTTTCATCCCCGATTCACCCTCCACTCACCCGTCGCTGCCATTCCCGGTCACCCACTCCTCCCTGCTTGCATCGGGGTGTGCGGTACCTGTGCCGCACGGGAGACGCCTGCACGGCGCCTCCGTCGCACCGTCAAGGGGGACCAGTGAACGCACGATTCGGCGGCGCCCGGCGCCGCCCCGGCCGGGGCGATCCCTCGGCCGCACCCGAGATCCGGAGGCCGCTGCGGAATCCGCTGGCCGTGATCGCCATCGCCGCGCTCGCCATGGGCGGCATCACCGCCGCCGCGGCACCGGCCGCTGCCGAGGAGCCGCCCGCCGACCCCGCCGTCGTCGAGCTCGCGGAGGCGGAGGCGGCCGAGCCCGCTCCGGCACCGGAGCCGGAACCCGCAACCGAGCCCGAGCCCGCGCCCGAGCCGGAACCCGCACCCGAGCCTGAACCCGCACCGGAACCCGCTCCCGCGCCCGAGCCGGTCGTGGAGGCACCCGCCGAAGCCCCGTCGGAGGCGACGACCGAGGTCCCGGCCGAGGAACCGGCCGAGGAACCGGTCGAGGAACCCGCTGCGGCGGAGTCGGACGTGGTCGCACTCCTCGTGCCTCCGGGTGATGAGGTCGTCGACAAGGTCGAGATCTGCCACGGCACCGCCTCGTACAAGAACCCCTACGTGGTCAACGAGCCCGCCGCCGACGGCGACGTCTCCGGTCACGCCGGGCACACCGGGCCGATCTGGTACCCGGAGATCCCCAAGGGCACCGAGTGGGGCGACATCATCCCGCCCTTCTACTACGACGACGGCGGCGAGGAGCCGGCGTACTTCCCCGGGCTGAACTGGGACGCGGAAGGCCAGGCGATCTACGAGAACGACTGCGCCCTTCCCGAGCCGCCGCCGCTGCCCGAGATGGAACTCGAGTGGGACACCTGCGTGGGATACGAGCCGCCGTTCCTCTACGTGTACCTCTCCGGGCTGCAGGCCAACCTCGACTACCGCGTCACGGTGAGCAACCAGGACGGCGTCGTGGACGTCTGGGAGGTCCCGGCCGGGACCAGCGGTGAGGCCTCGAACTCCTGGCTCGACATCCCCGGCGGGAGCTACACCGTGGTGCTGGAGCAGGCGATCATCGCCGGCGAGTGGGAGACGGTCGACACGCAGACGTTCACCGTCGAGGCGTGCGCCGAGCTCGCGGTCGAGGCCATGGCCACCGGCTGCAGCCTCGGTGACGACGGCACCGCCTCGGTGAGCCTGTCCGGGCTCGTCGTGGGCGCCGAGTACGACTGGGAGCTCAACGGCGACGACTACGCGGTGGCGGACACCCTCGTGGCACCGTCCACGTCGCTCGACGTGCCCTTCGGCGACCTGCCGCCGGGCAACTACGAGTTCACGATCACGTACGACTTCCTGGAGTCGTCCATCTCGGCGACGGCGACCTTCTTCGTCGAGCCGTGCCCGCCGCACATCACCGTGCACGTCAAGGAATGCCCCGCCTACGGGCATGACGGCGGCGCCGTGGTGAAGCTGTCCGACCTCGTCGAGGGCCTCACCTACGAGCTGTGGATCCTCGACGGCGATGAGAACGGCGTGGTCTACGGCGACGTGCAGAGCGTGGTCGGCGACGCTTCGCACGAGGCCACCTTCCACATCACGGGACTCCCTGCCGGGAAGAACTACACGGCAGCGGTGTACGCCCCGTGGATGCCGCCCGGCGGAGAATCCGAGTGGGGCGAGGTCGACTGGTTCGAGGTCTCGGCCCAGGTGGACTTCAGCCTGAAGCCGTGCCCGGACAAGCCGCACAAGCCGGAGAAGCCGGACCACCCGGCGAAGCCGAGCGGCCTCGCCGAGACCGGCACCGACGGGACGGGCGGCATGCTGGCCGCCGGCCTGTTGATGCTGGGCCTCGGTGGAGCTGCGCTGACGGCACGACGCCTCCGCGTCGGCTCGCGCACCGAGTAACGGCCTGACCCACGTGGCGGGCGTCCCGGACGGGGCGCCCGCCACTGGCGTCCCCGGTGCGGGCCCGGGGGGGGGGGGGGGGGGGGGATCGGGGGCGGGCAATGTTGGGGTCGCCCTCCGCCCAAACCCCCACGACCCCCCCTCGCCACGACCTCCGCTCGCCGCCCTC
>NZ_JBBBDX010000005.1:0-90075 GCF_037199545.1 Agromyces sp. CCNWLW213 | reverse complement strand
GGGGGGGGGGGGGGTGGTCGAGGGGGGGGGGGGGGGGGGGGGGGGGGGGGGGGGGGGGGGGGGGGTCCCCCCCCCCCCCCCCCCCCCACTGGCGTCCCCGGTGCGGGCCCGGATGCCGCGGCATCCGCTCGACCGGCCTCAGGCCGTGCTGGGTTCGCCCTCGACCAGGACCGCCGCGACCTCCTCGAGCCGCGGCATCCGCTCGTCGCCGTCGACGACCCCGGTGTGCCAGGTCATCGCGAGGCCGGCCGGCTCGTCCTGCAGGAGGGCGAGGTTGTTGTCGAACCAGGGCCCCTTGACGGTCCGCCACGTGAACGGCGGGTCCGGCACCTTCGCCGAACGCGCGACGAGCGCGCCGACCGGGGTCGCCACGCCGTAGGACATGACCACGGCGAACCACCGCAGCACCCTCGGCAGCGGATTGCGGACGGGCGAGCACACGGCCTGCACGATGCGTCCGCCGCCGTCGCGCTCGACCTCGGCGAGGTACGAGTAGTGCACGTCGCCCGACAGGAAGGTGACCGACTCGGGCGCGGGACCCCGTCGCCCGTCGGCCAGGTCGGTGACCATGCGCGCGACCTCCTGGAAGCTGTTCTGCCACGCCGCCCAGTGCTCGAGGTCGACCGCCTGCCGGAGCCGCTCGCCCACCCACGCGGCCGCGCGGCCCCATGCGCCCTGCGAGATCGCCTCGTCCCACGCCTCGACGTGGTGCAGGCCCATGGGCAGCAGGAACGGCAGCGACGTGGCGACGAGCACGTGGCGGAATCCCCCGCGCAGCCGATCGTCGAGCCAGTCGAGCTCGAGCGGATCGACCAGGCGGCGCGCCGTCGGCCGGAGGTCGCGAGCGGCGCGCGAGTCGATCACGACGAGCCGGATGTCGTCGAAGTCACGGCTGTAGCTGAACCGGTAGGTGGTGGGGTCGGCGTCCAGCCGCGCGGCGAACTCGTCGACGGCCGCGGTCAGGTCGAGCTCGTCGTCGCCCTCGTGCCCGGCCACGCGCTTCCAGAGCTCGTCGTCGGCACGCTCGGCGGGCGAGAGGTTGCCGAGGTGCTGGTACACCCAGTACGAGCCGAGCCCCGCGACGATGCGGCCGCGCCACCACGAGGTCGCCTCCATCTCGCGCTTCCAGTCGAGCGAGGCGTTCCAGTCGTCGCGGATGTCGTGGTCGTCGAAGATCATCGCGCTCGACACGGTCGACAGCAGCCACCGGTTCGCGTCGTCGGACCAGGCCAACCGGTAGAGGTGCGCGTACTCCTCGTAGTCGGCGAGCTCCTTGCCCGGCGGCTCGCGCAGGCTGCGGCGGGAGCTGATGAACTCCTGCATCTCCTTCGACGTCGAATCGGCGTAGACCTGGTCGCCGAGGAACAGCACGAGGTCCGGTCGCGGCTGGTCGCCGCCCTCGACCGCGAGCGCGAACGCGCGCAGGGCGTCGACGCCGTGCGTCCGGTTGCCCGAGCGGTCGTGCGGCACGCTCGTGCGGCACGAGCCGAACGCCATCCGCAGCGGCCGCCCGGGCTCGCGCGTGGCGATCACCGACGGCGGGCGACGCGAGTCCGGCTCGGGCCACACGGTGGCGCCCTCGAACCGCACCTCGTACGGGACGGCCGCTCCGGGCTCGAGTCCGTCGACCTCGACGAGGGCGTAGTGGTGGTCGTGCACCGCGAACGTCCGGGCCGACCAGGCGGTCCCGTTCGCGTGGACGCTCACCTCGCCCGCCGCGCGCACCTCGACCCAGATGCTCGCCGATCGCTCGTCCACGTGACGGAGCATCGGCCCCAACAGGAGGGGGGAGGTCGCCATGGTCCTGTTCTACCCCTCCCGGAGCGTCGGAGCCATGGGTTGCGCTCCGGTACGGTGGTGGACCCGTCCGGCCCCGTGCGCGGGCGAGGGGGCGGATGCCACCGGCATCCGCCCCTCGGGCGTCGAGCGGATGCCGCGGCATCCGCTCGGACGTCACCCCTTCGTCGAGCCCGCCAGCAGGCCGCGCACGAAGTAGCGCTGCAGGCTGAAGAACACGATGAGTGGAACGACGAGCGACACGAATGCCGCCGCCGTGAGGCGTTGCCACTCCTGGCCGCGGCTGCCGACGAGCTCCGCCAATCGCTGGGTGAGCGGTGCGGTGTCGGCCGTGCCGTCGGTGAAGATGAGGGCGACGAGCAGGTCGTTCCACACCCACAGGAACTGGAAGATCGCGAAGGACGCGATGGCCGGCAGCGCCAGCGGCAGCACGACCCGGAAGAAGATCTGCGAGTGGCTCGCGCCGTCGACGCGCGCCGCCTCGATCACCTCGCCCGGGATCTCCGAGATGAAGTTGTGCAGCAGGAAGATCGCCAGCGGGAGCGCGAACACGGTGTGCGCGATCCACACGGGGAGGAAACTGTCGTCCGGCAGGATCGGGATCGCCTCGCTGATCTGCCGCTGCCACGGCAGGATCGTCGCCGAGAAGATCTGCAGCAACGGGATGAGCGCCATCTGCAGCGGCACGATCTGGAGCGCGAACACCAGCACGAACAGCGCCGACGAGCCCTTGAACTTGATCCACGCGAACGCGTACGCCGCCATCGACGCGATCACGAGCGGGAAGATCGTGGCCGGGATGGCGATGACGAGCGAGTTCACGAAGTAGGACCCGAGCTGGGGCGCCGAGCCCGACGCCGAGAAGAGGACCTCCTGGTAGTTCTCGAGCGTGAAGCCCGGGTTCTGGAAGATGGTCCACCAACCGGTGGTCTTGATCAGCTGCTCCGGGCGGAACGACGAGATGAACAGGCCGAACGTGGGGATCGTCCACAGGACGGCGATGAT
This sequence comes from Agromyces sp. CCNWLW213, assembly GCF_037199545.1. Taxonomy (NCBI): domain Bacteria; kingdom Bacillati; phylum Actinomycetota; class Actinomycetes; order Micrococcales; family Microbacteriaceae; genus Agromyces; species Agromyces sp. CCNWLW213. The sequence continues at coordinate 87,273 of NZ_JBBBDX010000005.1, read as the reverse complement.
GAGCGCGACGGCGGTTGCCGTGCGCGACGTGAGCCGGCGCTTGACGCGCGCGGCCTTCGGCTCGCGCATGACCTCGGTCTCGAGCGCTCCCTCGCCCTTGGCGACGGGGAGGTCGGCGGGTGCGACGCTGCTCATCGGATCTCCCTCTGCTTCCTGAGGATGTTCACGTTGTAGATGACGATCGGCAGCACCATGAGGAACAGGATCAGCGCGAGCGCGGCACCGCGCCCGGCCTCGTTCGCCCGGAACGCCTGCGTGTACATCTCGTTGGCCACGACCGACGTCTCGTAGTTGCCGGCGGTCATGGTGCGGACGATGTCGAAGACCTTCAGGGTCGCGATCGAGATCGTCGTGACGACCACCACCAGCGAACCGCGGATCGAGGGGATCGTGACGTTGGTGAACCGCTGCCACGCGTTGGTGCCGTCGAGCTCGGCGGCCTCGATCTGCTCGGTCGGCACGCCCTTGATGGCCGCGGACAGCACGACCATCGCGAACCCGGTCTGGACCCAGATCATGACCACGATCAGGAAGAAGGTGTTCATGGGCGGTTCCTGCAGCCACCGCACCGGCTCGCCGCCGAGCCCGGTGACGATCGCGTTGAGCAGGCCGATCTGCTCCTGGCTCGGGCCGCGGTACTCGTAGACGAAGCGCCAGATCACGCCCGCGCCGACGAACGAGATCGCCATGGGCATGAACACGAGCGACTTGTACACGCGCTCACCGCGCGCCTTGTCGATGAACACCGCGTAGGCCAGGCCGATCGCGGTGGCCAGGAGCGGCACGAGGATCACCCAGATGATCGTGTTGCGGATCGAGATGATTCCCGCGGGCTGGGTGAACGCCCACACGAAGTTCTCGAACCCGATGAACTCCCCCGCGTCGTTGGCGAAGGCGAGCAACGTGGTCCGGATGGCCGGGTAGATGAGGCCGAGCGACAGCAGCAGGATCGCCGGGAAGAGGAACCCGGCCAGCTGCCAGTAGTCCCGGCCGCGCTTCGGCGCCCGGTCCACGAAGAAGAGGATCAGCCCGATGACCGCGACGAAGATCGCGATACCGAGGATCACCACGATGATCTTGCCGATGAGGTCGGCGGTGGTCATTGCACTCCCTCCACGTTGAGGAAAAGGGGGCCGCGCGATGGTCGCGCGACCCCCCGTTGGTTGATGGTAGGACCCGAACGGGCTCGCTGGCTACTGCGGCCAGCTCGCTTCGATCGCGTCCACCGTCTCCTGGGTGCTCTGGCCGCCGATCCAGGCGACGATGCCCTTCCAGAACGAGTCCGAACCGACCGCGCCCGGCATGATGTCGGAGCCGTCGAAGCGGAACGTGGTGTTCTCGTCCTGCAGGATCGCGTACGCCTCGCGCAGCAGGTCGCTCGAGAGGTTCTCGGGGTCGACGCCGCTGTTGGCGCTGATCACGCCGCCCTCGGAGACGCGGTTGTTCGCCCAGAGCGGGCTCGACAGGTACGTCTGGAACGCCGCGACCGCCTCGGAGTCGGTGAACGCGCCGACGATCTCGCCGCCACCGGTCACGTCGGCCGCGCCGGCCTCGAGACCCGGGGTGATGAACGCCCAGATGTCGCCGTCCTCGGCCACCTCGGTGCCCTCGGGCCAGAGGCCCTCGTAGAACGAGGCCTGGTGGTGCAGCGCGCACGCACCGTCGAGGATGGGCCAGCCGCCCTCGTTGAACGTGATGTCGTTGATCGAGCGGACGTCGCCGTAGCCGCCGTTCACGTAGTCCTCGTTCTTGAGGATGTCCCCGGCCGCGTCGAACGCCTCGGCGATCTGCGGGTCGTTGAACGGGATCTCGTGCGAGGTCCACTGGTCGTAGACCTCGGCGCCGTGCAGGCGGAGGACCATGTCTTCCACCCAGTCGGTGCCGGGCCAGCCGGTGGCTTCACCGGAGCTGAAGCCGGCGCACCAGGGCTTCTCGACCGCACCGGACTCGACGATCTCGTCGGTCAGGGCCATCAGGTCGTCCAGGGTCTCGGGCTGCTCCCACCCGTTCTCCTCGAACATCGACGGGGAGTACCAGATGAAGCCCTTGACGCTCGCCATGAGGGGCGCGCCGAGGAAGGTGCCGTCGACCGTGCCGAAGCCCTTCCAGTCCTCGGACCAGTACTCGTCGACGTTCGCCTCGACCTCGGCGGGAGGAGCGACGAGGTTGTCGGCGAAGGTCGCGAAGAGGCCGGGCTGCGGGAAGATGCCCAGGTCGGGGGCGTTGTCGCCGTCGACGAGGACGCGGACCTGCGCCTCGAACTCCTGCGTGCCCTGGTAGGTGACGTCGATGCCGGTACACGTCTCGAAGTCGGCCCAGGAGGCCTCGAGCCGCTCCGCCTCGACCTCGACGATCGTGCCGTAGATGCTCACCTCCTCGCCCTCGAACGTGCCGTACTCCTCGTAGTCGCCGCAGTCCGTGTCTGCGGCGTCCTCTGCCGCGATGTCGCCCGTACAGGCTGTCAGGGTCAGCCCGAGGGTCGCCGCCGCTGCGATCGGAACGATCCAGCGACGATGCCGAATGGAACTCATCTCTCATCTCCTCGTCGAGTGTGCGAGTCGGTGCAGGGGCGGAACCGGGAACCGGTTCCAGCGTCAACCGTAAGGGAGGATCCATGCACCGGCAAGGGTCGCTCCGGTCACGATCCGATGACGGCCGGGATCGATGGGAACGGTTCCACACCGACCCGATTTCGGCGTACACTCCGAGTCGCAGGCCCGACGGAGGGAGGCGCATGGCCGCGATCACCGACGTGGCCCGCCTCGCCGGGGTCTCGAAGTCGACGGCGTCCCGCGCGCTCTCGGGTCACGGGTACGTCTCCGAATCCACCCGGCGCCGAGTGGCGGATGCCGCGGCGGAGATCGGCTACATCGCCTCGCCCAACGCGGCGAGCCTCGTCACCGGCCGCACGAAGAACGTGGGGATCGTCATCCCGTTCGTGAACCGGTGGTTCTTCGGCGAGGTGCTCGAGGGCGCCGAGCGAGCGCTGCTCGCGGCGGGATACGACCTCACGCTCTACAACCTGGCGCTCGACGGCCCCGAGCGGGAGCGGGTCTTCGACTTCTTCCTGGCGCGCAAGCGCGTCGACGCGGTCATCGCGGTCGGGGTCGACCTCGACGAGCGCGAGGTCGACGTGATCGGCCTCCGCGGCAAGCCCATCGTGGTGCTCGGCGGCAGCGCGCCGGGGGCGCCCCGACTCGCGGTCGACGATCGGGCCGCCGGCCGGCTCGCGACGGAGCACCTCATCCAGCTCGGCCACACGCGGATCGCACACCTCGCCGGCGCGGCGCCCGGCTCCGCCGCGCGGAGCGTCCAGCGCCTGCGCACCGAGGGGTTCCACGACGCCGTCCATGCGGCCGGCCTCGAGCCCGCGGGCGTGGACGGCGGCGTGATCGAGGCCGAGATGACCCTGCCCGGCGGCTACTCGGCGGGGCTGCAGCTGCTCGGGCACCCCGCGGCGCGGCCGACGGCGGTCTTCGCCGCCTCCGACGAGATCGCGTTCGGGGTGATGCGCGCGGCCGAGCGGCTCGGCATCGCGGTGCCGTCGGCGCTGTCGGTCATCGGCTTCGACGGGCACGAGTACGCCGAGCTGTTCGGGCTGACGACGGTCGAGCAGTACCCGGAGGACCAGGGTCGCATCGCCGTCGAGGAGGTCATGCGGGCGCTGGGCGAGTCCCCGTCGGCCGAGGAGCGGGGGTGGGCGGACCGTCCGCTCTCGACCCGGCTCGTGGTGCGCAGCAGCACGACCGCGCCGCCGCGATGACGGATGCCGCGGCATCCCGCTCGCCGGACCGGTCGGCGCAGACGACGGATGCCCCGTGGCCGCATGGCCACGGGGCATCCGTTCGTTTCAGGTGACGCAGGTCACCTCAAGCGTGACTACTTGAGGGTGACGGTCGCGCCGGCCTCCTCGAGAGCGGCCTTCGCCTTGTCGGCGGTCTCCTTGTTCGCGCCCTCGAGCACGGCCTTGGGAGCACCGTCGACGACGGCCTTGGCCTCGCCGAGGCCGAGCGAGGTGAGCTCGCGGACGACCTTGATGACCTGGATCTTCTTGTCGCCGGCAGCCTCGAGGACGACGTCGAAGGAGTCCTTCTCCTCGACCTCTTCGGCAGCGGCACCGGCGCCACCGGCGGCCGGGGCGGCAACGGCGACGGGGGCGGCCGCGGTGACCTCGAAGGTCTCCTCGAACGCCTTGACGAACTCAGAGAGCTCGATGAGGGTCAGGCCCTTGAACTGCTCGAGCAGCTCCTCGGTGGACAGCTTCGCCATGATTTTTCTCCTTAGATTCCTGGTTACTCACCGCTTGAGAGGCTCGCGCCTACGCAGCGGACTCCTGCTTCTCACGCAGCGCGTCGACCGTGCGGACGGCCTTCGAGAGCGGTGCGTTGAACAGATATGCGGCTCCGAACAGCGAGGCCTTGAAGGCGCCGGCGAGCTTCGCCAGGAGCACTTCGCGGGACTCGAGGTCGGCGAGCTTGCCTACCTCTTCGGCGGTCAGGGGCTTGCCATCGAAGTAGCCGCCCTTGACCACGAGGAGGGGGTTCGCCTTGGCGAAGTCACGCAGCGCCTTCGCGACGGCGACCGGGTCACCGTGCACGAATGCGATCGCCGACGGACCGGCGAGCTCGTCGTCGAACGACGAGATGCCGGCGTTGTTCGCCGCGATCTTGGTCAGCGTGTTCTTCACCACGGCGTAGCTCGCGTCCCCACTGATGGACTTGCGCAGCGTCTTGAGCTGGGCAACAGTGAGGCCGCGGTATTCGGTCAGCAGAACGGCGGTCGAGCTCTCGAACAGGTTCGTGAGTTCGGCAACCGCGGCTTCCTTGTTCGCCATGGCCACTCCTTGTGTCTTCAACGCGCATCGCGGTGGCGATGCACGGCCTCGGAGCGCTGGAACGTTCGGGGAAATGGAAAGAGCTCCGGCGCAAGCGCGCGGAGCTCGATTCGGGGAACCCGGAAAGTCTTCGTCACACCTGCGCGGGCCCCTGCATTCGCAGAGCTTCGGCCGGCCTGTCTTGCGACGGGCGCGACGACCAGCGGTCTTCGGCTTCGACAAGGGTAGCGGATGCCGCGGGCGCGGCCAAATCGACGTGCGGGAATAGTTGACCGAAGTCCACCGGTTGCATATGGTTGACCGCAGTCAATCAGATCAGGAGCCACATGACGGACGCCGCCCGCCCCACCCGAGAGCTCGCCGACAACGGGATGACGCACCGCGAGGTGCTCACGGCCCTCTCCGGGCTCCTGCTCGGCATGTTCGTGTCGATGCTCGCGTCGACGGTGGTGGGCAGTTCGCTGCCCGTGATCATCTCCGACCTCGAGGGCGACCAGTCGGCGTTCACGTGGGTCGTCACGGCGACCCTGCTCGCGACCACGGTGTCGACGCCGATCTGGGGCAAGCTCGCCGACCTGTTCGACCGCAAGCTCCTGCTCCAGCTCGCGCTCGTCATCTTCGTCGTGGCATCCGCCGTCGCCGGGTTCTCGCAGGACACCGGCACCCTCATCACGATGCGCGTGTTCCAGGGCCTCGGCGCGGGCGGGCTCGCCGCGCTCAGTCAGATCGTCATGGCCGACATCATCAGCCCGCGCGAGCGCGGCCGGTACGCCGGGCTCTTCGGCGCGGTCATGGCCGTCGCCACGGTGGGCGGTCCCCTCCTCGGCGGCGTCATCACCGACGGGATCGGCTGGCGCTGGAACTTCTTCGTGGGGCTCCCGATCGCCATCGTCGCGCTCGTCCTGCTCCAGCGGACGCTCCACCTCCCGAAGCGCCCGCGGCAGAAGGTCTCGATCGACTACGCGGGCATCGTGCTCATCTCGTCCGGCGTCTCGCTCCTGCTCCTCTGGGTCACCTTCGCCGGCGACGACGTCGAGTGGATCTCGTGGCCGAGCCTCGCCATGGTCGGCGGCGCCGCGCTCCTCCTCGCGATCGCGGTCGCCGTCGAGCTCCGTGCGACCGAGCCGCTCATCCCCCTCGGGCTGTTCCGCAGTCGCACCTTCACCCTGTCCGTCGTCGCCTCGGTGTCGGTCGGCGTGGCCATGTTCGGCACCGCGGTGTTCCTCAGCCAGTACATGCAGCTGGCCCGGGGCGCGACGCCGACCGAGTCCGGCCTCCTGACCATCCCGATGATGGCTGGCGTCCTCATCGCCTCCACCGTGATCGGCGCGCTCGTGAGCCGTCGCGGCAAGTGGAAGGCGTTCATGGTGACGGGCGGCGTCCTCCTCATCGCGGGCAGCCTCGGGCTCTCCCAGCTGCACTACGACACGCCCTTCTGGTACGTCGGCGTCTCGATGTTCGTGCTCGGCGCGGGCGTCGGCATGCTCATGCAGAACCTCGTGCTGGTCGTGCAGAACACCGCCGAGGTGCGTCACCTGGGCGTCGCCACGAGCGCCGTCACGTTCTTCCGCAGCCTCGGCGGCACGGTCGGCGTCGCCGTCATGGGCTCGATCCTCGGCACGGTCGTCGCCGACCGCATCCGCGAGGGCATCGGCGGGCTCGAGCCCGAGCAGCAGCTGGAGGCCGCCCGTACCCTCGGCGCCGGCGCCATCCCGCAGATCTCCGAGCTCCCCGGCTTCCTGCGCGTGGTGGTCGAGTCGGCCTACGGCACCGGGGTCGGCGCGGTGTTCCTCGCCGCCGTGCCCCTCGCGATCGTCACGCTCGTCGCCGTGGCGTTCCTCCCGAACGTCAGCCTGGGCACGCAGAACGCGATCCAGCGGGCGAAGGCCGAGGGCGGGGCGGATGCCACGGCAGGGCACGAGCGCGAGCTCGAGGACGCCGACGACGCCGCGATCGACACGGCCGCGGCATCCGTCGCGCTCGCCCCGGTCGGGCTCGCGCACGACCCGGCCACCGGGTCGGTCGAGGTGCCGGACGCCGGACGCGCGGCGACCGGGCGGCAATAGGATCGGCCGCATGACCGCCACCGCCGCATCCGCGACGCGCACGGCCGGAGACGACGAGATCGCCGCCGTCGAGGAGCAGCTCCGGGCGCTCTTCGTCCGCGTGCGCGCCGTGTGGAAGGAGGCCGCCGCGGCCGTCCATCCCGAGCTGCAGCCCGTCGGGTACAAGATCCTCTCGGCGGTCGTGCGACGCGGGCCGATGCACGCCGGCGCCATCGCCGAGTCGCTCGAGATCGACAAGAGCGTCGTGAGCCGCCAGCTCAAGCAGCTCGAGGCCCTCGGCCTCGCGAGGAGCCTGCCCGACCCCGACGACGGGCGCGCGCGCATCATCGAGCCGACGCCGGTCGCGGTCGAGCGCGTCGGGCAGCGGAGCTCCCGCATGCAGCAGCAGCTCTACGCGAAGCTGCGCGACTGGCCCGCCGACGACGTCGACGAGCTCGCACGCCTCCTCGCGCGGCTGAGCGGCGACGTGCTCGGCGACCGCGACGCGGCGGACCCCGCCCGCCCCTGACCCCGCTGCCGCGCGCTCCCGCGCCCATGCGGCCGTCGAGGGTATGCCGAACGTCGGTTCTCCGCTCCGGAAACCGGCGTTCGGCATACTCTCGGCGCGACGAGGGCCGGTGAGGCGGATGGGAGGTGGGGGAAACGAGCGGTGCGGGCGAAGGGTCAGGCGGCGGGGAGCTCGACCGTGAACTCGGTGCGGCCGGGCTCGCTCGCGACCGCGACCGTGCCGCGGTGCGCCTCGACGACCGCGCGCACGATGGCGAGGCCCAGGCCGGTGCTCCCCGCACGACGCGAGCGCGAGGCGTCCCCGCGTGCGAAGCGCTCGAACAGGGTCGCGCGCACGTCAGGGTCGATGCCCGGGCCATCGTCGGTGACCGAGATGCGGACGCGCTCGCCCGCGGCATCCGACGGCGTCACGCGCTCGAGGCGCGCCACGACCTTCGTGCCCTCGGGCGTGTGCACGCGCGCGTTCGCGAGCAGGTTCGCGAGCACCTGGTGCAGGCGCGACGCGTCGCCCGGCACCGTCACGGGCTCGGCCGGCACCGCGACGCGCCAGTCGTGGTCGGGTCCCGCCACCTGCGCGTCGCCGACGGCGTCCATGACGAGCTGGCGCAGGTCGACCGGGTCGCGGCGCAGCTCGCGGCCCTCGTCGAGCCGCGCGAGCAGCAGCAGGTCCTCCACGAGCTCCGTCATGCGCAGCGACTCCGCCTCGATGCGTCCGATGGCGTGCACGACGTCGGGCGGCAGCTCGCCGCCGTGCATCCGGGTCAGCTCGGCGTAGCCCCGGATGGAGGCGAGCGGGGTCCGCAGCTCGTGGCTCGCGTCGGCGACGAAGCGCCGCACCTTGCGCTCCGACTGCTCGCGGGCCGAGAGGGCGGATGCCACATGGCCGAGCATCCGGTTGAAGGAGGTCGCGAGCCGGCCCACCTCGGTGCGCTCGTCGTCGACGGGCACGCGGCCGGGCAGCTCGACGTCGCCGCGCGCGAGCGGCAGCTCGGACACGGCCGTCGCGGTCTCCGTCACGCGGTCGAGCGGCTGGAGCGCCCGGCGGACGGTCACGGCACCCAGCACGAGCGCGCCCGCGAGGCCGGCCGCCGCCACGAGCGCGATGGTGAGGGCGAGTTGCGCCGTCGTGGCGTCGACCTCGTCGAGGGGAAGGGCCACCACGAACGAGTACCCGCCGTTGGTCCCGGCGGCGATCGCGCGGTACTCCCCCAACTCGGCGAGCTCGACCGTGCGGGGTTCCCGGTCGACCGGCACCGCGGCGAGCGCCCGCAGCGCGTCCTCCGAGGGCTCCATGAGCTCGCCCTGCTCGTCGATCGTGCTCGACGCGTAGATCGTACGGTCGACGACGAGGGCCGCGATGGTGCCGACCGGCTGGCCGGGGATGCGCAGGAGCACGTCGGCGCCCTCGGGCGGGATCGGCAGCGGCCCGCCCGGATCGTCGAGCGCGCGGCCCGCCCGGTCCGTGACCTGCTCGAGCGCGACGTCGAGCCGGGCGACGAGCTGGTTGTGCAGCACGGCGACGCTCACGAGCCCGACGATCACGCTGACCAGCACGACGAGCGCCGCGACCACGACGAGCAGCCGACGGCGCAGGGTCTTCGGCGACGGGCGCGTGGCCGCGGCATCCGGGGAGGCACCGGCGGATCGCTCCGCCGCGGCGCGCCGCGCGGCCGCCGCGTGGCCCGGGTCGCCGGGGTGCGTCACGTCGTCGCCTTGAGCATGTAGCCCGCGCCGCGCACCGTGTGGATCATGGGCTCGCGCCCGGCGTCGATCTTCTTGCGCAGGTAGGAGATGTACAGCTCGACCACCGTCTCGCGGCCGCCGAAGTCGTAGCTCCACACGCGGTCGAGGATCTGCGCCTTCGACAGCACGCGCCGCGGGTTGCGCATGAGGAAGCGGAGCAGCTCGAACTCGGTCGCGGTCAGCTCGATCGGGGTGCCGCCGCGCTCGACCTCGTACGAGTCCTCGTCGAGCGTGAGGTCGCCGACGCGCAGCACGGGATCCTTCGCCTGGGCGAGCGTGAGCGTCGAGCGGCGGATGAGCCCGCGCAGCCGCGCAACGACCTCCTCGAGGCTGAACGGCTTGGTGACGTAGTCGTCCCCGCCCGCGGTGAGGCCGGCGATGCGGTCGTCGAGGGAGTCCTTCGCCGTGAGGAAGAGCACGGGCGTCTCGGTGCCGTCGGCGCGGACCCGCTGCAGCACCTCGAGGCCGTCGATGTCGGGCAGCATGATGTCGAGCACGATCGCGTCGGGGCGGAACTCGCGCGCGGTGCGCACGGCGCCGAACCCGTCCGAGGCGGTGCGCACCTCCCACCCCTCGTAGCGCAGCGCCATCTTCAGCAGGTCGGTGAGCGAGTTCTCGTCGTCGACGACCAGCACCCGCACCGGGCTGCCGTCGGCCTTGGCGATCTGCGGCCGCGGCGCGGGTCCGGGCGCGGTGGTCGGGTGGCTCATGCTCTCGAGTATGCGCGGGTTCCTGTGCGCTTCCTATGACGCGAGCGGATGCCGCCTGTGTCTCCGCCGTGCCTCGCGCTACTGGTTCGAGAAGGCGGCGTCGAACGACGCGGTCGGGCGCGGCCAGATGAGCGAGCGCACGTACTCGAGCGCCTGCTTCGCGCCGTGCAGCCGGTCCATGCCCGCGTCCTCCCATTCGACCGAGATCGGGCCGGTGTAGCCGATCGCGTCGAGCGCGCGGAACGCGTCCTCCCAGGGCACGTCGCCGTGCCCGGTCGAGACGAAGTCCCATCCGCGGCGCGGGTCGCCCCAGGCCAGGTGCGAGCCCAGGATGCCGCTGCGCCCGCTCGCGGGACGGAGGCGCGTGTCCTTGCAGTCGACGTGGTAGATGCGGTCCTGGAAGTCCCAGATGAACCCGACGGGATCCACGCCCTGCCACATCATGTGGCTGGGGTCCCAGTTGAAGCCGAACGCCTGGCGGTGCCCGATGGCCTCGAGCGTGCGCACGCTCGTCCAGTGGTCGTAGGCGATCTCGGACGGGTGCACCTCGTGCGCGAACCGCACGCCCTCGTCGTCGAACACGTCGAGGATCGGGTTCCACCGGTCGGCGAAGTCCTGGTAGCCCGCGTCGATCACCGAGGCCGGCACGGGCGGGAACATCGCCACGTACGGCCAGATCCGCGACCCGGTGAAGCCCACGACGGTGTCGACCCCGAGCTTGCGGGCCACGCGCGCCGCGCGCTTCATGTCGTCGGCGGCCCGCCGCCGGACGCCCTCGGGGTCGCCGTCGCCCCAGACGTAGCCGCGCACGATCGCCTCGTGCCGGAAGTCGATGGGGTCGTCGCAGACGGCCTGCCCCGCGAGGTGGTTCGAGATGGCGTGCACCTCGAGTCCGTGCCGCTTCAGGATCTCGAGCCGCTCCGCGAGGTAGCCCGGCTCCTCGTCGGCGAGCCTCAGGTCGAGGTGGTCCCCCGAACAGGCGATCTCGAGCCCGTCGTAGCCCCACCCGGCGGCGAGCCGGGCCACCTCCTCGAACGGGAGATCGGCCCACTGGCCGGTGAACAACGTGACGGGGTGGCCGCCCTCCGACCGGTCGGAGGTGCGGCCCGCTGCGGCGTCCGTCATGGCTGGTCCCTTTCGTCCTGCAGTGCGGCGAGGTAGCGGATGCTGCGCTCCGCGAGGTCGTCCTGCGAGCGTGCCAGCGGCCGCCACACCGACGCGGCCACCGCGATCGTCGCGTTCTCGCCGGTGAAGCTCTCGAGCCCGAGCACGCCGTCGTAGCCGACGTCGTCGAGCGCGTCGAGGAACGCCGGCCAGTCGAGGTGGTCGTCGCCCACGGCGCCGCGGTCGTTGCCGCAGACCTGCACGTGCGCGAGATGCTCGCCCGCCGAGCGGATCGCCGCCCCGACGTCCTTCTCCTCGATGTTCAGGTGGTAGCTGTCGAGGGCGATCCCGAGCCCGGGACCGAGGATCGGCCCGAGTGCGTCGAGCGCCTGCTCGACGGTGTTGACGAGGCTCGTCTCGTACCGGTTCAGCGGCTCGATCGCGAGCCGCACGCCGGCTCGCTCGGCCTGGCGCGCCACCGGCGCGAGCGCCGCGCGGAGCTCCCGGTAGCGCTGGTCGCGCTCCTCGGCGTCCATGCGCCAGGCGCGGCCCGTGGCGGCGGTGAACGGGCCGGCCACGACGGACGAGCCGAGGCGCTCGGCGACGCCGACGCAGTGCACGAGGTAGTTCTGTGTCGCGACCACCTCCGACCCCGGGGCGGCCACGAGGTTGCGGCCCGGGCCCATGGCCCCGATCACGATCGGCGCGAGCCGGTGCTCCGCGAGCACCTCGGCCGCGGCATCCGTCGACCAGTCGCCCGGCTGCTCGACCGGCAGCTCGAGCGCCCCGAAGCCCAGGTCCGCCGCCTTCGCCGCGAGCGCGCGCAGGCCGTCGTCGTCGAGCGGCGACTGCCACACCCAGGTGTTCACGCCGATCACGCGTCGCATGCCGCCTCCTCGCGAGCCTGGTCCTGCGGATGTCGCGGGTGAGGGAGGGACGCCCCGCGGGCGCCCCTCCCCCGCTCCGGATCTACGGGACCTGCCGCTCCTGCCAGACCTGCGGGTAGCCGGGGAGGTCCTCGCCGCCGAACTTGGCGTAGTGGCCGTCGGGCATGCCGTCGTTGGCCTCGAGGAACTCGGCGCGCTCGTCCTCGGTGATCGGGACCTGCGGGAGCACCCACTCCTTCGGGATCTCCTCGCCCGCGAAGATCTTCTGCACGGCGAGCAGCGGCGTGCGCCACTGGAAGTTCGAGTACACCGGCGCGAGGCCCGTGAGCCCGGTCTCCTCCCACTTGCGCAGGAAGCTCATCTCGTCCTCGCCCGTCATCACGGGGTACTCCGCTCCGGCGTCCTCGAACGCCTCGATGGCCGCGACGGCGCCGTCGCCGGCGTCCATCCAGACGCCCTGCACGTCGCCCTTGGCGAGCTCGTCGGAGATGATCTTCTTGATCTCGGCCGGGTCGGCCCCGGTGAAGTAGTCGACCGCCTCGATGCCGGCCTCGTCGAACAGCTTCTCGGCCGCGGCCCAGCGCTGCTCGAGCACGTCGACGCCGGGCAGGATGCGCAGCGCCACGACCTTGTCGCCCTCCTCGAGCTCGTCGATGAGGAACTCGGCCGTGTCGATGCCCCAGGCGAAGCCGCCGATCGGGTGGATGAACGTCGTCGCGCAGTCCGTCTCGACGCCGCGGTCGAACACGATCACGGGCTTGCCCGTGTCGCACGCGCGCTCCACCGCCGGCGTCATCGCCGCGGTCGAGTTCGGCGAGATGATGAACACGTCGCAGCCGCCCTCGTCGATGAAGTAGTCGATGTCGGCGATCTGCGTGTCATCGGAGTCCTGGGCGTCGCGGGTCTCCATCTCGGAGATCACGCCCGCCTCCTGGAGCACCTCGAGCTGCTGGTTCATGGTGATCCAGCCGGTCTGCCGCCAGGGGTTCGAGATCGACGCGTTCGCGAAGCACGCCTTCTTGGCGCCCTCGCTCGCGTACTCCGAGGTGTCGACCATCTCCTCCGGGGCGATCATCTGCAGGTACGGCTGGTCGGCCGGACCCTCGGGTTCGATGCCGCGCTGCTCGTCCTGCTCGTCGAACAGTGCCTGGTCGAACCACTCCACCTCCTCCTCGGTGGCCTGCGCGTCCTCGCTGGGCGCGGCCACGTTGGGATCGGTGGTGCATCCGGCGAGCGTCATCAGCGCGACGGCGCCGATCATGGCGGATGCCACGGTGAGCCTGCTGTGTCGCATCACGAACCTCCCTTGGTGTCGTTCTGAACGGTGTGGGGTTGGGCCTTCGGCGTCGAAGGCGGGGGTGCAGGGCGGTCGGATGCGGTGGCATCCGGCCCCTTCGCCGCCGATGCGGACGAAGCCTGGGCGGCGGGGCCGGAGCGCCGCGCGCGGAACGTGGTCGCCGAGTAGGCCACGGCGATGATGATGATGGCGCCCTGCACCGCGTCGCGGTAGGTCGACGGGACGCCGGCGAAGTTCAGCAGCGTGAAGAGCGCCTCGAGCGCGAACGCGCCGGCCACCGCACCGACGACCCAGCCGCGCCCGCCGCCGAGCACCACGCCGCCGAGCACGACGGCGGTGATCGCGATGAACTCGTAGCCGCGGCCCACGCTCGGGTGCACGCCGGCGTAGCCGACGAGGAGCACGCCCGCGATCGTCGCGGAGAGGGCCGACAGCACGAACGTCGTGATCTTCACGCGGTCGGCTCGGAGCCCCGAGTAGCGGGCGGTGGTCGCGTTGTCGCCGAGCGCGACGATCGTACGGCCGAACGGCCGGCGGGAGAACCAGATCGCGGCCGCGAGGATCACGGCGAGCACGACGACCGACCACGGGAGGATCTCGATGACGGGAAGGTCGCGGATGCCGCCGCGCCCGATCTCGCGGAACGAGTCGGCCGGGTTGCCGGTCGCGGCGCCGCCCGTCCAGAACAGCACGCCGCCGAGGAGGGCGAGCATCATGCCGAGGGTGGCGATGAAGCTCGGCACCTTGAGGTAGGCGACGATCAGTCCGTTGATCAGGCCGATGAGCGCCCCGAATCCGAGCATGAGCGCGAGCACCGGCAGGGCGAGGCGGTCGTCCTGCCCGATGAGGTTGCCCGCGATCACGACCTGCGCGGTCACGACCGACCCCATGGAGAGGTCGAACTCGCCGCCGACGATGACGAAGAACTGGCCGATCGCGACGATCGCGACGGGCGCGACGCGCTGGATGAACCGGATGAACTGCCCGGGCTCGGCGAACGAGGGGTTCAGCGCCGTGATGGCGATGAGCAGGATCGCGAGCAGGAGGAACACCGCTCCGCGGGGGCTCACGAGGGCCCGGGCGAGCTCGGCGGCGCGGGCGCCCGCGCCCTGGCGCTCGGTCGTGGCGGCGGTCATGCGCGCACCTCCCCCTCGTGGTCCGGGGCCCGGTCGTGGGCCACCCGGTCGGGGTCGACGGATGACGCGGCATCCGTCTCGCTCGGCGGAAGCGCGTCGGGCGAGCGCCCGGATCCGAACCGCGGGCGGCGCCGCTCGGTCACGCGCGCCGTGTAGACGGCGACGGCCGCGACGATGACGACACCGCGCACGACGTCCTTGAGGAACGGGTTCACCTGCAGCACGCTCATGACGTTGTCGACGACCGCGAAGATCGCGACGCCGCCGATCGTGCCCCACACCGAGCCGCGGCCGCCCATGAGGAGGGTGCCGCCGAGCACCACTGCGGCGATCGAGAGCAGGTCGTACCCGCCCTGGGTGCCGACCGTCGGGCTGCCGACGCCGAGCCGGCTCGCGAGCAGCAGCCCGGCGAACGCCGCGGTGATCGAGCACAGCACGTGCGCGACGATCAGCGGTCGGGCGGTGCGGATGCCGCTGAACCGGGCGACCTGCTCGTTGCCGCCGACGGCGTACATGTGGTGGCCCGTGCGCGTGCGGGCGAGGAACACCCAGGCGAGCGCCGCCACGAGGAGCATGAGGACCGTCGAGACGGGGATCGGGCCGATCCCGGTCGCGCCGATGAGCTGGAACGACCAGGGCACGCTGCCGCTCGTGCCCTTGTAGTTCGTATCGAGGTAGCCCTTGATGATGAGCCCGACTCCGAGGGTGGCGATGAAGCCGTTCACGCGCAGCTTCGTCACGATCAGGCCGTTGGCGAGGCCGACGATCGCCGCGACCGCGAGTGCGGCCAGCACGCCGACGGCGACGTTCGCGTCGGCGCCGCGCATGAGGTCGGCGGCGATGAGGCTCGAGAGGCTGACGACGTACGGCACCGAGAGGTCGAGCGAGCCGCACAGGATGACGAGCGTCTGCCCGATCGCGACGAAGCCGAGCACGCTCATCCCCGTGAGGATGTCGCGGATGTTGCCCGGACTGAAGAAGTTGCGGCCGACGCTCGCGACGAGGATCGCGCCGACGACGATGACGGCGAGCAGCGCGATCCCGACGATGAGGGTCGAGTCGAGCCGGCGACGGCGGGGACGCACGAGCGCGGGGGCGGTGGCGGTGGAGCTCATCGGGCGCCCCCCTCGTCCGCGGCATCCGCCGACCCGATCGCGGGGGCCAGCGTGCCCGTCGCGGCGGCGAGGATCGTGGTCTCGTCGCTCTTCGCGGGCAGTTCGCGCGAGGCGAGCCCGTCGTGCATGACGAGGATTCGGTCGGACATCCCGATCACCTCGGGCAGCTCCGACGAGATCATGAGGATCGCGACCCCTTCCTTGGCGAGACGGCGCATCAGGGTGTACACGGCGACCTTCGCGCCGACGTCGATGCCGCGCGTGGGCTCGTCGAGCAGCACGACGCGGGGCGTGGTGGCGAGCCACTTCGCGAGCACGACCTTCTGCTGGTTGCCGCCCGAGAGGTACTGCACCTCCTGGTCCATGCCGCGCGACGAGACCTCGAGGCTGGAGAGCACGCCGGGCAGCTCGCGGCGCACGGCCGCGGTGCGGCGCGAGAACACCGAGCGGATGACGAGCAGCGCGTTGTCGGCGATCGACTGGTTGAGGGCGAGGCCCTGGGCCTTGCGGTCCTCGGTGATGAGCGCGATCCCGAGTCGCACGGCCTGGCGCGGCGAGGCGATGCGGACGGGGCGCCCGTCGAGGCGCAGCTCTCCGCGCGTGAACGGGGCGACGCCGAACACGCCCTCGACCAGCTCGGTGCGCCCCGACCCCTGCAGTCCCGCGATGCCGACGATCTCGCCCGCGCGCAGCTCGAGGTCGACGCCGTCGACCTGCTCGTTGCCCGCGCCGACGAGTTCGAGGCGCACGTCGCCGACGACGGTGCCCGGCTCGGGATCGGGGTAGTAGGCCGAGATCGGGCGGCCGACCATGCGCCGGACGAGCTCGTCGGTGTCGAGCTCGGAGGCGGGACCGCTCGAGACGAGCGCGCCGTCCTTCAGCACGGTGATGGTGTCGCAGAGGTCGAAGATCTCGCGGAGGCGGTGGGACACGTAGATGATCGCGACGCCGCGCTCGGACAGCCGGCGCACGATGGCGTAGAGCAGCTCGACCTCGTGGTCGGCGAGGGCGGCCGTCGGCTCGTCCATCTGGATGACGCGTGCGTCGGTCGAGAGCGCCTTCACGATCTCGACGATCTGCTGCTCGGCGACGGTGAGCGTGCGCACCGGGGCGTCGACGTCGATGCCGCCGACGCCGAGGTCGTCGAGCAGCGACTGCGTCTCGCGGCGCATGGCCGCGCGGTCGACGAAGCCCCGCCGCCTGGGCTCCCGCCCCAGGAACACGTTCTGCGCGACGGTGCGCTCCGGCAGGAGGTTGAACTCCTGGAACACGGTCGCGAGTCCGGCCTGCGCGGCCTGCACGGGATGCGTGAAGGCGACCTCCTCGCCGCCGAGCAGGACCCGGCCGGCGTCCGCCCGGTACACCCCAGCGAGGATCTTCATGAAGGTCGACTTGCCCGCGCCGTTCTCGCCGACGAGGCCGTGCACCTCGCCGGGACGCAGCGCGAGGCCGACGTCGTGGAGCACCGTCACGCCGAAGAACGACTTCTCGAGCCCCTCGGCCACGAGCACGGGCTCGCCGGTGAGCCGACGGGGCGTCGGCTCGGTGCGGGTCGGGTCGCTCATCGCTGCACCTCCGTCCAGTCGCCGGACTCCGCGGATGCGAGGACGGCCTCGGTGACGCGCACGGCCCGGAGCCCGTCGTCGAAGCCGGGCAGCCCGTCGGGCGCGGTGCCGCCGGCGATGGCCGCGTAGGCGTCGGCCACGAAGGCGTTGAACGCGTCCTGGTAGCCCATCGGGTGGCCCGAGGGGACGATGGCCAGCCGCGCCGCGTCGGGCGCGAGTCGCGCGGCGTCGCGTTCGAGGATGCGCGACGCCTCCACGCCGCCGATCCAGAGCTGCTCGGGACGCTCCTGCTCGAAGCGGAGGCTGGCGTCGGTGCCGGCCACCTCGACGACGAGGCCGTTCTTCCGGCCGGGAGCGACCTGGGAGACGAGCAGCGTGCCGATCGCTCCGCCCTCGAACTCGACGACGACCGCGGCGAGGTCCTCGGTCGCGACGGTCGCGCTGGCTCGACGGTCGTAGACGGTCCGCGTGGTGGCGTTGAGCCGCGCGACGCGGTCGCCGGTGACGAACTCGACGAGGTCGACCAGGTGCGACCCGATATCGGCGAAGGCGCGCGACGGGCCGCCGAGCGCGGGGTCGACGCGCCAGTCGTCGCTGTCCGGGCCGGCGAGCCAGTCCTGCAGGTAGGCGCCGTGCACGCTGACGAGCCGGCCGGCCTCGCCCCGGGCGATGCGCGCGCGGGCCTCGCGGGCCATCGGGTGGAACCGGTAGACGAACGGCACGGCTGCGACCAGTCCGCGCTCCGCGGCGAGCGCGGCGAGCGCGGCAGCGTCGGCGGAGCTCGTGGCGAGCGGCTTCTCGCAGATCACGTGCTTGCCCGCCTCGAGCGCAGCCCGGGCGATGGCCGCGTGGGTGCTGTTCGGGGTGCACACGTGGACGACGTCGACGGCCGGATCGGCGAGGAGCGCCTCGACGCTCTCGAAGGGCTCGGCGATGCCGAGCCGTTCGGCCGCCTCACGCGCCCGACCGGGCGACGACGAGGCACCGGCGACGAGCTCGGCGCGCGCGGCGCGGGCGGCGCGGCTGTGCACGGCGGCCATGAAGCCCCCGCCGATGAAGCCCGCGTGGAGCGTGCGAGCCGGCGCGATGACGTCCGTTGTCATGGTCGGCATCCTGACACACACCAGCCGACTTCTGCTAGGTATTCGGCAAAAGTCGACAGGCTCGTGACGAGTTCGTGATCTGACAGCAGCAGAGTTCCGTGTGATTTACTCGATCCATGGTCGACATCAGTCGAGGCTCGGCGCTCGGCGTGTCCGGAGCCAGCGAGCTCTTCCAGCTCCTGCGCGACGGCGCGCCCCGCACGCGTGCCTCGCTCGCGCAGCTCACCGGCCTCGCGCGTTCGACCGTCGCCGCCCGCATCGACGAGCTCATGCGACTCGGCCTCGTCACGCCCGTGGCCGACGCCGCATCGACCGGCGGACGGCCCTCGTCGCAGTTCGCACTCAATCCGGGGGCGCGCATCGTCCTCGCCGCCGACCTCGGCGCCTCCCACGCGACGCTCGCCGTCACGGATCTCACGGGCACCGTGCTCGCCTCCCGCGCCGAGCGCATCGACATCGCGGCCGGCCCCGAGGCGGTGCTCGGCTGGCTCGTCGAGCACGGCCTCGCCCTCGTGGACGAGGTCGGCCGCGACCGGCGCGACCTCGTCGCGATCGGCATCGGCGTGCCCGGGCCGGTCGAGCACGACACGGGGCGACCGGTGAATCCGCCGATCATGCCCGGCTGGGACCGCTTCGACGTTCCCGGCTGGGTGCAGCAGCACGTCGAGGTGCCGGTGCTCGTCGACAACGACGTGAACATCATGGCCCTCGGCGAGCGCGCGCTCGCCTGGCCGAACGTCGAGCATCTCGTGTTCGTCAAGGTCGCCACGGGCATCGGCTCGGGCATCATCTCGGGCGGCCTCCTCCAGCGTGGGGCGCAGGGCATCGCCGGCGACATCGGGCACGTGCAGGTCGCGCGCGGCGCGAGCGTGCCCTGCCACTGCGGCAACCGCGGATGCCTGGAGGCGCTCGCGTCCGGGCCCGCGATCGCCAGGGCGCTCCGCGAGCAGGGCGTCGCCGCGGGATCCGGCAGCGACGTCGTCGACCTCGTCAAGCGGGGCGACCTCGACGCGATCCAGGCCGTGCGCCAGGCGGGCCGCGACATCGGCGAGGTGCTCACCGCGTGCGTGAGCCTGGTGAACCCGTCGGTGATCGCCATGGGCGGGTCGATGGCGCGTGCCGGCGAGCACCTCATCGCCGGCGTGCGCGAGGTCGTCTACACCCGTTCGATGCCGCTGGCCACCGAGCACCTGCAGATCGTGCAGTCCGCCGCGGGCGCGAACGCCGCGGTGCTCGGCGCGAGCATGCTCGCGATCCATCACGCGCTGTCGCCGGAGGGCATCGACGCGCTCGCCGCACGCTGAGCGGCGACGGCCGGTCCGCCCCGTCCCGTGCCGGGGCGACCTCGGCGCGGTCGGCGGCGGACGACGGCAGCCGGAGGTACCGTGGGAGGGTGACCCAGCCGTTCGCCCTCTTCGACCTCGAGGGCGGTGAGATGCGCGCCGCGACCCTCGTGCCGCAGCGGCATCCGCACGAGCAGCGCGTGGTGGCCGACGCGGGCGATCGCGTCGCGTGGCTGCGGGCCCGGTCGCGGGGAGTGACGGCGACGGATGCCGCGAAGCTCGCGTCCGAGGCATCGGTGCGCACCGCCGCGAGCGAGAAGCTCTACGGCACGCGCGGTCGCGGGTTCGGCGGGAGCCGGTTCACCGACCACGGTCGCGAGCGCGAACCGGTGATCGCCGCGTGGGTGCACCGCGAGCACGGCCTCGCGCCCTCCGCGCTGCTGTTCCACGCCGAGGCCGACCGCCGCCACCTCGCGACGCCCGACGGGCTGCGCGTGGGTGCGAACGGCGCGGTCGAGCTGTGCGAGATCAAGACGACGTCGAAGCCGTGGCGCGGCATCCCGCGCAGCTACCTGCGGCAGGTGTGGTGGCAGCAGTACGTGCTCGGGGCCGAGCGCACCCTCGTGGTGTGGGAGCAGCACGACGGGTTCGTCCCGATCGGCGAGCCGCAGTGCCGCTGGGTCGATCGCGACGAGAACCAGGTCGCGATGCTCGTCCGGCTCGCGAACCTCCTGCTCGAGGCCATCCGCCCGCAGCCGGGAGTCGCCGAGCCGGCGGGCTTCCACGAGCGACCCGACCGCGCCTTCTACCGCCCGGGGCCGCTCGCGTGAGCTTCGTGCTCCTGCACGGCCTCGGCGCCGACCGCGCGCAGCCGCTCGGACTGTTCGGCCCCGTGCTCGACTCCCTCGGCGCGGGCGCCGACGCGGTCGCCGCGCCCGACGTGCGCGCGCACGGCGCATCGGATCGGCTCGGCGGGCCGAGCGACTTCGTGCTCGATCGCCTGGCCGACGACGTCGCCGCGGCGGCTCGCGGAGCCGTCGGCGTCGCGGGGCCGGTGACCCTCGTGGGCATCTCGATGGGCGCCGCGATCGGCCTCCGCATCTGCCTGCGCGAGCTGCTTCCGGTCGAGCGCGCGGTGTTCGTGCGGCCCGCGTTCGGCGACCGGTCGCTCCCCCGCAACCTCCGGCCGTTCCCGGTCATCGGCGAACTGCTGCGCGAGTTCGGACCGGGCGAGGGCGCCGAGCGGTTCCGTCGCACCGAGCCCTACTCCCGGGTCGCGAGCGAGTCGCCCGCCGGCGGCCGCGGACTGCTCTCGCAGTTCGCGTCTCCGGATGCCGCGCGGCGGGCGATCCGCCTCGTGGAGATCCCGCGCAACCGCGCGTTCGGCTCCGACGCCGAGCTCGCACGGCTCGCTGCACGCGGCATCCGCTCGCTCGTGGTCGGCGCGCCGCGCGACCCCGTGCACCCGTTCGCGCTCGCCGAGCGCTGGGCGGGCGGGCTCGGGGCGCCGCTCGAGCGCGTGCCCGCCCGCGACGACGGGCAGGCGGCGCAGACCGCCGCGATGCGCGACGCGGTCGGCGCGTTCCTCAGCCGGCGGTGACCGGCTCGCCGCGCTCGCCGTCGAGGTCGCGGTCCCGGTCGCGGCCGCTCGTGCGGGACCGTTCGGGCAGCGGCGCGATCTCGTGCGGCCAGGGCGTGCGGCTGAGACCCACGATGCCGGCGCCGACGAGCAGGATGAACGCAGCGATCGCGATCACGTAGACCGCCACCCCGCCGTAGCCCGCTTCCTGCGCCGGGTCGAGGAACGGATACGGGTACCATCCGACGATCGGGCCCCGGAGCAGGGTGCAGACGACCCACGCGAGCGGGAACAGCGCGATGGTCCAGAGCCGCTGCCACGGGATCGGATGCCGCCCGGGGGCGAGCACCCAGTCGAGCAGGACGCACAGCGGGGCCCACACGTGCAGGATCTCGTTCGACCACGGCACCGTCGTGGCCTGGTCGAGCGAGACCTCGCGGAGCAGCAGGTTGTAGACGACGAACGTCGTGGTCATGTACGTGACCGCGCACGCGCGCACGAGGTCGAACCAGCCCGGATCATCCGGGCGCGTGAACGCGATCCACGCCCCGACCAGCATGAGCCCCGCCGTGAGCGCGTTCGAGAGGATCGTGAAGAAGCTGAAGAAGTTCACGACGAACGCCGCCCGGTCGGCCACCATGCTCCACGACACGACGAACTGGCCGACGATCGCGACGACGATGGCGGCGGCGACCAGCAGCCGCAGGATCCCGAACAGCACGCGCATCCCGTCCCCTCCCGACTCCCCCGGTGCTCGCAGCCTAGAGCGCGCTCGCGGATGCGCGGCTGGGGAATTCCCGCGAAAGCCGTCGGGGCGTATCCGCAGAGAACGCCCAGCGATCGGGCGGCGGGGCTCGGCTAGCGTCGAGCCATGAGCGCCGCGCCCTCGATCGTCTGGTTCCGCGACGACCTGCGGGTGGCCGACCACCCGGCGCTGCACGCGGCGGTCGAGCGCGGCGAGCCCGTGGTCGCGGTGTACGTGCTCGACGAGGAGTCGCCCGGCATCCGCCCGCTCGGCGGCGCCGCGAGGTGGTGGCTGCACCACTCGCTCGCCTCGCTCGCCGGCGACCTGCGCGAACTCGGCGTGAAGCTCGTGCTCCGACACGGGCCGGCCGGCCGCGTCATCCGCTCGCTCGTCGACGAGACCGGCGCGGGCGCCATCTTCTGGAACCGCCGCTACGGCGGCCCCGAGCGCGAGGTCGACACCGACCTGAAGTCCGCGCTCGCCGACGCGGGCCTCGAGGTGCGCAGCTTCGCCGGATCGCTCCTCTTCGAGCCGTGGACGATCCGGACCGGCTCCGACACCCCGTTCTCGGTGTTCACCCCGTTCTGGAAGGCCTGCCTCGCCGCCGACGAGCCGCGGCATCCGCTGCCCGCCCCGACGCCCGGCGACCTCACGGGGGTCGGCGGCGCCCACGGCCGCGGCGGACCGGCGAGCGACGACCTCGACGAGTGGGACCTGCGGCCCACCGACCCCGACTGGGCGGGCGGCATCCGCGAGACCTGGGAGCCCGGCGAGGCCGCCGCGCACGAGCGCCTCCGCGAGTTCCTCGACCACGACCTGCGCGACTACGCCACGGGACGCGACCGGCTCGACCGGCAGGTCACGAGCCGCCTCTCGCCGCGCCTGCGCTGGGGCGAGCTCAGCCCGCACCAGGTGTGGCACGCCACCCGCGACCGGGCCGGCGGCACCGAGGGCGCGCGCAAGTTCCTCTCGGAGGTCGGCTGGCGCGAGTTCGCGTGGCACATCCTGTTCCACTTCCCCGACCTCGCCACCAAGAGCTGGCGCAGCGAGTTCGACGCGTTCCCGTGGCCGCGGCTGAAGCCGTCGGCCCTCACCGCGTGGGAGCGCGGCCGCACGGGCGTGCCCGTCGTCGATGCGGCCATGCGCGAGCTCTGGCACACGGGCGTCATGCACAACCGCGCACGCATGATCTCGGCGTCGTTCCTGACGAAGAACCTGCTCATCGACTGGCGGCGCGGCGAGCAGTGGTTCTGGGACACGCTCGTCGACGCCGACCACGCGAACAACCCGTTCGGCTGGCAGTGGGTCGCCGGCTCCGGGGCGGATGCCGCACCCTACTTCCGGATCTTCAACCCCGAGCTGCAGCGCGAGAAGTTCGATCCCGACGGCGCGTACGTCGGGCGCTGGGTGCCCGAGTACGGCACCGACGACTACCCCGAGCCGATCGTCGACCTCAAGGCCACGCGCGACGCGGCCCTCGCGGCCTACGAGCAGGTCAAGGCAGCACGCTGATCGGCCCGGTCGCGGGCGGCGCATCCTCGGCGAGCGGGCGCTCGAGCACGTAGTCGTGCTCGAGCCGGTCGCCGACGCGGAACCGCTTCGTGCCGACGACCTCGAACCCGTGCTTCTCGTAGAAGCGGATGGCGCGCCGGTTCTCCTGGTTCACGCCGAGCCAGACCACGGACGCCCCGGCGCGCGCCGCGGCGTCGAGGGTCGTCTGCATGAGCGCGCCGGCCACCCCGGCCCCGTGCACGGAGGGGTGCACATACATCTTGCTGAGCTCGATCGCCGGTCGCGCGGTGACGGATGCCGCGGCATCCGCGTCGGCCGGCACGCCGCCCTCGGTCGAGACGAGCATCGACCAGCCGATGAGCCCGCGGGTGGCGACCACCTCGTCGGTCGTCGCCAGCGCCGCGCCCGCGGGCGAGCCGTCGGGTTCGGCGACGAACACCGTGCGCTCGGGGTCGGCGAGGTGGTTCACGAAGTGCGGCTCGGTGAGGTGGCGTGCGATGAAGTCGGCGATCGACTCGGCCGTCGTCGAGGGCGGGCAGGCGAGCGGGAACGTCACGGCCGCGAGCCGCGCGAGCGCCTCGGCGTCGGCGGGCCTCGCGGGTCGGGTGAGTACGTCCACGCCTCGACGCTACCGGGCGCCGCCCGCGAATGGCAGGACCACGCTTCGGCGGCAGCCGCCGCTCGCCCTCGACGCCCGGCGTCGTCGCGTGAGAGGGTGTGGTCATCCGGCGGTCGACGGGGCACCGCCGCGGCGGAGGGGGTCCGGATGTCAGGGGTGCTGGCCGCATCGGTCGACGGCAGGTCGTTCACCACGAGCGCGGGCGAGGGCGCGCCCACGGGCACGCTCGTGCGCCTCGAGACGACGGGCGGCGCGTGGCTCGGGCTGATCGAGGCCGCCTCGCCCGACGGCGCCGAGGTCGGGCGCGTGCTCGGCGTGATCGACGACGACGGGAGCCTCGACCAGCGGTCGGATGCGCCGTTCCGAGACGCGCACGTGCGGCCCGCGGACGCGGCATCCGTCGACGCCCTGCACCGCGCCAGCCGCGCGACGCTCGAGATCGGCTCGATGCTCGCCTCGCCCGGACCCGCGAAGCTGATCGGGTCCCGGTTCAACCGGCACACGTTCTGGTGCGGGCAGTCCGGGTCGGGCAAGACCTACGCGCTCGGCGTCGTGCTCGAGCAGCTGCTCGCGCACACGGCCCTGCCGATCGTGGTGTTCGACCCGAACTCCGACTTCGTGCGGCTCGGCGAGCTGCGCGAGGGGGTGAGCGGGCCGGATGCCGCGGCGCTCGCGTCGCGGAACGTGCGCGTGCTGCGCCCCAACGGGCCCGACCCGCTGCTCGTGCACTTCCGTTCGCTGCCGATCGAGGCGAAGGCCGCGATCCTGCGACTCGACCCGGTCGCCGACGCACGCGAGTTCAACACGCTGCTGCACTCCGACGAGGTCGCGACGGCGCTCGACAAGGACTCGCTGCTCGGCGAGCTCCGCGCGTCGGACGATCCCGGCCGCCAGGCGCTCGCGACGCGCATCGAGAACCTCGGCATGCTCGACTGGGAGGTGTGGGCGGGGCCGCGCACTCCCGTGAACGAGATCGTCGCCGAGCGGCCGGATGCCACGGTGCTCGACCTCGGCGGGTTCTCGACGCCCGACCAGCACCTGTCCGTCGCGATCTCGGTGCTCGACGACCTCTGGGCGCGTCGCGCGGAGCGCCGCGCCGTGCTGCTCGTGATCGACGAGGCGCACAACCTGTGCTCGCCCGATCTCGTGACGCCCCTCGCGATCGCGGTGCGCGAGCGGATCATCCAGATCGCCGCCGAGGGCCGGAAGTACGGCCTGTGGCTGCTGCTGTCGACGCAGCGGCCGTCGAAGATCCACCCGGGGATCATCTCGCAGTGCGACAACCTCGCGGTCATGAAGATGAGCTCGCCGGGCGACCTCGCCCAGCTCGGGTCGTACTTCGGGGTCGCACCGGCGGGACTGCTCGCCATGTCCCCGTGGTTCCGCCAGGGCGAGGCGCTGTTCGCCGGCGGCTTCGTTCCCGCCCCGACGCTCGTGAAGATGGGGTCGCGGCTCACGCCCGAGGGCGGCGGCGACGTGGGCGTGCCCATGCGCTGACGCGTCTCAGACGACGAGAAGCGGATGCCGCGGAGGCAGGGCCCCGCGGCATCCGCTCGTCTCGACCGGTCAGAGGAACCGGGCGTACGCCCCGACCGTCAGGAACGTCGGGAACTCGGGCTCGAGCGCGACCGACCGGAAGACCGAGATCGCGTCGTCGAACCGGTCGCCGTCGAATCGGGGCAGCTCCGCCACGGCCTTGGCCATGATCCGCACGATCGACGTCTGGTCGATGCGCGTGCCCTCGGCGGTGACCGTGTTGTCGTGCAGCCACTGCCACACCTGCGAGCGCGAGATCTCCGCGGTCGCGGCGTCCTCCATCAGGTTGTCGATCGCCGCGGCGCCGGTCCCTCGGAGCCACGACTCGATGTACCGGATGCAGATCGAGATGTTGTCGTACACGCCGGCCTCGGTGACCTGGCCGCCCACCGACGGGATGTCGAGCAGCTGCGCCGCCGTCACCTCGACGTCGTCGCGGAGGCGGTCGACCTGGTTCGGCCGCTCGCCGAGCACCGCGTCGAACTCGGCTCGCGCCGTCGGGATCAGGTCGGGGTGCGCGACCCACGTGCCGTCGAAGCCGTCGGTCGCCTCGCGGCGCTTGTCGGCCGTCACCGCGGCGAGCGCACGCTCGGTGACCTCGGGGTCGCGACGGTTCGGGATGAACGCGCTCATGCCGCCGATCGCGTGCGCGCCCCGCTTGTGGCAGGTCTGCACGAGCAGCTCGGTGTACGCCCGCATGAACGGCACCGTCATGGTGATCGACCTGCGGTCGGGCATGACCCAGCGGCGGCCGCGCGAGCGGAACGTCTTCACGATCGAGAAGATGTAGTCCCAGCGGCCGGCGTTGAGGCCGGCGCAGTGGTCGCGCAGCTCGTAGAGGATCTCGTCCATCTGGAACGCGGCCTGGATCGTCTCGATGAGCACGGTCGCGCGGACGGTGCCCTGCGGGATGCCGAGCTCGTCCTGCGCGAACACGAAGATGTCGTTCCAGAGCTTCGCCTCGCGGTGCGACTCGAGCTTCGGCAGGTAGAAGTACGGACCCCGGCCCTGCTCGATCAGCTTGCGGGCGTTGTGGAAGAAGTACAGCCCGAAGTCCACCAGCGAGCCCGACGCGTGCATCGCTCGGCCGGCGCGGTCGTGGAACCGCAGGTGCTTCTCGACGAGGTGCCAGCCGCGCGGGCGGAACACGATCGTCGGCGTCTCGGTCGCGGTGACGCGGTACTCCTTGCCCTCGGGGTTCGTGTACTCGAGGTTGCCGCGCAGGAAGTCGAAGAGGCTCAGCTGCCCCTCGACGACATTCGCCCAGGTCGGGCTGGTGGCGTCCTCGTGGTCGGCGAGCCACACCTTCGCGCCGGAGTTCAGGGCGTTGATCGCCATCTTCCGGTCGGTGGGGCCGGTGATCTCGACGCGGCGGTCCTCGAGGCCGGGGCCGGCGCCCGCGACGCGCCACGTGCCGTCGTTGCGGATCCACTCGGTCTCGGGGAGGAACTTCGGGTCGCGTCCGTTCGCCGCGTCGACGCGGGTCTGCAGGCGCTCGGCGAGCAGCTCGTGGCGGGTGCCCGCGAAGCGGTCGTGCAGGCGAGCGAGGAACTGCAGCGCCTCGGGCGTGAGGATCTCCTCGTACCGCTCGCCGAAGGGCGCGGTGACCTCGAGGTGCGGCTGCACCGTCTGGAAGGCGGGTGCCGTGCGGGCCGGCTTCGGCTCGTGCGTCGTCGGTCGGTCGATCGTGATGGTCATGGTCTCGTCTCCTTCGCGGGCGTGACGCCCGTCGATCAGTGCTGGAACTGCTCTTCCTCGGTCGATCCGACGAGGGCGAGGGTCGCGCTGTCGGGGTTCAGCGCCGTGGCGATCTGGTCGAAGTAGCCGGTGCCGACCTCGCGCTGGTGGCGCGTGGCGGTGTAGCCGTCGGCCTCGGAGGCGAACTCGGCCTCCTGCAGCTCGACGTACGCGGACATGGCGCGCTCGTTGTAGTCCTTCGCGAGCGTGAACATGCCGTGGTTCAGGGAGTGGAAGCCCGCCAGGGTGATGAACTGGAACGCGTACCCCATGGCGGCGAGCTCGCGCTGGAACTTCGCGATCTGGTCGTCGTCGAGGTGGCGCTTCCAGTTGAACGACGGCGAGCAGTTGTAGCTCAGGCGCTTGCCCGGGAACTTCGCGTGCACCGCCTCGGCGAAGCGGCGGGCGAGGTCGAGGTCGGGCTCGGCCGACTCGACCCACAGCAGGTCGGCGTACTCGGCGTACGCGAGGCCGCGGGCGATGACCGGCTCGATGCCGTTCTGCACGTGGTAGAAGCCCTCGGCGGTGCGCTCGCCCGTGACGAACGGCCGGTCGCGCTCGTCGTGGTCGCTGGTCAGCAGGGTCGCGGCGAGCGCGTCGGTGCGGGCGATGACGATCGACGGCACGCCCGCGACATCCGCCGCCATGCGGGCCGCGTTGATGGTGCGGATGTGCTGGCCGGTGGGCACGAGGACCTTGCCGCCCATGTGGCCGCACTTCTTCTCGCTGGCGAGCTGGTCCTCCCAGTGCACGCCCGCCGCGCCGGCCTCGATCATCTGGTGCATGAGCTCGTAGGCGTTGAGCGGCCCGCCGAAGCCGGCCTCGGCGTCGGCGACGATGGGCGCCATCCAGTCGCGGTCGTCGGTGCCCTGCTCGACCTGGCCGGCGCGCAGCAGCGCGTTGTTGATGCGACGCACGACGGCCGGGACGGAGTTCGCGGGGTAGAGCGACTGGTCGGGGTAGGTCTGGCCGGAGAGGTTGGCGTCGGCGGCGACCTGCCAGCCCGAGAGGTAGATGGCCTTGAGGCCGGCGCGAACCTGCTGCACCGCCTGGTTGCCGGTGAGTGCGCCGAGCGCGGCCGACCACTCGGGGTCCTCCATGGGCTCGAACGCGGTGCCGGTGTTCTTCCGGATGTTCTCCCACAGCTTCTCGGCGCCGCGGCGGGCGAGCGTGCGCTCCTCGCGGACCGGGCCGCGGAGGGCGATGACGTCCTCGGCGGTGTAGTCGCGCTTGACGCCCTCCCAGCGGGGGTCGGCGTCCCACTCGAGCTGCAGCTCGGCCGCGGTCTGGGTCTGGTCTCCGGGGCGGTTCGTGCTCATCGTGGTGCTCCTTCGGTGCAGCGGTGCGGATGTCTCGGTGTGTCCGGCCGGCGTCTCCTCCGACGTCGTCCGGGGGTCTGTGTCATCCACTCTGCGGGCGCCGGACGCACCCCGACCGCCGATCCGGGGGGTGAACTTTCCGCGTTCTTCCGCGCCGCGGAACAAGCCGCCCGCGTCGCCCCCTCCCCGCCCGATCTCACCGAGGGATCGCAGCACGCCGCGGCCGCGACGACCCGCGCGGCGTGTTGCGACCCCTCACGAGGCGCGAGGGTCGTGCGAGACCGGGGCGAGGGCCGGGCGTCAGTGGCGGGAGCGGAGCGCTGCGGCGACGCGACCGACGATCTCGTCGTCGCGCATCTTCCGAGACGGGCGGATGACCAGCCACCCGGACAGGGCGAGGTCGTCGTACCGCTCGAGGTCCCGAGCCCATTGCACCGGATCGGTCAGGTGGTGCGCCCCCTCGTACTCCACCACGACGCGTTCCGCCCGGAAGACGAGGTCACCCCTGGTCGTGCCACCGGGGTGCAGCAGGATGACGCCGTTCGGCTCGGGTTCGGCGGCGCCCGGCCTCGATCGCGACCCGGCGATGCCGACCCCGCGCGGAGCAGGTGTGACGCGGCGTCCGCCACGCTGAAGCTGCCGGAGCGGAGCTCGGGCGTCAAGGGGGCCGGTCGCGGGCGCGACCAGCGACGCGGCGTCTTGCGACCCCTCGCGGGGGCGGGGAAACGCCGCAACGCGATCCGGCGCCCGCTGCAGTGCAGCGGACGCCGGATCCCGTGTCGGGCGCTGGGCCCTAGTACTGGTACGTCTGGCCGGTGCCGGACGAGCCCTGCTGGGCCGCGTCCTTCACGTCGGCCGCCGCGACCTTGCCCTCGGTCTTGACGTTCTCAGCGGCTTCGCCGGCGCGGTCCTTGACGGACTGGACGGCGTCCTGTGCGTCGGACTTGAGGTTCTCCGCGGCATCCTGCGCCACGTTCTTGACCTCGTCGACGAGCGGACCGGCCGCCTCCTTCGCCTTCTCGGCGACCTGGCGCTCGGGGCGCGACGCCGGGATGAGCGACGACACGAGCCACGCGGCGCCGAAGACGATCAGGCCCGCGGCGATCGGGTTGCCCCGGGTGGCCGACGCGACGCGCTGCGGCGCCTGGCCGACCGTCTCGCCCGCGGAGTGCAGCGCACCCTGCGTGTTGCCGGCGGCGTCCTGGGCGCTGCCCATGACGCGGTCCTTCGCGCGACGGAACGCACCCTTCACCTTGTCGGCCTGGCGGTGCACGACCTTGCCGGGATTGACCTTGTCAGCGAGAGCGTCGACGTCCTCGCCGAGCTCGAGTCGCGTCCGTTCGATGTCGGAACGGATGGCGTTCGGATCGGTAGTCATCGGTTCTCCTCATTCCTCTTGAGCGTGTCCGGGATCTTCTTGAGGCTGTCCGCCGTGCGGGGCATGCCCTGCACGCGCTCGAACTCCTTCTTTCCCGTGAAATAGAGCACGGCCGCGACGATGGCCCAGAGGACCGCGACGATGACCGCGGACCAGCCGAGGCTCTCGATCAGGTCGCCGAGGCCCCACCAGAGTGCGATCGACAGGAACAGCAGGACGAAGTGCCCGGCGACGCCCGCGCCGCCGTACAGGCCCGCGCCCTTGCCCGCACGCTTGGCGGACTGGGTGGCCTCGGCCTTGGCGAGCTCGACCTCCTGACGCATGAGCGTCGAGAAGTCGCGGCTCACCTCGGCGACCAGGTCGCCGAGCGACGTGCTCGCGGCCTTCTGCTCCGACGGCGTCGGGATGTCCGCGGCGGGCGCTCCGGCGACGTGCGCGCCCGCGGATCGCGGATCGACGCCTCCCGTGTACGCGCCGCTCATCACGGAGCTCCGGTCACGTCGCCCCGACGAGTGTCATCGCCGGGGAACGGGTCGGCGTAGGGGTCCGTCCCGGTGACGCCGGTCGTCGGCTCCGCGCCCCACGTGGTCTGCGGGTCGGCCACGTGCTGGCCGCCGACCGTGCCCGTGCCGTACGTCCCGGAGGTGCCGGTGTACGCACCCGTGGCCGGGTACTCGGTCGTGACCGCGGAGTCGGTGCCGTAGGCATCCGTCGCGGTGAGCGCCCTGGCGTCGGCGTCCGACGACGAGTCGCTCGGTGTCGCGAGGGATCGCGTCAGTCGTCCGATGACGACACCCGCGCCCGCGGCGATCGCGAGGAAGACCCCCGGACGACGGCGAGCGTAGCGCTTGACCTCGTCGAGGAGGTCCTGCGGCTCGCGCTGGTCCAGCCACGTGGCGACCGAGTCGGCACGCGAACCGACGGTCTCGACGAGATCCCGGGCGAGACCGGACTGCGTCGAGGTCGCGGCCATCTCCGAGAACTGCGAGCCGACGTCGCGGATGCCGCCCGCGGCCCGATGCTGCTGGGTCGACGCCTGCGAGCGGACCTCGCTGCCGACCCGGCCCGCGAGGTTGCGGACCTGGTACTTCGCCTCCGACGCGACCGAGCGCGCCTCCTGCTTCGCGGTGTCGGCGACCCGGTGGCCGGCCGCACCTGCTTCCTGCTTGAGATCCGGATTTCCGGTCCCTGCGGTGTTCACCATGTTCGCCCCTTTCCTCTCCGAGGGCGGCGATCGGCCGCGCCTCGATGGCGGATGTGCACAGGTCACGCTAGGAGCGGCGAAGTCGGGCCAGAAGGGACTTGCGGGGATCGAACCGTGCGCGTATAACCCCGCGCGAGCCGGGTCGGGGCGAGAGGGAGCGGTCGCTACACGTCCCGGACCGGAGACGCAACCGGTTCCCGCGGCACCGCCGCCTGGGTACATTCGCTGGACGCGCGCTCGCCGAGCGGCCGGCCCGACCACGGCGCTCCGGGCGGCGCCGGGAGGGGGACCGCATGGCCGTGCAGTTCGGCTACAAGCTCGCCGCCGAGGCGTTCGACCCGAAGGAGCTCGTGCGCCAGGCGCGTCTCGCCGAGGAGGCGGGATTCGACTTCGTGGAGATGAGCGACCATTTCCACCCGTGGCTCGACGCGCAGGGGCACTCCCCGTTCGCCTGGTCGGTGCTCGGCTCGATCGCCGCGTCCACGGATCGCATCGGACTCGCCACCGGGGTGACGTGCCCCACCGTGCGGTATCACCCGGCGATC
Organism: Agromyces sp. CCNWLW213; assembly: GCF_037199545.1. Lineage (NCBI taxonomy): Bacteria > Bacillati > Actinomycetota > Actinomycetes > Micrococcales > Microbacteriaceae > Agromyces > Agromyces sp. CCNWLW213. The sequence continues at coordinate 55,749 of NZ_JBBBDX010000005.1, read as the reverse complement.
ATCGCCCAGGCCGCCGCGACCGTCGCCCTGCTGAGCGACGGCCGGTTCACGCTCGGACTCGGCTCCGGTGAACGCCTGAACGAGCACGTGGTCGGCCAGGGGTACCCGTCGGTGTCCGACCGCCAGGCGATGCTGCGCGAGGCGATCGAGATCATCCGCCTGCTCTGGTCCGGCGGGTACCGGTCGTACGACGGCGCGTACCTCGCCCTCGAGGACGCCCGGATCTTCGACCTGCCCGACGAGCTGCCGCTCATCGCCGTCGCCGCGGGCGGCCCGCAGGCGGCCGAGCTCGCGGCCGAGCACGGCGACGCCTTGTTCGGCACCGACCCCGACGCCTCGCTCATCGAGGCGTACCGGGGGGCCGGCGGCTCGGGTCCGAGGTTCGGCGAGGTCGGCCTCGCGTGGGGGTCCGACGCGGATGCCGCCGCGCGGGCCGCGCACGAGACGTCGCGGTGGTCGCTGCTCGGCTGGAAGGTCATGAGCGAATTGCCGAACCCGGCGAACTTCGAGGAGGCGTCCGAGTTCATCCGGCTCGAGGACGTGCGCGAGCAGGTGCCGTGCGGTCCGGAGCCCGAGGTGCACGTCGAGGCGGTGCGGGCGTACCGCGAGGCGGGCTACGACCGCATCGCGATCATGAACCTCGGCCCCGATCCCGACGGATTCATCGAGTTCTTCGCGGACGAGCTGCGACCCGCGCTCGGCGACTGAGCGCCGGTCACGGGCCGCATCGGCTCGGACTCGATCAGGCGGTGCAGGCCTCCTGGACCTCCATGAACGCCTCGGTGAACGTCGTGAGGCCGGTCTGGATCGCGGTCACGTCGGCCGATGCCGGGTCCGCGGCGGCGTCGCGGATGAGGTCGAAGTACGACGTGGTCGCCGCCGCCGCCTCCTGCGCGATGGGCTCGAGCTCGGCGTTCGTCACCTCGTCGGTCGCGGCGACGATGGCCGACTCCGCCTCGTCGAGCGTGGCGATCGCGGCGTCGGGATCGTTCGTCATGTCGTCCATCAGCTGGTTCGGGTCGAGGCCGGCGAGGTTCTCGAGTCCGCCGACCATGGCGGCGCAGGCCTCGGCCTCGGTCTGGCCCGAGGCGCTCTCGGAGGCCGATTCGGACGGCGAGCTCGACGACTCGGCCTCGTTCGCGGCGGGACCGGCGGAGCAGCCGGCGAGGAGCAGGGCGGCGATCGCCGGCGCGACGAGCGCGGGCGACAGGCGGCGGAGGGTCACGGGAGGGTCCTTCGGGTCGTCGGCCCGCCGTGCGCGAGCCCCCGCCACTCTGTCATACGTCGGCCGCGGATGCTCGGGCGGCACCGAACATGGAGACCCGGTTCGCGTGCAGATCGGCGATTCTTCATCGGAGCCTGCCCGGTTTCGGCGCGAAATCCGGCAGATGGGGGTTGATGCGGCAGAACTTCCGCGATCCTTCCGTTTGCGACATCCGCGGCCCCATGTGACCATGGGGCATGGTCACCGCCGATCGCCTCCGCCCCGCCGCCCTCGCCGCGGCCCCCGCCGGGATCGTCGGCGCCCCGCCCGAGCCGGCACCCGAGGAGGTCGATGCGCTGACGCTCGGACGCCGCATCCGGGACCGACGGGTCGCCGCCGGCATGACGCTCGGGGCGCTCGCCGCGGCGATCGACCGCGCCCCCAGCCAGGTGTCGGCCATCGAGAACGGCAAGCGCGAGCCGCGCCTGTCGATGCTGCGAACGATCGCGCTCGCCCTCGGCACCACGGCCGACGAGCTCCTGCGACCCGACGCGCCCTCGGAGCGTGCCGCGCTCGAGATCGCGGTCGAGCGGGCACAGCGCGGGCCGGTGTTCTCCGCACTGGGCCTCGAGCCGTTCCGCGTCGCGAAGACGATGAGCGACCAGACGCTGCAGACCATCCTCGCGCTGCACAACGAGATCGACCGCCTGCACCGCGAGCGCGCGGCGACGCCGGAGGAGGCTCGACGCGCGAATGCGCAGCTGCGGGCCGAGATGCGCGCGCGCGACAACTTCTATCCCGAGCTCGAGGCGAAGGCGGCCGAGCTGCTCGAGGCCGTCGGCCACAGCGGCGGGCCGGTCTCCCACCAGCTCGTCGCCGACATGGCGAGTCACCTCGGCTACTCGCTGCACTACGTCGGCGACCTGCCGCATTCGACCCGGTCGGTCACCGACAAGCGCAACGGGCGCATCTACCTGCCGACGCAGCAGTCGCCGTCGCGCGACTCGCGCTCGCCGATCCTGCAGGCGCTGGCCTCGCACCTGCTCGGCCACGAGGAGCCGGGCAACTACGGCGACTTCCTGCGCCAGCGCATCGAGACGAACTACCTCACGGCCGCCATCCTGCTGCCCGAGCAGGCCGCGGTGCGCTACCTCACCGAGGCGAAGAACCTCCGCCGCATCTCGATGGAGGAGCTGCGCGATCACTTCGCGGTCTCGTACGAGACCGCGGCGCACCGGTTCACCAACCTCGCCACGGCCCGTCTGGACATCCCGGTGCACTTCATGAAGGTGCACGAGTCGGGCACGATCATCAAGGCGTACGAGAACGACGCCGTGCGCTTCCCGTCCGACGCGCTCGGCGCCGTCGAGGGCACGACGGTGTGCCGTCAGTGGACGGCGCGCACGGTGTTCGACGCCGAGGACCGCTTCACGCCCTACTCGCAGTACACGGACACGTCGACGGGCACGTTCTGGTGCACCTCGCGCATCGAGAAGGCCAAGGAGGGCGAGTACTCCGTCTCGGTCGGGGTGCCGTTCGAGCACGTGAAGTGGTTCCGCGGCCGCGAGACGCCGCGCCGTTCGGTCTCGCGGTGCCCCGACGAGTCGTGCTGCCGCCGCCCGCCGGCCACCCTCTCCGAGAAGTGGGCGGATGCCTCGTGGCCGGCCGCGCGCACGCCCACCTCGCTGCTCGCGGCACTGCCGACGGGCACCTTCCCCGGCGTCGACCCGACCGAGGTGTACCAGTTCCTCGAGGCGCACGCGCCCCGCGCCTGACCCTCGCCCGCCGCTCCACCGCCCTGCCGTCGCCCTCCCGACGGGTCGCAACACGCCGCGCTACCGCCCGCGCACGGCGTGCTGCGACTCCTCGGCGCGGATCAGCCCTCGCGCCCGGCGAGGTCGCGGAACCAGGCGAGCGCCGCTCGGTGCGACATCAGGCCGTAGTCGAGCGTCGCGCGCTGGTAGCGGAACACCCCGCGATACGCGTCGGGGATGTCGCCCGCCTGCGCATCGAGGGCGTCGGCGTACTCCTCGAGCCGCGAGAGCTCTCGTTCGACCTCGTCGGTGATGTGGTCGAGGATGCCGCGGCGCTCCCCCGCGCCATCGACGAGCCCGAGCAGGAACAGTCGCGAGAGCGCGGCCACCTCGAGGTCGCCGCCGGCGAGCGGCGAGCGGATCCACTCGTGGAACGCCCTCGCGCCGGCATCCGTCACGGAGTAGTTCTTCTTGTTCCGCCCGCTCTCGGTCGTGGCATGCACGGTCACGTGCCCGGCCGCGAGCAGGCCGCGGAGCGCGGACTGCAGGCTGCCGAAGCTCGCCCGGTAGAACAGCGACGGACCGCGCTCGAACTGCTTGTTCAGCGAGTAGAGCGTCTGCGGGCCGAGCAGCATGAGCAGTCCCAGGATCACGTGCCCCACGGTCGCTTCCCTCTCCGAACGGTCGAGCCGCGATCAGCCCTTGCCGACGGCGTCCCGCTCCCCTATGTTACTCAACGTGATATCACGAGTCGTGATATCACGAATCGCGACGAGAGGATTCTCGCAGATGACCGCCGCATCCGACTTCGCCGCGCGCGTCGACCGCCATCTCGAGCGGGTGACCGCACGACGGGGCGAGCTCGGCGCACCGCAGGTCGCGGTCCGCGCCCCGCGACTCGGGATCGACTACCGCTTCGGCGACCCGGCGACGCGCTTCCACGGCGCGAGCGTCGGCAAGCTGTTCACCGCCGCCCTCGTCATGCAGGCCGTCGCCGAGGGCGCGTTCACCGTCGACACCCCGCTGACCGCCCTGCTTCCCCACGAGGAGCTCGCGGGCCTGTTCGACACGGCCGGGTCGACGGATGCCGCGGGCGGGGCGACCGTGCACCACCTGCTCTCCCACACCGCCGGAGTCGCCGACTGCTTCGAGGGGCCGGTGACCGACGGGCGCACGCTGGTCGAGCTCGTCGTCGACGAACCGGACCGCTTCTGGACGCCGCGCGACCTGCTCGACTTCAGTCGCGATCGGCAGCGCCCCGTCGGCCGGCCGGGTCAGCGCTTCCACTACTCCGACACCGGGTACGTCCTGCTCGGACGCCTGCTCGAGGAAGCGACGGGTCGCGCGTTCCACGAGCTGCTGCACGAGCGCGTCGTCGAGCCGGTCGGCATGCCCGACAGCTCGCTCATGTTCCACTCGCGCCCCGTCCGGGACGGCGGTCCGGCGCTCGCGCCCGACGCCGGGCCGCTCGGCGGCACCGTCATCGCGCCCGTCCGGCTCGGCCGGCACGAGGTCACGGACCACCGCAGCCTCAGCTGCGACTGGGCCGGCGGCGGGATCGCGACCACCGCGCCGGACCTCCTCGCGTTCAGCGACGCGCTGCACCACGGTCGCCTGATCCGCGCGGAGCACCTCGCCTACCTGGCCGAGCCGCGCAACCGGTTCCGGCCCGGCATCCGCTACGGAGCCGGAACGATGCAGGTGCGGTTCGAGGGCCTGAGCCCGCTCCTCCGCGGCCTGCCGCGACCGATCGGCCACATCGGGATCCTCGCCACCCATGTCTGGCACGACCCGGTGCACGACGCCGAGATCGCGCTGAACTTCGGCTCCACCCGCGAGATGGTCCGCAGCTTCCGCACCCTCATCGAGATCGAGCGGGCACTGCAGCGCGCGAGCCGATGACGGGGGCGTCGTCGTCGCGGGTCAGCCGGCGCGATACCCCCGCACGGCGTGGACGGCGAACGATTGCGGGTACCTCGCCGTCGCGGGCGGCTCCGGCGGGAACGCGAACACGTCGAGCATGAGCTGCATCGGGTACTGCGGCGAGTGCGGCACGCGCCTGCGCACGAGGCCGTCGATCGAGAACACCACCTCGTCGGGTCGCCAGTCGACCGTGTAGGTGTGGGGTTCCCGGACGTCGTCGTGGAAGGCGACCTGCTCGAAGTCGTCGGTGATCGACGCGTCGCGGAACGGGTGCACGCCCATGCCGACGAGGGCGCTGCCGTCCTCGGCGATGTCGCGCCCGAAGACCTCGAACACGCAGATCTCGGCGGACTGCTCCGGCTCCTCCTCGATCCCGATCATCCAGAGGGCGGCCATGGCGTGCTCGTCGATGCCGTCGATGGCCGCCACGATCTCGACCCGCCCGAAATGCGGCGTGTAGAGGCGCCGATCGCCCTGCGCCTCGCGCACGACGAGCCCGTCGCGGAACGGGTGCTGTCCGGACTCCGACCCCACGGGCCCGGAGCGCACGGCGGTCTGCAGGTTGGACACCTGGGTGCGGCCGTCGTACTCGGCCGACCACTCCGGCTGGTCGGCGTCGATCCGGAGGCGGAGCACGCCGTCGGCCACGTCGTAGCGGGCGCGCGTCTGCTCGCGGCTGGACCACTGCGGGAGGTAGTGCGGGATCCACTGCGCCAGGTCGAGCTCGGGACCGGAGAGGTCGGCGTCGAACTCGAGCAGGTCGGGCGGAGGCGGCGGCACGGGCGGGGCGGGCGGCACGGCGGGCATGCCGTCGATCCTCCCCTGATCCGCCGACATCTGCAGCGGCCGTCCACAGGCGCTATTGTCCGCGTGTGCAATATGCGGCAAGATGGGACTCATCCGTACACGCTTGGAGTGATCCCGCATGGGAACGACCGTCTTCGAACGCCGCAGGCCCGCGGCATCCGTCATCGACCACGCCCTCGCCGTCGCGCGGCAGGCCGTCTTCTGGATCGACGACCTGCCCGACACGGCCAGGCGCGCCCGACCGCGCCTCGAGGGCGTCCGCACCGCCGACCTCGCGATCGTGGGCGGCGGGTACACGGGCCTCTGGACGGCCGTGCTCGCGAAGCGCGCCGACCCCGACCTGCGCGTGGTGCTCCTCGAAGGCAGGCGGATCGGCTGGGCGGCATCCGGCCGCAACGGCGGCTTCTGCGAGGCGAGCCTCACGCACGGGCGCGAGAACGGCCTGAACCGCTGGCCCGACGAGATCGACGAGCTCGACCGGCTCGGCCTCGCGAACCTCGACGCGATCGAGGCATCCGAGGCCGACCTCGGCATCGACGTCGAGTTCGAGCGCAACGGCTCGCTCGACGTCGCGGTCGAGCCCCACCAGGTCGAGTGGCTCCACGAGGCCGCAGCGGATGCCGCGAGCCGGGGCGACGACTCGGTGAAGCTGCTCGACGAGCACCGCGTGCGCGCCGAGGTCGACTCGCCCACCTATCTCGCGGGCCTCTGGAACACGCGCACGAGCGCCGTCCTGCACCCGGCGAAGCTCGCCGCCGAGCTCGCGCGCGTCGCCGAGGAGGCCGGCGTCGAGATCGTCGAGCGGTCGCCGGTGAAGCGGCTCGACACGCCGGGCTCGACCGGCGCCGTGCAGCTCGTCACCGATCACGGGCGCGTCGACGCGACCCGCGCCGTGCTCGCGACGAACGTCTTCCCGTCGCTGCTCAAGCGCAACCGGCTCATGACCGTCCCCGTCTACGACTACGTGCTCATGACCGAGCCGCTCTCGGCCGACCAGCAGCGGTCGATCGGATGGGCCAACCGGCAGGGCGTCGGCGATCTCGCCAACCAGTTCCACTACTCCCGGATGACGCGCGACGGGCGCATCCTCTACGGCGGCTACGACGCGATCTACTACGCCGGCGGCCGCATCCGCGACCGCTACGAGGACCGCCCCGAGAGCTTCGAGAAGCTCGCGAGCCACTTCTTCACGACCCACCCGCAGCTCGAGGGCCTGCGCTTCACGCACAAGTGGGCGGGCGCGATCGACACGTCGACGCAGTTCACCGCGTTCACCGGGGTCGCCCGCGAGGGCCGCGTCGCCTACGCCTCGGGGTTCACCGGCCTCGGCGTCGCCTCGACGCGGTTCATGGCCGAGACCATGCTCGACCTCCTCGCCGGTCGCGACACCGAGCGCACGCGGCTGAAGATGGTGCGCACGAGGCCGCTGCCGTTCCCGCCCGAGCCCGCGGCATCCGTCGGCATCAACCTCACCCGCTGGTCGCTCGACCGTGCCGACCACGACCTCGGCCGGCGCAACCTCCTGCTGAAGACGCTCGACGCGCTCGGCCTGGGGTTCGACTCGTGAGGGGCGCCGAGGGCGCCGGGGCGCTCGCCCGGCTCGTCGCGGGTTCGGTGACGGATGCCGCGGCGCTGCCGCTCGAGCACGAGCCGGTGCCGTCCGACCAGGTCGTCGCGGGCGCGCCGACCACGGGATACGCGCCGGTCGACGAGCCGGCTGCCGGCGGGGCGGGCGAGCTCGGCGTCTGGGAGATGACCCCGGGCGCGATGCGCGACACCGAGGTGGACGAGGTGTTCCTCGTCATCGCGGGCGCCGCGACCGTGGAGTTCATCGAGCCGGCCCTGCCGCGCATCGAGCTGCGCCCCGGCTCCGTCGTGCGTCTCGAGGCGGGCATGCGCACGGTCTGGACGGTCGCCGCGACGCTGCGCAAGCTCTTCATCGCCCGCTGATCCCGGCGCGCCCCCTCCCCCGGCATCGCGCCTCGAGTCGCCAGGAACCGACCCTCCCGCGCGCGGGAAGATCGATTCGCGGCGACTCGGCGGCGGGGCGCGGCCGACACGGCGGATACTTGAGCGATGGAGTCCGAGTCGCCCGAGCCCGCCGTCGTGGCCGTCGCGCGCGACGACCGCCACCGCTTCTCCAAGCCGCAGCGGGACGAGGTCGTGCTCGTCGCCGGTCACGGCGTCGAGGGCGACGCGCACGCGGGCACGACGGTCACGCGCCGGTCCCGGTTCCGCGGCACCCGGACCGAGCCGAACCGACGCCAGGTGCACCTCATCCAGGGCGAGCTCTTCGACGAGCTCGCCGTCGAGGGGCACGAGGTCGCACCCGGCGAACTCGGCGAGAACGTGACGACCACGGGCGTCGACCTGCTCGCGTTGCCGCTCGGCACCCGCCTCCGCCTCGGCGCCTCGGCCGAGGTCGAACTCACCGGACTGCGCACCCCGTGCGTGCAGATCGACCGGTTCCAGCCCGGCCTCATGGTGCGGATGATCCGCCGTGAGCGCGGCGCGACCCGGCTCCGCGCCGGGGTCATGGCCGTCGTGCTCGAGGGTGGCGTCGTCCGGCCGGGCGACGCCATCGCGATCGACCTGCCGGCCGGTCCCCACGAGCCGCTTCCGCGCCTCTGAGGGGTCCGAGCAGTCAGGCGACGGATGCCGCGGGCGCGCCGGTCCCGCCGTGCGGCTCGACGGGATCGATGCGGAACGTGCGCCGGAAGCGCTCGACGGATTCGAGGTCGCCCGCGAGGAGCTGCACCCCCGCGGCATCCGACCGGCCGGCGAGCAGCTCGGCGAACTCGGCCGGCTCGAGCGCGAATTCGCACGTCGCCTCGAAACCCGGCTCGGGCCCCGATCGCCGGGGCTGCGGAAGTGCGCCGGGCCCGATGGGCACGACGTCGAAGGTCGCTCCGACGACCTCGACGACGACGGATGCCTCGCCGACGTGGAGCACGTACTCGGTCGGCGGCGCCCCCGCCGCGGCATCCGCCCGGAACGCCGCCCGCAACGCCGTCGCCAGCGCCTCGCGCGTGAGCTGCTCACCCTCGGCGGGCTCGCCGAGCAGCGACCAGCCCCATCGCTCGAGGGCGACGATCACGGGCTCGAGGTCGCGCCCCGGCGCGGTGAGCTCGTACCCGCCGCGCACCGTGGGGACGCGGCGGATGACGCCGGCCTCCTGCAGTTCCTTGAGCCGGTCGCTGAGGATGTTGGTGGGGATGCGCGGCAGCCCCGCCTTCAGGTCGCTGTACCGGCGGGGGCCGACGAGCAGGTCGCGGACGATGAGCAGCGCCCACCGTTCTCCGACCCGCTCGAGGGTCCGTGCGACGCCGCCGTACTGGCCGAAGCCGCGGGCGGCGCGTGTCGCCATTCGCCGGGCCCGGTCAGGCCGTGCCGGTGCCGGCGCCCGACGCTGCGGCCTGCTCGGCGAGGTACGCCTCGGGGCCCTTCTCGACGGCGGCCGGCTCCATGTAGAGGTACCCGAGGATGTTCCCGTCCGGGTCCTCGAGGTCGCGGGAGTACATGAAGCCGTAGTCCTGCGCCTCGCGCGGTTCGGTGCCGCCGGCCGCCAGGGCCTTGGCCATCATCTGGTCGACCGCCTCGCGCGACTCGCAGGTCAGCGACACGGCCATCTGCGCGTGGGTCTTCGGGTCGACGATCTCCTTGTCGGTGAACGTGCCGAGGAACTCCCGCGTGAGCACCATGAAGTACAGATTCTCGTCGAGCACGACGCACGCGGCGTTCTCGTCGGTGAAGTTCGGGTTGATGCTGTAGCCCAGCGCCTCGTAGAACGCCTTGGAGCGGTCGAGGTCGGTCGTGGGGAAGTTCACGAAGATGTTGGTCGCGGTCATGGTGTCCTCCGGTGGTGTGGTCGCGGATGGTGCCTGATGCGCCCAGCTTGCTCTTTGCAAGTAAACTTGTCAATAGCAAGTGAGGGGTTCGTCCATCAGTCGATCAGTCGGCCCAGCGCGCACCCGCCGCCTCAGCGAACACGGGCGCCGCGCCGCACGAGCAGCGCGAGGTGCAGCGCCGTGAGGGTCTCGCCGTCGTCGAGGTCGGCGCCGAGCAGGTCGCCGATGAGCGTGAGCCGCTGGTAGAACACCGACCGCGAGAGGTGGCTCGACTGCGCCGCCGCCGTGCGGTTGCCCGGGTGCGCGAGCAGGGCGCCGAGCACGTCGAGCAGGTCGCCGCCGCGGGCCAGGTCGTGCTCGACGAGGGGGGCGAGCATGCGCTCGCCGAGCTCCTGCAGCCGGTGGTCGTCGCGGAGCGAGGTCACGAGCCGCACGAGCGGGCGGTCCTCCGACCGCCGCACCACGATCCCCCGCGCCTGGCGCGGCAGTGGCGTGGCGGCGAGGTCGAGCGCCTCCTGCACCGAGACGAGCAGGCCGTCGAGGTCGCCGGCGCGCGAGCCGATCGCGAGCGAGGCTGCGGCGGCGTCCCCCGAGCCGGCGTCGGTCGACGTGCCCGCGGCGAGCGCCGTTCCGAACCGTCGCGCGGCCGCGTCGTCGAACCGCGTGCCGGCGGGCAGCGAGAGCAGCACCACGCGAGCGGATGGCACGGCGCCCTCACCCGGCGTGCGGCCCTCGATCGCGCGCCCGCCGAGCGCGCGCGCCGCGGCATCCGCCTCGCCCCCGCCGGAGCGGCCGGTCGCCACGACCCCGTACAGTTCGGCGCCCGTGACCGGCAGCCCCGCCGCCTCGAGCCGGGCCGCCGCCCCGCCCGGCCCGGCGAACCTGCCGGAGAGCAGGTGCTCGACGAGGCGCTGCCGGCCGACGCGCCCCCACGTGTCATCGTCGCCGTCGGCCAGGCGCCCGAGTGCGAGCGCGATCGCGCCCTGCTCGAGCACGCCCGTCCGCCCGGCGGGGTGGACGGGGCCCGGCAGCGCGACGAGATGGCCCCAGCGGATGCCGCGCGCCTCGACCGGGACGATGAGCCAGCCGCCGGTCGCGCCGGCCTCGGACGCGACGCGCCGATGGGCCTCGCGGGATCGCCGCTGCCATCGGCCGAGCAGCTCCTCCTCGGCGTCGGGCGGGAGGTCGGCCGCGACGACCTCGTGCGCGAGGTTCTCGAGCACGACCGGCGCGCCGAGGGTCTGCGCGAGCTGCTGCACGATGTAGTCGGCCGGCGCTCCGCGCAGGGCGAGCGTCGTGAACCGCTCGCGCACCTCGTCGCGGGCGTGCAGCGCCATGGTCTGCTCGGCGATGATGCGCCGGTGCACGGCCTCGGTGAGCGCGACGAACTTGACCTCGCGGTGGAGTGCGGCCAGTGCGAGGCCGTGCACGGCGGCCGCCTGCACGACGACCGCGGGCACGTAGCGGTAGTGCACGCCGAGCTCGAGCACGAGCCCCGCGATGCCGACCTCGTGGAGCTCGGCGATGAACGAGCGCAGCTCGTCGGGCTCGGCGGGCCATCCCGACCCGGTCGAGAGCAGGAGCTCGCCGCCGTTCAGCAGGCGCGCGACGCCCACGCTGTCGGACACGTGCACCCACCGCACGCGCGCGTCCAGGGCGGCGTCGCCGACCAGCACCTCCGGGACGCCCGCGGCGACCGCCTCGAGCGCGAGGATCTCTCGGACGGTCGGGAGGGCCGCATCGCCGGCGGCGTGGTTCGCGCCGCGCGGGAGACCATCCGGACGATCCGTACGATCACTCGGGTTTTCGCGACGCTCTGGCACCCTCGGCTCCACTCGCTCTCTGTCAGGCTGGGCATCACCAGCGTACCGAGCCGCCGGTCGATCTGTCCGATTCGGGACATCCGGCGACACCGCACCCCACCGAAGGACTGCAATGAGCCTCACCGAGACCGCCACCTCGTCCGCCGCGACCGTCGATGTGCCGCAGATCGGCCACTGGATCGACGGCGCGCTGCGCGCGTCCACGTCCGGCCGGACCGCGCCCGTGTACAACCCCGCCACCGGCGCCGTCCGGGCCGAGGTCGCCCTCGCCGACCAGGCCGAGATCGACGCCGCGATCGCCTCGGCGCAGCGCGGGTTCGAGGTCTGGAGCGGGTACTCGGTCGCGAAGCGCCAGAGCGTGCTCTTCGCGTTCCGCGAGCTGCTCAACGCGCGGAAGGGCGAGCTCGCCGCGATCATCACCGCCGAGCACGGCAAGGTCCTCTCCGACGCGATGGGCGAGATCCTCCGCGGCCAGGAGGTCGTCGAGCTCGCGACCGGGTTCCCGCACCTGGTCAAGGGCGCCTTCTCCGAGAACGCCTCGTCGGGCATCGACGTCTACTCGCTCAAGCAACCGCTCGGCGTGGTCGGCGTCATCAGCCCCTTCAACTTCCCCGCCATGGTGCCGATGTGGTTCTTCCCGATCGCGATCGCCGCGGGCAACGCCGTCGTGCTGAAGCCCAGCGAGAAGGACCCGTCGGCCGCGCTCTGGCTCGCGGAGCTGTGGAAGGAGGCGGGGCTGCCCGACGGCGTGTTCACGGTCCTGCAGGGCGACAAGCTCGCGGTCGACGGCCTCCTCACGTCGCCCGTGGTGCAGTCGATCTCGTTCGTCGGCTCGACCCCGATCGCCCAGTACATCTACGAGACCGCGTCGAAGCACGGCAAGCGCGTCCAGGCCCTCGGCGGCGCCAAGAACCACATGCTCGTCCTGCCCGACGCCGACCTCGACCTCGTCGCCGACTCCGCCGTGAACGCGGGCTACGGCGCCGCGGGCGAGCGCTGCATGGCGATCTCCGTCGTGCTCGCCGTCGAGCCCGTCGCCGACGACCTCATCGCGAAGATCTCCGAGCGCATCGCCCGGCTGAAGATCGGCAACGGCGCCGGCATCGACGGCGTCGAGCCCGACATGGGCCCGCTCATCACCGACGTGCACCGCGACAAGGTCGCCTCGTACGTCGACATCGCCGAGGCCGACGGCGCGACCGTCGTGGTCGACGGCCGCGGCTTCACGGTCGACGGCCACGAGGACGGCTTCTTCTTCGGCCCGACGCTGCTCGACCGCGTGCCCACCACGTCGCGCGCGTACACCGAGGAGATCTTCGGGCCGGTGCTCTCGGTCGTGCGCGTCGCCTCGTACGACGAGGGCCTCGACCTCATCAACTCCGGCGAGTTCGGCAACGGCACGGCGATCTTCACGAATGACGGCGGCGCCGCGCGGCGCTTCCAGAACGAGGTGCAGGTCGGCATGGTCGGCATCAACGTGCCGATCCCGGTGCCGGTCGCCTACCACTCGTTCGGCGGATGGAAGAAGTCGCTCTTCGGCGACAGCAAGGCCTACGGCGTGCACGGCTTCGACTTCTTCACGCGCGAGAAGGCCGTCACCAGCCGCTGGCTCGACCCGGCCACGCACGGCGGCATCAACCTCGGCTTCCCCCAGAACCACTGACCCTTCCTCTCTCCACCTCCCCCCTTCCTCCCGAGGGGTCGCGACACGCCGCGCGCCGGAGCGCGCGGACGGCGTGTCGCGACCCCTCGGAACTCCACAGGAGCAACCACATGACCGACACGCTCATCCCCGCAGGGACGACGGATGCCGCGACGACGGATGCCGCGACCACGGCCTCGTACGTCGACCGCCACGGCACGCGGCATCCGCTGCCCGACGCCGCCGCCGAGGCGCAGGTGCGCGCCGACGACCGCCGCCACGTGTTCCACTCGTGGAGCGCGCAGGCGCTGATCGACCCGCTGCCCGTCGCCGCGGGCGAGGGCTCGACGTTCTGGGACTACGAGGGCAACGCGTACCTCGACTTCAGCAGCCAGCTCGTCAACCTCAACCTCGGCCACCAGCACCCCGACCTGGTCGCCGCGATCCAGGAGCAGGCCGGCCGGCTCGCGACCATCCAGCCCGCGCTCGCGAACGACGTGCGCGGCGAGCTGGCCCGCCGCATCGCCGAGGTGGCCCCCGGCGACCTCGACAAGGTGTTCTTCACGAACGGCGGCGCCGACGCGAACGAGCACGCGGTGCGGATGGCGCGCGCCGTCACCGGCCGCCGCAAGGTGCTGTCGATGTACCGCAGCTACCACGGCGGCACCGCGACGGCGATCTCGCTCACGGGCGACCCACGGCGGTGGTCGAACGAGCCGAGCGACGGCAGCGTCGTGCACTTCCTCGGGCCGTACCCGTACCGCTCGTCCTTCCACGCCTCGAACGAGGCCGAGGAGACCGAGCGGGCGCTCGCGCACCTCGAGCAGGTCATCACGCTCGAGGGTGCGAACACGGTCGCGGCGATCATCATCGAGACGGTCGTCGGCACGAACGGCGTGCTCGTGCCGCCGCCCGGCTACCTGCAGGGCGTGCGCGAGATATGCGACCGGCACGGCATCGTCTACATCGCCGACGAGGTCATGGTCGGCTTCGGCCGGGTCGGCGAGTGGTTCGCGGTGAACCACTTCGGCGTCGTTCCCGACCTCATCACGTTCGCGAAGGGCGTGAACTCGGGCTACGTGCCGCTCGGCGGCGTGGTCATCTCCCAGCGCATCGCGTCGCACTTCGACACCGTGCCGTTCGCCGGCGGGCTCACCTACTCGGGTCACCCGCTCGCGTGCGCGGCGGGCGTCGCGACGTTCGAGGTGTTCGAGCGCGACGGCATCCTCGAGCGCGTGCGCGACCTCGGCTCGCGGGTCGTGGGGCCGCGGCTGCGCGAGATCGCGGAGCGGCATCCGTCGGTCGGCGAGGTGCGCGGGCTCGGCCTGTTCTGGGCGATCGAACTCGTGCGCGACCGCGGGACGCGCGAGCCGCTCGTGCCGTTCAACGCGGCCGGGGCGGATGCCGCGCCCATGGCGAAGGTCGCTGCGGCGTGCAAGCAGGCGGGCCTCTGGCCGTTCATCCACTTCAACCGGATGCACGTCGCCCCGCCGCTCGTCATCACCGAGGAGGAGCTCGTGCGGGGCCTCGACATCATCGACGCCGCGCTCGGGCTCGCCGACGCCGAGCTGGGCTGACACACCGGCCAACCGGCTGACCGGCGAGCCGGGTTCGCAGGACGACACGCGCGACGGGCCTCACCCCGGGCCCCCGACCGCCCGCGTCCTGCGAACCCGGACCGCGCGGCCGCCGAGCGCCGCCCCCGCGGGGCGAGCGGCTAGCCTGAGGCACATGGACGCACGGGGGCCCGCCGGTCGGATGCCGCGACGTGCGTTCCTCGCCACGGCCCTGTCGGGTGCGGCGCTCGCCCTCACCGCCTGCACCGACGGTCGCCCGGACCCGACCGCATCGCCCGCCCCCACGGGCACGCGCACGCCGACGCCCGGTGCCACGGCGGCCGGCGTCCCGCAGCCCGTCGCGTTCCGTCGCTCGCGCTGGACCGCGGATCCGTTCGTCCGCGGCGCGTTCAGCTTCGACGGCGTGGGGGCGGACGCCGAGCTCCGCGCCGCGCTCGGCGAGCCGATCGAAGACCGACTCGTGATCGTGGGTGAGGCGACGTCGGCGACGGCGCCCGGCACCGTGCACGGCGCCTACAACGAGGGCCTCCGCGCGGGGCGTGCGATGGCCGACGTCGCCGAGGAGGGCGACCGGGTCGCGGTCATCGGCGCGGGCATCGCCGGGCTCGCCGCCGCCCGCACGCTCGCGGATCGCGGAATCGACGTGGTCGTGATCGAGGCGTCCGACCGGCTCGGAGGACGCCTGCACTCGATCGAGGACGACGACTTCGCCGGGCCCGTCGAGCTCGGCAGCCCGTTCGTGTCCGACCTCGCCACGATGCGGTCGGTCCTGCGCCGGGCCGCGGTGGCCACCCGGCGGTTCACGCCCGTGCTCGACGTCCGCACACCCGACGGCGCCGACCTCGGACCGCCGCCGCCCACCGGTGCCGACGCCGTCGCCGCAGCGCACGCCTGGGCGCTCGCGCAGCCCTCCGACGTCTCGCTCACCACCGCACTCGTCGACTCCGGTGTCGTCCCGCTCCCGCGCGAACCCGACGACCTCGGACTGAGCCCCACCGACTGGCTCCGCCACGCGCTCGCGAGCGGGATCGAGCCGGCGACCGGCACGACGCCCACGCGACTGTCCGCGCAGCGCCTCGACGTGGAACGCGTGTGGCGCCCGACCGGCCAGGTCACGGGCGGATGGACCGGGCTGCTCGACCAGCTGTCCGAGGGCGTCGACATCGCCGGCGGCAGCGTCGTCACCGAGGTCGCCGTCGACGACCGCGGCGTCGGGCTCCGCCTGGACACGGGCGAGTCGATCAGGGTGCAGCGCGCCATCGTGACCGCCTCGATCGGCGTGCTGCGGACCGACACGATCGCGTTCGCCCCTCCGCTGCCGCTCCGCCACCAGCGGGCGATCTCCCTGCTGGGCATGGGCGCGGTGGACCTCGTGTGGCTCCGGTTCGACGCGCCCTTCTGGCGCGCCACGACGGATGCCACGCCCGGCCCGCTTCCCGGCCGCGGCACGCCGAACGTGCTCACGGTCGCGGGCGCGACGCCGACCGTCGCGGCCTGGCTCGACCTCGGCCAGGACCCGCGCCGACCCGCGCTCGTCGGCATGCTCGCCGCCGAGCACGCACGCCGCGTCGCGGAGATCGACGACGACGACGAGGCCCTCGAGGTCGTGCTCGACGCCCTCGCGCCCTTCGCCGCGACCGGCTAGCGGCGGTCGGCGCCGACGAGCCACTCCGCGGGCGACGTGGGCGGGATCGCGCCGGCCCCCCGCCCTGCGGCATCCCTCGCCTCGGCCGCCTCGGCCGCCAGCCGCCGCCGGTGCACCCGCCGGCGCACGCCGCGGCGCTCGAGCCGCCGGTGCACCGCGACGAGGACCGCCGTGATCGCGACGAAGATGAGCAGCACGATCGCGCAGTACGCCAGCACGCCGCCGTACCCGCCGACCTGCGACTCGTCGAGGAAGAAGTACGGGTACCAGCCGATCTGCGCGCCGCGCAGCAGGGTGTAGGCGAGCCACACCGTGGGGAAGAGGAGCACGAAGCCGACCGTCGACCACGGCACGGGCGGATTCACGGCCATGGTCGCGTCGACGGTCCAGGCGATGAGCGCGAGCACCGGCACCACGAAGTGCAGCAGCGTGTCGGACCACGGCACCTCCAACCGGTAGTCGCGGCTCGACGCCTGCACGGCGATGAGCGCGAACACCACCCCCGAGACGAGGAGGTAGACGGTGGCCATGGTGCGGAACACGCCCAGCCACACCGGGTCGCGCACGCGGAACCACGCGAACCACGCGGCGACGACGAGCGTCGCGACCGCGAGCATGGCCGACTGCACGGTGAAGTAGCTGAAGAAGTTGAGCGAGGCGAACAGCGGGAAGCGCAGCACGTACTGGTAGTTCGCGATGAGCGCGACGACCTCGAGCACGGCGATCGCGAGCCGGAAGATCCCGAGCCAGCGCCTCGCGGTCGTCACCCCTGCGGCGGAGCCGGTGACGGACGCGGGCATGCCCTCACGTTACGCGCCCGGCGCGGACGGACGCTGGGCGCCTCGCGACGCCCGCGTCAATCGAGCGGGCGGAGGATCCGGTCCAGGAACCTCCGCGTGCGCTCCTCGCGCGGGTTCGTGAAGATGTCGCGGGGTCCTCCCCGCTCGACGATGACGCCGCCGTCCATGAAGAGCACCTCGTCGGCGGCCTGTCGGGCGAACGCGAGCTCGTGCGTCACGACGACCATGGTCCAGCCCTCGTCGGCGAGCTCCTTGATGACGTGCAGCACCTCGCCCACGAGCTCGGGGTCGAGCGCGCTCGTCGGCTCGTCGAAGAGGAGCAGGTCGGGCTTCAGCGCCAGCGCCCGCACGATGCCGACGCGCTGCTGCTGCCCGCCGGAGAGCTGGAACGGGTACTGGTCGCGCTTCTCGGCGAGCCCGACGCGCTCGAGCAGTGCGGATGCCTCGGCGAACGCCTGCGCCTTCGGCACGCGCTGCACGCGCAGCGGCCCCTCGACGACGTTCTCGATCACGGTCATGTGCGGGAACAGGTTGTGATGCTGGAACACCATCGCGGACCGGTCGCGCATGGCGATGCGATCCCCCTTCGAGAGCGGCCGCGAGAAGTCGATCGCGGGGCCGCCGTCGAACTCGAGGGAACCGCCATCCGGCGTCTCGAGGCCGTTGAGCGAGCGCAGCACGGTGGTCTTGCCCGACCCGCTGGGCCCGATGAGCGTGACGACCTCGCCGCGACGCACCGAGAAGTCGATGCCCCGCAGCACCTCGTGGTCGCCGAACGACTTGCGGATGCCGCGTGCCGTGAGCAGCACCCCGGCCTCCCCCGACGCGGCGTCGTCAGTGCGCGACATAGCGGTCCAATCTCCTCTCGAGCACCGACTGCCCGCCCGACAGCACGAGGCAGAACAGCCAGTAGATGAGCGCGGCCTCGACGTAGATGAGCATGAACTCGAACGTGGCCGACGCGATCTCCTGCGAGACGCGGAACAGCTCGGTCACGAGGATGAGCGACGCGAGCGAGCTGTCCTTCACGAGCGAGATGAACGTGTTCGAGAGGGGCGGCACCGAGACCCGCGCGGCCTGCGGCAGGATGACGCGGCGCAGCGTCGTCGCGGACGACATCCCGATGGTGTACCCGGCCTCCCACTGGCCCTTCGGCACCGACAGGATCGCCGCGCGGATCACCTCGGCGGCGTACCCGGCCACGTTGAGCGAGAACGCGATGATCGCGCTCGGCCACGGATCGATGGTCGCGCCGATCGACGGCAGGCCGTAGAAGATCACGAAGAGCTGCACGAGCAGCGGCGTGCCGCGGATCACCGAGATGTAGAACCGGGCGACGTTCGAGACGACCCGGTTCTTCGACAGGCGCATCAGCGCCACGACGAGCGCGAGCACGAGGCCGATCGCGAACGACGCGAGCGACAGCGGGATCGTGCCGCTGATGCCGCCCCACACGATCGGCCAGAACGAATCGAGGAAGAGCTGCACGCTCTCGTTCACCGGCTCACATCCCCTCGGCCGTCGACGGATGCCGCGGGTGCGGCCTCCCGCCCAATGTTGCCACCCGTGCGGAGCGTCGCCGTCCCGGCGCCCTCATCGGACGGGAACGGCGACGCTCGCGCTCGCGGACTACTCGGAGACGTCGGTGCCGAAGTACTTCTCGCCGAGCTCGGCGAGCACGCCCTCCTCGCGGAGTTCCGCGAGCGCCTCGTCGATCGCCTCGACGAGGGCCTCCTTGTCCTGGGTGAGGGCGAACGCGCTCTCGGAGGTCTCCTCGGTCTCGGCGGCGACCTCGATCGCGGCATCCGGGGTCGTGTTCACGTAGTCGAGGAACGTGAGCTCGTCGTTGATCGTCGCGTCGACGCGGCCCTGCTGGAGCAGCGAGACGGACTGCGCCCAGCCCTCGACGGCCTCGACGTTCGCGCCGGACTCGGTCGCGAGCTCGTACCAGTTGCTCGTGAGCGACTGGGCGGTGGTCTTGCCCTCGAGGTCGTCGAACGACGAGATCGAGCTGTCGCCCTCGTTGACGACGATCACGCCGCGGGACACGGTGTAGGGGGCGCTGAAGAGGTACTGCTCCTCGCGCTCCGGGGTGATCGAGACCTGATTGGCGATCACGTCGAAGCGGCCGGCGTCGAGGCCCGCGAAGATCGCGTCCCACTGGGTCTCCTGGAAGGCGACCTCCAGCCCGAGCTTCTCGGCGACGGCCTCGGCGACCTCGACGTCGTAGCCGACGAGGTCGCCCGAGCCGTCCTCGTGGAAGCTGAACGGACGGTACGTGCCCTCGGTGGCGACGGTGAGCGTGCCGGCCTGCACGAGGCCGTAGTCGTCGCCCGCGGCATCCGTCGCCCCGGAGCCGGAACCCGAGCCGCCGTCGCCGCTCGAGCAGGCGGCGAGCGCGATGACGGCGGCGGATGCGGCGGCGAGGCCGAGGATCGTGCGGGTGCGGGTCATGGATGGGGCTCCGTTCGTGACGTGTCGGTGGCGGCGGGCGTCGTGCGCCGGATGCCGCGGGTCGATGCGCGGCCGCCGGATACGAGTCCAGCAGGCCGCGGCCACGGAGTGAAACCGCATGACGCCCGGTTTCCATTCCCGGTCGACGGGATTCCGGGACGATCGGTGCGGATCGGCGATGGCGACCGCGTCCGCCGCGCGCGGCTTACACCGGTTCCGGGCTCGCGCGCAACGGGCGGCGCCCCACCGCGTCCCGTCGCTAGGCTGGCCGCCGTCCTGGGGCCGGTCCCCCGGATGAAGGTGACCCCACACCGAAGGAGAGACCCCCATGCTCGCCCTGTCCTGGCTCCTCGTCATCGCCCTCGCCGGCGGCATCCTCGCCCTGGTCGACGGCATCATGCGCACGCGAGGTCGCGGATCCAGCGTGCTCGCGATCGTCGAGATCGTCGCCGCCGCGCTGTTCCTGCTCTCGCTGTTCTTCACGGGCATCCCACTCGGCTCGGTCGTGCTCGCGATCATCCTCGCGATCGTGCTCGCCGTGCAGCTCTTCATGCGCGGCAGCACCCGGCGCGGCGGCATCGCGCTGACCGTCATCGCGCTCGTGCTCGTCGTGCTGTGGATCGTGCTCGCGCTCGGCTGGATCGTGATCCCCGGCGTGAACTGACGCGCAGCGCCCTCGTCCGAGGCCGGCATCCCCGCGGGGGTGCCGGCCTCGGCCGTCGCGGACGGGGGCCTGCGCGTCAGAACGCGCTGAGCCCCGTGAGCGCTCGCCCGATCACGAGCTGGTGCACCTCGTCGGTGCCCTCGTAGGTGCGCACGGACTCGAGGTTCGCCGCGTGCCGCATGACCGGGAACTCCGAGGTGATCCCGTCGCCGCCCAGGATGGCGCGCGCCTCGTGCGCGATCTTCAGCGCCTCGCGCACCGAGTTGAGCTTGCCGACCGAGATCTGCGCGGGCGTGAGCGCCCCGCGCTCCTTGAGGCGCCCCAGGTGCAGCGCGAGCAGCACGCCCTTCTCGACCTCGACGAGCATGTCGGCGAGCTTGGCCTGGATGAGCTGGTTGGCGCCGATCGGCTTGCCGAACACCTCGCGCGACGTCGAGCGCGCGAGCGCCGCCTCGAGGCAGGAGCGCGCCGCTCCCATGGCGCCCCACACGATCCCGTAGCGCGCCTCGTTGAGGCAGCCGAACGGCCCCGAGAGTCCGCGAGCGCCGGGCAGCATCGCGTCGGCGGGCAGGCGCACGCCGTCGAACGCGACGTCGCACTGCACCGAGGCGCGCATCGAGAGCTTGCCGTCGATGGGCGTCGCCGTGAAACCGGGCGTCGAGGTCGGCACGAGGAACCCGCGCACGACCCCGGCGTCCTCGCCCGCGTCATCCGCCACCTTCGCCCACACGACCGCGACGTCGGCGAGCGACGCGAGCCCGATCCAGCGCTTCGCGCCGTCGAGCACCCACTCGTCGCCGTCGCGGCGCGCGACGGTCGTCATCGCGGCCGGGTCGCTGCCGCCCTGCGGCTCGGTGAGGGCGAAGCAGCCGATGAGCTCGCCCTTCGCCATGCCGGGCAGCCACCGCTGCTTCTGCTCCTCCGAGCCGTACTTGTGGATGGCGCTCATCGCGAGCGAACCCTGCACCGACACGAACGTGCGCCATCCGGAGTCGGCCGCCTCGAGCTCGAGGCACACGAGCCCGTAGGCCACGGCGCCGGCCCCGGCGCATCCGTACCCGCTCAGGTGCATGCCGAGGAACCCGAGCTCGCCGGCCTCGCGGACGAGCTCGCGACGGAAGCGCTGGTCCTCGAAGTCCTGCTCGATGACCGGCGCGATGCGCTCCTGGGCGAAGCGGCGCGCGCGGTCGCGCCACTCGAGCTCCTCGTCGGTGAGCAGCGCGTCGAGGTCGAAGACGGCGTCGATGCGCGGCGCGGTGACGGTGCTGGCGGTGTCGGTCATCGGGCGGTTCCTTCCGGTGCGGGGTGCGGGTCTCGATAGGCGCTTCGCGCTATTCGACCGGCGGGTTCGCACGGTGCCAGTCGGCTCCGTGGTGCTCGTCGAGCCGAGGCGGCGGCGACGCGTACTGCGCCGGCGCGGCGGCGAGGCCGATGGGGTTCGCGACCGAGCGCACCCCGCCGAGGTCGACGACCGGGGCGAGCCCGAGCCGCTCGGCGAAGGCGAGTGCCTCGCCCACGTCGTTCACGAGTCCGGCGGGCACGCCGGCGTCCGTCAGCACCTCGACCCAGTGCGCAGCGGATGCCGCGGCCAGCCCCCGCTCGAGCTCGTCGTGCAGGTCGTCGCGGTGCGCGACGCGGGAGGCGTTCGTCGCGAACCGCGCGTCGTCGGCGAGCGCGGAAGCACCGAGGAGCCGCGCGAGTGTGCGGAACTGCCGGTCGTTGCCGACGGCGATCACGAGCTCGCGGTCGGCGGCGCGGAACGCCGCGTACGGCGCGATGCTCGGGTGCGCGTTGCCGAGCCGCCCGGGGGCCCGGCCGGTCGCGAGCGTGGACCCGGCCTGGTTCGTGAGCGCGGAGAGGAGGCTCTGCAGCAGGGTCACCTCGACGTGGGCGCCCTCGCCCGAGGCATCCCGCCGCCGCAGCGCGAGGAGGATGCCGGCCACCGCGTTCTGTCCGGTGAGCACGTCGACGAGCGCGACGCCCGCCTTCGTCGGATCGCCCTCGGGCGAACCGGTGATGCTCATGAGCCCGCCGACCGCCTGCACGAGCAGGTCGTATCCCGCGAGCGCGGCGCCCTCGCCCGAGCCGAAGCCGGTGATCGAGCAGTACACGACCCCGGGATTGGCCGCCCGAACGTCGTCGTAGGCGAGCCCGAAGCGCGACATCACGCCGGGCCGGAAGTTCTCGACGACCACGTCGGCGTTCGCGGCGAGCCGGCGCGCCTCCGCGAGCCCCGCGGCATCCGTCAGGTCGAGCGCCACCGAGCGCTTGTTGCGGTTCACGCTCCCGAAGTACGTGGCCTGGCCGTCGGGGCCGACCGGCGGATGCCACTGGCGGGTGTCGTCCCCCGCGGGCGGCTCCACCTTGATGACGTCGGCGCCGAAGTCGGCGAGCAGCATGGTCGCGTAGGGCCCGGCGAGC
Organism: Agromyces sp. CCNWLW213; assembly: GCF_037199545.1. Lineage (NCBI taxonomy): Bacteria > Bacillati > Actinomycetota > Actinomycetes > Micrococcales > Microbacteriaceae > Agromyces > Agromyces sp. CCNWLW213. The sequence continues at coordinate 33,187 of NZ_JBBBDX010000005.1, read as the reverse complement.
ACACGCGAGAAGTCGGCGACGCGGATGCCGCCGAGCACGCCGCCCGCGTCCCGCTCCGTGTGCGCCATCCGCCCTCCTCGGCCGATCGGGACCGGTCGCCGCCGGTCCGCTCGCCACGATACCCACCGCCCCGGAAGCCCTTCGGTGTACAGGATGTCCAACGGCCGTCGAGGATCCGCCACCGCGTCGATCGCGCCCCTCGTAACTCGGCTTAGGCTTGGGAGTGGCGTGCACCGTCGTCGCCGACCGGGTGGCGAGTCACGTGCACCATCATCCAGAGGAGTCCCATGACGAACTACGCCGTCGTCAACCCGGCCACCGGAGAGACGGTCAAGACGTACCCGACCATCACCGACGCCGAGCTGGAGGCCGCGATCGCCGCCGCCGACGAGGCGCACCGCACCTGGTCGAAGTCGACCACGGTCGAGGAGCGCGCCGCCCTGATCCGCCGCGTCGGCGAGCTGCACGTGGAGCGCCGCCAGGAGCTCGCGGAGATCATCGTGCGCGAGATGGGCAAGCCCATCGAGCAGGCGCTCGCCGAGGTCGACTTCGCCGCCGCGATCTACGAGTACTACGCCGATCACGCGAGCGAGTTCACCAAGGACGAGCCGATCGAGCTGCTCGACGGCGAGGGGTCCGCGGTCGTGCGCCGCTCGTCGCTGGGCGTGCTCCTCGGCATCATGCCGTGGAACTTCCCGTACTACCAGGTCGCCCGATTCGCCGGTCCGAACGTGATCATCGGCAACACGATCCTCCTGAAGCACGCGGAGCAGTGCCCGGAGTCGGCCGAGGCGATCGAGCGGATCTTCGCCGACGCCGGTGCCGCCGAGGGCGTGTACGTGAACATCTACGCGTCGCACGACCAGATCGAGCAGGTCATCGCCGACCCGCGCGTGCAGGGCGTCTCGCTCACCGGCTCCGAGCGCGCCGGTGCGGCGGTCGCCGCGGTTGCAGGCAAGCACCTCAAGAAGGTCGTGCTCGAGCTCGGCGGTTCCGACCCGTTCATCCTGCTCTCGACCGACGACCTCGACGCCGCGGTGCAGAACGCGGTCGACGCGCGCCTCGACAACAGCGGCCAGTCGTGCAACGCCGCCAAGCGCTTCATCGTCGTCGACGAGCTGTACGAGCCGTTCCTGGAGAAGTTCACCTCGAAGATCGCCGAGGTCGAGGCCACCGATCCGACCTCCTCCGACTCGGCGCTCGGCCCGCTGTCGTCGCTGCGCGCGGCCGAGGGCCTCGCCGAGCAGGTCGAGCGCGCGGTCCAGCACGGGGCGAAGCTCGTGCACGGGGGCGGCCGCGACGGCGCCTTCTTCCAGACGACGGTGCTGACGGATGTCGCGAGCGACAACCCCGCCTCGAAGGAGGAGTTCTTCGGCCCCGTCGCGCAGGTGTACCGCGCGAAGGACGAGTCCGACGCGGTCCGCATCGCCAACGACATCCCGTTCGGCCTCGGCTCCTACGTCTACACGACCGACCGGGAGCAGGCGATGCGCGTGGCCGACCAGATCGAGGCCGGCATGGTCTTCGTCAACGTCGTGCTGGCGGATGGCGCGGAGCTGCCCTTCGGCGGCGTGAAGCGTTCCGGTTCGGGCCGTGAGCTCGGCCGCTTCGGCGCGGACGAGTTCGTGAACAAGAAGCTCATCCGCATCGGCTGACCCTCCTTCGGGTCGAGGGACGCAGCAGGTGCGTCTCGAGACCCGCGACGCACGGGCCCTCGGTCGTCACGGCCGAGGGCTCGTCGCGTCTGCGGCGCCGATCCCTGCTCGCGATGCCCGCCGGCCCTGGTCGCGGTGCCCGACCCGCGCCCGGCCCAGGCAGAGCGCGAGCATGATCGCGCACGAGACGAGGTAGAACCCGTGCAGGGCCCAGATGGGGCCGACGGGCAGGCTGAAGACGTAGAGCGAGTAGACGACGTTGGCGGCGTTGATCATCGCGATGCTCGCGAGGCTGTACGACGAGACGTCCCGTGTGCGCAGCGCCTTGCGCAGCATCGGCAGGTTGCTCACCGCGAAGACCACGGTCGAGACCGTGCCGGCGATGATCGGGAGGTCCATGGCCGCCACGCTAGGCGCGCCGTCCGTGGGCCGCGTCGGCCGGATGTCGCATCTTCGCCGCGGGCCCGGCATGGGTCATCCTGTGCAGACGACGTGTCGGGCACCGCGTCGGAACGGTCAGACGAGGCCGTTCTCGTACGCGTACGCGGTCGCCGCGGCGCGCGTGGAGAGGCCGAGCTTGCCGAAGATGTTGCTCAGGTGGCGGGCGACGGTCTTCTCGCTGAGCGAGAGCCTCGCGGCGATCGCCCGGTTCGTGAGGCCCGTCGACACGAGCCTGAGCACCTCGAGCTCACGGTCGGTGAGCACGCTCCCGTGGCGTTCGCCCGTCCCGGTCGGCAGTGCCTCGAGGTCCGGGTGCGCCCCCAGCTCGAGGAGGATCGCCCGGGCCGCGTCGAACTCCGATCGCGCCGCGGCCGGCTCGCCGACCGCCTGCAGCGCGCGCCCCGCGAGCACGCGGCTGCGCGCCGTCTCGTACGGGACCCCGAGCGCCTTCCACGCGTCCGCCGCGGAACGCCCCGCGGTGACCGCGCCCGCCGCGTCGCCCTCGGCGAGGAGCACCGTCGCCTCGGCGAACGCGATCACTACGGCGGACATCGCGGTCGGATGCCGCCCTGCGAGCAGCCGCAGCTCCGTCAGCGCTCGGCGCGCCTCCGCGACCCCGCCCGCGGTGGCTTCGATGTCGACGACGGCCGGCAGCAGGTGCCGCCGCGCGAACGGGTCGGCGGCGGTGGCGGTGCGCCGGATCTCATCCCGGGCCTGCCGGACCTTGCCCTCGGCGAGGTGCAGGAGCGCGAGGCCGGGCTGCGGGTCCCACGCCGACTCGCCGGCCCGCCGATACGACTCCGAGGCCGAGTGGAACGCTCCGCGCAGCCGCTGGAGTTCGCCGAACCGGTAGGGCGCCCCGAACGCTGCGCGGTAGTCGCCCGCGCGGAACCGGGACAGCGCCAGCTCCGCCTCGGCCCACGCCTCGTCCCAGGCGCCGTGCAGGGTCAGGATGGCGGCACGGAGGGCATGGGCCTGCCCGCGGTAGGCGACGAGCTCGGGTTGGCCTCGGCACCACCGCTCCAGCACCGTCGTCCATGCCGTCGCGCGCTCGAGGTCGAAGGCCTGGTGCGCACTGCCCACGACGGTGCACAGGATGATGCCCGACGAGACGGGCGAGATCCCGCCCGCGGTCACCGCGGCGACCGCGTCGTCGAGTCGCGAGAAAGCCTCGGCGTCCTCCTCGAGCTCCAGGAGGCACATGCCCTCGCCGAACGCTGCGAGCGCGGCGAGGTCGGGGTCGCGGAACCGGTCGGCGATGCCCCCGATCGCGCGGAACCGCCCCCGCGCACCGGCCGGGTCGCCGCTCGCGAGCTGGGCGACCGCGGGCGGCAGCTGCACGGCCCCGGTCACTGCGCTGGGCTCGGCCATGCCGGCGGCGAGGCGCAGCCCCTTCGGCACCCACTCGAAGTTGTGCGAGAGGTCGCCGAGTTCGATCTGGTACAGCGCGAGCCGGGCGGCCGTGCGCGCCGCGCCCTCCAGGTCGCCGTCCGCGAGCAGGCGTGCGTGCGCGCGCTCCAGCGCGTCGACCGCCGCCTGGGCCTCACCCCGGAGGAAGGCCGCCATGGCGAGCGACTCCAGGTCCGCCGGCGCGAGTCCCTCCCCGGCGTCCGCGCGCGAGAGGTCCTCGTACGCCGCGGCCCAGCGGCGCTCGGCCATCGCCGTGCGGCCCGCGTCGAGCGCCGTGCGGTTCATCCGGCGCCCGGCGAGGCGAGGGTCCGCCCCGGCCCGCTGACGCCGGGGTCGAGGGCCCCGGGCGCGCCTGCCGACTCCACGACGAGCCCCGCTCGTTCAGCGGCCGCGGTCGTCGCGCGCAGCAGCTGCTCGGCGACCCCGGACACGAGCGTGACGTCCTCGAAGTCGAGGCGCAGCGTGCGCGCATCGACATGCTGCACCAGCCGGCCGGCGTCGTGGACGACCTGCTCGGCCGCGAGGAAGTCGAGCTCCCCGCGGAGCTGGAGCGTGATCGAGCGCGCCGCGTCGTCCACGGTCGCCGAGCGCACCGGTGACGACGGCACGCGGGCGTGGTCGAACATGTGGAGCCCGAAGCGGTCGGAGAGTTCCTCGAGCATCGCGACGCCGCGCCGGCTGTTGCCGGCCTCGTCGAGCGGCGGACTGTACACGCCGACGCCGAACTCGCCCGGCCGAACGGCGACGATGCCGCCGCCGACGCCCGACTTCGCCGGCATCCCGACTCGGAACGCCCAGGCGCCGGACCGGTCGTACATGCCGCACGTGGCCATGACCGACAGCGTGTCGCGCGCGGCACGCTCGCTCACGACGCGGTCCCGGGTGAGCGGGTGGACGCCGCCGTTGGCGAGCGTCGCGCCCATGAGTGCGAGGTCCTCCGTCGTCACGACGAGCGAGCACTGCCGGAAGTACGGGTCGGTGGCCGAGTCGACGTCGGCGGTCGCGAGCGAGCCCGCCGCGAGGGCGAGTCCCGCCAGTGCCCGGTTCCGGTGGCCGGTGTCGGCCTCCGAGCGGTACACGTCCTCGTCGAGGTCGAGTTCGCGGCCGGCGAATCGCGACAGGGCGTCGTGGATGCGCGCGAACCGCTCGCCGGCGTCGGAGGCGGGCACGAGCGACGTGGTCACGATCGCGCCGGCATTGATGAACGGGTTCTCGGGCCGGCCCAGGGCGTCGAGGCTGATCGCGTTGAACGGCTCGCCGCTCGGCTCGACGCCGACCCGGCGGTGCACCGCCTCGGAGCCGACCAGGTCGCAGGCGAAGGCGTACGCGAACGGCTTCGACGCCGACTGGATCGTGAACTCGGCCGCCGCGTCGCCGGCGCCGTAGACGCGTCCGAGCACGCTCGCGATCGACACGCCGAAGGCGTCGGGGTCGGCGCCCGCGAGCTCGGGGATGTAGTCGGCGACCGTCCCGCCGCGCACGGATGCCCCGACCTCGCCGAGCGCATCCGCGAGCGCCTCGTCGACGGCCGCGCCGAGCAGCCGCGGCCGTTCGCCGCCGCTCACCGGTGCCCGCTCGCCGAGGCGTCGATCTCGTCGCGCCGCAGCCGGACGAGGTCGGCGACGACGTCGTCGGGCAGCGGATGCTCCGGGGTGAACCGGATCGTGCCCTTCGCCAGGTCGAACTCGCCGAGCCGGTCGGCGACCGCCTCGATCACGGCGGGGCTGAACGGGTAGAGCCCGAGGTGCGCCTTCGCCTGCATCACGGCGAGCAGCGGCTTGTCGCGATACCGCAGCGCGGGCATGCCGTAGCCCATGCCCTCGACCGCGTCCGGCACGGCCTCGCGCGCGATGCGGTAGACGCCGCCGATCGCGGAGCGCGCCGGTTCGTCGAGCCCGAGCACGTACTCGCTGACCTCGCCCATGGCGGTCATGCTACGCGCGAGGGCGCGCCCGCGGCATCCGTGCGGTCGGTCCGGCCGAGGTCTACCCTCGACACGAGGGGGTCGCATGATCCGACAGCGCGTCATCGTGCACGGCCGCGTGCAGGCGGTCGGGTTCCGGTTCAGCACGCGGGTCGAGGCGCAGCGGCTGGGTGTCTCGGGCTGGATCAAGAACCGGTCCGACGGCGCGGTCGAGGCCGAGATCGAGGGCGAGCCGGCGGCGGTCGACGCCATGCTCTCGTGGCTCGACGAGGGCCCGCCGGGCGCCGACGTGTCGTCGATGAGCACGGCCGACCTCCCGCCGACCGGCGAGCGCGGGTTCCGCGTCATCGGTTGACGGATGCCGCCGGCCGGCGGCGTTCCGCCCCGGGAAAGAGACCGACCTCGATGCGGAGCTCGACGAGCTCGACGACGTGCGAGGCGACGACGACGGGCCCGCCGGAGAACCGGCGGGCCCGTCGTGCGAGTCAGTGACTCAGATGGCGTTGACGTCCAGCGGGATGCCCGGGCCGAACGTGGTCGACACGGCGCCCTTCTGGATGTAGCGGCCCTTGGCGCTCGACGGCTTGAGGCGGACGACCTCCTCGAGGGCGGTCTTGATGTTGTCGTTCAGCTGCTCCTGCGAGAACGACGCCTTGCCGACGACGAAGTGCACGTTGGCGTGCTTGTCGACGCGGAACTCGATCTTGCCGCCCTTGATCTCCTCGACGGCCTTGGCCGGGTTCGGGGTGACGGTGCCGGTCTTCGGGTTGGGCATGAGGCCACGCGGGCCGAGCACCTTGCCGAGACGGCCGACCTGGCCCATGAGCTCGGGGGTGGCGACGGCCGCGTCGAACGCGGTGTAGCCCCCGGCCACCTTCTCGATGAGCTCGGCGCCGCCGACCTCGTCGGCGCCCGCGGCGATGGCGGCCTCGGCGGCCGGGCCGGTCGCGAAGACGATGACGCGGGCGGTCTTGCCGGTGCCGTGCGGGAGGATGACGGTGCCGCGCACCATCTGGTCGGCCTTGCGGGGGTCGACGCCGAGCTTCAGCGCGACCTCGACGGTCGAGTCGAACTTCGCCGAGCCGGTCTCCTTGGCGAGCGCGACGGCGTCGCTCGGGGTGTAGTACTTGCCGGCCTCGATCTTCTCGGCCGCGGCCCGGTAGGCCTTGGACTTCTGTGCCATGTTGGTTCTCCTTGCGAGAGTGTGGTCATCGCGCCTGGCGGGCGCTGCCACGAATGAGAGTTCTGCTGAGCGGGTCGAGGAGCGCGAAGCGCGTCTCGGGACCCGGGACGGTCTTATTCGACCGTGATGCCCATTGAGCGAGCGGTACCGGCGATGATCTTCGACGCCGCGTCGATGTCGTTGGCGTTGAGGTCGACCATCTTCGCCTCGGCGATCTCGCGGACCTGGTCGGCCGTGATCTTGCCGACCTTGGTCGTGTGCGGGACGCCCGAGCCCTTGGCGACGCCGGCGGCCTTCTTGATGAGCTCGGCGGCGGGCGGGGTCTTCAGGACGAAGGTGAAGGAGCGGTCCTCGTAGACGGTGATCTCGACGGGGATGACGTTGCCGCGCTGCGCCTCGGTGGCGGCGTTGTACGCCTTGCAGAACTCCATGATGTTGACGCCGTGCTGACCCAGCGCCGGACCGATCGGCGGGGCGGGGTTGGCGGCGCCGGCCTTGATCTGAAGCTTGATCAGACCCGTGACCTTCTTCTTCGGTGCCATGATTTCTCTCTTCCTGTTCGAACGCCCGACCGAATCGGCCGGGGCACTCTCCCGCAGGTCCCGGCGGTTCCGGGTTGCGGTGGTCTGCGGCGTGCGCGAACGCACAACCTGTCAATGATAACGGATGTCGCAGGCTCCGCCGGTCGAGGAGCGAAGCGCATCGAGACCGGTCGTCGGGGTCTCGATACGGCGCTGGCGCGCCTCCTCGACCACCGAAGGACTACAGCTTGGTGACCTGGTCGAAGCTGAGCTCGACCGGCGTCTCGCGCTCGAACAGCGAGACGAGCACCGTGAGCTTGCCGCTCTCGGGCTTGATCTCGTTGATCGTGCCGGGCAGGCCGGCGAACGAGCCGTCCTTGATGGTGATGGTCTCGCCGATCTCGAAGTCGACCTCGGCGGGGATCTGGCGCGCGGCACCGCCCGCGGCGGCACCCTTCGCACCCTTGGCGGGAGCGACGTCCTTGATGTCGACGAGGCTCTTCAGCATGTTGAAGGCCTCCTCGAAGCGGAGCGGGGTGGGGTTGTGGGCGTTGCCCACGAAGCCCGTGACGCCCGGAGTGTGGCGGATGACCGACCAGCTCTCCTCGTTGAGGTCCATGCGGACGAGGACGTAGCCGGGCACGCGGACGCGCGTGACCATCTTGCGCTGGCCGTTCTTGATCTCGACGACGTCCTCCATCGGGACCTCGACCTGGTGGATGAACTCCGCCATGGCCATCGTCTCGCGACGCTGCTCGATGTTCGCCTTCACGCGGCGCTCGAACCCGGCGTAGGAGTGGACGACGTACCACTTGCCCGGGAGGAAGCGCAGCTCGTTGCGGAACGCGTCGTAGGGGTCGTGCTCCTCCTCCTCTTCGGTCACGGCCTCGAACGCCGCCTCGGCCTCCTCGACGGAGTCGATGTCGAGGGCGTCGTCGACGACCGCGTCGGCCTCGGGGTCGCTCGCCTCGGCGAGCGAGTCGAGCACGGCATCGAGGTCGACCTCGGTCCCCTCGTCGTCGACGACGTGGACGGCGCGGTGCTCGGCCGGCTCGACCGACTCCTCGTCGTGCTCCTGCGTGCCGCCCTCCTGGGCCTCGTCGACCTCGGACGACTGCTCAGCGGCCGTGGCCCAGTCGACGTCTTCGCGCTCGTTCCTCGACACTGTTCCTCAATCCTTCTCTTCTGCCGTGCCGCCCGGAGACGGCGGCGGGTATCGGGCCGACGGCCCGATCAGACCCCCGGCTGCCCGAAGACGTACAGAACCAGCCAGCCGAACACCTGGTCCATCCCCCAGACGATCGCCATCATGATCACCACGAACACCAGCACGACGCCGGTGAAGGTGAACAGTTCCTTGCGCGTCGGGGTGACGACCTTCTTCAGCTCGCCGATGACCTGCCGGATGAACAGGGCGATCCGTGCGAAGGGGTTGCGCCGTGCCGCGCGTTCGCGCTTGGCATCGGCGACGATCTCCTCGCTGGGTTCGTCGATCACTTTCCGGGCCACTCGTACACCTTTCATGGGCCGGCCGACGCCGGCCGGCTCGCAGGGCGGACAGGACTCGAACCTGCAACCTGCGGTTTTGGAGACCGCTGCTCTACCAATTGAGCCACCGCCCTATGCGACCCGCAACCGGCGGATCACATGGTTCGAAGCCGCCGATCCGGCACCGCGACACGGGCGTTCACCCGCGAAGAAGGCGCAGAAGATCTTGGCTGACTTCAACAACCTCACCAAGTGTATGCGACGCCGGGAGCGCCACCAAACCGCCCGGAATACCGTGGGACGAACGTCCCGGGGAGCCCATGCGCCGCGGCACTAGCCTGACGCGCGTACGGCAGGGCGGGGCACCGGCCCGGTCCCCGTGCGGGAAGGGGCAATGCCATGAGCACCACTCGTTCCGACGCGGGCGAGGTCCGCGTGACCGGATGGGTCGGCTGGGGCTGGTTCGCCGGAACCGTTCTGCTGATCGCCGGCGCCATCGACGCGATCTACGGCTTCATCGCGATCCTGCAGCCCGACGCCTACTTCGTCGTGACGAGCGGGACGCTGTTCCTGCTCGACGTCGGCGGCTGGGGCTGGTGGCACCTGATCCTCGGGATCGTGCTGATCCTCGTCGCCCTCGCCCTGTTCACGGGCGCGACGTGGGCCCGGATCACAGCCGTCGTCCTCGCGTCGCTGAACGCGGTCGGCCACGTGTTCCTCCTCCCGGCGCAGCCCTGGTGGTCGCTCATCGTCATCACCCTCGACATCTTCGTCATCTACGCGCTCACGGTGCACGGCAGGGAGCTGGCCGTGCGCACCGACTGACCTCGGGACGCGCCCGTGGGGGCGGGCGCCGGCGCCGCGGCTGGGGGCACCACCGCGGCGCCCTTCCCTGCCGCGCGGGAGCTCGTCGCGGCATCCGCTGACACGGACGGGCGCAAACCCTAGGCTGGTCGCGTGAACGAACAGCGACGTCTCTCCGCCCGCATCGCCGCCATCGCCGAGTCCGCGACCCTGAAGGTCGATGCCAAGGCGAAAGCCCTGCAGGCCGAGGGTCGTCCGGTGATCTCGTACGCCGCCGGCGAGCCCGACTTCGCCACGCCCGAGCACATCGTCGAGGCCGCCCTCGAGGCCGTCCGCGACCCGCGCAACCACCGGTACACGCCCGCCGCGGGCCTGCCCGACCTGCGCGAGGCGATCGCGGCGAAGACCCTGCGCGACTCGGGCCTCGAGGTCGGCAGCGGGCAGGTCGTCGTGACGAACGGCGGCAAGCAGGCCGTCTACCAGGCGTTCCAGGTGCTGCTCGACGAGGGCGACGAGGTCCTCGTGCCCACCCCGTACTGGACCACGTACCCCGAGGCGATCAAGCTCGCGGGCGGCCGCCAGGTCGACGTCTTCGCGGGCAGCGACCAGGGCTACCTCGTCACGGTCGACCAGCTCGAGGCGGCGCGCACCGACCGCACGAGGGTGCTGCTCTTCGTCTCGCCCTCGAACCCCACGGGCGCGGTCCACTCGCCCGAGCAGGTGCGCGAGATCGGCGAGTGGGCGCTGGAGCACGGCATCTGGGTCGTGTCCGACGAGATCTACCAGAACCTCACGTACGCCGACGACGAGGGCGCCCCCGCGCCGCGCGCGGTGTCGATCGTCGAGGCCGTGCCGGGGCTCGCCGACCGCACGATCCTCGTCAACGGCGTCGCCAAGACGTACGCGATGACCGGATGGCGCCTCGGCTGGATGGTGGGCCCCGCCGACGTCATGAAGGGCGCCGCGAACCTGCAGTCGCACCTCACCTCCAACGTCTCGAACATCTCGCAGCGCGCGGCGATCGCCGCCCTCACGGGTCCGCAGGAGCCGGTCGAGCGCATGCGGCAGGCGTTCGACCGCCGTCGGCGGCTCATCGTCGCCGAGCTCTCGAAGATCGAGGGGATGTCGGTTCCCGTGCCGCAGGGCGCCTTCTACGTGTACCCGGATGTCACGGGCCTGCTCGGCCGCGACTGGGGCGGAGCGACGCCGACGACCTCGCTCGAGCTCGCCGACCTGATGCTCGAGCGGGCGGAGGTGGCCGCCGTGCCGGGCGAGGCGTTCGGTCCGAGCGGGTACCTGCGGTTCAGCTACGCGCTCGGCGACGAGCCGCTGCTCGAGGGCGTCCGGCGCCTGCAGCGCCTGTTCGGCTGAGCCGGTCGCGCATGGATCGCGCTTCGCGTCGCGTGCACGAGCCGCGCAGCAGTGCCGATGTCGTCGGCGAGCACTCGCAGTTCCGGCTCGATCTCGAGCGCATCCGGTTCTCGCCGTACTTCTCGCGGCTGTCGGCGGTCACGCAGGTCATCGCCCAGCCCGGAGCGGGGCCGCTCATCCACAACCGCCTGACGCACTCGATCAAGGTGACCGCGGTCGCCCGCGCCATCGCGGTCAAGCTGACGGATGCCGCGTCGCCGTCGCGTGCTCTCGCCCTCGAGCACGGCTGCGACGCCGTCGTGGTGCAGGCCGCGGCGAGCGCCCACGACCTCGGGCATCCGCCGTTCGGCCACCTCGGCGAGCGCGTGCTCGACCGGCTGGCGCGTGAGCGGCTGGGCCTGACGGACGGCTTCGAGGGCAACGCGCAGACGTACCGCATCCTCGCCTCGCTCGACGTGAGCGAGGCCGCGCCGCGCGGGCTCAACCTGACCGCCGCCGTCCGCACCGCGGTGGCCAAGTACCCGTGGACGCGGTACCTCGACGTCGAGGCGCTCGGCGAGGGCCCGCTCCCCCGCGGACTCCGACGCACGGCGGGCGGGGTCGACGTGCTGAAGTTCTCGACGTACGGGATCGACGCGGCCGACTTCCACGAGGCGCGGCGCGGGCACGCACCGCTCACGCAGTCGCTCGAGTGCTCGGTCATGGACATCGCCGACGACATCGCGTACTCGATCCACGACGTCGACGACTTCTACCGCGCGGGGCTGCTCAGCCAGGGTGCGGTCGCGCGCGAGTTCCGCGGCTGGATCGACTTCACCGCGCAGCTGCGCGACCTGGAGCCCGACGCGCTGGGTGGCCGGACCGCGCCGCCCGGCAGCGCGCTCGAGGCGCTGCGGCGCAAGCTGCACGCGAGCGACCCGTGGATCGCCGACGACGACGCGTTCCGCGACGCGGTCGGCGTCGTCGCCGACGACCTCGTCGACGGCCTGCTCGCCATGCCGTTCGACGGGTCGATCTCGTCGGAGCGCGCGCTGTCGTCGTTCACGAACCGGTGGATCGACCACCTGCAGTCGTCGGTGGTCCCGGCGCCCGCGGACGTGGTGCGTGCGGGGCCCGTGACGCTCGACGTGCGGGCGTGGCACGAGGTCGAGGTGCTGAAGTTCGTGCACCGGCACTTCATCCTCGACCGCTCCGACATCGTGATGTACCAGCGCGGCCTGAGCCGCGTGCTCACCCGGGCGGTGAACGGGCTGACCGCGTGGATCCACGACGAGGACGACCGCGACCGGGTCCCGCCGCGCCTGAAGGAGCTCGTCGAGATCGCGACCGACGGGTACGCGCAGCTGCGCGAGTCCAGGCCCGAGGGGGTGCCCGTGCCGGATGCCGCGGACGTGGCGGCGCTCGGCGTCGGCCGGGGCGTCATCGACTACGTGGCGTCGCTGTCCGACGACCAGGCGCTCGCGGTCTCCGAGGCCATCGACGGCCGTCCCGACCGGCTGTGGGACATCGGGCAGAACCTCTGAGGGCGGGTCCGGGTACGGGCGCTTCGCGTCCTACTCGACCACCGGGCGTCGCAGCGCGCGGCGAGCCTCGGCCGTGATGCCCTCGGCGATCGCGTCGAGGAGCGGCGAGCCGAGGTTCCACTGCTGCCAGTGCAGGGGCACGTCGACGGGAGGGCCGCCGAGCGCGACGAGCCGGCCGTCGCCGAGCTCGTCGTCGGACTGGAACCCGGGCAGGAGGCCCCACCCGAGCCCGAGCTTGACGGCGGTCGCGAAGTCGTTCGACGCCGGCACGTAGTGGCGCGGGGGCTCGGCGCCGTCCGCGCCGATGAGCCGCAGGTACACGCCCTGCAGGTCGTCGCGGCGATCGAAGTCGACGCGAGGCGCGTCGGCGAGGCTCGCGGCATCCGCCCCGCCGCGGCACCACTGCGCGACCCACGCGGGAGTGGCGACGGCGGTGTACCGCATCACGCCGAGCGGCCGGACCAGGCAGCCCGCGACCGGCGCTGCGCGGGAGGTCACGGCGCCCATCACGGTGCCCGACTCGAGCATCTCGGCGGTGAAGTCCTGGTCGTCGCGGTGCAGGTCGAAGACGACCCGGTGCTGCTCGGCGATGCGCGCGAGCGCCGGGAGGAACCACGTGCCGAGCGAGTCCGCGTTGACGGCGAGGGGCACGGTGGTCGCGCGGGCGGATGCCGCGTCGTCGCCACCGAGCGCGGCGAGCGCGTCGTGCTCGAGCAGCGCGAGCTGCCGGGCGAGCCGCACCACGGCCGCGCCCGCCTCGGTCGGACGGACGGGCTTCGACCGCACGAGGAGCACGCGACCGAGTCGCTGCTCGAGCTGCTTCAGACGCTGCGAGACCGCGGACGGAGTGACGCCCAGCTCGGCGGCGGCGGCCTCGAGCGTGCCCGCGTCGACGACCGCGGCGAGCGTGCGCGCCAGGTCGAGGGGGATCTGCATGAAGCAATGCTAATCCTCGTGAAGAATCCTGAGCTGGAATTCATCGAAGCGACCGCCTAGCGTCGGTGCCATGGACTTCAGCGTGCTCGCCGCCGGCCTCGGTCTCGGCTTCTCGCTCATCGTCGCGATCGGCGCGCAGAACGTGTTCGTGCTGCGCCAGGGCATCCGGCGCGAGCACGTGTTCGTCGTCGCCGCGATCTGCGCGGTGTCCGACGCGGTGCTCATCGCGGCGGGCGTCGGCGGCATGGGCGCGGCACTGCAGGCGGCGCCCTGGCTCGTGGGGGTCGCGCGGTGGGCGGGCGCCGCGTTCCTCGTGGCGTACGCGTTCCTCGCCGCGCGTCGCGCACTGCGCGGCACGGAGTCCGGGCTCGTCGTCGAGGACCGCGCACGGGCGGATCGAGGAGCGATGGAGTCGCACCTCGAGACCGCGGTCCCGGTTGCGGCGGGTCGAGGGATCGCGGAGGCGAAGTCCGATGCCGTTCGCGCGACGGCCGCCCCAGTCCGCGGACGCCGCTCGGCGGCTCCTCGACCCGCACTCATGCCGGTCGTGCTCACGTGCCTCGCGCTCACCTGGCTGAACCCGCACGTGTACCTCGACACGGTCGTGCTCCTCGGTTCGGTCGGCGCGACGTACGGCGACCAGCGCTGGATCTTCGCCCTCGGCGCCATGCTCGCGAGCATCGTCTGGTTCTTCTCGCTGGCGTACGGGGCGAGGCTCCTCGGCGGCGTGCTCGCGAGCCCGCGCGCCTGGCGCGTGCTCGACGGCCTCATCGCCGTCGTCATGCTGGCCATCGCCGTCTCGCTCGTGCTGCCCGCCTGACTCGTGCTACCGTGTGCGTCATCGTGAGCACCAAGTCCTGTCGCTGCTGTCGCCGCTAGGCGATCGTCTCCCCGACGATCCCAGGGCGCGATTCCTCCGCGCCGCCGACCGCAGCCCCCGTGCTCACGCCGCATCCGACGCGTCCGCGTCAGCTCCGCGGCATCCGCTCTTCGAGGCACCGCCATCGAAACGGATGCCACGAGCCGACGTCGAAGGATGCCGGGGCCGCCTCACCGTCGGCGCACCCATCCCGGCACCCCTCGAAAGGACCAGCACATGTCCGGCATCCCCGTCCTCGATCTCTCCCTCCTCAACGGCACCTCGGAGCAGCAGGCGCGGTTCCGCGACGACCTGCGCCGTGCGACCCACGAGGTCGGCTTCTTCTCGCTCGTGGGACACGGCGTTCCGGCCGAGCTCATCGACCGCGCGTACGAGGTGGCGCGGGCGTTCTTCGCCCTGCCCGAGTCGCACAAGCTCGCGATCGAGAACGTCACGAGCCCGCATTTCCGCGGCTACACGCGCATGGGCGGCGAGCGCACCCTCGGCCGCGTCGACATCCGCGAGCAGATCGACATCGGCGCGGAGCGCCCGGCCGTCGAGCTCGGCCCCGACACCCCCGACTACTGGATCCTGCAGGGACCGAACCTGTGGCCGGCGGCACTGCCCGAGCTTCGCGAGGTCGCCGAGGAGTGGATCGCGCGCCTCGACGAGGTGAGCTCGCGCCTGCTGCGCGCGTGGGCCGAGGCGCTCGGCGCGCCCGCCGACACGTTCGACGCCGCGTTCCGGAACCCGTCGCCCTACATGAAGATCGCCCGGTACCCGGGCGTCGAGGCCGAGCAGCCCGCCCAGGGCGTGGGCGCGCACAAGGACCTCGGCGTGCTCACGCTGCTCTCCGTCGAGGAGGGCAAGGCGGGCCTGCAGGTCGAGAAGGACGGCGAGTGGATCGACGTGACGCCGCCGGCGGGCGCGTTCGTCGTGAACATCGGCGAGCTCCTCGAGATCGCGACGGGCGGCTACCTCAAGGCGACGCTGCACCGGGTCGTCTCCCCCGCGCCCGGCACCGAGCGCATCTCGATCCCCTACTTCCACGGCCCCGCGCTCGATGCGACGATCCCGACCATCGACCTGCCGCCCGCCCTCGCAGCCGAGGCGGCCGGCGTCACCCGGGACCCGGCGAACCCGCTGCATGCGGTCTTCGGCGAGAACTGGCTGAAGAGCCGGCTCCGCGCGCACCCGAACGTGGTCGAGGCGCAGCACCCGCACCTGCTCGTCGGGGCCTGAGCTCGGCCCTCGTCCTCGCGCCGCGTCCACGACGGATCGTCGCCGCCACGGTCGCGTCGGTCGTCGCGGTTGGCGGCCGCCCGGGTACCCGCCAGATCCGTCCGGACCGGTGGTCCGGGCCCGACCGGTGGAACATGCCTTCCCGGATGCTTCGTCCACGGTGTCGAGAACGGGTTCCCCTGTTCGTCGTACCTGCGTAGCGTGACCGAGAGAGAGGACGCCGCAATGGAATACGCACTGTTCTACGCCGAGGGCGACGACGCCGTGCCGTACGTGCCCGAGGAGGACCGCATCGGCGAGTGGGTCGACGACCTGACGAGGCGCGGGGTGTCGGAGTACGGCGAACGGCTCCGGCCCGAGCAGGACGCCACCACCGTGCGCGTGCGCGGAGGCGAGGTGCTCGTCGTCGACGGCCCGTTCAGCGAATCGAAGGAGGCGATCGGCGGCTTCGACGTCATCGATGCCCGGGACCTGGACGAGGCGATCGAGATCGCCTCGAAGCACCCGGCCGCCACGTTCGCACGGGTGGAGATCCGTCCGTTCGTGCAGTGGCCCGGCGCCGACCCGGCCTCGCGCGTCGTCCCCGACGGCTTCGCCGAGCGCCCCGCCGCCGGGCGCCGGTACCTCATGCTCGTGGTCGCCGAGCAGGGCGGCGGATCGGAGTCCGGGAGCGACGACGATCCCGAGGCGTGGGTCGACGAGATGGACGGCCGTGGCGTCCGGCTCTTCGGCGAGGTGCTCCGCCCGCCGGCGGATGCGACGTTCGTGCGGCGCCGCCATGGCGAGGTGCTCGTGACCGACGGCGGCTTCGCCGAGGCGAAGGAATGGGTCGCGGGCTTCGACCTCGTCGAGGTGCGCGACCTCTCGGAGGCGATCGAGGTCGCCGCCAAGCACCCCATGGCGCGCGGCGGGGCGATCGAGTTGCGGCCGCTGTGGCCCTTCGACGTGCACGACGACCATGTCGCGCGCGCCGAGCGCGAGTCCGCCGAGCGCGGCGTGCGACTCGAGCCCGCGGCGACCGAGGCGCTCGCGGGGGCGCCCCTCTGAGCCGCGCGACGGGCGGTGCGACGGATGGCGCCGGCGGCCCCGGGTCGCCCGCGCCATCCGTCGCCGCCGCCCTGCGCGAGGCGTACTCGTCGGACTGGGCGCGGGTCGTCGCGACGCTGATCCGCGTCACGGGCGACTGGGACGTCGCCGAGGAGGCGGCGGCCGGCGCGTTCGAGCGCGCCGCGGTCACCTGGCCTCGCGACGGCGTGCCGCGCAATCCCGGGGCCTGGCTCACGACGGCCGGCCGCAACGCGGCCCTCGACCGGTTGCGACGCCGCGGGGTCGAGGCCGAGAAGGTGCGCGAGTGGGCCGAGGTCGAGCGCGTCACGGGGCGTGCGGCGGGCGCACCGGACCCCGGCGATGTCGTCGCCGACGACCGGCCCGACTGGGACGACCGGCTGCGCCTCGTGTTCACGTGCGCCCACCCGGCACTCCCATTGGACGCGCGGGTCGCGCTCACCCTGCGCGTCGTCGGCGGGCTCGAGACCCGCGAGATCGCGCGGGCGTTCCTCGTGCCCGAGGCGACGATGGGCCAGCGCATCTCCCGGGCGAAGGCGAAGATCCGCAACGCCGCCATCCCGTACCGGGTGCCCACCGCCGACCTGCTCCCCGAGCGGCTCGACGGCGTGCTCGCGGTGCTCTACCTCATCGCGAACGAGGGCTACCTCGCCTCCCGCGGGGACGCGCTCCAGCGCGTCGACCTCGCGCTCGAGGCCATCAGGCTCTCGCGCATGGTCGTCGCGCTCATGCCCGAGTCGGACGAGGCGCGGTCGCTGCTCGCGATGCTGCTGCTCCAGCACGCCCGCTCGGGCGCCCGGGCGGATGCCGCTGGCGACCTCGTGCCGCTGCCGGAGCAGGACCGGTCGCGGTGGGATGCCGCCCGGGTGGCCGAGGGACTCGCGCTGCTCGCCGACGGAGCGCCGCCGGCCGGCCCGGGCCCGTACCGCCTGCAGGCGGAGATCCAGGCGGTGCACGCGCGCGCCCGCCACGCCGACGACACGGACTGGCCGGCGATCGCGGCGCACTACGACGCCCTCGCGGCCCTCGTCGATTCCCCCGTGGTCGCGCTCAACCGGGCGATCGCGCACGGCCTGGCGTTCGGCCCGCAGGTCGGGCTCGACGAACTGGCCCGAGTCGCGGCATCCGGACGCCTCGACGGCTACCACCTGCTGCCGGCCGCGCGGGCGGACCTGCTGCGCCGCCTCGGCGAGACGGACGCCGCGGCCGCGCACTACCGCGAGGCGCTCGCCCTCGCCCCCACCGCACCCGAGCGGCGCTTCCTCGAGCGCCGCCTCGCGGGACTCCCGACTCCGCCGTCCGACTGACGGACGCGGCATCCACCGATCGGTTGAGCACGGAATCGACCGGATCACGGCTGGTGCGCCCGCCCGCGGGCGGGCAGGCTCGGAACCATGGACCAGACCGCAACACCGGAGGCCCCCGCGATCCGCATCCGCGGCCTCCGCAAGGACTACGGCGGCATCGCCGCCGTCGACGGCATCGACCTCGACATCGCGCGCGGCGAGACGTTCGCGCTGCTCGGACCGAACGGAGCGGGCAAGTCGACGACGATCGAGGTCCTCGAGGGCTACCGGCTCCGCACGGCCGGCGAGGTGAGCGTCCTCGGCCTCGACCCCGCGCACGGCGGACTCGACTGGAAGTCGCGCATCGGCATCGTGCTGCAGTCGGCCTCGGAGCCCGGGCGCTACACCGTGCGCGAGCAGCTCGCGCACTTCGCCCGCTTCTACCCGAACCCCCGCGACGTCGACGAGGTCATCGCCTCGGTCGGGCTCGAGGCGAAGGCGCGCACGCGCATCGCCAAGCTCTCCGGCGGGCAGCGGCGGCGGGTGGATGTCGCGCTCGGCATCATCGGCCGTCCCGAGCTGCTCTTCCTCGACGAGCCGACGACGGGGTTCGACCCCGAGGCGCGGCGGGAGTTCTGGACCCTGGTCCGGGCCCTCAAGCAGGAGGGCACCACCATCCTGCTCACGACCCACTACCTCGACGAAGCCGCGCAGCTGGGTGATCGCGCCGGCGTCATCGTCGGCGGGCGGCTCGTCGAGGTGGCGCCGATCGGCGAGCTCGGCGGTGCCGAGGCGCGCGTGCCGATCGTGCGCTGGCGCGACCAGGACGGCGTGCGGCACGAGGTGCGCACGGAGCGACCGGCGGAGCTCGTGGCATCGCTCCGACCGGCTCAGGACGGCGCCGTCGCCCCCGAGCACGGCGAACCCGAGGGTCTCGAGGTCATCCGCCCGAGCCTCGAGGACATCTACCTGGGCCTGGTGGGCACGGCCGGAGCCGTCGCCCTCGACGACGAGGAGGCGCTCGCATGAGCACCACGACCACTCCCGCCCCGGCCGGCACCGACCGCGGCATCCGCTCGGGTGCAGCCGACACGCGCCGGGCACGGGGCGCGCGGCCCGGACGCCTCGCCCTCGGCATCGCCCGCGTCGGCTACGAGGTCCGCGGCTACTTCCGCACGCCGGACGCCGTGTTCTTCACCTTCCTGTTCCCGTTCATCATGCTCGGCATCTTCACGGCCGCGTTCAGCTCGTCGGGCGACATCCAGGCGGGACCCGGATCCGAGGGCATCTCGGTCGGGGCGTACTACCTGCCCGGCCTGCTCGCGGCGGGCATGCTGCTCTCGGGCGTGCAGAACCTCGCCATCGACATCGCGATGGAGAAGTCGGACGGCACGCTGAAGCGCCTCGGCGGGACACCGCTCTCGCCGGTGTCGTACTTCCTCGGCAAGTTCGGCCAGGTGTTCGTGACCGGCCTCCTGCAGGCCGGCCTGCTGCTCCTCGCCGCGGCGACCCTCTTCGGCATCGCGTTGCCGACCGAGCCCGAGAAGTGGGTGACCTTCGCCTGGGTGTTCGTGCTCGGCGTCGCCACGTCGGCCCTGCTCGGCATCGCGCTCTCGTCGGTGCCGCGCTCCGGCAAGTCGGCCGCCGCGGTCGTCATCCCGATCCTGCTCGTGCTGCAGTTCATCTCGGGCGTCTACCTGCAGTTCTACGCCCTGCCCGAATGGATGCAGAACCTCGCGAGCGTGTTCCCGCTCAAGTGGATGGCGCAGGGCATGCGCGCCGTGTTCCTGCCCGAGGACTTCGCGGTGCTCGAGCAGAACGAGTCGTGGGACCTCGGCTGGGTCGCGGTCGTGCTGCTCGCCTGGCTCGTCGTGGGGCTCGTGCTCAGCCGGCTCACCTTCCGCTGGATCCGGCGCGACGCGTGACGCCGGCTGTGGGAGCCTGACGGCATGCAGGACGTCCGGTGGTGGAATGCCGCGGCGGTGGCCGTCGCGGTCGTCATCGTCGCGGTCAGCCTGCTCGACCCGCCGTTCGGCCTCGACGACCAGGCGACCTGGGCCACCACCGGGGCGTTCCTGCTCGTCCATCTCGGCTGGGGCCGCAGGTGCGTCCCGGTCGCGACGACCCGTCGGCACCTCGCGGTCGCGATCGCCTACTCGGTGATCCTCGCCGTCGGGACCGCGATCGAGCCGTCGTTCGCGATCCTGCAGGCCTTCCTCTACCCCTTCGTCTGGTCGACCTCGCCGTCCACCCGCGCCGCGATCGTCGCGAACCTGCTCATCGCCGTCGCGATCGTCGCCGGATACGCCATCCGGGAGTGGCCCGCCGGCCTGGTGACGGGCGCGGCGGTGGCCGCGCTCTCGGTCGGCTTCAGCATCGCGCTGGGGCTGTGGGTCACCCGGATCGCCGTGTACGGCGAGGAGCGCGCACGCCTCCTCGAGGAACTGCAGGCCGCACAGGGGCAGCTCGCGGCGGTGCACCGCGAGGCGGGCGTCGCCGAGGAGCGGGCCCGGGTCGCGCGCGAGATCCACGACACCATCGCGCAGAGCCTCACCGGGCTCGTGATGGTCGCGCAGCGCGTCGAGCGACGCCTCGACGGCGTCGGGGGCGAGGCCGCGGCATCCGCTCGGGGCGACGTCGAGCTCATCGAGCAGATGGCGCGCGAGGCGCTCACCGAGGCGCGCGGACTGGTCGCCTCGCTCGCGCCGGTCGACCCCGGGACCGGGCTCCCCGAGGCGCTGCGTCGGCTCGCCTCCGCGTTCGAGCGCGAGACCGGGGTGCGGGTCTCGGCGACGACCGATGCCGCCGACCTCGGCCTCGACCGCGAGATCGAGGTGGTGCTGCTGCGCTGCGCGCAGGAGGGGCTTGCGAACGTGCGCAAGCACGCGCGCGCCGGGCATGCGTCGGTCACGGTCGCGGCCGACCGGCAGGACGTGACACTCGAGGTGCGCGACGACGGGGTCGGGCCGGGGGACGTCGTGCCCGGCGACGCGGGCTTCGGACTCGCGGGCATGCGCGACCGCGTCGCGCTCGTCGGCGGACGCGTCGACTTCGGGCCCGGCGAGCGCGGCGGGACCGTCCTGCGCGTGACCGTGCCGATGACGGGCGCCGCGGCGCGGCCGGCGCCTGCGACCCCGGAGGAGGCGGGCGCATGACCCTTCACGACCCCCAGGCCGGCGCCCGGCCGATCCGCGTCGTCGTCGCCGACGACCATCCCATCGTCCGATCGGGCATCGTCGGACTGCTCGAGTCCGAGCCGGGCATCGAGGTCGTCGGCGAGGCGGTCGACGGCGCCGAGGCGGTCGCGCTCGCCGTCGAGCTGCGACCCGACCTCGTGCTCATGGATCTGCGCATGCCCGTCCTCGACGGCGCCGCGGCGACCGAGCGGATCGTCGCGGACGCGGGCAGCGGCACGCGCGTCCTCGTCCTCACGACCTACGAGACCGACGACCACATCCTGGCCGCGATCGAAGCCGGAGCGAGCGGCTACCTCCTCAAGGCGGCACCGCAGGAGGAGATCCTCGCCGGGATCCGCTCGGTGGCCGCGGGCGAGACGGTGCTCGCGCCCTCGATCGCGGCGAAGCTCGTGAGCCGGGTGCGCCACGGCTCGGCGACGGCCGGTCCGGCCGCCCCGTCGTTGTCGCCGCGCGAGCTCGAGGTGCTGCGGCACGTCGCCGACGGACGTTCCAATCCCGAGATCGCCCGCACGCTGCACATCGGCGAAGCCACGGTGAAGACGCACCTCATCCACGTGTTCGAGAAGCTCGAGGTGGGCGACCGCACGCGCGCGGTCACGCGGGCGATGGAGCTCGGGCTCCTCTGATCGGGGCGCGGCGGTGCCGGCACCCGTCGAGCGGCCCTACGCTGGGGACGTGGGGGTCGTCGCCGGCGTTCGGGTTGCCGCGCGTCGGGCGCGCCTCCTTCCGCGCTGGGTCCAGCGAGCGGATGCCGCGGCCGCGCGCCGCGTCAACGGCCGGCACTCGCATCCGCATGTCGACCGCTTCTGGTCTCGCCTCACCGGATTCGCCGACAAGGGCGTGCTGTGGTTCACCGTCGCGGGCGTGCTCGCGGTCGTCGGCCGCCGTCGGGCGGCGACGCGCGGCATCCTCTCGCTCGTCACGGCGAGCGCGCTGACCAACCTCATCGCCAAGCGCGTGTTCGGCGGCGACCGCCCCACGCTCGAGGACATCCCGATCGGGCGCCGGCTGCCCGTGCAGCCGTCGAGCCGCACGTTCCCGTCGGGCCATTCGGCGAGCGCGACCGCGTTCGCGGCCGGGGTCGCGCTGGAGTCGCCGCGCGTGGGCGCCGCGCTCGCGCCCGTCGCACTCGGAGTCGCGTACTCGCGGCTGCACGTCGGCGCGCACTGGATCTCCGACGTCGTCGGCGGCATCGCGCTCGGCGCGGGCGTCGCCGCGGTCGGTGCCGCGGCGATCCGCCCCCGCCCCGGCCCTCCGGCGCCGCCGCTGCCGGCCGGCGCCGATCGGCAGCTCCCGGCGTCTCCGGACGGCGCGGGCGTGTTCCTCGTCGTCAACCGCTCCTCGGGCACGAGCGTCGTGCGCGCGGACCCGCTCGACGTGGTCCGCGAGCGGCTCCCCGGCGCCGAGATCCGCATCCTCGAGCCGCACGAGGACCTCGGCGAGGTGCTGCGGGACGCGCTCGCGCGTCCCGATCCTCCGCGCATCGTGGGCGTCTGCGGCGGCGACGGCACGGTCGCGGCCGCAGCGCACGAGGCCCGGCGGGCGGGCCTGCCCCTGTTCGTCGTGCCCGGGGGCACGTTCAACCACTTCGCCCGCACGGCCGGCGTGCCGTCCGCCGAGGTCGCCGTCGACGCGCTGCAGCGCGGCGAGGGCGTGCGGGCGGATGTCGCCGAGCTCGCGTTCGGCGATGCCGACCCGGTCACGGTCGTCAACGCGGCATCCGTCGGCATCTACCCCGACTTCGTCGAGGCGCGCGAGCTGCTGCAGCGGCGGCTGCGCGACAAGTGGCTCGCCGGCCTCCTGGCGGCCCAGCGAGTCCTCAGCGGGGCGCAGCCGACCACGGTCGTGGTCGACGGGCTCCGCGCCCAGGTGTGGACGCTGTTCATCGGGCTCGGGCGGAACGACCGGGACACCCCCGCCCCGCTGCAACGGCAGTACCTCGACGACGGGCTGCTCGACGTCCGCATCCTGCACGCCGGGTCGCGCCTGCGCGCGATCGCCTCGCTCGCGTTCGGGCGCAGATCGGCGGGGCTGCTCCGCCGCCTGCGGCTCCTCCCGGAGCGCGTGGAGTCCTACACCGCGACCGAGGTCACGGTCGACGTCCGGCCGCGGCGCGGCCAGCCGCCCGGGTTCGCGCACGACGGCGAGCTCGCGCTCGAGGGGCCGGCCGAGGCATCCGCCCACCTCTCCGCGCCCGGCTACCGCACGACGGTCCGGCTCGTACGGGGCGGGCTCGACGTGTACCGGCCCGCCGTGCGCCCGTTCTGAGAGAGGGAAGTCGATGCACCCGTACGCCCACCGCCCCTGGCTCGCCCACTACGCCGAGGGCGTGCCGCACGACATCGAGGAGCCGACGCAGACGCTCGTCGACCTGATCGACGACGCCGTCGCGAGGTTCGGCCGCCGCACCGCGCTCGAGTTCTTCGGTGCCGAGACGAGCTACCGCGAGCTCGGCGAGCAGGTCGCGAGGGCGGCCGAGGGACTCCGTCGCCTGGGCGTCCGCGCCGGGGACCGGGTCGGCCTCGTGCTCCCCAACTGCCCGCAGCACGTCGTGGCGTTCTACGCCGTCCTCCGGCTCGGCGCCGTCGTCGTCGAGCACAACCCGCTGTACACGGCGCCGGAGCTGCGCCACCAGTTCGAGGACCACGGAGCGACCGTGGCGATCGTCTGGGACGCGGTCGCCGACACGGTCGCGGACTTCCCGCGGGACATCCGCCCGGCCCGCATCATCGCGGTCGACCTCACGCGCGAGCTGCCGTTCGGGAAGCGCCTGGCGCTCCGCCTCCCCATCGCCCGCGCGCGCGCATCGCGGGCCGCGCTCACGACCCGGCCGACCGCGAAGGGCGTGCTCGCGTGGGACGACGTGCAGGACTCGCGTCCCCTCTCGAAGCGGCATCCGCGCCCCTCGCTCGGCGACACCGCGCTGCTGCAGTACACGAGCGGGACCACGGGCGTGCCGAAGGGCGCCGTGCTGAGCCACCGCAACCTGCGGGCCAATGCCATGCAGGGACGCGCCTGGGTGCCCGGCCTCCGCGACGGCGAAGAGGTCTTCTTCGGCGTGCTGCCGCTGTTCCACGCCTACGGCATGACCCTCTGCCTCACGTTCGCCATGAGCCTCGGCGCGCGGCTCGTGCTCTTCCCCAAGTTCGACGTCGACCTCGTCTTCGCGGCGGCGAAGCACTCGCCGCCGACGTTCCTCCCGGCCGTGCCGCCGATCTACGACGCCTTGGCCCGGGCCGGGGAGCAGCGGGGCACGGCGCCGCTGCGCGGCATCCGGTACGCGATCTCGGGCGCCATGGCGCTGCCGCCCGCGACGGTCGACCGGTGGGAGAGCGTGACCGGCGGCCTCCTCGTCGAGGGGTACGGCATGACCGAGTCCTCGCCCGTCGCGATCGGCAATCCCATGGGCCCCACCCGCCGGCCCGGCACGGTGGGCGTGCCGTTCCCGAGCACCGAGATCCGCGTCGTCGATCCCGACCGGCCGTCGGAGGACCTGGCCCTCGGCGAGGAGGGCGAGCTGCTGCTGCGCGGCCCGCAGGTGTTCGAGGGCTACTGGCGGCGACCCTCGGAGACCGCCGAGACGCTGCTGCCGGGCGGATGGCTGCGCACGGGCGACATCGTGCGGGTCTCCGAGGACGGCTTCGTGACGATCGTCGACCGTTTGAAGGAGCTGATCATCACGGGCGGCTTCAACGTGTCGCCGTCCGAGGTGGAGGGGGTGCTGCTCGGCCATCCCGACATCCGCGGCGCCGCCGTGGTCGGCCTGCCGAGGGAGGCGGGCGGCGAGGAGGTCGCCGCCGCCGTGGAGCTGCGCGAGGGCGCCGTGTTCGACGCCGGCGCGCTGCGCGACTTCTGCCGCGAGAGCCTCACGCCCTACAAGGTGCCGAGGCGCGTGGTCGAGGTCGACGAGCTGCCGCGGTCGCTGATCGGGAAGGTCCTCCGCCGCCGGGTCCGCGACGAGCTCCTGGCGCAGCGCGACGCGGACTGACCGTCCGCGGGCGGCGTGTCGCGGGGGTCAGCGGACCACGAGGCCGGCCGCCGCGTGCCGGAGCTCCGCGACGACCGCGCGGATGGCCGGGCTCTCGGATCGCGCGGCGCGCGACACCACGGAGACCTGCCGGACCTGGCTGCGATCGGCGATCGGGATCGCGACCGTGCCCTCGGGCAGCTCGCCGCGGCCGAGCCGCGGGACGAGGCAGATCGCGACCTCCTGGCGCGCGAGCTCGATGAGGGACGCGAAGTCGGGGTCCTCGGCGACGATGCGCGGCACCCGGCCGAGATCGGTGAAGAGGCGGAGCAGGGCCTCGTGGCAGATCGCCCCGCGCGGCGTGCTCGACCACGCCTCGTCGACGAGGTCGTGCCGGTCGAGCTCCGCGCGGCCGGCGAGCGGATGCGACGACCACAGCACGACGTCGACCTCGTCGCGGCAGATGGGCTCGCGGACCAGCCCCTCGGCGAGCACGAGCGGGACGGAGTTCCAGTCGTGCACGAGGGCGAGGTCGACCTCGCCCCGATCGACGAGCAGGAGCGCGTCGAACGGGTCGACGCTCGTGACGGTGACCTCCCGCACGCCCTCGGCACGGAGCCCGCGCATCGCGGGACCGAGCAGCCCGCGCGTCGCGGTGGAGAACGAGGCGATGCGGACGGGCGCGTACCCGCCCGCCCCGCCGGAGCCCGACACGAGCTGCTCCATGGCGTCGAGCACCGTGCGGGCCTCGGCCGCGACCACTCGCCCGCGTTCGGTCAGCAGCACGCCGCGCCCCCGACGTTCGAGCAGTGCCGTGCCGAGCGACGCCTCGAGGCGCTTGACCTGCTGCGAGACCGCCGACGGCGTGTAGCCGAGCGCGGATGCCGCGGCCGCGACGGTGCCGTGCTGGGCCACCCCGACGAGCGCGCGCAGCCCCTGCGGATCGATCATGAAGCAACGCTATCCGGAACGCGGTCCGAATCGGAACTGGTGCTGGACGTTCGAGTGCCGGGACGATGGAGGCATGTCGCTCCGCCACGGCCTCCTCGCCCTCCTCGTCGCGGTCATCTGGGGCGTGAACTTCCTCGCCATCGACCTCGGCCTGCAGGACACGCCGCCGCTCGTGCTCGTCGCCCTCCGGTTCGCGGCCGTGGCGTTCCCGCTCGTGCTCATCGTGCCGCGGCCCGCGATGCCGTGGCGGAGCATCCTCGCGATCGGCGCGTTCATGAGCCTCGGCCAGTTCGCGTTCGTCTTCACCGCGATGCACCTCGGCCTGCCGGCCGGACTCGCTCCGGTCGTGCTCCAGGCCCAGATGATCTTCACGATCGGCATCGCCGCGGCGGTCCTGCGCGAGCGCCCGACGCGCCTCCAGCTCGCCGGCGCCGTCATCGGCGTCGCCGGGCTCGCCGTCGTCGCGGCCGGCCGCCTCGACGCGGCCCCGGGACTCGCAGCGCTCGGCCCGCTCGCCCTGTGCCTGGCCGGCGCACTCAGCTGGGGCGTCGGCAACGTCGTGGCCCGCAGCGCCCCGCCGTCGAGCGGCCTCGGCATCGTGGTCTGGTCGGCGCTCGTCGTGCCGGTCCCGGCGCTCCTCGCGAGCCTCGCGATCGACGGCCCCGCGAGCGTCGGCGAGGCGTTCGCCACGATCGGCTGGCCGACCATCGGGTCGGTCGCGTTCACGGCGATCGCCGCGTCGCTCATCGGCTACAGCATCTGGAACGCCCTGCTCGGCCGGTACCCTGCGGCGATCGTCGTCCCGTTCGCCCTGCTCGTGCCGCCCGTCGGCATCAGCGCGGCCTGGATCGTGCTCGGCGAGGTGCCGAACGCGCTCGAACTGGCCGGCAGTGCGGTGCTCGTCGCGGGAGTCGCCCTGCCGACCGTGGTCGGGATGATCGGACGGCGGCGCCGGGGCGCGAGCGCGACCGCCGAACGGGCCGCCGAGACGGCGCGGGCGGAGCGGGTCCCGGAGCCGGCGGCCTAGAGCTCGAGCCCGATGAGCACGGGCTCGGGGTGCAGCGTGATGCCGAACTCCGACTGCACCCGACCCTGCACGAATCGCGCGAGCTGCGCCACCTCGTCGGCCGAGGCGCCGCCGCGGTTGGTCAGCGCGAGCGTGTGCCTGGTCGAGATCGCGGCGCGCGAACCGGGCAGGGCGAAGCCGCGACGGATGCCGCTGTGCTCGATGAGCCACGCGGCCGAGAGCTTGACGAGCGGTTCGCGGGGCTCGGCCTCGGCACGCCGCTCGGCGCGCTCGACCTCGGCCTGGTGCTCGAGGAAGGCGTCGAGCGGCGATCGCGCCTCGAGATCGGCGAGCAACGTCACCTCGTCGGGCTCGTCGGGCTCGACGTACCAGCGCGGGGCGTCGGCGGGCAGGGTGCGCGCGACGTGCTCGGAGACGATGGGATTGGTGAAGAACGACCCGGCGCTCACGGAGTCGGGGTCGTTCGGATCGAGCACCATGCCCTTGCCCGAGCGCAGCGCGAGCACCGCCTCGCGCACGCGCGCGACCGGCACCCGGTCGCCGAGCTGCACGCCGAGCGCCTGGGCGAGCTGCGCATACGCGACCGGCCGCCCGACGGCCTCGCCGAGCACCTCGCGCTCGGCGGTCGTGTCGTGCAGGGCGAACTCGACCGAGACGACGACCCCGCGGAGCCCCTGCTTCAGCACCGAGGTGCGGTAGCCGAGCTCGAGCTCGTCGGCGGCCATGAAGCGCGGCTCCGCGGCGCCCTCGTCGAGGAACTCGATCCCGACGAGCGCGTCGGCGAGCTCCTGCCCGTAGGCGCCGATGTTCTGCACCGGCGACGCGCCGACCGAGCCGGGGATGCCCGACAGCGCCTCGAGACCCGAGTAGCCCTGCACGACGGTGTGCGCGACGAGCTCGTCCCAGTTCTCGCCGGCTTGCACGCGCAGGCGCACGGTGCCCTCCCGGTCGCCGGGGAGCACGTCGATGCCGCGCGTCGCGATGCGCACGACCGTGCCCGGGAAGCCCTCCTCGCCGACGAGCAGGTTCGACCCGCCCCCGAGCACCATCCACGGCTCGCCCGACGCCTCGGCCTCTCGCACGAGCTCGACGAGCCCAGCGGGCGTCGTCGCCGTGACGAGGCGGCCGATCGGCCCACCCACGCGCAGCGTCGTGAGGTCGGCAAAGCGGATGCCGTGCTCCTCCGTCGTGGCGGCGTCGGTCATGTCAGGCGAGCACCACCCGCGCCTGCGCCTTGCCGAGCACGGTCGCGCCCTCGAAGGTCACGGTGAGGTCGATGCGGGCCGTGCGCGCCTCGGAGTCGAGCTGGCCCACCTTGGCGACGACGCCGACATCGGCGCCCGCCTCGGGGTCGACGACGACGGGACGCGTGAAGCGCACCTGGTAGTCCGCGACGCGACCCGGGTCGCCCGCCCAGTCGACCACGGGCTGCACGGCGAGGCCCATCGTGAGCATGCCGTGCGCGAGGACGCCCGGAAGGCCGACCGACGCGGCGACGTCGTCGCGGTAGTGGATCGGGTTGAAGTCGCCCGAGGCGCCCGCGTAGCGGACGAGCGCGTCGCGCGTGAGGTGGAACTCGCGTTCGGCGACGACCTCGCCGACGGCCAGGGCGTCGAAGTCGGGGACGGCGGAGGCGGGCATCAGTCGTCTCCTCGCACGACGAGGGTGGAGATCGCGGTGACGACGTGCGCGCCCGCGGCATCCGTGATCACGGACTCGGCCGTGACCATCGAGTGGGCGCCGAGCGTCTTCACGCCCGACACGGTGAGCGTCGCGGTCAGCTCGTCGCCGGCCACGATCGGGCGCGACGAGGTGAAGCGCTGGTCGCCGTGCACGACGCGCGAGAAGTCGATGCCCGCATCGGGTTCGGCGAGGAGCTGCGCGAGCGTGTGCTCCTGCACGACCACGGCGAAGGTCGGCGGCGCGACGACGTCGTCGTAGCCGGCGGCCCGGGCCGCGTCGACGTCGAGGTTGACCGGGTTCGACGCGAACACGGCGCGCGCGAACTCGCGCACCTTCTCGCGGCCGACGAGGTACGGCGCGGTGGGCGCGAACACGCGCCCCTGCAGCTCGGGGTTCACAGGCACCGTGACAGTCTACGCAGCGGTGCGCGCGGCGAGCGGATGCGGCATCCGCTCGCCTCGACGGCCGTGCGCGTCAGCGCTTGCCGCCGCCCAGGAGTCCGCCGAGCAGGTCGCCGAGGCCGCCCAGCATGCCGCCGCCGGCACCGCCCGCACCGCCGCCGCCGCCGCCGCCGCCCAGGAGGCCGCCGAGGATGTCGCCGATCCCGCCGCCGCCCGCGGGCGCGGCATCCGCCTGCCCGGGGCTCTGCTGGCGCTTCGAGAACTGGCTCGCGAGGAAGCTCAGCACGATCGGCGCGAGGATCGGCAGCAGCTTCTGGATGATGCCCTGGTCGGCACCGCCCGAAGCGCCGAGCTTCTGCACGACCTGGTCGGTGCGGTCGCCGAACACGTTGTGCACGATCTTGTCGCCGTCCTGCTCGTCGACCTGGTCGAGGTTCACGCCGCCCTCGAACAGCTGGGGCGGATGCTGCTGGACTGCACGCTCGAGCGAGGCGGCGCCGGCGGGATCCTGCGCGTTCGCGCCCATGCCGCCGAGCAGCGCGGGAAGCGCCTCGTCGACCGCCTGTCGGGTGGTGCCCTCGTCGACGCCCAGGCGCCGTGCGAGCTCCGAGATGGGGATGTTGGCGATGATGTCGTCGTACGCGGCCATCCGACTGGTCTCCCTCCGCGCCCGCCGTCGGGCGTCGCTGCTCACGCTATCGGGCCGCGCTCGGGCCGGGAAGGACGGCTCGGCGAACGCTCAGCGACGCGGCGCCTCAGCCGAGGAAGATCGCCCACAGCAGGGCGAGGTAGATGAGCACGAAGATCGTCGGCGTGACCCACTTCACGACCTGCATCCAGCGGGCGGATGCCGCGATCCTCCGGCCGAGCGGCGTCGCGGCCGGGAGCGCGCGCAGCTCCTCGACCACCGCGAGGCCCTCGTCGGCCGCGCTCACCTGCGCGACGGCGCCGAGGATGCCCGAGGCGAGGAGGACGCCCGCCGCGGCCAGCCGCACGGGGAGCTCGGCCTCGTCCAGCCCGATGAGCAGGAACCACGTCGTCAGGGTGAGCAGGATCGTGGGCCCGAGCTGCGACACGATGACGTGCCAGCGGCTCGCCCGCCACGCCGCGATAAGATCGTGCTCCGACATGCGTCCTCCCGTGATCGGCCTGCCGTCACGGTACCGCCGCCGGGCGGCGCGCGACCGGGCGCAGCGCCGGGAATGCGCCGTGAATCGTCGGCCGGAGAGGTGCCTCCGCCGCGGCGAGCCGAGCCCGTGCCGGTCGCCGCCGCGTCGCCCCGCCCGCCCTCGCGCACGGGCATACTGGCGGGGCAAGGGCGCCCCGCCCCCGAGCCCCCGGGATCCCGGCCGTCCCGGTCCCCCACCCGCACGCCGCCGTGCGCGAACCCGAGGAGTCCGTCCGTGACCGATCCCACAGCCGATCGCCCCACCGTGCACCTGAACGGACGCGTGTTCACGGGGTCCGGCGCCCCGGAGTGGGTGGAGGCGTTCGCCGTCCGCGACGGGGTCGTCGTCGCGGCGGGCGACGCCGACGACGTGCTCGCCGAGGCGGGTCCCGATACCGAGGTGGTCGACCTCGACGGGCGGCTCGTCGTGCCCGGATTCGTCGACGCCCACACGCACCTCGTCGGCATGGGCCAGGCGCTCGCCCGGGTCGGCCTCACCGACGCGCGCACGCTCGACGAGATCCAGCGGCGCGTGCTCGCGGCCCGGGCCGCGGACCCCGCGGCGCCCCGGCTGCGCGGTCGTGGCTGGCTGTTCGACTCGGTGCCGGGCGGCGCGCCGACCGCTGCGATGCTCGACGCCGTCGTCGCCGACGTGCCGGTGTACCTCGACGCCAACGACTACCACTCGTGCTGGGTGAACTCGGCCGCGCTCGCCGAGATGGGCGTCATGCGCGACACTCCCGACCCGCACGGCGGCCGCATCGGCCGCGACCCGTCCGGCGAGCCCGACGGCATGCTCTTCGAGACCGCCGCCGAGCAGTACGCGTGGGACCACCTGTCGGCGCAGGCGACCGACGCCGATCGCGACGCCGCGGTGGAGCGCACCATCGCCGCCTACCTCGCGGCGGGCGTCACCACGGTCGTCGACATGGCCTTCGGCGAGGCGGCCCTCGACGCGTTCCGGCGAGCCGCGGCCCGGCGCGGGGGCCGCCTGCCGATCCGAGTGGTCGCGCACTGGTACGTCGGGCACACCGGCGTCGAGGCCGACGACCTCGCGCAGGTGGCCCGGGCGGTCGAGCTCGCGCGCGACGCCGGCTGCCCCGGCCTGCGCGTCGCGGGCATCAAGCTCGTGCTCGACGGGGTCATCGACTCGTGCACCGCGGCCCTGCGGCATCCGTACGCCGACGGATCGAACGCCGAGCCGATCTGGCCGCTCGAGGCGCTGGAGCCGGTGGTCGCGGCCGCCGACGCCGCCGGCCTGCAGGTCGCCATGCACGCCATCGGCGACGCGGCCGCGGGCATCGCGCTCGACGCCCTCGAGCACGCCATGGCGGTGAACGGCGACCGCGACCGGCGGCACCGACTCGAGCACCTCGAGTACGTCGAGCGAGCGGATGTCGCGCGGCTGGCCCGGCTCGGGGTCGTCGCATCGATGCAGCCCGTGCACGCCGACCCCGCGATCTGGGCGAACTGGGCGGCGATGCTCGGCGACGAGCGGGCGGACCGGGGCTTCCCGTGGACCGAGATCACCGATGCGGGCGGAGTGCTCGCGTTCTCGACCGATGCGCCCACCGCGCCGCACGAGGCGCTGCCCAACCTGTACGTCGCGGCCACCCGGCGGTCGGCGCTCGACGCGTCGTTCCCGCCGAATCACCCCGAGTACGCCGTGACGCTCGCCGACGCGATCCGGCATGCCACGCGCGACGCGGCGTACTCGTGCCGCGAGGAGGAGGCACGAGGCCGGATCGCGCCCGGGCTCGCTGCGGACTTCGCGGTGATCGACCGCGACCCGTTCGCGCTCGGCGAGGAGGCGCTGCTCGAGGCGCGCGTGCTGCGCACGATCGTCGGCGGACGGACCGAGTACGACTCGGCCACGAGCGACTCATGATTCACTATTGACTTATATAAGTAAGAGTTGAATCATAGGAGCATGCACGCGCTCGACCTCCTCGGCGATCCGGTCCGCCGGCGCATCGTCGAACTCCTCGCCGACGGCGAACTCGCCGCGGGCGAGGTGGGCCGCGTCGTGCAGGGCGAGTTCGGCATCAGCCAGCCCGCGGTGTCGCAGCACCTCCGCGTGCTCCGCGAGGCGGGCTTCGCGACCGTGCGCTCCGAGGGCACGCGACGCCTCTACGCGCTCGACCCGCTGCCCATCCGGGAGGCCGCCGAGTGGTTCACGCCCTTCGAGCGGTTCTGGAGCCCGCGCCTCGACGCGCTCGGCACGGAGCTCGCCCGGTCGGCGCGCGCACGCCGGCTCGCGGCATCCGATTCATCGACGAAGGAGACCTGACATGGACATCGACGCCCAGATCGACGCGGTCGACCGCGCCCTCACCGCCGGCGAGCGCGACGGCGCCGCGACCCACGTGCAGACGATCGCGCAGACCTACCGGGCGCCGCTCTCCGACGTGTGGGAGGCCGTGACCTCCGCCGAGCGCATCCCCCGCTGGTTCCTGCCGGTCACGGGCGACCTGCGCCTCGGCGGCCGCTACCACGTGGAGGGCAACGCGAGCGGCACCGTCGAGTCCTGCGACGCGCCGAACTCGTACGCGGTCACGTGGGAGTTCGGAGGCGGGATCACCTGGCTCACCGTGCGGCTCGCGCAGGTCGACGCCGAGCACACGCGCGTGGAGCTCGAGCACGTCGCCCTCGCCGACGACATCGGCGCCGAGATGTGGGAGCAGTTCGGCCCGGGCGCCACCGGCCTCGGCTGGGACGGGGCACTGCTCGGACTCAGCCAGCACCTCTCCACCGGCGAGATCCGCCCCGAGAACGCGGCGGAGTGGCTGCTCGGCGACGAGGGCCGGCGCTTCCAACGACTGAGCGCCGATCGCTGGGCCGAGGCGCACATCGCGAGCGGGGCGGATGCTGCGACCGCGCGCCGTGCGGCCGACACCACCTACGCCGCCTACACCGGCGCCGTCGAGCCCTCGACCGCCGCGGACTGACGCGCCCGCGGCATCCGCGGCCCTTCCCCTCCCTTCTCTCTCCCCCCCCCCCCCCCCCCCCCCCGCCGGGCCGCCCTGCCCGCCCGCCGCGCCGCGGCATCCGTCGCCTCGCGGGCATCGCCTGGCTCGTGCCCGCG
>NZ_JBBBDX010000004.1:0-335595 GCF_037199545.1 Agromyces sp. CCNWLW213 | reverse complement strand
AACACGGCCACCCCGACGACCTCTTCGACCGACCCCAATCCCCCCGCCTCCGCCGATTCCTCAGCGAGGTGCTGTGAACCCGCCCGTGCGTATCGCCGGTGTCGGCGACAACGTCGTGGACTGCTACGCCGACGCCGGACTGATGTTCCCCGGCGGCAACACTCTCAACGTCGCCGTGCACGCTGCACGACACGGCGCGAACAGCGCCTACTTCGGCCAGGTCGCCCGCGACCCCGCCGGCGAGACCATCGCCCGGGCACTGCGTGCCGAGGGCGTCGATGTGTCCGGGCTGCGGTTTGCGCCGGGCAGGACGGCACACTGCATCATCGAGCTTGACGAACACGGCGACCGAACGTTCGCCTCGTTCGACCTCGGCGTCTCACGATTCGACCTCACCGACCAGGACGTCGCCGCACTGCGCGGACTCGACGCCGTCCACATCGGGGCGACCAGCGGACTCGACTCCGCACTTCCGTCGATCGCCGCGACCACCCGGCTGTCCTACGACTTCTCCACCTACGGCACTCCCGAGCACATCGCCGCCGTCGGCGCCCGGTGCTACCTCGCGATCCACTCCGGCGGCGATCTCGATGAGGACGAGTTCGAGCAGCTCGTCCAGCGCAGCGAGGCATCCGGCGCGGAATGGAGCCTCATCACCCGCGGAACCCGCGGCGCGGTCCTCGCCCATCGCGGACATCGCTGGGTCGGACAGGCAGCAGCCAGTGTCGACGCCGTGGACACCCTCGGAGCCGGCGACACCTTCGCCGCACGCGTCCTCGTCGGACTGCTCAACGACGAACGCCCCGACTACCTCCTCTCCGAGGCGGCACACGCCGCGGCGCAGACCTGCTCGCACCTCGGCGCGTTCGGCCACGGCACCCAGCTCACCCTCGACACCCCGGCGCTTCCCGAAGCCGGCTGAACCACCTAGAGAAAGAGAACCATGACCGACGGCACCTACGTGGGCCCCAGCCCGGTGAAGCCCATCCCCGACGACATCCGCCCCTCCCAGGAACACGCCATCACGCTCTGGTCGGACATTCGTTCGTACGTCGCCGCCCTCCCCGCGATCGACCGGATCTTCCTCGTCGGCGCGGGCGGGTCGTACTCAGGCCTCCAGGCCGCGCACTACCAACTCGACCGGCACTCCCTCATCCCGACGACCTCGGTCAACTCCGACGAGTTCTACTACCGCGCCTCGCCTGCCGTCGGTCCCGGCGCCCTCGTGATCACCCTCTCCGCCGCGGGCAACACGCCGGAGACCGTACGGGCCGGATCCTGGGCGCAGGAACGCGGCGCCGCCGTCGTCGCCGTCACCCTCAACTCCGAAGGACCCCTCGCCGAAGCGATCAAGACCGCCTTCATCGCACGCAACGGCGACGGCAACCAGATCCTGCTGCAACTGCTCGTGCTTGCGGTCCTCCAGCGCGAAGGCCGGGATGTCTCAGCGCAGCTCCGCGCGCTCGCATCGCTGCCCGCGGCGACCGAGGCGGCGCTGCGCACGTTCGAGCCGACCGCTGCCGCCATCGCCGAGGACATGAAGGACGTGCCGGTCACCTACCTCATCGCGTCCGGTCCGCTGCAAGGCATGGGCAGCACCTTCACCAGCTGCTTCCTGCAAGAGATGCAGTGGATGCACGCGGCCACCATCAATGCCGACGAGTTCTTCCAAGGGCCCTTCGAGGTCTTCGACCAGGGCACGAAGAGCATCCTCTTCCTCGGCGAGGACGAGACCCGCCCCATGAGCGAGCGGGTCGAACGGTTCCTCGAGCAGTACGGCGGCACCATCCACCGGGTCGACAGCCGCGACCTCGACCTGCCCGGCATCGCCGCAACCGAGCGATCGTTCGTGGCGCCGCTCGTCTACTACGCCCTCACCTTCCGCCTCGCCGCCCACTACGCCGCCGTTCGCGGATACACCCTCGAAGGACGCCGGTACATGTGGCAGTTCGCGTACTAGCACGTCGCGCAGCACGCTGCACGGCAGGGGGGCGGGTGGCGGGTGGCGGGTGTGCCATTCGCCCCCGCCTTCGCCCCCGCCTTCGCCTTCGCCTTCGCCGGACAGCCTCAGCGAGCCGCCGGTGGCGGCGCGACCGAGGCCCGGGATACGAGCTGCGTCTCCAGCGTGTGGAGCGAGCGAGGCGTCGCCTCGCCGTCGATCAGGGCGAGCAGGGTTCCCGCTGCAGTCTCACCGAGTCTGTGCATCGGCTGCTCGATCATGGTGAGCGGCGGATCCATGACCGCGGCCCAGGAGCTGTCGTCGAAGCCGATCAGCGAGACGTCGGCGGGGTACGACAGCCCAGCGGCGCGCACGGCGCGCAGGGAGCCGGTCATCGCATCGGTCTCCGTGCAGAACAGCGCGGTCGCGCGGTCGGGCAGCGCGAGCATGCGCCCGACCTCGTCGGTCGCTCGCTCCTCGGTCTTGGCCCCGACCATCACGAGTTCGGGGTCGAACGGGATGCCGGCATCGTCGAGCGCGTCGAGGTAGCCGCGCAGGCGCTCGGCGTCGGTCCACAGGTTCTTCGCCGCCGCCGCGAGCAGTTCGCGTCGGGTGCGTGGGCGTTCGTCCGTCGTCGGACCCCAGACGAACCCGATGCGAGTGTGACCGGCCCGGATCAGCGAGTCGACCGCCTCGCGGGCCGCCTCGCGGTTGTCGATCACGACCGCGTCGAGGTCGAGGTGCGACACCTCGCGGTCGACGAGCACCACGGGGATCCCGTGCTCGATCGCGGCCGTGAGATGCGCGACATCCGCTCGCTCGATCGCCGCCGAGGCGACTATGACGCCGTCGACGCGCTTGTCGATGAGCACGTTCATCGCCGCGATCTCTTCGGTGAGCGACTCGTGCGTGCTCAGCACGATCGTGTCGAAGCCGCGTTCACGCGACGCGTCGGAGATGCCCCGCACCACGCCGGCGAAGAACGGGTTGCCGATGTCGGCGACGATGACGCCGAGCGTGTGGGTGATGCCCGTCGACATGCTTCGGGCGAGCGCGTTGGCCCGGTAGCCGAGCTGCCCGGCTGCGGCGAGCACCCGTTCGCGCAGTTCGGGACTGACGTAGCCGTACCCGCCGAGCGTGCGCGCGGCGGTCGCGCGACCGACCCCGGCGGCGGCGGCGACCTCGGAGATGGTGGGCGGGTTCGAGGCCCGTTCCCGCTCAGTCGTCATGCCGCTGTGCCGACCCTTCACCCGTTGCCCCCGACTCACCACATGCTAGTGGCGACGGGCTCGCCCGACGGGTGCGAACGGCCGAAGGCGCCTTCGACGAAGCACTGAGCGTAGGCGGATGCCGCACCGGCCTGCAGCGCCGCGGCGAGTGCCGCCCGCGACGGGCGGGGACTCCCGCGCCGCCATCCGGCGCCGAGCAGCGAGACGACGAAACCTGCGAGGAACGCGTCGCCGCAACCCATCGTGTCGACGATCGCCGACGGGTCCTCGACGAGCTGCGCGGGCGCTGCGACGATGACGTCGCCGTCGGTGACCATCGCGCCGTCGGTGCCGCGTGTCGCGAGCGCGACCGAGGCACCGCGTGCGACGGCCTCAGACAGCAGCGCCCGGGTCTGCGCGTCGTCGAGGTGCGAGCACGACAGCAGCACGAGATCGGCGTGCGGGCATACCCGGTCGAGGTACGCGGGCGTGCGGAAGTCGTCCTCGCTGGAGAGGTCGAACGAGACGAGCGCGTCAGTGGCGGCGAGCTCTCGCAGCTCGGGCTCGCTCCGGGAGTACACGCTCGAGTGCACGAGGTCGAAGCCGCCGGCGTAGGCGAGCAGCGATGCATCGAGCTCGAGCGGCGAACGGACCGTCACCCCGCCGCCGTTCCAGCCCAGGAAGGTGCGTTCGCCGTGCTCGACCCGCAGAGTCGACACGCCGCTCTCCCCCGAACGCACCACGCTGCGCGACAGGTCCACGCCCTCGGCGGCGATGGCCTCGCGCAGGCGCTCGCCGGCCGTGTCATCGCCGAAGACGCCGAGGTACCCGGCCTCGGCGCCGAGCCGGTGTGCGAAGACCGCGACGTTGACGCAGTTGCCGCCCGGGTAGTCGAGCCCGCGGTCGAGGAACCGGTCCACGATGTTGTCGCCGAAGCCGAGTATGCGCATGGGACGCCTCCAGGGGCGGGTCGTAGGGATGATGCGGAGGGAGGGGATGGCCGGTGGTTGACGGATGCCCCGCGGCGCACCGGCCACGGGGCATCCGTCGGCTCGGGTCAGTAGTCGACGACGCGGTAGTAGCGACGCAGGTCGAGCGAGTGGTTCCGCACGCGCTCGAGGTGCTTCGACACGCGACCCATCACGGTGTCGAGCACGAGCGGCGCGAGCAGCCCGCGGAACTCCGGGCTGATGCCGTCGAGCTCGTAGTCCTTCGTGTCGAACACGGTGACGTCGCTCGTGATGCGCTTCACGAACTTCTCGACCCGGTCGGTGAGGGCGCGGGTCTCGTCCTCGCCCTGGAAGACGATCACGCTCGTGTCCTCCTCGAGCAGCTCGAGCGAGCCGTGGAAGAACTCGGCACTGTGGACGCGCGTGGTGCGCAGCCACTGCATCTCCTCGAGGATGCACATCGAGTAGAGGTAGGTGAAGCCCCAGAGGTTGCCGCCTCCGACGAGGAAGTGGTAGTCGGTCTCGGCGTGCGCCTCGGCGAAGGCGGATGCCACGGGCTCGGCCTGCTCGGCGACGCGTACGAGGATGTCGGGCAGCCCCGCGAGCTCGTCGGCGAATCGCTCGTATCCCTCGAACTCGCCGCGCGACGAGAGCAGCTTCGTCATGAACAGGAGCATCTGCACGTCGAACGGCCAGGTCTTCGGCTCCGACACGAGCGGGATGTCGACCGCCTGCGCGATGGGCGACTCCGGATAGCCCGTGAAGCCGATGGTGGTCACGCCGCGGGCCTTGCAGAACTCGATCGCGCGGAGGCTGTCGTCGGTGGTGCCCGACACCGAGGTGAAGATCGCGACCGAGTCGGAGCCGAGGGTCGCGTCGCCGGACTCGAGCAGCTCGGCGGCGATCACCGCGCGAACCGGCAGCGTCGAGCTCCTGCGGGCCAGGTGCTCGTACGGCCACATGGCCGCGTAGGTGCCGCCGGCGCCGATGAGGAACAGGTTGGCGAAGCCCTCCGCCTGGAGGCGGTCGACGACCTCCTCGATCTGCGGGCGCAGCGCCACGGCGCTGGCGGTCTGGTTGCGGAACGTCGTCTCGTCGAAGTCGAGGATCGTGGTCTCGAGCATGGTGGTCCTTTCCGACAGTGCTCGTGGTATCCGGCATCTGGTACCGGTATCAGGTCGGCCTCATGCTGGCACAGCGACGAGGGTCCGTCAACAGGGCGGGGTGGCG
This sequence comes from Agromyces sp. CCNWLW213, assembly GCF_037199545.1. Lineage (NCBI taxonomy): Bacteria > Bacillati > Actinomycetota > Actinomycetes > Micrococcales > Microbacteriaceae > Agromyces > Agromyces sp. CCNWLW213. The sequence goes on along the minus strand of NZ_JBBBDX010000004.1, from coordinate 330,268 downwards.
GAAGCTCGGAGCACGGCGATCGTTAATCCATTTGATCAGGTTATTTGCCGGAAACATGTTCACGCATTGGTGGCCTGCGCCGATCTTGCAAGGCGCCGATCCCGCGAAATCGAGAGAAAGTTCTGGTACCGGTATCAGATTCTGTGTAGAGTCATGCCCCACCAAGCAGTACGCGTCACATCGATCCAACGGCGGATCGCCGGAGCTGCACCTCCGGTCCGGTCCGGCATCCATCCCGAGTCGAAGGAAGACCATGCACGCACCGAGAATCACCGCACTCGCCGCACTCGCCGCGGCATCCGCCCTCACGCTGGCCGGGTGCGCCGGCGGCAGCGCCGCCCCGGCCGCCGACATCACCGCCGAACCCGAGTACTCCGGCACGCTGAGCATCCTGACGAAGTTCGGCGGCGACCCGCTCGGGCCGTACTTCGAGGACCTCGCCGCCCAGTACCAGGAGCTCCACCCCGACGTGACGATCGAGCTCATCCAGGAGACCGACCAGAGCGTCAAGGACAAGACGAAGACCCTGACCGCCTCCGGGGCACTGCCCGACATCTACTTCACCTGGACGGGCAACTGGGCGCAGAACTTCATCGACGGCGGGCTCGCCGCCGACCTCACCGAGCTCATCGCGCCCGGGACCGAGTGGGGCGACACCTTCGGCGAGGCCTCGCTCAGCGCGTTCGAGGTCGACGGGAAGTACTACGGCATCCCGCTCTACAACAACGGCAAGTTCATGGGCTACAACACGGCGATCTTCGAGGAGGTCGGCATCGAGGTGCCGACCACGTTCGAGGAGCTCATCGAGAGCTGTGCCCCGATCCGCTCCGCCGGCTACGAGCCCATCGCGTTCGGCAACAAGGACGGCTGGCCGGCGCTGCACTACCTGCAGCAGCTCTTCGCCTACAACGTGCCGAGCGACGTCTTGCGGGACGACTTCTCGCCCGCGACGGCGACGCTCGACGACCCGGGCTACCTGGCCTCGCTCGAGCAGTTCAAGACACTCGTCGACGACTGCACCGACACCGGCACCGGCACGAACGGCGTGCTCTACACGACCGCGCAGGAGGCCCTCGCCGGCGGACGGGCCGCCATGTACTACCAGGAGATCCTCGAGTTCGACACCGTCACGGCAGAGGGCAACGCCCTGACGCCCGACGAGTTCGGCATCTTCCCGCTGCCGGTGCCCGAGGGCGGCGAGGGCGACCCCGAGGCGATCGAGGGCTCGCCCGAGGGCTACCTCATCAACGCCAGGTCGCCCCGCGCGGCACTCGCCGTGGACTTCATGAAGTTCGCCACCACGCTCGAGAACGCGACCACCCTCTCGTCGCCGCCGTACGGGCAGCCGAGCACGGTCGTCGGCGCGGTCACGCCCGACACCTCGAGCGTCGCGGTCTACGACGGCATCACGAAGGTGAACGAGGCGTCCGACCTCGTCATCTGGTTGGACACCGTGACCGTGCCCGAGGTCGCCGACGCCTGGCTCGCCGGCGGCGAGGCCCTCATCAGCGGCGGCTCGACGCCCGAGCAGATCCTCGAGAGCGTGCGGAATGCTTCTGACTCAGCCCAGTGAGCGCGTCGGCGCGGTGCCGGTGGCCCAGGCCGCCGGCACCCCGCCGGGCCGCCCTGCCCGCCCGCCGCGCCGCGGCATCCGTCGCCTCGCGGGCATCGCCTGGCTCGTGCCCGCGCTCGTCGTCCTCGCCGTCTTCGTCTACCTCCCGCTCGTGCAGAACCTCGGGTTCTCGACGATGGAGTGGGACATCTACAGCGGCAGCCAGGCGTTCATCGGTGCCGACAACTACGCGAAGCTCGTCGGCGACCCGATCTTCTGGTCGTCCCTGCGCAACAACCTGCTCTACGCGGTGATCTCGCTGGCCTTCCAGGTGTTCGGCGCGATCGTGCTCGCGGCGATCATCGAGGGCATCCGCAGCGACCGCTGGCGGCGGAGCCTGCGTGCGATCTACTTCGTGCCGTCGGCGATCTCGCTCACCGTCGCAGGACTCCTCTTCTACTTCATCTACGAGCCGAACCTCGGGCTCCTCAACTTCGTGCTCGAGCAGGCCGGACTCGCGGCGTGGGCCCAGCCGTGGCTGGGACAGGAGAGCACCGCGATTGTCGCCGTCATCGCGATGAGCCAGTGGCAGGGCTTCGGATACTCGACGCTCCTGTTCGCCGTCGCGATCCAGCGCATTCCGTCGGAGCTCTACGAGGCCGCGTCGATCGACGGCATCGGACCCGTTCGCCGCTTCTTCACGATCACGCTCCCGCTCGTGCGCGAGATGACCGGCCTCATGATCATCGTCACGATCTCCGGTGCGTTCCAGGTCTTCAACGAGGTCATGGTAATGACCTCCGGCGGGCCGAACAACTCCACGCAGGTGCTCGGCACGTGGCTCTACCGCAACGGGTTCGTGCGCAACGACTTCGGGTACGCCGCGGCCATCGCGACCGTCATCTTCGTCGTCACGCTCGGTATCGCGCTCGTCCAGCTCTGGATCAACCGTCGCAGAAGGGTGGAATGGTGACTCGTCTCTCGTTCGCCGGCGTCATCGGCCGCGTGTTCATCTGGACCTTCCTCCTCTGCCTCGTGGTGGTCGTGGTCTACCCGCTCACCTGGATGGTCCTCAACGGCTTCAAGACGAACGCGGAGCTGTTCGGCAATCCGTTCGCGCTGCCGCTGCAGTGGGGGTGGGAGAACTACGCCGCCGCGTGGAACCGCGGGGTCAGCAACTACCTCACGACGAGCATCCTCGTCACGGTCACCTCGACCATCGCGACGGTGTTCATCAGCGCGTGGGCAGCGTACGGCCTGACCCGCGTCGAGATCCCGTTCTCGCGGACGTGGGCCGCCGTCATCCTCGGCGGACTCATGCTCGCCCCGACCGTCGCGCTCGTGCCGCTCGTGAAGATGTTCCAGTCGATGGGCCTCTACAACACGTTCTGGGCGTTGCTGATCCTGTACACCGCGTTCCGCATCCCGTTCACGACCTTCCTCATCCGCGCGTACATGATCGACCTGCCGCGCGAGGTCGACGAGGCGGCAGAGGTCGACGGGGCCAGCCGCTGGACTGCGTTCTGGCGCGTCATCCTGCCGATGTGCCGGCCGATCATCATCTCGGTCGTGATCCTGCACATCCTGTTTGCCTGGAACGAGTACCTGTTCGCGATGGTGTTCACGAGCGGCACCGACATGCAGACGCTCCCCGTCGGCCTCACGAGCCTCATGAGCAAGCACGGGACCGACTACCCGGTCGTGTTCGCCGGCATGGTCATCGCCGCGCTGCCCGTGGTCGTGCTCTTCTTCGCCTGCCAGCGGTACTTCATCAAGGGCCTCGCCGACGGGATCGGCAAGTGAGCGGCATCCGACTCGACCGCATCACCGGGTCGAACTTCTCGTACCAGCATCTGCCGTTCGACCGGTTCCTCGACGACATGGTCGTGCTCGGCCGCGAGCGTGTCGAGCTCTGGGGCATCGCGCCGCACCTCCACGTGCCGCACGTGAGCACCGGGGAGGCCCGTGGCATCCGCCGCCGGCTCACCGAGCGCGGCCTCACGGCGCAGTGCCTGACGCCGGAGCAGGTGATCTACCCCGTCAACGTCGCCTCGCCGGTGCCCTGGTTGCGCGAGTCGAGCATCGCGATGTTCCGTCGCGCAGCCGAGCTGTGCGGCGAACTCGAGTCGCCGATGCTGTTCCTGACGCCCGGCCGGGGCTTCGAAGACGAGCCGACGGATGCCGCGTGGCGGCGTTCCGTCGACGCGATCGGCGAGATCGCGGCCTACGCCGCCACCTTCGGGCTGGACTGCGTGCTCGAGCCGCTGCAACGCGTCGAGTCGAACCTCGTCAACGACGCCGCGACACTCGCCCGCATGATCGACGAGATCGCCGCACCGAATCTCGGGGCGGCACTCGACACCGTCGCCATGGCCGTCGCGGGCGACACCGTGGACACGTACTTCGACGCGCTCGGCGCACGCATCCGCCACGTCCACCTCATCGACGGGACGCCCGCCGGACACCTCGCCTGGGGCGACGGCGACCTGCCGCTCGGCGAGATCCTCGACGCGCTCGACCGCCGCGGCTACGACGGCTTCGCGACGTTCGAGCTGTTCGGCGACGGTACCTACGCGTTCGATCCGCGACCCGCGCTCGACCGATGCCTCGCCGCGGTCGAGCGCGAACTCGCGGCGAATCCTGCCGCCTGACTACCAGTACCTCGCCCTCAGCGAGGCACACCACGAACCCCACCGCAACACGAAAGGACCACCATGCTGAACTTCGACGAAGCGCGATTCCTGAGCATCCAGGCGGGAGCCGTCGCGCTCGCCGGACCCATCGACACCTTCATCACCGAGCGGCTCGCCGCCGGCGCGAAGAACGTGTTCTTCCTCGGCTCGGGCGGCGCCGGCATTCTCATGCAGCCGGCGGTGCGCCTGCTGCAGACGCGCTCGACGTTCCCCACCTTCCACGAGATGCCGGCCGAGCTCGTCGAGACCGGCTCGCTGAACCTCGGCCCCGACTCGATCGTCGTAGTCCCGTCGCTCTCCGGCACGACGCTCGAGAGCATCCGCGTGCTCGAGTACGCCCAGGAGCGCGGCGCGACCGTGCTGACCCTGACCGGCCACGCGGAGTCACCGCTCGCCGAGCACGCCGACCTCAACCTCACGACCTTCGCCGCGGACGACACCTCGAGCGAGACCTTCTCGGTGCAGTCGCTGCTGATCGCGCTGTCGATCATGCGCGCCCGCGGCGAGTTCGACGACTACGACACCGTGCTCGGCCAGCTCACGACGCTGCCCGACGCGCTCCTCGGGGTCAAGCGGTCGTTCGAGGTGCGTGCCGGCGACCTCGCGCGAATCATCGCCGGGTCCGACTACCACGTCATCACCGGAGCCGGGGCGAGCTGGCCCGAGGCGTTCTACTACGGCATGTGCATCCTCGAGGAGATGCAGTGGATCCGCACGCGGCCCGTGCACGCATCGGACTTCTTCCACGGCACGCTCGAGCTGCTCGAGCCCGGCGTGAGCGTCATCGCGCTCAAGGGCGAGGACGCCGGCCGCGCGCTCGTCGAACGGGTCGAGGCGTTCGTGCCACGCATTACCGACACGCTGCAGGTCATCGACACCGCCGACTTCGAGCTGCTCGGCTTCACACCCGACGTGCGTGCTCTGCTCGCGCCCGCGCTGCTGGCGACCGCGCTCGAGCGCGTGAGCGCCCACCTCGAGGTACTGCGCGACCACCCGCTCACCACGCGCCGGTACTACCGGCAGCTGCAGTACTGAGGCCGTCCGGCATGGGCGGCCGCGTCATCCCGTTCGCCGTCGCGACCGTCGGCGACAACACCATCGACCGCTACGTCGGTGACGAGTCGGCGCGGTACGTGGGCGGCAACGCGTTCAACGTGGCCGCCCAGCTCGCGGGGCACGGATACCGTGTCGGCTACTTCGGTGCGGTAGGTCCCGATCCCGACGGGAGGACGATCGCGCGCGGCCTACGCCGCGCCCGCATCGACCCGACGGGTCTCGTCACGCGGGCGGGACGCACGGCAGTCACGACGATCCGGGTCGACGACGGCGATCGCGTCTTCGAGCACGAGGAGTTCGGCGTGACCGCGGCCTACTTCCCCCGCGACGCCCATATCGCGCTGCTCGCGAAGATGCGGTGGGCGCATGTCGGCATGCTCCCGCGCGCAGATGAGCTCCGAGCGCGGCTCGCCGCTCTCCGGCTCACCCGCGACCGAGGCCGCAGTCACGGACCGATCGTGAGCCAGGACTGCGCGGTCGCCGACGGCTTCGCGGATCTCGACGTGGCATTCGGGTCGGTCGGCGAACTCGGCGACGCCGCCACTTGGGCCTCGGAAGCACTCGCCAGCGGCGCCAGATCGGCCGTCGTGACGCGAGGCGCGGCCGGTGCAATCGCAACCGACGGCGAGCGCTGGTTCGAGCAGCGGGCAATCCCGATCGACGTGGTGGACACGACCGGCGCAGGCGACGCCTTCATCGCGGGCTTCATCTCCGCCCGCGTCGAAGGCCTTCCGATGCCCGCCGCCCTCTCCCGTGGCGCGCACTGGGCCGCCGCGGCCTGCACGCATCCTGGTGGGTGGCCGCTCGCGCCCGCGGGCGCGGGCTCATGACATAGCCCCGCCCGATGCGGCACCTCGAGCGCCGCAGCCGCTCCCCATCTCGTCATCCTCATGCCCCGCGGATCCTCCGCCTGTCCGACGCCTTGAGGCAACTGTCACGGTTAACTCACGGTTTTGCCGAGTTCACCGGAACTCACTGCGTTTCACATTCCGCGTGATTTCGCGGCTCGTGAGCCCGAGTGAGCCATCGTGAACCACCACTTAGGAACTTCTGCTTCCCAAGCAGACAGCGCGGGTTCGATTCCCGTCATCGGCTCTTCCTAAATTACCTGATCAGAAGCACTTTCCATGCTCCCGCAGCAGGCGTGCAATCCCACATATCGCCCGGAGACAGTCCACACGGATGCATCTCGATAGGTTCTCGGGGCTGATCAGGGATTTCGACGACAACCGAGCCGCGACTCTCGATTGAAAATCTCTCTCGTAGTCACTTAATAGTCACAAATTCGAGCGGACCCTCCGCCTCAGCGGCCGTCGCCGATGGTCATGCGCCTCGACTCATCGACTCGCCCGCGGTGGGACACCGATCGCTGTGACCGTCGAATTTGAGTGCCGGACGCACGTGCCCGCCAGCGTGCAGGAAACGTTCGACCGCTCTCGGAGCATCGACCTGCACATGACGTCCATGTCCGCTTCGCGCGAGCGCGCGATCGCCGGCGTCACCGCCGGTCTGATCAGCGAAGGCGAAGAGGTCACTTGGCGGGCATGGCACTTCGGGGTGCCGATCCGAATGACCAGCCGCATCACCGCGATGACGGAACCGGAGTCCTTCGTCGACGAGCAGGTGCGGGGGCCGTTCCGCTCGTTCCGGCACGAGCACGAGTTCCGACCGGACGGGTCCGGCACACTCATGCTCGATCGCGTGGAGTTCGAAGCGCCGCTCGGACCGCTCGGCACGATGGCAGAACTGGTGATCGGCCCCTACCTGCGCCGTCTCATCGAGAAGCGCAACGCTCACATCGCGTCAACCGACTGATCGCTGCCGATCCCTCGCGGACAGTGAGGGGTCGTGCTCGCGGGTCGACGGCGATGAGATGCTGGCAGATGTGACAAGGGCACCGGGAGCGCGGCGATGAGCGGTCCTCGTGATGGCCGCCCTGGTTCTTGTCCTCACCGGCTGTCGCACGGAGTACCACGGCTTTGGCAGTGGGATCGACGGCGTGCTGGCCCGGCAGATCGCGTCCTTCGAAGACCCCTTGTCGTGGAGCCTCTTCCGGCCGGAGATCGCGGACAACGAGCCGGCCGCCTACTTGAACGCGATCGATGGCCAGCGTTGGGACGGGTCCGAAGACGCCGCGGCGGGACTTGACCTCCGCATGGGCGGAGTGGTCCTCTATGAGACGACCACGACCGATACCGATGTCGAGCTTTCTGTGTTCATAGCCTCGGGTCCACGACCCGCTGGCGCGACCGATGAGGGTCTGAAGTACCGGGGTCCGAGCACGGTATTCACGTGCTACGGGATCAAGGCTCAGTTCCAGCCCATGTCCCTGCCCGCCGTCGACCGGGTCATCTTCGATGACTGCCCGTCAGCACTCGTCGAGCTGCTCCCCGAGGACGCGGCGTTCGCCAGCGCCGAGGTGTTCGACGGGTGAATGCGCGAGCTCGCTCCGAATCGGCCACGGATGCCAACCCGCCTCCGCGAGCCATTCCTTAGCGGGCGCGTGACATCAGGACAGGAATTCGGGCCGCACCTCGGCGGCCCCGTCCAGCGCGGCTTGCAGCTGAAGGAAGAGGTGCCCGCCCTGCTCACGCCAGCCTCGAGGAATTGGGTCGTCCGTGTGCCGGGTCAGCCACCTCTCGTTCCAGTCGTATAGGGCTTGGCTGAGTTCCGGAGTGAGCCCCAGGTCGTCGCCCGTGAGCCGATAGTCGTCGGTGAAGTCCTCCCACAGGGGCCACCCACTCACCCACTCGGGGAATAACCGGATGACGCGCAAGCCGTTCGGGAGAACCGTCGGCAGTCCTCGCCGATCCTTGTCGAGCAGGTACCGGTCCTGCATCTGGCGCCGCCGCTGCCACTCGCGAGCCGAGCTCGGCGGGTCGTTGTAATCCATTCCGGACAACCAGATCAAGCCGCGCAACCCACGTGAGTCGTTCTCGACAAGGGCAAGAGACCACAAGTGCTCATCCCCGTTGGACAGCGCCAGCGCCGACTCCAGCGCCTGCTCGATCGTCGCCTCGAGAAGGTCGAAGGTCGTTGTCGCGTTGTCAGCGCCCTTGAAGACATAGATCCGGTAGCGAGCATCATCTCGCTCCCACGTCGAGTCCCGTTCATCCACAGAGAAGCCGCGCATCCCATCAACTTAGGTCCCGGCTGCAGTCCCAGCGGAGCGCCCGCGAACCGATCCCTCAGCGCGACGTGTCGGCCTCCGATCATGTCGGGTGCCGGACGTGGTCAGAGGTCGAGGAAGTCGCCGAGCCACATCCGCACGGCTCCGAGACAGTCGGTCGATACCTGACCCGAGATCCTCGTGAGCCGGTCACGCGAGAGGGTTCGCGGTTGCTCGGTCATGATCCATGACGGCCGATCGAGACCGCTGCGCCCGTCGACCCGGACGTGGTTGGGCCATCCGCGGTCGGTGGTCGTGATCGGCAGCACGATCGCGAGGGTCGTTACCGCGTCCAGGTATCCGGCGGAGGCGATGACCAGGACGGGACGGTGGCCACCTTGCTCCCGACCACGAACCGGCTCGAGCGATGCCCATGCGATGACGCCGGGCGCGAGTTCCGCCTCGGTCACGACTGGGCGTCAGTCAGCTCGGTGCGCTCCCATTCCGCCGACTCGCGAGCGTGCGACTCGGCCTGCGCGGCCGTCGACGCGGAGACTGCCGCCTTCAGACTGTCCAGCCGCCACCTGCGGTCCTCAGCGTCCGCGAGGTGCGCGAGGTGCGCGCCCAGGGTGAGTCCGTCGCGCGCCGCCTGCTCCTTGAGGCGGTCGCGGAGTTCATCGCTCACCTTGATCGTCGTAGTCATACTCCGAGTATACCGCTAAAGGCGGGAACCCGAGCTTTCAGCAGCCGTCGTGCGCTTCATGATCAGGCCACGAAAGTCGACACGTCCTCGGTCGCCCGTCACCTCGGGGAGAAGGGCGAGCGGACGGTCCGCAAGGCGGCGAAGAAGGCCCGCGCACGCACGTCCGAGCGGCTCCTGCAGCGCCTGACGACGTTCTCGGTCCACGGCGGCATCCGCATCGTCGATCAACCTCCCGTGCTGCGCCATGTCGACCACGCGACCTTGGGGGAGATCACCGACCTCTTCACCCAATACCGCGCGACCCTTCGCGAGGACATCGCGTTCCTGCTGGAGCAGTACCGCGTGGTCGACTTCGCCCTGCGGGTCGTCGGCGTCGGGAGCGTCGGCACCCGCTGCTACCTGCTCGCGGTCGAGGGCCCCACCGGCGACATGCTGTTCCTCCAGGCCAAGGAGGCTCCGCCGTCTGTCTTGACGACGTACGGGGGCCGGCGGTCGATCGTCCCCGGCCGCCCTGGCGTGACGGACATCGTCGAGGGCCACCGCGTCGTCGCCGCCCAGCGGATCCTGCAGGCGAACCCCGACCTGTTCGTCGGATTGATCCGCGGCTGGGCCGGTGACTCGGCGGACCGCTACCGGGTGGACTACTACTGGCGGCAGTTCCGCGATATGAAGGGGTCGATCGAACCGGCCACGCTCGACGCCGACCAGTTCAGCTCGTACGGTGCGCTGTGCGCCGCACTCCTGGCTCGCGCGCACGGGCAGTCCCCCGCCTCGGCCGCGATCGTGGCCTACCTCGGCCGATCCGAGGTATTCGCCGAGGCGACGGCGGCATGGTCGGCCGCCTACGCCGATGTCGCCGAGGCCGACTTCGAGCTGCTGCGCCAAGCCGTCGCATCCGGACGCCTCCCAGCCGAGACCGGCGTCTGAGCCGGGTCCGGGCTCCTCTCAGCCCCGAGGGCGGGCCTCCTCGGATCGCTCGTCCGCCAGACGGGCGCGGCGCTCCTCTTCGCGTTTCGAGTATGCCGCCGCGCGGATCGCTTCGTCCGACTCCAGGCCCGTTCCGAGCGCGCCGGCGAGCGTAGCGACGGACGCGACGAACCAGGTGAATACGAACAGGTCGTCGTAGCCGATGGACGTGCCGAGCGAACCGCCCATCTCGGCCGGGTCCAGGACGAACAGCGCCCAGACCAGGTTCACTACGTACAGCGCCAGATAGCAGATGACGACCCCGACCGTCAGCGTCAGCAGTGTCGAGGTGTTGTAGAGACGGGACCGTTCCCGAGCCTGCGCGGAGTCGTCATCGGGCCGGTCCCAGAGTTGACCGTCGATCACGATCCAAGCGACGACGATCGTGATGGAGCCGATCGTCGCGATCCAGAGGCGCCACCCCGACAGGGAGGAGGCCAGCAGCCAGAACGTCGGCTCGATGGTTGCCACCGCGCCGGTCGCCAGAGCCCCCACGAGGGCGGACTTGAGCCCTGCCGCGAGCAGCCACGGACGGTTGGCGAGCACCATGCCCAGGAGCACCTGCGCACGACCGCTCAGACCTGGAAGAGGCAGGCGCTGCTCGTCGGGGGAGGTGGGTTCGGCCATGCCGCTGACGAGCCCTTGCACGGCGTGACGGGCGCGGCGCTGAATGCGGAACCCGCCGAGAGCGGGGAGCGTAAGCACAGCCGCATGCCGCTGCGGATCGATCGCAGCCAGCAGGTAGCGGCCGTCGTCGTCGCGAATCGGAAGCTCCGTCACCCCGATATCACAGGTTCCAGTTCGGCGATTCCGTCGACGAGCGTGCGGTCAAGAGCTGTCGTGATCATGCTGGCTGTCCTTCAGTGGTCGTCGATGCTCTACCTCCGCCGCGCAGGGGGACGATTCGCAGTGCGGATTCGAAGAAGAGCGGTGTCATGCGTCGGGCATCTCGGTCATGACCGCGTGCACAGCGAGACGCAGACTCTCGGCCTCCGAATCCATTCGGACGATGTCCGAGGGGAGTGCCCGTTCGGCCATCAGGCCGTTCGTCACGGTGGACAGGAATCGCGCGCGCTCCTCGATCTTCCCGTCGTAGGTCGCGCCTTCCTCGACCAGTGCTCGCAGCCACTGCTCGATGCGGTGGCGCCCCATCCGGTCGAGCGCGAGGTAGTTGGCGGCTTCATCTTCGGAGGGAGCACTGGCCACATACGCCTCGTACAGGCCCCTCCACTGCCGGCGGGCGCGCTCGCCGGTTCCCACCTGGGAGAGAAGAAGCTGCAGGCATGCCACGAGGCGCTCCGCCGGAGACAGCGAACGGTCGTTGATCGGGTCGTCGGGAATCTCGAGGTCGTACATGGCCGCGATCACGGTCTCGACGAGCTCCCTCTGCGTGGGGAAGAAGTGCCGGAGTGACCCGGTGCTCACCTGCGCGCGCGCCGCGACCGCGCGAACGCTCAGGCGCGCGGTCGGGTTCTCGCCGAGCATGGTCGCCGCAGCGATGAGGATCTTCTCGCGCGTGCCGGGCTCGTTCGAGTCGCTCATTGGGACCTCCCGATCAACTGTCTATCACAGTGTGCTAGCTTGCCTACTCGTCCGCTATCACAGCGTACTAATGCGAGGAGGAGGAGCGGGATGGGGTTCAGACAGTGGCGCAACCGCCGGGTGCGGGCGGGATCCGGCGAATCCCTGCGCCCGTACCGGTGGTGGCAGATGCTCGGAAGGTCGCTGCGTTCGATCACCTTGACGTCACGGGACGGAACGGCCTCCGTGTACACGGTCGACGTCCGCCACGCCGGCGACATGAGCGATGGCGAGATTCGCGCCCGCCTCTACGTCGACGGCTCCCTCCGGTCCTACGCGAAGATGCCGACCCGGTTCGCCGTGCCCGGCGGCCACATCGAGGTCGCGATCACGGGCTTCGGGCTCAAGCGCTGCCACTACGTGCGCGACGACGGCATCGAACAGCAACTGTCACCCGACCGTGCCTCAGCAGAAGGCCTCCGCGCCCGGCTGCACAGCCGGCACCCTGGCCTCAGTCGCACGATCGGCCTGATGTCCGCGGCCCTCGTCATCGTCGGCCTCGGCGTCGAGGTCCCGCAACTCATCGAAGCGTTCTCCCGGATACCCCTCATCGCCGATTCGATCGGCACCTTCACCTCGCCGATCCAACTCCCGCTGCACCTCAACCTGCTCATCGGGCTGGCGGCCGTCGCCGGCAGCATCGAGCGCGCCCTGCGGATGCGATCGAGCTGGTTCGACGAGCTCGCCAGCTGACCTCACGAAAGGAACACCATGCCCCACGGCACCACGAACTGGCTCATCCGCCACGACGAGCCCGTCCCGAGTCCACAGGTCCCGCCCGCAGTCGAATACCACCGCGTCTACGCGAGCGGGAAGCGCCGAATCCTTCGAGGAGTCGCGGCGATCCTGCTCCTGCTGGTCGGCCTGGTCGGCTTCGCGCGGCTCTTCAGCCTCGGCGCGACATTCATCGACACGGAGTTCCTCGGGCGCACGGGCTTCACGCCGCTCCAGCAGGCCGCCGGCGCCCTCTCCCTGGGAGTGCTGATTCCGTACTGCATGCTGCTGCAACGACTTCTCTACAAGGTGCCGTTCCGCTCGTTGCATTCCGTGGCCGGGCGGTTCCGATTCGGCGTCCTCGGGCGAGCCTTGCTCGCCTTCGGCCCGCTCACGCTCGTCGTCATGTCCGTGGCATACCTCCTGATGCCGAGTCCGCAGGTGAACTGGACGACGATCGATCTCGTCTCCTATTTCGTGATCGGGATGCTCTTGTCGCCGCTCGCAGCAGCGGGAGAGGAGTACGGCTTCCGAGGCTTCATGTTCCGCGTCGTCGGAGGATGGGCGCGAAGCGCGCGGGTCGGTACCTTCATCGGGATCGCCATCCCGACCGCGCTCTTCTCGATCATGCACGGCTCATTCGACCCCTACATCCTCACCTCGTACCTCGTGCTGTTCGGGTCGATGGCGATCATGACCTGGCGCACCGGAGGCCTCGAGACGGCGGTCGTCCTCCACGGGGTGTACAACCTCACCCTGCTGGTGCTCGCCACCACCCTGCATGTCGACCTCACCGGGCAGATCAACAGCCGAGAGGAGGCCGTCGGTTCGTTCGTCAACCTCATCCCCAGCGCCGCACTCCTCCTCATCACCGCAGCAGTCTGGTGGATCACCCGCAAGACCGGCCCCGCACGGACCCCCGAGATCGATGACACCCGCACCGCCGCATGCTGAGGGTTTCGACTGGGCTTGCGTGACGTTTGCACCGTGACTGAAGTGAGTGTACAGTCACTCATATGCCGGGATCGACCAAGCTCTCCACCGCAGAGGCGCGCCGTCCGCTCGTCGTGCGTGCAGCGACGACGACCTTCGCGCGAGCGGGGTATCGGGCGACGACGGTCGCCGACGTCGCCACCGAGGCGAAGATCTCGTCCGCCTACGTCTTCAAGCTGTTCGCGGGCAAGGAGGCCCTCTTCGTCGCGGCGCTCGAGGACTGTTACGAGCGCATCGTCGAGGCGCTCGCCGAGGGCGTCGAGTCGGCGACCGACCGCACGCCCGAGGGCATCCTCGATGCGATGGGCGGCGCGTACGCTGCGCTCATCGCCGACCGCGACCTGCTCCTGCTCCAGGTGCACGCCCAGTCGGCGGCCGAGGTGCCCGAGATCGGTGCGGCGCTCCGGCGCGGGTACGCGCGCGTGGTCGAGTTCGCGTCCACGAGAAGCGGGGCGACGGATGCCTCGGTGCAGCGTTTCATCGCGTTCGGTCAGTTGTGCCATCTCGTCGTGACCCTCAGCATCGACGACTCGTCCGAGCGCTGGGCGCAGCTGCTTGGCGCCGGCATCCGCCACCCGTCGTTCGGCCAGAACGACTGAACCGGACCGGCGTCAGGCGGTCTTGCTTTGCCCGAAGTAGTGAGTGAACACTCACTCTCTTGAATGGAAGGAACCGAAGACCATGTCCGACCTCACGACGGCGCAGGGAGCGCCGAACGCCGAGACCACGCATGCGCGGATTGCGAGTGGTCCCGCCCACCCGGAACCCACCTCACCACCCGACCCTCGCCGTCGCCGGCTCGCGCTCGCGGCCCTCGCGCTCGCCCAGTTCCTCGTCGTGCTCGACGCGTCGATCGTGAACATCGCGATCCCCGTACTCGGAGCCGACCTCGGTCTCGGGCCGGGCGCGCTCGCCTGGGTCATCACGGCGTACGTGCTCCCGTTCGGGAGCCTGCTGATGATCGGCGGGCGCCTCGCCGATCGCTTCGGGCACCGCCGGCTGTTCCTGATCGGCGTCGCCGGGTTCGTGCTCGCGTCGGCGACCGCCGCAGCCGCGCCCGACGGCGCCGTGCTGCTCGGCTCCCGTGCCGCGCAGGGGGCGTCGGCGGCGCTTCTCGCCCCGGCCGCGCTCGCGCTGGTGGCGCGCACCTTTCCCGCACCCGGCGATCGGGCGCGGGCGCTCGGCACCTGGGGCGCGGTCGCCGGTCTCGGGAGCGTCGCAGGCGTGCTGCTCGGGGGCGTGCTGACGGCCGCGTTCGGCTGGCCGGCGGTGTTCCTCGTGAACCTGCCGATCGGGGCGCTGGTGCTCGCGTCGACACCCATGCTCGTGGCGCGCGACGGTCGCGGCTCGGTCGGGCGGCTCGACCTCCCGGGTGCGGCGACCGCGACGGGCGCGCTCGTCGCCCTAGTCGGCGCCCTGAGCGGGGTCGAGCAGCTCGGCCTCGGACATCCGCTCGTCATCGGTCTCGTGGCGGTCGCGGTCGCCCTCGGCGTGGCCTTCGTGATCGTCGAGCGTCGCGCCCCCGAGCCGCTCCTGCCGGCGAGCGTGTTCCGCAACCGCGCGGTCGTGACCGGCAACCTCGTGATGCTGGCCCTCGGCGGCGCGATGGTGGCGCTGTTCTTCGCGCTGTCGCTGTTCCTGCAGGAGACGATGGGCCTCGACGCGCTCGCCGCAGGGCTCACGCAGCTCCCGCTCGCCGGGGTGCTCGTCCTCGTGGCGGGCATCGTTCCCCCGCTGGTGGCACGGTTCGGGTCGCGTGCGGTGCTCGTGGTGTCGCTCCTGGTGCTCGCCGGCGGTGCCGGCTGGCTCGCCGCCGCACCCGCCGGAGCGGACTTCGTCGCACACGTCCTCGGGCCCACCCTGCTCATCGGCGTCGGTCTCGGCGGCGCGTTCGTGGTCACCACCGAGTTGTCCGTGCACGGTGTCGACGGCGGCGAGGCGGGCGTCGCCGGCGGCCTCCTGAACACCAGCCAGCAGGTCGGCGGCGCGCTCGGCTTCGCCGCGCTCGCGAGCCTCGCGACGCTGCGTACCGAGTCGCTCGCCGCCGCCGGGGTTCCTGCCGACGCGGCGGCAGCCGGGGGACTGGCCGTCGTCTTCCTCGGCGCGGCCGCACTGGCTGTGGTCGCGGCGGCGATCGTGCCTGCCTCGACGGTGCGGGCGCACCGCGAGCGCGTCGGACGGCGGTGAGAAGGGCCGTCAGGCGCCGGCCGCGCCCCCGTCGGAGGCGCGGCCGCGCGCCGCGGCCCACGACGCGACCCGGTCGAGCAGCTCGCGGTCGACGGGCTGCTTGACGAGTGCCCGGTAGGCCGCGAACGACGCGGTGTCGCCGGGGTCGCGTCGCAGCAGGTGCGTGAGGCGCTCGGGCCGGTCGGTCTCGACGGGTCCGGCGACCAACGCGGCGATGCGCTCGAGGTCGTCGGGGTCGACCTGCAGGTCGTGGTCGCCGGTGATCGCGAGGACGGCCATCGACAGGCGCGCCAGGTCGGGGGCCGGGTCGTAGGCGATGAGCTCGCGATGCCACTTGGCGTTGGTCCGGCGACCCTCGAGCCGGATCACGTCGGTCGTGCTCTGCCGGAAGCGCTCGACGTTGCGACGCTGCTTCTCCACGAGATCGATCCGAAGCAGGCGCAGGATGCCGCGGACGAACCTCGGCATCGTCGGCACGATCTGCCGGGTCTGCCAGGCGAGCATCTGCTCCCCCACGACCGCCGGCGCGGCGAGCAGCACCGTGCCGGCCAGGTCCGGCTCGCCTGCGGCGAGGCGGGTGGCGATGATCGCGCCCTCGCTGTGGCCCACGAGCACGACCGGCACCCCGGGCAGGCGGTCGCGGAGGGCGGCGAGCGCAGCCGCGGCATCCGTCGTGTTGTCACTGAGCCCGGCGCTCAGGAAGTCGCCGCCGGACGCGCCGACGCCGCGCTTGTCGTAGCGCAGGCTCGCCACGCCGGCACCGGCGAGCGCGTGCGCGAGTTCGCGGGTGATGCCGAGGCGCATGCGCGGGTGGTCGCTGTCGCGGTCGACCGGTCCCGAGCCGGGCACGAGGAGGGCGGCAGCCAGCGGGGTGCCGGCGGGGAGGCCGAGGGTGCCGGCGAGGCGCACGTCGCCGGCGGCGAAATCGAGCGCGGTCTCGGTGAGGGTCGGGGTCGAGGCGGTGATCATGTCGTTCCCGTCGTGGTCGAAGTGGCGGAGGAGGTGGGCGCGGGTGCCGGGGCGGAATCCGTCGCGTCGGGGATGAGGACGGTCGACAGCACGCGTCGGACGCGGCCGTCGCCCGGGCCGTTGCCGACGAAGCGGGCCGCGAGCTCGCGGAGGCCGGCGATGAACTCGTCGGTCTCGCCGTCGGTCATCCACATGGCGACGTGCCGATAGCCGACGCGGTCGCGCTCGAAGTCGATCTCGCCGCGGGCGAGGTACCCGTCGAATCCCGCGAGCAGTCCGGCGACGTACGCGGCGAACGCCCGGCGGTGCTCTTCGAGCGACATCCCGGCGAGGTCGTCGCCGGTGATGCGGGCGGTGTCGAGCTGCAGTTCCCACGTGCGCTCGACGGCGCCGCGCACCCGTCGCTCGTCGACGGCGACGAGCACGCCCGCGTCCGCGAGCGTCGCGACCTGGCGGTAGAGCGTCGCGGTCGTCACGCCCGGCAACTCGTCGCCGAGCTGGGCGGTCGTGAGTCGGCGCCCGCCGAGCAGGGCCTGGATGATGCGCAGCCGGACGGGGTGCAGGACCAGCTCGACGGTGTCGGTGGGGCCGGCCATCGCTCAACCCACCGCCGATCGGAGCCGGTCGCGCAGCGACGCGGCATCCGTCGTCGAGAGGACCAGCCGGTCGTACCACTGCCCCTCGAGGTCGACGACGAGCGCACGCCGCCCGGCGCGCGCGACCACGTAGCTGCGGCGCCCGCCGCCCCGCCAGGTGCCGACGCGCGTGACCCCGGGAAGCGCCAAGCCGGGCGCGCGCAGCCCACGGACCGCGTCGAAGGCGTCGTCGACGACCTCGACGTGACGGATGGCGGTCACCGGAACGTCGACGTCGCCGAGCAGGCCCGCGATCCTCTCGCGGCGCGTCAGCGCCACCTCGAGGCGTCCGTCGGTGATGCGGATGTCGGCCATGGCGAAGTCCCCTCGTCGTCGGAGCCCATTATTCCCATCGGTGCGAACGTTGTCAATCTCGCGAATGTACTGGAGACGAAGCTTCATGCATCGGCATCATGCATCGGCATCGCCGAGGTCGCGCAGGTGCACACGTTCGCCCTGGCGGCTGAGCAGGCTGAGGAGCTCGGCGGGATCGAGCGACGCGCTGGCTGTGCCGTGCGGGACACGGGTGTCGAACTCCGCGGCCTCGCCGGGCTGCAGCACTGTCTCCCGGTCGCCGAGCGCGAGCCGCACTCGTCCCGAGAGCACGTACACCCAGTCGTATCCGTCGTGCGCTCTCCTTTGGTCGGCGGTTTCGACTGGGTGAGGCGGCTTCGCGATCTCGGTGCGGAGGACAACACTCGCTGCCCTCCGCGCTGACGTGTTCACCGCTGGAGGAACACCTTCAGGGCGTGGTTGACCTCGTCGGCGTGGGTCCACAGCAGGCCGTGGGGCTGCGTGCTCGAGCTCGGCGACCGTTCAGTTCGGCTCGTCGGTCGAGGCCAGCGTCGAGGCCTGCGGGAACTCGGCGCGGAACCGAGCCCCCTGCGCCGCCACCACGAGCACGGCGAGGATGACGGCGGCGACGACCCCGAGCGCGATCGCGACTGGCAGCCCGACCCCCGCCCCGCCCGCGAGCAGCGCGACGCCGCTGCCGCCGACGACCGCGTTGACGGTGCCGATCATGCTCGCCATCGTGCCGATGTACGACCAGCGCACACTGCGCACCCCGAGCATCGAGAGCGAGTCGGCGCCCTCGTCACCCGTGACGGCGAAGAACGGAGCTGCGAGCGGCGTGAGGTCGGCGTAGTACCGACGGATGCGTGCCATGCCGCGCAGCGCGCGGATGTTCTCGACGCTGGTGTCGATGAGCCGCGCGACCGTGAACCAGCCGAGCACGAACACCGTCGAGAGCGCAGCCGCGGCGAAGGGCCCGAACACGTCCTCGGATGCTCCGAGCACGAAGCCGAGCGACACGAGCGCGCTCGACAGGGTGAACAGGTACAGCGACGAGCGGCTGCTCGATTCGCTGATCGAGGCGCCGGATGCCCCCTGCAGCACGAAGTACTCGGTGTTCAGCACCGCGAGCAGATCGGCGCGGGCGTGGTCGTCTTCGGTCATGCTCACTCCCAGATCAGACTGTCGGTCTCCGTGTCTCGGGTCACCGTCTCGCATCAACAAGTGAATACCGTGTTGTAGGCACATGGTCCAGCGTCGCCGGCTTCCCCCTCGATCAGGACGAGTCAGCCACGGAGCGCGTACACAGCAGCGGATCCCTCACCGCACGCTGTTGAGCGGTCGTGACCACGCGACCTCGCGCTCAAGCTGTCCCGTCGTGATGAACAGTCGCACTTGGCGGGCATGTTGGAGTGCCCGAGCGAGCTCTTCCCGGTCGGCGGGGTCGAACCCGAGCTTGATCCAGAACGGGCCGGAGCGTCGCGAGAACAGCCACGCGTGACGTGCGCCTGCGGCGTGCGCCTGGTCCAACGCGTGGGTGGCCAGACGCGAGCCCGTTCCGGCCGCGCGGAGCGTCGGCGATACGGCGACGCTTCGAATGAGGACATGCGCGTCACGTGAGTGAAGGCTGCAGGTCGTGTCACGGTAGTACGTGCCCGTGTTGTACCCCTGACGCGGGCACCGTTCGTGCGGCCCTTGAAGTTCGACGCCGGGACGTGCGTGGACCCACCGTGCTCCACGCTCGACGCGCTCGTGGCGGCGTTGTTCGAGAGCACGCGAAGTCACCCCCGAGGATCGCCGCCTTCAGCCCGAAATCGCCCGGCACGAAGAGTGCGCCCCGAGATCGACGTGGAAGCGCTCAGTCTCGGCATCCGGTACCAGGAGGTTGCGGAGCCGGCCGATCTGCACGGACGGCACGGTCCCAACGGCCCGCGCCGAATCTCACTCCGCACGCCCCTGCCGATGCAGGAGCGTGAGGCCCGGCAGGTCGGCGAGCACCGTCGACGCGGCGCCCGCCGAGATGGCCGAGCCGACGCCGGTCGCGGCCACGGCGGCGAGGGGATCGCACACCGAGCGTGCCACGGACGCCTGGGTCATGGACGACTGACGCCATGAGCGCCGACTTCACCCTCGTCAACCTCCGAATGGTCACCGAGGCGGCGCGCACCGGCTCGTTCAGCGCTCGATGCGGTGGAGCTCAGCCCACGGCAGGGTCCACGGAATCGCCATCCTCGGGGGCGGCCCGGTCGACGCCGGTCGCGATCCTGCTCGCGCGGGTGAGGACGTCGCGCTGCGCCTCGTTGTAGACCTCGAAGAATGTCTCGACGAAGGCCTCCTGGGTCACCGCGGGGCCCTTCGACAGGTGCTCGTCGGGCTGCAGCAGCCACGGGTAGTCGGCCAGGTTGCGAGCGATCTTGGGCGCGAACGCGTCGACGAGTCGCTGCCGGGTGGCCTCGTCGGCATCGGCCGGCAGCGTGTCCAACTCGTCGTCGGCGGCGTCGCGTTCCTCCTCGGCCATGTGCTTGAGGTCGGACATCGCGGACTGGTCGTAGAGCTGGGCGTAGACCAGTATGAGCGAGCGGTCCGCGCCCGACAGCCGGCCCGCGACGTCTTCGAAGCCCGGCGGCACGTCGGTCACCGTGGAGCCCTCGAGGATCGCGCGGATTTCGGCGCGTGCCCGCTGCATCCGCTCGATGGACGCGGCGAGGTCGGCGTCGATGGCGAGGAGCGCTGCCGTCGGATCGCGGTCGCTCGCGGGGCCGATCGCCTCGATCTGCCCGAGCGGCACGCCCAGATCGCGCAGCCGGCGGATCTGCAGCAGCCGGATGAGGTGGCGAGCTTCGTACTGCTTGTACCCGTTGTACCTGCGCTCGGGCTCGTCGAGCAGTCCCGCTCGGTGGTAGTGCCGCACCGTGTTGACGGTCGTGCCGGCGAGCTCGGCGAGTTCGCGTGTGCTCCAGCCCATGCCGTTCCCGTCCTTCCGACGCTGCCGCCCCGGGGGAGCTCCCGGCCGCACCGACACGGTCATTCAAGACCCTGTTCCGACCACATGGTCAAGCGTCACAGGCTTCGTTCAGGTTCGAACGGCCCGCGCTTGACCCTGTTCCGAGAACCGGGTCGAGACTGCTCCCGCAACGCGCGATCCGCCCGGATCGCGGTGCGTGAGAGAAGGAAGAACCATCGTGGACAACCCGTACCCCTGGCTGCAGGACATCGTCGACCAAGTGCCCGACCTCCTGCAACCGCTGATCGTCGCCCTCGCGGGCGCGGTTCCCTACATCGAGGGCGAGGGAGCGTCGGTGTTCGGCATCATCGCCGGAATCAACCCGATCGTCGCAGCGCTGGCCGCCATGGCGGGCAACATCCTGGCCGTCATCGCGGTCGTGCTCTTCGGCACGCGCGTGCGCGGCGCCGTCGTCGACCGGCGCGCGAGCACGCGAGCGGCCGACCGGGTGCCCGCGACCACCAACCGAGCGGATGCCGCGTCCGCCACGCCGAGCACCATGACGGGCAGCGCTCGAGCCATCACCATCGAGCACCCGACGGATGACCCGGACGCCGCGCCCACTCGCCGCTCGAAAGGCCAGGCGAAGCTCCGGCGCTGGATGGTGCGATTCGGTGTCCCGGGCGCGAGCCTCCTCGCCCCGCTCGCCCTGCCGACGATGCTGACCGCAGCGTTCTTCGTCGCGTCGGGCGTGCGCAAGGAGTGGGTCATCCTCTGGCAGGTCATCGCGATCGTGCTCTGGACGACACTCGCGGCGGCAGCGGCCACCGGGATCCTCTCGCTGCTCGGGTGGTGAGTCCGTCCGCCGGGACGATGCGTCCCGGCTGGTGGTCGGGCGGCTCGCGCAGGCGGGGATCAGCGTGCCTGTCGGCGTCGCTGCCGTCGCCCGAACCGCCGCTGCTGAGCACGGGCGAGGAGGGGATCCCGCCTCACCGATCGACCCGCGCCTCCAGCAGGCGCCGCTCGGCGTCGTTCGCCGTGAGTTCCAGGGCGCACAGGTCCTCGGCCCATCGCCTCGTCCCGACGGCCGGGGTGCCGGAGCATCCGCGCGCACGGCGTGCCAGGGGTGGTATCCCGAGCACGGCCTGTGCCTCGCCGATCAGTCGGCGAATCCCACCGAGCCCGGTCCTGATCGGCGAGCAGAACGACCTCCCCATCGGCGGCGCGTGCGCCTCCGCGTGCGACGACGCGCGAGCCATACGGCGTCGTCGGCGAGGTCGCGGTCCGCGGCCGCGTCTCCCCCTGCGACCAGGGGTTTCATGCGAATCCCACCCCGGGAGAGCCGGCCCCTCCGCGAGGTTCGGAGCCGGCCGCATCACCCCCAGGCGCCGGTGAGCGACACCTCACCGATCGCTTCCTCGGCGACCCTCCGGGCGCGAGCGACCGCTGATCACGGCTGCGGGTGTTCGGATCCACGGTGCACGCTCATACTGGTGTCGAGCGGCGATGTCTGGCGCGAGAGGAGCGAAGGAGTGGAGTCGTCTTCGGGACGAGCGGCATCCGAGTCCGCACTTCGACCCCTCTACCCGCTCGTCGAGGTCCGATCGCGTGAGGAATGGCGCACGTGGCTCGAACGGCACCATGCCGACTCCCCTGGCGTCTGGGTCGTGACCGCCCGGAAGAGCGCGCTCGATCCAGGGCAGGCCCACGTCAGCGCTCAGGACCTCAACGAGGAGTGCCTCTGCTTCGGCTGGATCGATTCCCGGCCGGCGAAGATCGACCAGACGCGAACCGCGCTGCTCTGCACACCGCGGAAGCCCGGAAGCGGCTGGTCCAAGGTCAACAAGGACCGCATCGACCGGCTGCTCAGCGCGGGCCGCATCGCACCCGCGGGCCTCGCCGCGATCGAGCGGTCGCGCGCGGATGGTTCGTGGTCGGCGCTGGACGAGGTCGAGACGCTCGAGATCCCGGCGGATCTCGCCGCCGCGCTCGACTCCTACCCCGACGCCAGGGCGAACTTCGAGTCCTTCCCACGGTCGGCGCGTCGCGGCATCCTGGAATGGATCGCCACCGCCCGACGAGCCGCGACCCGCGCCGCACGGGTCGCGGAGACGGCCGCGCTCGCGCAGGAAGGCAGGCGCGCGAACCAGTGGCCGCGACAGTGAGCGTCCACGACGCGCGGTTCGGCTCGACGACCGTCGGCGATCACCCGTTCACTCGGTGCGGAGCGGTGCGGTGATCCGCACGGCGGTGTCGAGGACGTCGCCGATGGCACGGTGCCGCGGAGGTGGCGCGTGCACGGCGACGAACTCGACGGGCGCGAGAGCAGGCGCGGGCACGTACGCCACCCCGTACGCGGCGCCCGGATAGCTGCGCTCGACGTGCGCCGGCACGGTCAGGAACAGCCGGTCCGCCGAGATGCTCCACAGCAACTCCTCGAAGGAGTCGGCCGGGACCCCGCGTCGTTCGGCCTCCTCGCCGTTGCGCTCCGCGGTGAGGGTGAAGAACGCCTCCCATGCGGGGTCGATGTCATCGCGCCGGCGTTTGGCCGGAAGCGTGAGCAGGTCGTCCGTCCGCAGGTCCGCAGCATCCGATCGCGGGTCGGCCCGGGAGACCACGGCGACTCGCGGCTCGCCGAACAGGTGCAGGACCTCGAGCTGGGGATGCGCCGACGGGCCGTGCGTGAATGCGACGTGCACGCGTTCACTCAGGAGCGAGGTGACGACGTCCTGCGGCTGCACGCGCCGCACCTCGACCTCGACGTCCGGGAGCGCGGCACGGCAGGCGGCGATGAGCACCGAGGTGAGTTCGCCGAGCCCGTCGAGCACGAAGCCGAGTCGAAGCGCGGACCCGCCTGCGCCGACCGTCTCGTGGAGGCCGTCGGCCCGCGAGAGCAGCTCCCGAGCGGATGCCGCGAGCCGGACGCCGGCGGGCGTGAGCGAGCACCCTCGCGGCCGGCGAACCGCGAGCACCACCCCGAGTCGTTGCTCCAGCTGCGCGATGGCTCGCGAGAACGCCTGCTGGGAGACCCAGCATCGGGCCGCCGCCCGAGTGAAGTTGAGCTCCTCGGACAGCGCGACGAAGTACCGCAGCGACTGCAGCTCCACCGACCCATCATCGCCCGGCCGGATCCACAACCGGAAGGTGTTGGACACCGCGCAGCGGCGGCTCCGATGATGAACGCATGAGCATCACTCGACGGGAGGAACCCTGATGTCCGTGCGCTCCTTCACCCCCGCCATCACCCCCGAGGTGATCGACGACCTGCGCGACCGGCTCCGCGGGACGCGCTGGCCCGACGCGATCGACGGCGCCGGGTGGTCGTACGGGATGGACACCGACGTCCTGCGCTCCTTCGTCGACACCTGGCTCGACGACTACGACTGGCCGGCCGAACTTGCCCGAATCGCCGGGTTCGAGCACGTGCTCGTCGACGTCGACGGGCTCGACGTGCATGCGGTGATCGCGAAGTCCGCCTCCACGAACGCCACGCCGGTCCTGGCGTTGCACGGCTGGCCGAGCTCATTCGTCCAGATGCTGCCGATCATGCCGCTGCTCGTCGACCGCGGCTTCGACGTCGTCGCGATGTCACTGCCCGGGTACGGGTTCAGCCAGCGGCCCAGCCGTCCCGGTATGGATGTCGCGAAGATCGCCGGTATCGCCGTACGCGTGATGCGGGAACTGGGGTATCCGCGATTCCTCGGTCGTGGGAGCGACCTCGGGGCGGGCGTGCTCCAGCAGGTGGCGCTGTCGCGTGCCGACGTGCTCATCGGGCTGCACCTGAGCGGCACGAACCCCTACCTCGGCTGGATCCCCGACGACCTGACCGACGCCGAGCGGGAGTTCGTCGCGCGGGCCGAGGAATGGCACCGCACCGAGATGGCCTACGCCATGGAGCACTCGACCAAGCCGCAGACCCTCGCCCACGCGCTCAACGACTCGCCGACCGGACTCGCCTCGTGGGTGCTCGAGAAGTTCGACCGCTGGAGCGACGGCGGACTCGGCCGGGTGTACCGCCGACAGGACCTCCTCACCAACCTCACGATCTACTGGGCCACGGGCACGATCGGCTCGTCGATGCGGCTCTACTACGAGACCGCCCGCAGCACGACCGCGAGCTGGGGGCGCGTCGAGGTGCCGACCGCGATGGCCATGTCCGCAGCGGACATGTTCCCCACGCCGCGGGAGTGGGCAGAACGGCAGTACCGGATCGTGCGATGGACCGACCTGCCGCGCGGCGGCCACTTCCTCGAGTGGGAGGAACCCGAGCTCATCGCAGCCGACCTCGCCGCGTTCCGCGACGAGCTCGACGGGTCGATGCTGAACTTGGAGCGGCTCCGTCGATGAGGCAGCCGGCGTCGGCGAAGAGTCTGGG
Source organism: Agromyces sp. CCNWLW213 (assembly GCF_037199545.1). Classification (NCBI taxonomy): domain Bacteria; kingdom Bacillati; phylum Actinomycetota; class Actinomycetes; order Micrococcales; family Microbacteriaceae; genus Agromyces; species Agromyces sp. CCNWLW213. The sequence goes on along the minus strand of NZ_JBBBDX010000004.1, from coordinate 305,497 downwards.
CAACGCGAGTAGATTCGAGATCACCCGGAGCGCCGATCGCGGAACGGAAAGCGGCCCCCCGGCGAGGAGGCTCCGATGACCGATCGAGCGACGCAGGCCGAACCTGCCCCGTTCACCGCCGAGGACTACGCCGCGAGACTCGAGCGAGCCGCGCGGTCTGCAGAATCGGCGGGGCTGTCCGGGCTGCTGCTCACGCCCGGACCCGACCTGCTCTACCTGACCGGGTATGCGCCGGTCGCGATCACCGAACGCATCACGATGCTGGTCGTCCCCGTCGACGGCGAGCCCACGATGATCGTGCCGAGCCTCGAACGCCCCGACGCCGAGGAGTCGCCCGGCGCCGCCGTCTTCCGACTGGCGGACTGGCGCGACGGGAGCGACCCGTACGAAGCGACCGCGCGGCTCCTCGGGCCAGGGCGTTACGCACTGTCGGACTCGGCCTGGGCGATGCACCTGCTCGGATTGCAGGGCCGACTGCCGGGCACGTCGTACGCCTCGATGACGACCGCACTCCCCATGCTCCGGGCGATCAAGGACGACGACGAGCTGGAGCGGCTGGCGTCGGCCGCCGCAGCGGCCGACGCCGCATACGGCGAGATCCTCGAGGTGCGCTTCGCCGGCCGGAGCGAGACCGACATCGGCGGCGACCTCGCCGCGCTCCTGCGCGGATTCGGGCACTCGCAGGTCGACTTCACCGTCGTCGGCTCGGGTCCCAACGGGGCGAACCCGCACCACGAGATGGGCGACCGGATCATCGAGCGCGGCGACATGGTGGTGCTCGACTTCGGCGGTCTCAAGCACGGCTATGGATCGGACACGACCCGCACGGTGCACGTCGGCGAGCCCACCGACGACGAGCGCGAGGTGCACGAGATCGTGCGCCGAGCCCAGCAGGCGGGGTTCGAGGCGGTCCGGCCCGGCGTCGAGTGCCAGGAGGTCGACCGCGCCGCGCGTGCCGTGATCACGGAGGCAGGCTACGGGGAGTACTTCATACACCGCGTCGGCCACGGGATCGGGCTCACCACGCACGAGCCGCCGTACATGGTCGAGGGAGAACGTCAGACCATGCTGCCCGGCATGTGCTTCTCCATCGAACCGGGCATCTACCTCCCCGGACGGTTCGGCGTTCGCATCGAAGACATCGTGACCGTGACGGCCGAGGGCGGACGCCGGCTCAACCGGACGCCCCACGAAATGGTGATCGTCGAATAGCGGCCGCCACGCGGCATCCGTAGACCGAAGGCGCCGCGCAGTCCTGTTGCCGGTGGCTGATCGCTCGACACTCCTCGGCAGTGGGGGATAGCGTGTGCGTCGGGGGGCGAGATGGCCGACGCCAGTGACCGTGCGATCCTCCGCCGGTTCCTTCTCGGACTCGCGGAGGGTCTGAACGCGGCCTCCGAGACGGTCGACGGAATACGCGACACGATGCTGGCAGTGTCACGCGCCTACGGTCGGGACGACACCGACATCCTGGTGCTGCCGACGGCGATCTTCGTTCAGACCGGGACCGCGGAAGACGGCCGAGTCGCGCTCCGCTCGACGCTCACGCCGACGTTCCGATTCGACCAGATCGCCGCGCTGTACGCCTTGCTGGAGCAGGCGAAGCGAGCAGAGATCCAGCCGCTTGAGGGCATCGGGCGGCTGAACGAGATCGGCGCCATGCGTCCGCGGCACGGCTGGCTCGTGCGCACGTTCGGACACGCGCTCCTCGTGACAGGCCTGGCGCTCCTGCTGACGCCGACCTGGCAGGGAGCACTCGTGGCGTTCGCCCTCGGCGCGTTGATCGGCCTCGCGAAGCTCGTGCGATCCCAGACGCTGCAGCTGGTGTTCCCCGTCTTCGCGGCGTTCGCGTGCGCGCTCGTGGTGTTCCTCATCGCACCCTACGCCGAGATCGGCGATCCCATCCGACTGCTCATCGCGCCGCTCGCGACCTTCCTCCCCGGCGGGGCGCTCACGACGGGGACCGTCGAGCTCGCCGCCGGGCAGATGGTCGCCGGCGCCTCCCGTCTCGTGATGGGGCTCGTTCAGCTCGCCCTGCTCACGTTCGGCATCATCGCGGCGGGCACGGTGGTGGGCGTCGAGAGCTCGACCTACCTCTCGCTCGGCGCGTCCGAAACATTTCCCTGGTGGACGGCGATAGTAGGGGTGCTGCTCTTCGCCGTGGGCAACTACCTGCACTTCTCAGCTCCGTCGTCGACGTTCGGATGGGTGCTCCTGGTGCTGTTCGTGGCCTACGGGGGGCAGCAGGTCGGGCAGGTGCTGATCGGCTCGACGGTGAGCGGATTCGTCGGCGCCGTCGCGATGACCCCCGTCGTGCTCTGGATCGCGAGCCTTCGTCATGGCGTCCCGTCGCAGCTGACGTTCCTTCCCGGCTTCTGGCTCCTGGTGCCGGGTGCCGCCGGCTTGGTGGGCATGACCGAGGCGATCGGCACGAGCGAGGGCCTGGAGGACTTCGCCACCGCGCTCACGTCGGTGATGTCCATCGCGCTCGGCGTGCTCATCGGGACTGCGCTGTATCGCGTCGCCCACCGCGGCGCCGAGGAGATCGGCGCGTTCCACATCGATCTGCCTGCGGCCCTGACCGAGGAGGTGGAACCGCCCTTCTGGGCGCGCATCATGCCGGGCACACCGAAGTCGATCTGGGGTGCGCGTCGGCGAGAAACGCGGTCGTCGACTTCGCCCGATGGGCCCACCGGTGCCGCAGCTTCGGACGCCCCACAGGGCTCGAATGCGTGACTCGAGAACGGCCCGGGGCACCCCTCCCCAAGAGCCGCGCCCCAGTGCCGTCGGGCGCCAATGACTGGCCGATCAGTCAACAGTCTTAAGTCCCGACGTGCAGCGACCGGGCGGGGATAGCGTGCTCCCATCCGGCGTGCGAGCCGGCATCTGGGGGCGATCATGATGAGGCAGTTGTGCAAGTCCACTCGTCGCACTGGCGAGACGGCGACCGGATACACCCCGAAGCTCGGGCGGTGCGACCGATGAGCACAGCGGATGCCGCGGCCGGTCGCGCCGACGCGGCGGGCATGGCGCGCGCCAAGGCTCCGGCGATCACGTACATCTCGTGGATCGCGCTCGCGCTGATGACGACCGCCTCGGTGGCGAGCCTGCGGCCGTCGCCGACGATGGCCGTATACGGGCTCGCGTGCATCTTCCTCTACGTGGTGCCCGCGATCGTCTTCCTCCTGCCGACGTCACTGGTCTCGGCGGAGCTCGCGTCGGGCTGGAAGGGCGGCGTCTACAACTGGGTGGCCACCGGCATCTCGAAGCCGATGGGCTTCCTCGCAGTGTGGTGCCAGTTCGCGATGACGATCTTCTACTACCCGACGCTGCTCGGGTTCGTGGCGTCGACGCTCGCCTACGTGATCAATCCCGCCCTGGCGAGCAGCGGCGTCTGGACGGCGCTCGTGATCGTGGTCTGCTACTGGTCCGGCGTGTTCATCTCGTCGCGCGGCACCAAGGGCGTGGCCGGCCTCGCGAGCTGGGGCCTGATCATCGGCACCCTGATCCCCGGTGCCCTGCTGGTGCTCCTCGGGGCCGTCTTCCTCGGCCAGGGCAACGAGTCGGCGGCGCCGATGACGGCCGAGAACCTGCTCCCGCAGTGGGCCGGCCTCGCGAGCCTCGTGCTCATCGTCAACAATTTCCTGTCGTACAGCGGCATGGAGATGAACGCGGTGCACGTCTCCTCGCTGAAGAACCCCGGCAGGGAGTACCCGAAGGCGATCTTCCTCGCCATGGGTCTCGTCCTCCTGATCTTCATCCTGCCGGCGCTCGCGATCAGCTGGATCGTCCCGGCCGAGCAGCTCTCCCTCACCGCCGGCGTGATGCAGGCGTTCGACGCGGTGCTCGCGGTGTTCGGCTCGCAGTGGCTCACGCCGATCATCGGCGTCGCGCTGGTGGCGGCCTCCCTCGGCGGCATGCTGACCTGGCTCGCCGGGCCGTCGAAGGGCCTGCTGCTGATCTCGCGTCAGGAGGGCTACCTTCCGCCGTTCCTGCAGAAGCTCAACAAGAACGGCGTGCAGCAGAACCTGCTCGTGACCCAGGGCGTCATCACCACGATCATCGCCCTGGGCTACGCGCTCATCCCCCAGGTGTCGAGCGCGTACTGGATCTTCTCGGTGATCACGACGCAGGTCTACCTGATCATGTACCTGCTGATGTTCGTGGCAGCGGTACGCCTGCGGCGCAGCCACCCGGACCACCCGCGCGGCTTCCGCGCGCCGCTCCTCGTCACCATGTGCGTCGTCGGCTTCACCGCCTCACTCGCGGCGCTGCTCGTCGGGTTCATCCCTCCGTCGCAGTTCAGCGAGGGAAACCCCCTGGTCTACTTCGTGATCGTCGCGGGCGGCGCGCTCGGACTCGGGCTGCTCGTTCCCTGGTTGTTCTACCGGTTCAGGAAGCCGTCGTGGAAGCAGCCCGAAGCGGCGGCGCAGTCGGAAGCGGAGGTGTCGGGATCATGAGCACGCACACCGAACAGCAGCCGCGTCGAGAGCGCTCGATCATCTACGTGGTCGCCCTGGTCGTGCTGGTGGTGCTGGCGGTGATCGCCGTCATCACGTTCTTCTCCGCGCGGGAGACCGCGCAGGCGCAGGACAAGGCCGACGAACTGATCGTGTCCCTCGAGGACGCCGGCGTCGATGCCGCCCTCTCGGCCGAGCAGATCGCCCGCGTGCTGGGCGATGACGGCGGCGTGGTGTGCGAGGACCCGAATTCGGCCCTCAGCAGGGCGGCCCTGCTCGATCGGCTGTCGAACGGCGCCGCGGGTCCGGGGCAGCGTCCGATCATCGCCGAGGACCGGCTCGTCGAGGCGGGGGTCCTCATCATCCAGACGTACTGCCCCGATGAGCTCGAGGAGTATCAGGAATTCATCGACGGGCTGGGACTCACGGACACGGAGAACTGACCGTGGGCGACCTTCGTTCGCGCGTGGCCGAGCTCATGGCCGCGTCGGGGCGGTCCGAGCTCGCCGAGCTCGTCGCCATGCGGTCGGTCGCGGATCCGCGCCAGTTCCCGCCCGAGGAGTGCGAGCGGGCGGCGCAGTGGGTGCGCGACCGGTTCGCCGAGCTCGGGTTCACCGACGCCCGGCTGGAGACGACGCCCGACGGCAGCAAGGCCGTCGTCGGCTCGCGTGCCTGCTCCGACCCGGATGCCCCGACGGTGCTGCTCTACGCGCACTACGACGTTCAGCCGCCGCTCGACGACTCGGCGTGGCGAACCCCGGCGTTCGAGCTCACCGAGGTCGACGGACGCTGGTACGGGCGCGGCGCCGCCGACTGCAAGGGGAACATCCTCATGCACCTGCTCGCCTTGCGAGCGCTCGGCGACGACGTGCCCGTCAACCTGAAGCTCGTCGTCGAGGGCTCCGAGGAGCAGGGCACCGGCGGCCTCGAGGCGTTCGTCGCCGCGAACCCCGACCTGTTGCGCGCCGACGCGATCCTCGTGTGCGATACGGGCAACGCCGCGGTCGGGCATCCCGCCGCCACGGTCACCCTGCGCGGCATGGTGAACGTCGTGGTGCGGGTCGAGGCCTTGTCCTCCGAGGTGCACTCCGGCATGTTCGGCGGACCTGCGCCCGACGCGCTCGCGGCGCTGATCGCGATCCTCGCGTCGCTCCGGGATGCGGCCGGCAACACCACGATCACCGGCCTCGACGCCTCCCGACGCTGGGAGGGGGCGCCGTACCCGCCCGAGCAGTTCCGCTCCGACGCGGGCGTGCTCGACGGCATCGCGCTGCTCGGCGATGGCACCGTCTCCGACATGCTCTGGGCGCGTCCCGCCGTCACCGTGCTCGGCATCGATTGCCCGCCGGTGCTCGGCTCGACGGCAGCGATCGTGCCCCGCGCCGCCGCGCGGCTCAACCTCCGGATCCCGCCCGGCATGGCGCCAGGCGACGCGCATGCGGCGCTCGACTCGCACCTGCGCGCGGGCGCACCGTGGGGCGTGCACGTCGACGTCGAGACCGAGGCCGTCGGTTCGCCGTTCTCGGCGGAGACCGACGGACCCGCCTACCGTGCCATGGCCGCCGCGATGCTCGAGGCGTACGGCACGCCGATGACGACGCTCGGGCAGGGCGGGTCGATCCCGCTGTGCAACGTGTTCGCCGACACCTATCCGGGGGCCGAGATCATCCTCATGGGAGTCGAAGAGCCGCTCGCCCTCATCCATGCACCCAACGAGAGCGTGGACCCGACCGAGATCGAGCGGCTCGCGCTCAGCGAGGCCCTGTTCCTGCGCGGATACGGCGTGCGCGGCTGAGCGGTGGCCTTCATCGTGGTCGGGAGCCGGAAGACGTGCGTCGTCGGCGCCATGTCCGCCGTGCAGGGGGTGCGCGATGACAGGCCGAACTCGATCTCGCCCTCGTCGGCATCAGCCCTCCGCCGCGATTGCGCTCGTCCGTCCTAGGCATCGACCACCTGACTCAGGAAGGCGTTCGTCTCGGCCTGGCGCGCGTACCCCGCGACGTCCGTGACGCACACCGGGCACCAGTGGCCTGCGGTGAGTACGAGCCGGGGGCTCGCGAAGAACCCGTGGCCCTCGGCGCACTGCCACTCGAGCGGCGCGGCGATGTCGCCGCGGACGACATCGGTCGAGGAGAGACGGCCGCCTCGGTGGGCCGCGACCTCGAGGTAATCGAGCGCGGACCACTCGGCCGGGGGCGTCGCCTCGTCGTAGCCGTGATCCAGGAGGCGCGGTTCGCGCGACGGTTCCGGCACCTCGAACGTCGACCAGTCGCCGATCGCGCGCCACTCCTCGAGTGAGCCGAAGTGCGCCCTGATCTCGGCCTCGTCGCCACGGGCGATGGCATGCATCGTGCCGCGAGGCTTCTTCGTGAGGGGCTTCATCACGAGGTGCTTCACGATCCAGGCCGGCACGTGGCCCGCCGAACGCACCGACGCGGGCGCCGCTTCGATCGCGCGGCCGAGCGCCGCGTCGAATGAGTCCTGCCGGAAGGGCACGAGCTCCTCGAGCCGGTCGCTGTCCGCGTACCACTGGCCGTGGAAATTGCCGGTCGCGAACCAGTTCCGGTCGTACCAGCGGCGGATGTCGCTGACGCCCATCGCACCGCCGATCACGGTCTGCAGCTGCCAGTTCGTGAGGCGCCATTCGTCGCCGCCGCCGATGTTGTGGATTCCGCCCCAGAATTCCTCCGGCACGTCCGGCTCGCAGAGGTTCGCGAGCAGCCGCGCGGAGTCCTCGGCACTGACCCACTCCATGACGCCGCCGAAGGGCGAGTGCGTCATGATCGGGTCGCGGATCTCGAGCATCCCCGAGTGGAGGATTCCCGTCTGACGCAGCTGCGCCCACTTCGGCAGTCCCGAGTCGACGAGGAGCCGCTCGGCGATCACCTTGCTCTGGCCGTACTCATCGAAGCGGGACACCCGGATCGGGTCGCCCACGCGTCCCCAATGGTGCGGCGGGTTGCGGTTGCCCGTCTGGGCGACGGTGCCGACGCCGACGACGGCGACCGCCCCCGGGTCGGGCAGCGCCTTGACTGCGTCGATGATGTTCCGCATGCTGCCGACGTTCACCCGGTGCGCGAGCTCCGGCTGCTCGTCGGCCAGCGGTGAGACGACCGCGCCGACGTGCAGCACGATGTCGACGTCGCGCACGGCGGTGGCGACCGCGACCGGGTCGGTCAGGTCGCCCCAGACGATCTCGAGGTTCTCCATGCCGTCGAACTCGGCGAGCGCCGCGCGGTCGCGCTCGGTCCGCATCGCGAACGCGACCACGCTCACGCGGTCGGCGCGCTGCGCGAATTCGCGGAGCGCGGCGCGTCCCCAGTTGCCGGTGGCTCCGGTGAGCAGCACGCGGGTGCGCGCGACGCGGACGTCGATCATTCGATCTCCTTCGGATGGTCGGTGCGACGTATGCCGCGGCCGGTTCTCGGGCCGGTACGTCGGCGATCGGTCGGGCGACGCGCGCACGATGCAGCGAACGGCACGCGCGATGCCGGCCTCGAGCAGAGGGTCGGCGGCACACCCGTCGGGGTCGTGCCCGCTACTGCGCCGGCGCGAGGCTCATCGCGATGAACCGGTCGAGGGCGTCGTCGGGGATCTCCACGCCGGGGAACCGCGCGAACTGGCCCATCGGCATGGAGTCGACCATCTTGAGCATGTCGGCGTTCGCCTCAGCGGCAGCCTGCTGCTCGGGCGTTGCATTCGCCATCATGCCCTGCATGAGCGCGGGCCCGACGACGGGGTGGCCGAACCACTCCTTGACCGTCGATTCGAGGGTGAGCGGTTTGGGCCGGTCGACGTCGCCCTCGAGCACGAGCTCACGGCGCTCGATGATCTCGGCGGACGACCGGCCGAGCTCGACCGCGTAGGTGCCGGGCTCGACCCACCAGCGATCGCCCGTGACGTCCCAGAACGCGAAGGCGCGACGCTCGAGCGCGATCTCGACGACGGATGTCTCGTCCGGAGCCAGGTGCACCTTGGCGAAGCCCGCCAGCTCGCGCGCCGGCCGGCGCACGGCCGACGCCGCGGGCGCGACGTACAACTGCACCACCTCCGCGCCGGCCACCGGCCCGGTGTTGCGCACGGTGACCCGGGCGAGGGCGGTGTCGGGTCCGGTCGCCTCGACCCGGAGGGACTCGTACGCGAACGTCGTATAGCTCAGGCCGTGGCCGAACGGGTACCGAACGGGCCGGTCGGCGGTCGCGTAGTAGCGGTAGCCGACGAAGACGCCCTCGCCGTATCGGACGGTCTCGCGCTCGCCTGGGAAGTTGAGGTACGACGGGGTGTCCGAGAGGGCCAGCGGGATGGTCTCGGCGAGCCGGCCCGACGGGTTCACCACGCCGGTGAGCACGTCGGCGAGCGCGCCGCCGACGGCTTGGCCGAGCGCCCAGCCCTCGACGATGGCGTCGACGCGGTCGTGCCACGGCTCGAGCGAGACGATGCCGCCGTTCATGAGCACCACGACGGTCCTCGGCGCGACGCCCGACACCGCCTCGATCAGCGCGAGCTGCTCGGCGGGCAGGTCGAGGTGCTCGCGGTCGAAGCCCTCCGACTGGTCGCGCTCGTGCAGGCCGACGAACACCACGGCCACCTCGGCGACCTCGGCTGCGTCGCGCGCCTCGGCGAGCAGCGCCTCCGCGTCGGCGTCGGCGTCCCGAGCGACGCCGGCCGAGTGGACGACGTGCGCATCGCCGAGTGCCCGGCGGAGCTCGTCGAGCGGGCGATCGATCCGGATGGCGTTGACGTTCGAGCTGCCGCCGCCCTGGTACTGCGGGTCGACCGCGAACTCGCCGATGACGGCGACGCGCTGCCCGGCGCGCAGCGGCAGCGTCTCCTGCTCGTTGCGCAGGAGCACGACGGATGCCGCGGCGGCACGCCGTGCGAGCGCGTGGTGCGCCTCGGCGTCGGCCGGCGCGACGTCGCCGGGCCCCTCGGCGCCATTCGTCGGAGCCGTGCGCTCGGCGAGCCGGCGAAGGCGCTCGACGGCGCGCTCGACGACCGCCCGGTCGAGCCGTCCTTCGCGGACGGCAGCGACGATCGCCGCTGTTCCCTCGTCGCCCGTGCCGGGCATCTCGAGGTCGAGCCCTGCGGCGAGCGCCTCGACACGGTCCTTGATCGCGCCCCAGTCCGAGACGACGAGTCCGTCGTAGCCCCACTCCTCGCGCAGCAGCTCCGTGAGCAGCCAGCGGTTCTCGCTCGAGAAGACGCCGTTGATCGCGTTGTAGGCGCTCATGACCGTCGTCGGTGCCGCCTCCGTCACGACCTGTTCGAACGCGGGGAGGTAGATCTCGCGCAGGGTGCGGGCGTCGACCTCGGCGCTCACGCGCATCCGGTCGGTCTCCTGGTTGTTGACGGCGAAGTGTTTGAGCGAGGTGCCGACGCCCTCGCCCTGCACGCCGCGGACCCACTCGGTCGCGATCGCGCCGGTGAGTCGCGGGTCCTCCGAGAGGTACTCGAAGTTGCGGCCGCCGAGCGGTGAGCGCTTGATGTTCACGCCCGGGCCGAGCACGACGTCGACGCCGAGCGCGCGCGCCTCGCGTGCGATCGCGGTGCCGACCTCGCGCGCGAGCGCCGGGTCCCAGCTGGAGCCGAGTGCGACCCCGGGCGGGAAGCAGGTCGCCGGCACGCTCGTGTTGAGTCCGAGGTGGTCCTCGCCCGCGCGTTGCAGGCGGATGCCGTGCGGACCGTCGCTGACGGTGAGCGAGCGGATGCCGCTGCCGGCGCGCGTTCGCCAGAAGTCCTCGCCCGTGAGCAGCGCGGCCATCGCCTCGAGTTCCGCGTCCTCGGCGGCCGACTCCTCGGCGGTGAGCTCAGGTGCGGTCAGCACGTCGGCCGGCACGGCCTCGCCGGCCGACACGGCCGCGAAGCCGCGCTCGAGGTCGGCGAGCACCTCCTCGGAGCGGGGCAGCATGCCGGCCACCTGGCGTGGGGTCATGTCGTCCTGTCCGCGCAGCCCGCCGGTCATGTGCTCGGCTGCCTCGGGCACGTACCTGGTGACGACACCGATGAACACCGCCATGGCGGTGGGGTCGTCGACGAGGTCGCCGAACCGCGTGTCGACCGTGACCGCCGGGCGCTCGTCCGGGTCGGCCTCGAACGGCTCGGCGAAGCGGTGGTCGCCGTGTTCGACCACGTACGTCGCGCCCGATGGCATCGAGACGTCGGCGGTCGCGCCGACCGGCACGGTCACGCGCAGCTCGAGCCGGCCCTCGGCGAGCGTCCAAGCGGTGCTCGCCTCACCGTAGGGGGTGTCGAGCGAAGCGGATGCCTCGGTGAGCCCGCGGCGCGGCGGCTGCGGGGCGATGCGCAGGCGCCGGTATCCGGGCGCCGCGGGCGCGAGCCCGGCGACGACACGGTGCAGCCAGTCGGCGACCGCGCCGAACGCGTAGTGGTTGAACGAGGTCATGCCGCTGGGGTTCACGGTCCCGTCGGGCAGCAGCGAGTCCCACCGCTCCCAGATGGTCGTGGCCCCGTGCGTCACCGCGTAGAGCCACGACGGGTTCTCGGTCGCGAACAGCAGTCGGTAGGCGACATCCGCGTGCCCGTTCGCGCTCAGGGCGTCGGTGATGAGCGGCGTCCCGATGAAGCCCGTGGTGATCCGGTACCCGTTGTCGCGCACGATCTGCGCGAGGCGGTCGGCGGCGCGACGCCGCTCCCCGACCTCGGAGATGAGGTCGAACTGCAAGGCGAGCGCGTAGGCGGTCGCCGAGTCGGAGAGCACGCGGCCCGAGCGGGCGACGTACTCGCGGTGGAACGCAGCGCGCACCTCGTCGGCGAGTGCACCGTACCGTGCCGCGTCCTCGTCGCGACCCAGCAGCGCTGCGGCGTCGGCGACGATCCGGCTCGACCTGGCGAAGTAGGCCGTCGCGACGATCTCGGCGTACGTCTGCGCCGCCTCGGGTCGACCGGCGGGGGCCAGCGGGTCGAGCCAGTCGCCGAACTGGAAGCCCGTGTCCCAGAGGCGGCCTTCGCCGGCGAGCTCGGCCACCTGGTCGACCCAGTCGGACATGCTCGCGTACTGGCGGCGCAGCACCTCGAGGTCGCCGAAGCGCTGGTAGACGGTCCACGGGACGACGGTCGCAGCATCCGCCCACCCCGCCATCGCCCCGGACCCGGCGACCTCGATCGGCGACGGCACGATCATCGGCACGCCGCCGAGTCGGCGCTGCTCGGACTCGAGGTCCCGCAGCCATGACGTGAGGAACCCTGCGCTGTCGTAGAGGAACGACGCGGTCGGCGCGAACACCTGGAGGTCGCCCGTCCAGCCGAGGCGCTCGTCGCGCTGCGGGCAGTCGGTGGGCACGTCGACGAAGTTGCCGCGCATGCCCCAGACGACGTTCTCGTGCAGGCGATCGACGAGCGGGTCGGATGCCGCGAACCGGCCGGTGCGCGCCATGTCCGAGTGCAGCACCTCGGCGACCACTGCGGCGGGGTCGAACTCGCCGGGCCATCCGGTGACCTCGGCGTAGCGGAAACCGTGGAAGGTGAACCGCGGCGCCCACGTCTCCTCGCCGTCGCCGCGGAGCGTGTACCCGTCGGTCTGCCGTGCGGTGCGGAGCGGCGCGGTCGCGAGCTCGCCGTGCTCGAGCACCTCGGCGTGGCGCAGGGTCACGACGTCGCCCTCGGCACCGGACACGGTGAGTCGCAGCCGTCCGACGAGGTTCTGCCCGAAGTCGAGGATCGTCTTCCCCGAGGGGCTCGTCAGCACCTCCTGCACGGCGAGCGTCTCGACGCGCCGCACGGGCGGACCGTCGGGGGCGACGAGCGTCGCCGCGTCGAACTCGCTCACCGCCGCCGGCTCCCAGCCGGCTGCCTCGAACGCCGGGGTGGACCAGCTCGGATCGTGCCGTCGGGCGTCGAATTCCTCGCCGTGGTAGAGGTCGGCCGAGCGGATGGCGCCGGCGCCGACGGTCCAGTCGGGGCCGGATGCCACGACCTGCCGCGTGCCGTCGGCGTACTCCACCTCGAGCTGGGCGAGCAGGCCGAGCTCGCTGCCGTACAGCTCGCGCTCGCCGTCCCAACCGAGGTGCCCGCGCCACCAGCCGTCGCCGAGCCACGCGCCGAGCACGTTCGCCCCGGCGTGCACGACGTCGGTGACGTCGAAGGTCGCGTAGCGGAGCCGCCCCTGGTAGGCCGTCCATCCCGGCGTGAGCTCGTGGTCGCCCACGCGGACGCCGTTCAGCTCGAGTTCGACGAGTCCGTGGGCGGTGACGTAGACGCGGGCGCGGCGGATCGTCGCATCCGTCACCTCGAACGCACCGCGCACCAGCGGCGCGGATTCGCCCGCGAATGCACCGTCGGCGCCAGGGCCGACCATGCGCGCGGACCAGTCGGATGCCTCCAGCAGGCCCGCCTCGACGGCGGACCAGTCGCTCCACGCGGAGGCCGCGCCATCCTCCCCGACCACGCGCACGCGCACCTCGCGGCGCTCGCGAGACGCGAGCGGTGCGAACGGCCACGGCACCAGCACCGAGTCGGCGCTGTCGATCGACACGGTCGAGCCCGCGCCATCCGCTGCTCGGCCTTCGACCTCGTAGCGCGCCTGCCGCCAGCCGCTCGGCGCCGACGCGACGACCCAGCTCAGGCGCGGTGTCGATTCGCCGATGCCGAGGGCCTCGCGGTGGTGCTCGAAGCGGAGGGGGGTGACGGTGATGCTCACGATGGATCCTTCGGTGGTGGGTCGTCGTATGGCGGTGCCGGCCGGCGGAGCGGCTCAGCGCACCGAGCGGATGCGGAGGATGACGAGGCCGCCGGCGAGCACGAGGCCCGCGGCGATGAAGAAGAGCAGCGAGTAGTTCTTCTCGTCGCCGGTCACGCCGACGAGCAGGATCGAGGACGCGATGAGCGGGGCGACGGACTGCGGGATGGAGGTGGCGAAGCCGGTGATCCCCATGAAGCGGCCGGCGTCGGTGGCCTTCTCGGGCAGCACATCGAGCAGCAGCGCCTGGTCGACCGCGGAGAACATGCCGATACCGGTCGAGACGATGAGCGAGCCCGCGATGAGGGCGGGGAGGTCGGACGAAACGGCCATGAGGACCATCCCTCCGGCCATGAGCGCACCGCCGGTGACGACGAAGACCTTGCGGCGTCGGAACCGGTCGGAGAGGAAGCCGCCGCCGAGCGCGCCCGCGGTCACCGCGAGCACACCGACACCGCCGAGGGTGGCGATGATGCCGGCGACCTCGGTGACCTGCATGCCGAGGCGGCTCGCGAAGAAGAACGCCGTGAACGTGGTGTTCAGGGTGAGGCCGAAGTAGAAGAGGAAGCGGCCGAGCCAGTTCAGGGAGAAGTCGGGGTACTGCACCGGGTTGTAGAGGTACTTGCGCAGCAGGCCCCCGACGGTCAGGGCGTCCTTCGGCAGGCCGCGGCTGTCGTCTTCGCGCACGAGCGCGACGAAGAGGGTCACGAGGATCACGCCGACGATGCCGGGGAGGAGGAAGAGCATCAGGGCGTTGCCGGTCACGCCGACGGTGAGGATGACGCCGAACACGGGCGCGACCTGCGTGGCGAAGCCGGTGAGCCCTGCCACCTTGCCGCGCTGCTCCTCGGGCAGGCGGTCGGCCGTGGAGATCTGCAGGTTGCTGAGCACGGTGCCCCAGCCCCACTGGGCGAGGACCCAGCCGAAGCCGAGCGCGAGCACGTTCGGCGCGAGCGCCATGACGACGAGCGAGATCACGCCGACGATCATGCCGCCGATCATGAAGGGGCGCCGGCGGCCGATGCGCGTGCGCGTGCGGTCGCTCCACACGCCCATGAACGGCGCGGTGAGCATGACGAACAGGGCGCCGGCGCCGGTGATGTAGCCGAGCACTTCCTCGCGGCCGGGGGCGAGTTCGTTCACGCGGATGGAGAGCGAGATCGCGAGGGGAGTGATGAAGGCCATGAAGACGCCGAACTGCGCCAGCACCATGAACCAGATGTACCGAGCGTCCACCTTGGGCAGGTCTCCGACGGCGTCGTTCCGCTGCCCGGCATCGTGTTCCTCGGCGATGGCGTCGGGGTCGACGGTCGCGGTGGGCAGCGGGGAGGGCACCGGGGTGACGATGGGCTCGTCGTCGCGGTCGATGGGATTCATCAGGACTCCGTTGTCAGGTGAGTGGGGAAAGTGTCTGGGAGATCCGCTCGACTCGCTACTAGCGCGTGCTAGCGAATGCAGACGATGCTACATTGAGGGACTAGCGCGCGCAAGTATCGATGCAGGAGGAGGAGGCGGATGTCGCAGACGACCAGTCCACGCCGCGTCACGGCAGCCGATATCGCCCGATCCCTCGGCATCTCCCGCGCGACCGTGGGTTTCGTTCTGAACGACACACCCGGCCAGACCATCTCGGAGGCGACCCGCACCCGCGTTCTCGATGAGGCCAAGCGGCTGGGCTACCGCACCAACATCGCGGCCCGCGCCCTCGCCAGCGGACGCTCGCGAATCGTGCTCCTCGTGCTGCCCGACTGGCCGCTCGACTTCAACCTCCGCCGCAACATCGAAGAGGCTTCGCTCGCCCTCGATGAGGCCGGCTACGCGCTCATCACCTACACCCCGCACCCCACCGGCCACGCCCGCCCGCTCTGGGAGACCCTGCAACCCGACCTGGTGATGTCGATGACGCCCTGGGCATCCGGGCAGGCGGCCTCGGTCCGAGCGGCCGGGGTGGCGCGCATCATCCCCGACCCCGACCACGCGACCGTGGAGGAGTGGACGGAGGACGGGCCCGGCATGCAGATCCGCCACCTGCACGACCTCGGGCACCGCGCGATCGCGTTCGCCGGCTCAGCCGACCCGCGCGTCGCGGACCTCGTGCGGCTGCGGCGACGTGCCGCCGAGCAGGCCGCGAACTCGCTCGGCCTCGATGCGCTGCCGGCCGACGATCTCGAGTTGACGGATGCCTCGGCCCGTGCCGCGCTCAGCACCTGGCGCGCTCAGGGGGTCACCGCCGTGGCGGCGTACAACGACGATGTGGCCGGCGCCCTGGTGGGCGCCGCGCTTCGCATGGGGCTCTCGGTGCCCGGCGAGCTCTCCGTCATCGGCCACGACGACACCCCACTCGCGTCGATGCTGGAGCCGACCCTGTCCACGATCCGTGTGGATACGGCCGGCCTCGGACGATTCTTCGCCGACCTCGCGCTCAGCGCGGTCGAGGGGCGCCCCGCGCCGAGTGTCGCCCCCGAGCTGCGCGCGACGCTGGTCGAGCGCGCATCCACTGCACCGCGCGACGCCACAGCGCTTCGCTAGCGCGCGATCTTTCGTCCCGAGCAACTCCACCCGCGACCATGCCGGTCGGTCCCATGTGTTTCGACCCGCGGTGCCGGAGCGCGAACGGCTCCACGTCGTGTCGCGGCACCCCAGCGCACCCCGGTCTCAGACATCGCGCTTCTTGGTCACGACCAGGGCGAGCACGAGAAGTGCGAGGGCCCACGCCGCCATCGTGAGACCGCCTTCCATGCGGGTCAGCGCGCCGTCGGGTGTGGAGACGGCGACCATCTGCTGGCCTGCCTCCCCGGGCAGGAACCGCGCGACGTCCACGATCCATTCGGCCAGGCCTGCGAGGGTCTGGAGGATCACCGGCAGCACGAAGAAGACGCCGACGACGGTGACGATACCACCGGCGGTGTTGCGCAGTAGCGTGCCGGTGGCCATCGAGATCAGCGCGACGAGCGCCAGGAAGGTCCCGCTGTTGACCACGCTGAGGAAGACGCCGTCCTCCCCGAGCGCGAACCCGAGGTCTCGGGCCTCGAGGATCGGCTGGGTGACGAAGTAGGACGCCAGGGCGCTGATGAACCCGACGACGAACGAGATGGCCGCGATGACCGCCGCCTTCGCCACCAGCGCCTGCGTGCGGCCGGGGACCGCCACCATGGTCGAGCGGATCATGCCGGTGCCCCACTCCGAGGCGATGAGCACCACCGCGAGCGAGGCGATGAGCAGCTGCCCGAAAGCCAGGCCGGACGAGGGGACGGCGAAGGCGCCGCCGGGCGGCACGGCGTCGCCCGCCAGGCCCAACGACCAGGCGACCAGCGCGGCGAGCCCGATCATCACCACGACGCTGATGGCGATCAGGATGATCGTCGAGGGAACGGTGGTGACCTTGATCCACTCGGACCTCAGCACGCGACCGAAGGTGATTCCGGAATCGGCCCCGGACGGGGAGGTCTGCATCGTCGGTGTCGACGATGTTGCGGTTGATGCGGTCATGGTCAGCGTCCTTCCATGGTTACGGGGATGGAGGTGTTCGAGAGATCCTGGGATCGGTACTCGACCTCGCCCTTGGTCAGCTGCATGTATGCGCCCTCGAGCGACATCTGCAGCGGGGTCAGTTCGTAGACCAGGACGCGCTCGCGGAGGGCGACCTCGGCGACACGACGCGCCTCGACGCCGCTGATCTCGACGAGCTCGGGCTCGAGCACCTGCGAGGTCACGCCGTCGCCCGCGAGCGCGCCGATGAGATCCTGCGGGCGATCGGCTCGCACCCGGACCCGCGCCGAGCTCTGCCCGTCGATGATGGACTGGATCGGCGCGTCGGCGATGATCCGTCCGCGTCCGATGACGATGAGGTGGTCTGCCGTCAGGGCCATCTCCGACATGAGATGCGACGACAGGAAGACCGTGCGACCTTCCGCGGCCAGATCCCTGGCGAGATGCCGGACCCACTGGACGCCCTCGGGATCGAGCCCGTTGACCGGCTCGTCCAGGATCACGGTGTGCGGATCGCCCAGCAGGGCGACCGCGATGCCGAGCCGCTGGCCCATGCCGAGCGAGAAACCGCCGACGCGTTTCCTGGCGACGGGGCCCAGTCCGGTCAGTTCGATCACCTCGTTCACCCGGCGGTTCGAGATGCCATGGGTCGCCGCCATGGCCCGGAGATGGTTGTACGCGGAGCGCCTGGTGTGGACCGCCTTCGCATCGAGGAGCGCGCCCACTTCGCGAAGCGGAGCCCTGTGCGTCGCATAGGGTCGGCCGTTCACCGTCACACGTCCGCCGGTCGGGTTGTCCAGGCCCATGATCATGCGCATGGTGGTGGACTTGCCGGCGCCGTTCGGGCCGAGGAATCCGGTCACGCGTCCGGGCTGGACGGTGAAGGAGACGGTGTCCACGGCGGTCTTCCGGCCGTACGACTTCGAGAGGTCTTGTGCTTCGATCATCATTCCTCTTCCTGCTCGTTGCACGAGCCTTCGGCTTGCTGGTTGCGGCTTCCACGATGAGAACCCGTGTTCTCGGAACCGGGTCAAATCGGGGCGACCGGGATTCGCCGGCGGCGAACACATCACTCCGCTTCGGTCGATCTACAGCAGGAGCTGGGTCAACGGGTGGAGCAGGTAACGCAGTGAGTAGGCCTCCCACACCGCTCCCGCGACCAGCAGGGCGAGCGAGGGCAGCGCGAGCAGTGCGAGCTGTCGCAGACCGGTGAGGTAACCATGACGCCGGTTCCTCGCGCCGACGCTGCGAGGGAACAACCACCACCGTCCGAGCAGGTACGCGCCGAGCAGGAGCAGGGTGTACGCCTGGAGTTCGACCACCAGCGTGAGCGAGTGGGGGATGAGGTGCACCCAGGCCTCGGCGGAAGTCGGCGCAAGAGTGATCCCGGTCTCGACTGCCCAGTATCCGAAGAGCGCGAGGCCGGCGAAGGGCACGACCAGCGACGGCAGGACGATGACGAGGAGGCTCATACGGAGGACGTTGACTCCCAAGATCGCGAGCGCGAACAAGGCGGGCGTGTTCACGAGCCAGCGCACGAGCTCGCCTGTCCCGTCCTCTTCGAGTGCGGTCGCTCGCGCAGCGTTGAGTTCGGGGAAGATCAGTCCGACGACGAATCCCACGAGGAACAGGCCGTAGGCAGCCGCGTTCAGGATGACGTAGGGGCGCAGGTTCTGCCGGACGACGCGGAAGGGTCGCCGCCAGAAGCTGACGCGCGGGCGGATTTCGGTGGCGACGGGGTGGATGGCCATGACCCCATTGCACTCGGGGGCGGTCGGGGCGTGTAGTGGCGTGGTGTCACCCGTCGAGATGACACCACGTCACTACCGGGCAGCTGCCGTCGTGGCGATCCTCGACCATCATGAGAATCCTCGATCTCGCGCTCAACGCGATCATCGTCCTGTCCGCGACGGTCTTCCTCGCCTACATCGGCCTCTACTACTTCGACTTCGGCCTCTTCACCACGCTGCCCGACAGCATCACCCGGATCTTCACGGGCCTGCCGGCCCTACAGTATGTAGCAGTCGGCCTCGCCGTGTCCGCACTGATCGCGAAGAGACCGGTCGGCCGCGCCATCAGCGGCAGGAAGCGCGAAAGTTGAACTGACCATCGAAGACCACCCGGATGACCGTGCCCTGACCGACACCCGCATGCGCAGGGTGGCGATGATCACCGCCGTAGCCGCCATCGCTCCGTTGAGCGTGGTCGGCGTCGCTCTGACCGCCACGTCCTGGTGGGAGGGCGTCACGATGGCCGTCGGGTACCTCCTCGCCCTCGGCGTGCTGCGTGAATGGAGCCTGGACGGGTACCCGCGCCGCGCGATCTTCGCGCTCATGGTCACCGCAGCCGCATGGACCATCGGCGCGTTCACCGCCGCCAGCCCCATCAGCTTCGTCCCGCTCTCACTCGTGGGCGCGCTCCTGCTCGCGCGTACGAGGCGACGGATGGTGGGGATCAGCGTGTTCGCGCTCGGCGTGGCGGCCATCGGAGCAACGGCGTTCATCTTCCACCCGCCGAGCTGGCAGCTCACCGCGATGTACCTCGCCATCCCGATCGTCGGCACATTCCTCATTGCGGCCGTGATCCTGGTCAGCGAGCAGGCCTGGTCGATCGTGCGACGCCTCGAGCGCGCCCGGGAGACGGAGGCGGAGCTGGCCGTCGCGCGCGAGCGTGTGCGATTCGCCGGGGATCTGCATGACATCCAGGGACATTCCCTCCACGTCATCAAGCTCAAGGCCGCGCTCGCCGGCCGCGTGATGCACACCGACCCCGACCGCGCCGAGGTCGAGCTCGGCGAGATCCGCCGGCTGGCGGACGACACGATCGCCGAAACCCGTTCCCTCGCCTACTCCCGGTACGAGCTGAACCTCGCGGCTGAGTTGGAGAACGCGAAGCGGCTCGGTGAAGCGGCCGGCATCGCCGTCGACGCCCGGTTCGACGATGAATCCGGAGTCGCCCCGCATCCGCTCCTCGCGCAGGTGCTGCGAGAGGCGACCACCAACCTGCTGCGCCACGCCCACCCCCGCACGGCCACGATCATCGCGTCCCCGCGCAGCGTCGAGGTGGCGAACGACGGGGTCGCCGTCGATGAAGACCCGCCCCTCCGCGGGCTCGCGCGCCTCCGAGAACGCGTGGAAGGCGCCGGCGGAACGCTCCGCATCGAGCATCCACCCGGTCGATTCATCGTCTCGGCCCGGATCGACCCGACGACCCTCGTCGGGACGAACGGGGGTGCGCCGTGACCGACGCGCGTCCCGTCACCATCGTGCTGGCGGACGACGAGCAGCTCCTGCGTGCCGCGCTCGCGGCGTTGCTGCCGCTGGACGGAACCATCGAGGTCGTGGCGCAGGCCGAGAACGGGCGCGACGCCGTGACCGCGACGCTCCGCCACCGACCGGACGTGCTGGTCGTCGACCTCGAAATGGGCGGCATGGATGGTCTCGAGGCGGTCGCGGCGATCATGTCCGAGCGCCCCGAGCAGCGGGTGCTGATGCTCACCAGGCATGCGCGCCCAGGAGTCCTTCGGCGTGCGCTGAAGCTCGGCGTGCTGGGCTTCATGAGCAAGGGAGCCGACCCGGAGGACATCGCCGCGGTCATTCACGAGCTGCACGCCGGGCGACGGTGGATCGCACACGACGTACTCGAGGCATCCGTCGTCGACGACTCCCCGCTCACCGAACGCGAGGCCGACGTGCTGCGCGAGACGCGCGAGGGGTACTCGGTCAAGGAGATCTCACGTCGCCTGTACCTGGCCGCCGGCACCGTTCGCAACTACCTCTCCACCGCGATGCAGAAGACCGGCACGACGACGCGGCATGACGCCGCGCGGGTCGCGCGCGACCGCGGCTGGCTGTGAACGCGTCACGCCGAGTCAGTCGATCGTGGCGGCATCCGCCAGAAGCCGGTGCTCCTTGCTGTCGACGCGGCCGATCGGTTCCGCGCTGTCGTGGAATGCAGCTCGGGCGGCGGGCCAACTGTGCTCGTCCACGTGGAGCGCGGTGCGAAGGTACGCGGTGCTCAGCCGCTGGATGACGGCGACGCGTTCCGGGTTCTCGTCGGTGGTCTCGGCGACTTCGTATCCCACGATCCCGCCGAGGCCGTGCTCGGCGCCGAAGAAGGTGAGCAGGTCGGTGGCACCGGGGCTGTGCGCGTAGGCGTCGGTGAACCAGTCGGGCCCACGGCTGGACATCCTGGACTGGTCGTGGTCGCCGGCGACGACGAGCGTCGGCGTGGTCAGCTCCTGGAACGAGGGGCGCATGAACGGGAAGTTCGCCTGCGCGAACGGGTGCAGGTGGTCGCCGCCGAGGCCGGTGGCGGCGAAGAGGATGCCGGCGGTGACGCGGCGGTCGGACAGGTCCTCACCGACGCTGCCCGCCGCGTCGAGGATCCGCGCGCCCAGCAGCGACTGCGCGGTCTGTCCACCCCAGGAGTGACCGGCGGCGGCGACGCGACTGCGATCGACGCGGCCGGCAAGGCCCGGCACGGCGTCCTCGATGGTGTCGAGCTGATCCAGGACGCGGGTGAGATCGGCGATCCGCTGGGTCCAGATCGTCGGGAACACGGGATGCTCGAACCCGTAACCGTTCCGGCGTGAGTCCAGGTGCGTGGGCTGGATCACGACGAACCCGCGGGAGGCCCAGAACGCCGTGAGGGGCGCGTATCCGTCGAGGTTCCACCCGTTGCCATGCGAGAAGACCACGATGGGGAGGTCCGTTCCGGTCGCCGGGGCGGAGACGCGCACCTCAAGTGGGATGGGCCGGCCGGGGGAGGCGAGGGTGACCGGGGCAGCCGAGAGGACCGGGGCGCCCGATCCGACGATGCCGTCCAAGGTGTGGACGATCGAGGAGGCCATGGCGATTCCTTTCCGAGGGTGGACGTTCTGCGATACTTATATCGGAGCATCGCTCCGCAACTTTACGGAACGCTGTTCCGTTAAGCAAGTCGCCGTCGACCCGCGAGGACGAGCCCATGCCCGCAGCGCCGAACACACCGCCTTCCGAGGCAGGACCGCGCCCCGTCGGGCGCCCGCGCCGCAGCCAGGAGGACCTGCTCGCCGCGGCCGCGGCGGTGTTCGTGGAGTCCGGCGTGGACGCACCCGTGCGGGAGATCGCAGCCAGGGCCGGGGTCGGGGTGGGCACCGTCTACCGGCACTTCCCGACGCGGCCGGCGCTGGTCGTCGCGGTGTACCGGCACCAGGTCGAGGCGTGTGCGGAGGCGGGACCGAAGCTGCTCGCCGAGAGGGGAACAGCGGCGGCGGCCCTGCGGGCCTGGGTGGCCATGTTCGTGGATTTCCTGGTGACGAAGCACGGCCTCGCAGACGCGCTCCGAGGCGAGACGGCAGGATCCGACGAACTCCACGCGTACTTCGTGGACCGCCTCGTGCCCGTCTGCGGGTCGCTCCTCGAGGCAGCGCGCGCGGAGCGAGGGCTCCTCGATCACGAGCCGGTCCTGAGTGGGTACAGCCTGCTGAAGGGCATCGGCAACCTCTGCATCGGAGCCTCCGGCGATTCCGACTACGACGCCGACCGGCTCGTGCAGGCCCTCGTGTCGGGCGCACTCGCCGACACCGCTCCTCGTTAGAGCGGTCCTTCACGCACCGTACGGTCATGGATCCGGGCCCCGGCTCGAGGGTGGTCATCGGACCAGGTCCCCTCGACATCCCGCGGACGCACGGTGCGGAGGGCAGACCGGCTGCCATCCGCACCGAGCTGCTCACGTGTCGAGGAAGTCCTTCAGTGCCCGGTTGACCTCGTCGGCGTGCGTCCACAGCAGACCGTGCGGGGCGTCCTCGATCTCGACGTAGTCGGCCTCGGGGAGCAACTCCCGGAACCGACGGGCGGTGGCGTCGATGGGCAGGATGTTGTCCTTCGTGCCGTGCAGGATCAGGGTCGGCTTGCCTGCGGCACGGACCGCCTCGACATCGCCGCGGAAGTCCTCGAGCCACGACGGGACGACGGCGTACGCGGCGACCGGGGCGCTCGCGATGGCGACGTTCCAGCTTCCGGCGACCGCATCCTCGCTGATCCGCGATCCGAGCGTCTCGTCCAGGTTGTAGAAGTCCTTGTAGAACTGGGTGTACCAGGCGTACCGGTCCGACTTCGCGGCAGCGGCGATGGCGTCGAACGCCGCCTGCGGCAGCCCCTCCGGGTTGTCGTCGCGCTGCAGCAGGAACGGCTCGAGCGAGGCCAGGAACGCCAGTTTCGCGACGCGCTCATGACCGTACCGGGACACGTATCGGGCCAGTTCCCCCGTGCCCATCGAGAATCCGACCAGGACCACGTCTCGCAGGTCCAGCGCCTCGAGCAGGGTGTTCAGGTCCGCTGCGAAGGTGTCGTAGTCGTATCCGGAGCCGACCTTCGAGGACCGTCCGAATCCTCGACGGTCGTACGTGACGACCCGATGTCCCGCCGCGAGGAGCTCCCGCGTCTGCTTCTCCCAGCTGTGGCCGTTGAGCGGATACCCGTGGATCAGCACGACGGGCCGACGACCCGACCCCTGATCCTCGTAGTACAGCTCGATCGGTGTGCTGTTCTCGTCACCGACGGTGATGTAACCCATGATCCTCAGACCTTTCGACTCCGGCCGGTGGGGTACCGGCCGCTCACCATCAGCCCACACCGTGTGGTCGCAACATGGTCAAGGGACGCGGTCGCGCCTGGTCACTCCGTTCGGGGTCCGGCAGCGCGACGGCGCTGCCCGGCCAGTGGCCACCACCCGGTCGTCGGGTGCGGTCAGCCGAGTCGGGCGACGAGGGCATCGACGACGGTCCGCGCGCGCTCCGATTCGAGGTCGCCGGGCCAGCGGACCTGTACGAGGTCCTTTCCCACCGACACGGTCTCGATCCAGGAACCGTCGTGGAGCTGAAGGCGACGCGCCCCGCTCGCTTCCGTCGATGCGGAGCCGTCGGTCAGCGCTTCGACGGCCGACGGCATCCACCCACCGCCGGGGACGACCAGCACCTGAACGCGACCGTCGTTCCCCAAGGCGAGTTCGCACGCGGTGGATCCGGTGAGATCGATGGCGGTGTTCGTCATCGACCGTCCCGGCACCCGGTCGGGTGCGAGGATGGCGCCGTCGAGGCCCGGCGAGCCGGCGAGCTGCCCGAGGAGGGCCAAGCACCGTTCCGTACGGTGTCGCAACCGAGGTCGGTTCGCGCCGACTGCAGCCGAACCCTCCAGCAGCACCGGGAGTGCCGTCTCCCCCAGTTCGCGGAGGGCGGCCGTCGCCCGCTCGGGCGCCGCGTCGAGGCCGAACGCGCGGATCTCGAGGAACATGTCGCCCGCCAGGACCGACAACGTGCACACCACCGGGTCGCCGGGTTCGCACACGACGCCCGAGGCGTCACCGATCGTGTCATCCCACTGATTGTGGCCGCTCCCGCTCACGTACCCCTGCCAGTAGTCGGCCCCGTGGGGACTCGCTCGGAGGACGACCGCCGGAGCGTCCCGTTCTACGGCGAATCCGTCGACGACGCTGTCCTGGGCCCAGGTGCACTCGATGCCGTTGTCCTGCACGATCGCCGGATCGGGCACGTGCACCTGCGGCGTCTCGACGCGCGCCCCGAGGAGTTCCCCGGCGGCTTCCGGGTCGATGAGGGTGTCGCAGCTCACCCCGGGAAACCCGGGCTCCGGCGGTTCCACCCCGGCGGGCGCGCTCTCGGGCCGTGATCTCTCGGCGGGTGCGGTGGCAGTGCGACGATCCTCCGGGACGGCCTGCGGGATCCCGGCGCAGCCGGCGAGCAGCGCGACGAGCAGCCCCGCGATCCCGGCGGCCGCAAGCCGAATCGTCGCTGCCGCGGATCGTGGAACGGTGACGTCGCCGGGTCGCGTTTCGTACACGTCGTCCCTCCTCGGTACACGGCGGCTCGTGGGGTGGTCTCGATCTCCCGGGCGAGGCTACGGGTCGGCGGCCGGCTTCGCTAATCGTCGCCGTCGAAGAAGCCGCCGTCGAGGATCCGGCTGTAGCGCAGCCGCAGTGCACGCTCCGTGCTCGCTGCGATCGTCGCCAGCAGGAGCGAGATGTTCGCCCAAGGCGGAAGGTGGACGGGGCTGGTGAACGTGCCGACGCGCTCCGCGATGGCCGGGACTCGGGCGACCTGCTCGATGACCTGCGGCACGGCGAGCACGAGGGCGACCGCGAGCACGCTCACCGATGCGACGCCGATGGCGCGGCTCAGACCCGGGTTCGTCCGTTCGAGATGGGCACGCCGTCCCTCGGCCGAGGCGGGATCGGGCATGAGCTGCCGCTCCGACCCGTCGGGCGTGACGTAGTGGCACCGCCTGAGCCCGAAGCCGCTGACCACGACCTCGATGGTGCCCCCCGGCACCGCGAACGCCGCAGGGAGCTTCGACCGGGCTTGGTTCACGCCGTCGCGGTAGAGCCGCGCGCGCACCTCGCCGTCGGCGTCGCCTCCGTGCCGGACGTCGACGGACCAGATCTCCGGTGCGCCACCCTCGCCGACGAGGCGCAGATGGAAGAGGGAGCGCGAGAACAGCTGCCACCAGCGATACGGCGGAAGCCGATGGCCATCCCCGGCCTTCACGATCTTGTTGCTCATCATTCGTCGGAATTCACGTCCCGACGACGAAGGTGAGTGCGGCCCAAGCCGAAACCGTGGCCACGGTCGTCCAGATGACGATCGCCACCGCCTGCCAGAGGAGGACCCACGCTCGCGGGGTCCCGGCGGCGACGAGCATCGCGGAGGTGAACTGGGTCGGGATGGCGAGCGGGCCGAGGATGCTCGCTCCTGGGACGCCGAAGCGGACGAGCCACTGCTTGAAGCGACGCCGGCCCTTCGACTCCGGCTTGGCGGGTGCGGTCTCCTCGATCGCCGCGCCCTTCTCCTCGTAGTCCGTTGCCGAGGGTGCCGCGCCACCCACGGTCGCGCCGATCCGCACGCTGCTGCGGTTCACGACGGCGGTGCGTGCCCGGTTGGTGAGGAGCACGACCAGGAGCACGCACAGGAAATTGCCCGCGGCCGCGGCGATGCCCGCGACGATCGGATTGAGACCGCCGACGATGCCGATGATCGCTGCGCCCTCGCCCTCGATGAAGGGAATCGCGCCGGCCAGCATCACGATGAACGGCTGGATGAACTCGGGTACCTGCGCGACGAGGTCCTGGAAGTTGTCGATGAGGTCCTGAAGCGGATTCATGATGGGGATTCCTTCGTCGTGCCGGATTGTGGATTCGAGCGATCTCGACTGTGCCCAGTAGAAACGGTGTTCTCGGAACCGGGTCAAGCCGCGTACGGCTGCGACGGCCGCTCATGGTCGGCACTGGTCGCACGGCGTGCCTGCAACTGCTCCTCCGCGAGGATGCCGGCACGTGCGAGGACGTCGATCTGGGCGGGGTTGTACAGCTCCGCCACCGCCTCGATGAAGGTCTGCCGCGTCACGTGCTCGCTCTTCGACAGACGACCCACCGGATCCGAGAGCCAGGGATACTCGATCAGGTGCTGCAGGAGGGTCGGCGCGAGCCGTTCGGCGAGCCGCTGCCGGGCGCCCTCGTCCGCGTCTGCGGAGAGCGCGTCGATCTCGTCTCCGACCGCGGCGGCCTCGGCATCCACCTCCACCATGCGTCGCAGATCGGCCATCGCCTCCTCGTCGAAGAACTGCGCGTAGAGGTGGATGATCGAGCGGTCGGATTCCGAGAGGTGCGAGGCGACGGACGCGAACCCCGGGGGCGCATCGGCCGGGGCGTCATCGCGCAGGATCGCCGCGATGTCGGCTCGAGCCTGCTGCAGGCGCGTGATGTTCGCCGCGAGTTCTGCTTCCAGTTCGCGGAGCACCTCGGGCATGCTCGCCCCATCCGCATGGACCCTCCCGACGTCGGAGAGGGGCACGCCCAGGTCGGCGAGCCGCCGGATGCGCAGCAGCCGCACGAGATGACGCACTCCATACTGCTTGTACCCGTTGTATCTGCGTTCGGGTTCGTCCAGCAGGCCGAGCCGGTGATAGTGCC
Source organism: Agromyces sp. CCNWLW213 (assembly GCF_037199545.1). Lineage (NCBI taxonomy): Bacteria > Bacillati > Actinomycetota > Actinomycetes > Micrococcales > Microbacteriaceae > Agromyces > Agromyces sp. CCNWLW213. The sequence goes on along the minus strand of NZ_JBBBDX010000004.1, from coordinate 278,890 downwards.
GGATCGCGTTGACCGTCGTACCTGCCAGCTCGGCGAGCTCACGGGTGCTCCAAGCCATGTTTCCTCCTCACGTGGCGGCGATGGTGCGAGTCGCCGTCACGGGCGAACCGTCACCGGCCGCGGAGACTCGTCGTGCGATCGCCTTCCCCACCTCAGCAGGGTGCCGCCGAGCACGGCAGCGAGACTGATGCCGTCGGACTGCGTGACGTGCCCTCGGTGGGTCGCAGATGCAGCTCGCGTCAGGGCAGGACCGCGCCGAGCGAGCGGCCGGCTCCGACCGCGATGCTCGGGCGCGCGTCCGATCGGGGGACGATGCTCGTTCCCGATGACGACGTATCGCACGGCTGCTTCCTTCGATTGCGGAGAAGGCGGGTTGCTCACGTCGTCAGGGTTTCATCAGCGACCCCGCCTTCGCGTCGGTAGAAGCCCCGATGCGTTGACTGCCTCGGGAGCGATGTTCGATTGAATGCGGCGTTCGCATCGGTGAGACTTGCGTAGTAGGAAGCCGACATGCCCTGAAGGGGGCGATCCTGGCCGATCTGTTGGGCCGCGACGCCGAGCGCCAAGCGGTCGAGATGTTGATGTCCCGAGCCCGCGCCGGGCGCAGCGGGGTGCTCGTCGTGCGCGGGCAAGCCGGCATCGGCAAGACGGTGCTGCTCGACCATGTCCGCGAAACGGCACACTCATCAGGGTTCCGGGTGGAGTCCTCGATCGGCGTGGCCGCCGAGACGCAGTTCGCGTTCGCCGGTCTGCATCAACTGTGCCTGCCATTGCTGGACCGCGCCGATGCGCTGCCCGAACCTCAGCGGTCCGCACTCGGAGTCGCGTTCGGGCGGCAGGGCGGTGCAGCGCCGGACCGGTTCCTGGTCGGCCTGGCCACCCTCAACCTGCTGGCCGAGGTCGCCGAAGAAGCGCCGCTGCTCTGCCTGGTCGACGATGCGCAATGGCTCGACGAGGCATCCGCCCAAGTGGTCGCGTTCGTCGCCCGACGGCTCGCGGCCGAACGGATCGCCCTGGTGCTCGCAGCGCGCGACGAACCGGACGGCGAGGCTCCCGCATTCGCCGGACTGCCCGAGCTGCGCCTCGGCGGGCTCGTTGAGCGTGACGCACGAGCGCTGCTCGCGGGCGCCGTCCGCACACCGTTGGACGAGCGGGTCCGCGATCGGATCGTGGCCGAAGCGCGCGGGAACCCCCTGGCGCTGCTGGAGCTGCCCCTGAGCTGGCAGCCGGCACAACGGGCCGGCGGGTTCGAGCTGCCCGAGGTGCTCGACGTTCCGAATCGCATCGAGGAGAGCTTTCGGCGCCGATCCAGCAGCCTGCCGACCGAGACGCGGCTCCTCCTCCTCATCGCGGCGGCCGAGCCGACCGGCGATGTCGCACTGCTGTGGCGCGCGGCCGCGCAGCTGGGGATCGCGCCCGATGCGGCCACGCCGGCGGAGGACACCGGGTTGCTCGAGATCGACACGCGGGTGCGGTTCCGTCATCCGCTGGTGCGCTCTGCGGTCTACCAGGCCACGACGCTCCCGGACCGCCGTCGCGCGCATGGCGCGCTGGCCGATGCCACCGACCCGCAGCTCGACCCCGACCGGCGGGCGTGGCACAGCGCCCATGCGGTGGTGGGCACCGACGAGGATGTCGCCGCCGAGCTCGAGCGCTCGGCCGGGCGGGCCCGCTCCCGTGGCGGGGTCGCCGCCGCCGGCGCGTTCCTCCAACGATCGGCGGAGCTGACGCCCGAGCCTTCCGACCGGACGAGGCGCGCGCTGGAGGCCGCACATGCCAAGCAGGAGGCCGGCGCGTCGGAGGCCGCACTGGAACTTCTCGCGGTCGCGGCGGCCGGGCCGCTCGACCCGCTGGGACGAGCACGACTCGCACTTCTGCGCGCTCGGATCGCGTTCCACCTGACGCGCGGCCCGGAGGTGCCGGGAATGCTCCTGGATGCCGCCGCGACGCTCGCTCCACTGGACCCCGCGCTCTCCTGCGAGACCTACCTCCTCGCGCTCGATGCGGCGATCATCAACGGCGACGGGCCCGGTGCGGCACGGGTGGCCGAAGCGGTCCTCGCCGGTCCCCGGCCGGGAGTCCACGCGCGGCCGGTGGAGCTGCTTCTCAACGGGCTGGCGATGTCCGTGGCCCGCGGGTACGCGGCGGGTGCGCCACCGCTCCGGCTCGCGTTGGAGGCCTTGGGCGGCTCCGTGCGCGAGGATGACCTGCATGCGAGCGAGAGCCGGTCCTGGCTCTGGAGGACGGGTCGGGTCGCGGTCGGAATCATGGAGGATCGCCTCGCCCACGAGCTGGCGGCCCGCAACGTCGACCTCGCGCGTGCCGACGGTGCGATGTCCGGGCTTCCCGCGGCGCTCAGGCTTCAGTCGAGCGTCCTGGTGATCAGCGGTCAGCTCGCCCGTGCCGGTGAGCTGGCTGCCGAATCGGCGGCGATCACCGAGGCCACAGGTGGTGTGGTGCTGCGCCACGCCCACATCATCCTGGCGGCCTGGCGAGGCGACCGCGACGAGCTGATCGAACTGAACGACCTGACCCGTCGGGACGTCAGTTTCCCGGAGAACGGCACCGAGGCCGCGCTGGCGCAGTACGCGCTCGCGGTGCTCCACAACGGGCTCGGCGAGTACTCCGCCGCACAGCAGTCCGCAGAACGTGCATGCGAGTCCGTCGAGGCGGCACTCAGCTCCGTCGGGCTGCCCGAGCTCATCGAGGCATCGGTGCGCGCGGGCGATGCGGATCGCGCGGTGCTCGCGCTCGAGCAGCTGAGTTCGCGAGCACGCGCCAGCGGCACGCCGTGGGCGCTCGGGCTCGAGGCACGCTCACGAGCATTGACGATGACCGGCCCCGAGGCCGAGGAGCAGTACCGCGCGGCGATCGCCCACCTCGGAGCGTCCCTGATCGCCGGAGAAGCCGCCCGCGCCCACCTCGTGTACGGCGAATGGCTGCGCCGCGCGGGGCGACGTCAGGACGCCCGCCGCGAGTTGTCCACCGCTCACGATCTCCTCTCGGACATGGGCGCGGAGGGGTTCGCCGCGCGCGCCGCCCGCGAACTGGCCGCCACCGGGGAGCACCCGCGCAAGCGGACCGCGCAACCGACCGACGCGCTCACCGCGCAGGAACTGCACATCGCACGGTTGGTGGCGACCGGGGCGACCTCTCGGGAGGTCGGCGCGCAGCTGTTCCTGAGCCCACGCACGATCGAAGCCCACCTGCGCAACATCTTCCGGAAGCTCGGCATCACGTCTCGCCGTGAGCTCCGGGAGCTGCCTCTCCCCTGAGTACGGGTCCTTCACCGACGCGAAGCCGCCGTCTCCGGTGCGAGCCTGAGGACGTGCACGGAATCGCCCGTGACGACTCCGTCGGCGGGCAACGACGAACGACGGCGAGGAAGCGGAGCGATCGATGAAGGTATTCATCATCGGAATCAGCGGGGCCATCGGACGGCTTCTGGCGCAGGTCCTGATCGATCGCGGCGATGAGGTCTCCGGCCTGGTCCGCCGCGACGCCCAGAGAGCGGACCTCGCGTCGCAGGGAGTCGTCGCGCGCGTCGGGGAGCTCGCGGACATGGCCACCGAGGACCTGGCATCCATGCTCGGGGGTGTGGACATCGTCGTGTACACCGCCGGGTCGAACGGAGGGGCGCGGACCATCACGGCGGCCATCGACGGCGAGGGGGCGGTGACGGCTCTGGAGGCGACGCGTCTGGCCGGCGTGAACCGCTTCGCATTGGTCTCGGTGCTCCCCGAGGCGGGGCGTGGGCAGCACCTCTCCGATGATGAGGAGTTCTACTTCGCGGTGAAGAAACTCGTCGATGTCACCGTCAGTGCCGCTGACCTCGACTGGCTGATCCTCCGGCCGTCCAGGCTCGTCGATTGCGCCGGAACGGGACGAGTCGCCCTCGGACCTGCGCAGCCGCACGACGAGATCGCGCGCGAGGACGTCGCCGCCACGCTGGCGGAACTGGTCCATGAGCCACGGATACGACGGCAGATCCTCGAGCTCAATCAGGGCTCGACACCGATCGCTCACGCCGTTCACGCGAACGTCCGCTGCCGCTGAATCGCCGAGGCGGTGACACAGGATGGGGCGCCGACCCCGAACGGCCTGAGTGGACGTTCCTCGGCCGACTTGACCCGGTCCCCGGAACATGGTCTTCACTCCAAGTGGCCGCGTCGACTCGCCGGGCTGCACGCACGCCCTTCACGGCGCCCTCACGACTATGAACTCGGCGTATACGCACAGTGTATAGTCATCCCGTGGACACTTCATTGGCGTTCCTGGGCCTGGTGGAGGCTCGGCCGGGATACGGATACGAGCTGAAGCAGCTCTATGACGAGCATTTCGGCAATGCGAAGCCTCTGGCGTATGGACAGGTGTATGCGATGCTGGCCCGCTTCGCCCGGGATCATCTGATCGAAATGGTGGGCGTGGAGGACGGATCGGGTCCATCGAGGAAGCAGTACCAAGGCCTCCCCGAAGGTCGGAAGCGCGTCATCGAGTGGTTGGCGACGACGGACGCGGATGCAAGCGCGTCGCGCACGAACCTCTTCGCGAAGGTGGTCATCGCTCTTCTTCTGGACGAGGACGCCGCGCGAATCCTGGACGCTCAACGCACTGCCCTGCTGGACGCGATGAGGCGACTCACTCGCGCCAAGCAGAACGCCGCGCTGCTGGACGTGCTCGCGTACGACCACGCACTGCTGCGCGCCGAAGCGGACATCCGTTGGATCGACCTGGCGGAAGCGCGACTCAAAGATGTGAAGGAATCTCTGTCATGACACACCTCGCACACGCAGGCACCCCGCACGCGGGGCCGGCGCTCGTCACCGCCCGCGGGCTCGAGAAGCATCATGGGCGGACACATGCGCTCCGCGGCGTGGATGTCACCATCCGCCAGGGCGAGATCGTTGCCGTGATGGGCCCTTCCGGGTCCGGGAAATCGACGCTGCTGCATTGCCTCGCGGGAGTGATCACCCCCGATGCCGGTGAGGTGACCATCGATGGGACGCAGGTCAGCGCCCTGCCCGAAGATCAGCGCTCCCGGTTCCGACTGACCCGATTGGGGTTCGTGTTCCAGTTCGGGCAGCTGCTGCCGGAACTCAGCGCGCAAGACAATGTGGCCCTGCCGCTCATGCTCGCAGGCACCAGGCGTGCGCGAGCATTGGCGCAGGCGCACTCGTGGCTGGCACGTCTCGGGCTCGAAGGCATGGAACGCCGTCTTCCGTCGGAACTCTCCGGCGGGCAGGCCCAACGCGTCGCCCTCGCCCGGGGCCTCGTGAACGCACCAGCGGTGCTGTTCGCAGACGAGCCCACGGGCGCGTTGGACTCGTTGACTGCGGAAAGAGTGATGGAGACCCTCACGGAGGTGGTGCGGAGCGCGGGCACCACGCTCGTCATCGTCACACACGACGCTCGCGTCGCGTCCTACAGCGACCGGGAGATCTTCATCCGTGACGGCCGCGCCACGAGCCCGGCTCTCGAAGGAGCCGCGTGATGGGACCGCTCGGTCTTCTCGTCTTCGGCACGCGCGGCAACTGGCGGCGCCTCGCCGGCGTCGCTGTCGGAGTCGGCATCGGCGTACTGCTCGCGCTCATGCTCGTCGCGGGTGCGAACGCGCTCGAGACGCGTGACATCCGATCTTCCCTGCTCCAACCGTCCGTGACCGAGCTGAGCACCGCGACGTCCGGTAACACGATCGCGGCACGATCGGACGACATCTTCGGCGGCAAGCGGATCGATCGACTCGATATCGCCGTACCGGCTCGCGGACACTCGATCATCCCCGGCATGGAGGCCCCGGCCCCGGGCACCTACATGGCCTCGCCCGCACTCGCTGAACTCATCGAGAACGCGCCGCCGCTGCAACTCCAGGACCGGTACGGGGAATCGGCGGGCACGATCCCGGAGCGCCTCCTGGCCAGCCCGGACTCGCTCGTCGTCGTCGTCGGCGGCACACCCGAGGAGGTTTCGGCGCTGTCGTCCGCGGGAGTCGCGGTGAGCCGCGAACCCGCCGCCTATGGGGGCAACCAGAACTACCAGACGCTCGCGCTGGTCGGCGCACTGGCCATCCTCATCCCCGCGTTCCTGCTCGTCGCCGTGTCCACCACCTTGGGGTCGGCGGCGCGAGCTGAGCGGTGGCAGACGCTCCGAACCATCGGGGCGTCCAGAGGATTCGTGAAGCGGGTCGCGCTGGCCGAGGCGGCAGGAACCGCCATCCTCGGTGCGGCACTCGGCGTGGGCGGATTCTTCGCGCTGCGCCCGGTGCTCGCACTCCTCCCCGTCGCCGGCGAACGACTCGTCGCGAACGATGTCACCGTGTCGAACACGGTGGTCCTCGTCGTCGCGGTCGCCGTGGTGATCGGCTCGGTCCTCGCAGCTTCACGGAGCGCTCGGCGCGCCGGGAGCAGCGCGACGTCGCAGGCGGTGTTCGAGGAGACCCCCAGCGTCGCGCGGGTGATCCCGCTGCTGGCCGGTTGGGGCTTGTTCGTGCTGATCACTGCGTTCGCTGATCGGATTCCGGTGCCGCTCGCCATTCCGGTCGTCGCCAGCTTCGCTCTGATCGCGATCGGTCTCCTGATCGCGGGCCCGTACTTCACCTGGCTGGCAGGGACGTGGTTCGCGCGCCTCGCCCGGACCGGGGACGCCGTCGTCGCTTCCCGTCGCATCGTCCGCACACCCCGGGCCGGATTCCGGTCGGTTGCGGGAATCGTCGCAGCGACGTTCGTGATCACCGTGTTCGCGTTCTCTGCATCCGCCGGCGTGAGCGCGGGCGCGTACACCTCGGAGCCCCTCCTGCCCGAGGACGCCGTCGCTGCGCACATCGACCCGGACACCCACCTCACCGTCGCGTCCGTCGAGGAGCGACTCAGTCGAGTCTCCGGAATCACCGGGGTGTACTTCACGTACACCGACGGCGAAGGGACCTACATCGCGGGTGAAGATGCGCAGACGCTGACCGACGACGCTTTCGCAGCCGAGATCGGCGAAGTGACCGGCGGCATCTACTCGCTCACTCCCGACGGCCCGGCGGTGCAGGAAGCAACCATTCCCACGCTCGATGGCATGCGCATGAGCGACATCATCGTGCGCACCGACGGTCGGGCGTCCTCGATCGAAGAGACCCGGACCGCACTCCTGACCTCGCCGGGCGTCGACCGGTCGGCAGGCGCGTGGACGCGTGCCGAGTTCGTGGCCGACACCGACAGCGACCTCGCCACGCAATTCACCGAGATCGGGCGCCTGGCGATCGTGATCGTCACCCTCCTCGCCGCCGCCGTCCTCGCTATCGCGACCATTGCTGCGCTCTACGACCGCCAACGCACGCTCAGCCTGCTGCAACTCATCGGCATGCACCGCAGCACGTTGACGAGGATCATCTCGTGGGAGACCCTCGTCCCGCTGCTCAGCATCCTGGCGCCCACCGTCCTCCTCGGATGGCTCACCGCGCACATGCTGATCACGAGCCTCTCCGGACGGTCGCTCAGCTGGCCCGACCCTCTTCTGGGACTCGCGCTCGCTGCCACCGGCTTGATGGTGGTGGCCTCGATCATGCTCGCGGCACGCGTCGGCAACACGATCACCCGATCCCCGGAACACACTCGCCGGGAATGAGCCCGTCGACCTCGCCCCGGCTCATCCCTCCGCTGACCAGCCCGACGACAGGAACCAAGACGATGAACACGACTCCGATTCGAAGAAGCGCAGCCGTCCTCTTCACGGCGGCAGCGCTCGCCCTCACGGGATGCGCCGCCGTCGATGACCTGGTCAATCGCCAGGCGACCCACACCTACGACGACGCGGACCACTTCGGCGCCGATGCCTCAGTCGATGCGGGGTGGATCCCCCTCGACGCCACGGAGATCACCCTGCGCACGCCAGCAGAGAACGCGGGAGACGTCGCGGTGATCCTCCTCGTCTCCGACTCGGAGCTCCCCGAGTCGTGCGTCGAAGCCGAACGCCGGTCCGCCCCCATTCTCAGTGTCGACGGCGCCCCGGACGTCTACGAACCGAACAACAGCAGGATCCACGTCTGCGATGACTGGACCGTCATGAAGGCGGCCGACGGCTGGTTCGGATGGACCCCGAACGACGGAGACTGAGCTTCGCTCCGGTCGTCGCGACGGGGCATACCGCGCAGGAGGGCGGGAATGCAGCTCCGGCTATCAGCGTTAGCTGAATTGGCTCGCACTGACAGCTTCAGCGCCCGACCGGAGGAGAATGCCATGAGCACCACCATCACGACCACGATCCACATCGCCGCCGACCCGGACACGGTCTGGACCGTGCTGACCGACTTCGCGTCCTACTCGGAGTGGAACCCGTTCATGAGCCGGGTCGAGGGCACTCCCGAGGTCGGCAGCAGGCTCGTCATCCGTCTCTCCCCCGCGGGCGGCCGCGGCATGACGTTCAAGCCGACCGTCCTCGCCGCCGCCCCCGGACGCGAGCTGCGCTGGCTCGGCAAGCTGGGCTTCGGCGGCCTGTTCGACGGCGAGCACTTCTTTCTCCTGGATCGTGACGGCGATGGAGGCACCCGGATGACGCACGGCGAGAAGTTCAGCGGCATCCTGGTCAGCCTCATGGGAGGTGCCACGAAGAACGCCGACGACGGCTTCGACGCCTTCAATCGCGCCCTCAAGGACCGGGCGGAACGGGTCACCTCGAGATGACCCTCCCGAGTGAGGCCGGGGCCCCTTCCGGTCGCGCCGACCGAGCCGGCGCGAGCGCCGCGACAGCGACGGGGATGCCCGAGACGGGGAGGAGCTCCGCGCGCAAGACCCAACTCGTCGCCGCTGCACGACACCTCCTCGAGACGGAAGGCGTCGAAGCGGTCACCATCCGCCGACTCGGAGCTGCCCTCGGGATGCGCGGCCCCTCCCTCTACAAACATGTTCCCGACAAGGCAGCCATCGAGATCGCAGTGGCCATCGAAGGGCTGACCGAGCTGTCCGAAGTGGTCCGAGGCGTACCCGCGACCTTCACCGACGTGTCGCGCGCGTACCGCGCCTGGGCCCTGGCCCACCCCCACCTCTATCGCCTCCTCAACACGCATCCCGTGGATCGCAGCCGCATTCCGCGCGGACTGGAGGACCGCGCCGCCGAGCCGCTGATCGTCGCCACCGGCGGCGACCTCGACCTCGCCCGCGCCGCATGGGCGACCATCAACGGCCTGATCGAGCTCGAACTGACCCGACGCTTCCCGCCCGATGCCGACGTCGACGCCGTGTACTCGGCCGCCGCTCGCGCCTTCGATACGGCTCGGCCCGACCGACCTGGAGAACACAGGTCCGGACGTCCGTGACGGTCCGACGCGCAGCCGGATGAGGGTTTCCTCCGCCCGGGGCACTCCCCTCGAGGCTCAGAGGATGACGGGTCGTGCGCGCTGCAGGTTTCGGATGAGGTCTTCGCGGCCCTGTCCGTCGACGTGATGGCGCCACATCGGCGTACCGGGAGCGCTGCGCCAGGATTCGCTCAACGGGCTGTTGTCGACGGCGTCGAAGCCGAGATCGTCGTAGAACCGGGTGACCAGGTCGACGGCCTCCGGGTGGTTGCTCGAGACGACCAGCGCCGTGCGGTCGGGCGCGCCCGCTGGCCTGGCGAGCCTCGACACGGCGGGCAGCGTGTCGCTCGGGACACGGATCTGGAAGCGCTCGTGGAACTGGATGTGCGTGAAGGCCTTCACGACCTTCGAGGTGGGGAGCTGTTCCTGGCGCAGCTCGTGAATCGTCGTGAGGCCGGAGTCGACCTCGGGGAGGTTCCCATCCCGCCACGCCATGTAGTTGTTGGGGTCGATGACCACCTTCCCCGCGAGTTCTTCGACGGGAAGCTCATCGTCGGGGGTGTAGGGGAATGCCGTCACCGCGAAGTCGGCCGCGGCTGCGGCATCCGCTGCATACGCGGCGCGCGCGCGAGGACCCAGATCGCCGACCAGACGACTCAACGTCTCGGGCCCGCGCGAGTTCGCGATCACGACGTCGTAGCCTGCCGCGATGGCGACTCGCGCCAGCGTGCTTCCTGCCTGACCGGCGCCGAGGATCCCGATGGTCGTCATGTGCTGCTCTCCTCGATTGCGGGTCGATCAGGCAGTACGTCTGCGGCGCCTCGGGTGGGAAGCGTCGCTGATGCCAGAAGGGCGAGCTTCTCCGCATCGGCGGTACCGGCATCCGCGTGGTAGACGACGAGCATCAGGTCCTCGGCGCCGCCGATGCTCAGCCGGTCACGGTTGAGCGTCATCTCCCCGACTTCAGGATGGTTGAACCGGATCCGCGTGCCCCATTGGCGTCTCACTTCATGGCGCGCCCAGAGCTGGCGGAATCGAGGGCTGGCAAGAGCGAGCGTTCCGGTCAGCTCGATGAAGCGAGGGTCGTCGATGTCGGTGCCCACGACCTGCCGCAGGCTCGCAATGAAGCACTCGGTCACGTCGTCCCAGTCCGGCTGCAATTCCTGCTCGGCCCGGTCGAGGAACATGTCCCGCAGTTGGTTGCGTCCGACGGCGAAACGGGGAGAGAGCGCCTCGGCGAGCCTGTTCGAGGCCAGGACGTCGAAGTATCGTCCCTCGATGTACGCGGGTTGGTCGAGCGTGTCCAAGAGCTTGAGTGCGCCTGACGGCACGATCTCCTTCCGGAACCGGCGTGTGCGCTGCCGGGGAACCTCTGCGACCAGCGACATCAGGTGCGCCATGTGGTCGTCGTCGAGGTGCAGCACGCGACCGATCGACTCCAGTACCTGCACGGAGGGGTGCCGATCGCGGCCACGCTCCAACCGCAGGTAGTAGTCGGCGCTGATACCGGCGAGCATGGCGACTTCCTCTCGCCGCAACCCCGGCACACGGCGCACCCCTCCATCGGGGATACCGGCTTGCCGGGGCGTCACCTGGTCGCGGCGTGCCCGCAGATAGGCACCAAGGGGGTTCGTCGTCTCGTTCACGACGCCGGCGTGTGTCGCATCGAAGCGATCACCAGGGGCACGTGGGATGCCACCGGCGGTCGCGGGGCCTGACTGGGGCGATTGCGGGTGCATGCCGTCGTGAAACGACGCGGACGGGCGGCGAATTCCTCACCCTCGGCCGGCGCGGCCGAGGAGAGGGGGTCCCGTCACGACTCCGGCTGAAGGGGACCCTGGGGCGGTGACATCAGTGCGCCGAGCGTCGCGTTGCTCATCACGCGGTCGCATTCCGAACGCGGCCGATCTCGAAAACCACGACCCAAGGATGATTCTTGACAGACACGATTCGAACAACAGCCACGCCGAACGCACCCACGCACGGATCCTGGGCGGGTGTCGTCTCCCTCGGCCTCGGGATCTTCGCCATCGTCATGTCCGAGTTCATGCCCGCGAGCCTGCTCCCACGCATCGCCGGCGACCTCGGCGTGCTGGAAGGCGCAGCGGGGCAGGCGGTGAGCGTCACGGCGTTCGCAGCCGCGCTCTCGGCGCTCTTCATCTCAGTGGTCGTGCCGCACGCCGATCGCCGACGTGTGATGATCGTCCTCACGTTGCTCGCCGTCGTCTCCAACCTGATCGTGGCATTCGCCCCCGACCTCTGGATCCTGCTCGCGGCGCGACTCCTGCTCGGCGTCGCCCTGGGCGGGTTCTGGGCGATGGCGACCGCGATGGCCGCGCACCTCGTGCACGCCGACCACGTCGGGCGGGCGCTCACGGTCATCAACTCCGGCGTCGCGCTGGCCACGGTTGCGGCAGTCCCGCTCGGGGCGTGGTTGGGCGAGGTCTGGGGATGGCGTGGGGTCTTCGTGCTCGCGGCCGGCCTGGCGCTGCTCGCGCTGAGCGTGCAGGCTGCGTCCCTCCCGCGCGTGACGCCAACCGCAGGGAGTGGGTTGCGGGCACTCGGATCGGTGCTCCGCTCGGGCCTGGTCCTCGCGGGCCTGCTCGCGACCCTGCTGATCTTCAGCGGTCACTTCGGCGGATTCACCTATATCCGCCCAGCGGTCGAGGCGCTGTCGGACATCGATCCGGGCGGCTTCGCACTGCTGCTGCTCGCGTTCGGTGTCGCCAACTTCCTCGGCACGGCCTTCGCCGGACCCCTCGCCGACCGCGCACCGCGGATGGGCGTGCTCCTGTTCCCGACGGTACTGGGGATCGGGATGCTGGTGATGCTCCTGGCCGGAAGCACGACGGTCGGCCTCTTCATCGCCGCAGTCCTCTGGGGCTTCGGCTTCGGCGGTATCCCGACGACCGCGCTCAGCTGGGGCGCTCGGGTCGAGCCGAACCGCCTCGAGCAGATCGGCGGCGTCATCGTGACGATGGCCAATCTCGCCGTCGCCGTCGGCGCGGTGATCGGAGGTGTCCTGGTGGACGGAGCCGCTCCCACCGCACCGCTGGTCGCCGGCGGTGTCGCGGCGATCCTCGGCGGGGTGCTGCTGACGAGCCTCCGCCAGCGCCGCTGACGACGCAGCGCATCCCGAGCGAGCCGGACGGTCGGCCGCCGGGAACGCCCTGACGGTGAGGGCGTGCTCTGCGGTGAGGCTGCGCGGAGCCGCCCTCGCCGGCCGTACCGTCAATTCGAGGCCCGAGCATCCGAGTTCTCACCGGGCGCGTCGGACGCCATCCGTTCGGCATGCCGGGCGATGACCTCGGTCGCCGCACGCAGGTACCGGCCGATGACGTCCTGTTCCTCCGCGGTGAAGCTCGTCGCGAGGTCGTCGAGGTCGGCGAGCAACGGCGAGAGCTCGCCGATGACGCGGCGGACGGTGTTCGGATGCGGCGTCACGAGCACGCGCCGGCGGTCCTGTGCGCTGCGTTCGCGCACGACGTGACCGGCTCGCTCGAGCCGATCGACGAGCTCGGTCGCAGACCCCGTGCTGATCCCGAGACGGTGGCCGAGCTCGACCGGCCCGAGCGGCGACGACTCGCTGTCGAGGATGGCGCCCATCGCCTCGTAGTCGAGCGGCCGGAGTCCCATCCGCGTGCCGAGGGCGCGATCGACCTCTTCGGCGGTGAGGTGGTTCATGCGCAGCAGCCAGGAGAGCGCGTCGGCGTCGACGCGGGAGCGCTCGAGGCGCTCGGCCGCTTCCAGGTCCATGTGCTCAGTGTACTTGACATTTCACTCGGTATCGGAAACACTCCGTATCGGAGCGATTCTGAGGGAGGGCCACCATGGAAGAACTCACCGGGCGCAGGAAGGCCGGCACCGATCGGGGCGGAGCCGACCCGAACTCGCTGACCGATGGCGCACTGCGCGCCATCCTCATCACGCTGTGCGCGGCGCTCGCCCTCGTGGTCGCGGGCAACTCGGCGCTCGCCATCGCCTTGCCCGACATCGCCGACGACCTGGGGGCCGATCAGAGCGAGCTGACGTGGATCATCGACGCCTACGCCGTGACCTTCGCCGCGCTGCTGCTCACGGCGGGCCTCGCCGCCGACAAGCTCGGCCGTCGATCGGTGCTCGTGGTCGGGTTGGCCGTCTTCGGCGCGGCATCCGTCGCCTCGGCGTTCGCACCCGACCCCGGCTGGCTCATCGCGCTCCGTGGGATCTCCGGCATCGGCGCCGCGGCGATCTTCCCGGTCACCCTCTCGGCGTTGGTCGACGCGTACCCGCCCGAGCGGCGCACGTTCGCGATCGCGGTGTGGTCGGGCGTGAGCTCGGCCGGAGCCGTGGCGGGCACCATCGTCGCGGGCGTGCTGCTCGAGGCGTTCTGGTGGGGAAGCGTCCAGCTGCTGTTCGGCGGCGTCGCGGTGCTGCTCATCGTCCCGGCGCTCGTGCTCGTGGCGCAGCGACGCGACCGGTCGTTGTCGGCCGACCTGCCCGCCGCGGTGTGGTCGATCCTCGCGCTCGGCGGCATCGTCTTCGCGATCATCGAAGGCCCCCAGCGCGGGTGGGACGACCCGCTCACCATCGGCACGATGGCGCTCGGCGTCGTCGGGCTGATCGGGTTCATCGTCCATCAGCTGCGGGCGCGCACGCCGTCGCTCGACGTCCGGCTGTTCCGGAACCGCGGGCTCGCCGCAGGGTCGCTGATCGTCACGGTGCAGTTCTTCGCCTCGCTCGGCCTGTTCGTGCTCGCACCGCAGTACCTCCAGCTCGTCGAGGAGTTCACCCCGCTGGGCGCGGCGCTCGCCCTGCTCGTCCTGCCCATCGGCGTGGGGGCGGGCATCGGGGCATCCGTCGCTCTCGCGAAGCGATTCGGGCAACGGGCACCCGGCTCGCTCGGCCTGCTGCTCATGGGCGCCGGCTTCGCCACCTGCGCGTGGGGGCTCACCGAGGCAGCGGATGCCACGATCTGGGTGCTCGCCGCGGGCCTGGTCGTCTACGGCGTCGGCTTCGGCATGGGCATCACGCCGGGCACCGAGCTCATCATCGAAGGCCTCCCCGCCGAACGCCGGTCGATCGCGAGCGCGGTCAACGACATCACCCGCGAGGTCGGCGGCGTCCTCGGCATCGCGATCCTCTCGAGCATCCTGCTCGACGTCTACCGCGACGACATCGCGCCGTCCATCGCCTCCCTGCCCGCGGCGGCGCGCGAGATCGTCGATTCCGGGGCGGCCGCCGCCATCGGCGCCGCCGAGGCGTTCGGGCCGGCCGGCGCCGCCGTCGCCGACGCCGCACGGGAGGCGTTCGCCGCCGGCTTCAGCGCCGCTCTGTGGGTGGGCGCCGTGCTCCTCGCCGTCGCCGGCGTCGCCTGCGCGGCGATCGCACCGGGACGGTCGACGGGTTCGACGGCCTCGGGGCCGACGCCGACCGGAGCGGTCGAGCAGGAAGCCGGCGGGGAGGTCGCGCCGTGAGCCTCACGGAGACCGTCATCATGACCCCGCGCGGCCGGTTCGGCATCCGCACCGCTCCCCCGCCGGATCCGGGTGCCGGCGGGGCGCCCGCCACCGTGCTCTGCGTGCACGGCTTCCCCGACGACGCCTCGACGTTCGACGGCCTGGCATCCGGCCTCGCCGCGCACGGGCACACGGTGGCCTCGATGTACCTCCGCGGGTACGCGCCGTCCGTCACCGATGGCCCCTTCACGCTCGACGGCATGGCCGACGACCTCGCGGCGGTCGCCGACGCCGTCTCGCTCGGCGAGCCGATCCATCTCGTCGCACACGACTACGGGGCGCAGCTCGCCTTCGCCGCCCTCGCTCGGCACCCTCACCGATTCCGGTCCTCGGTGCTGGTCTCGGGCGCACACCCCGACGCGATCCGGAAGAACGGGCGACGGGACCTCCGCCAGCTCTGGTTCAGCCGGTACATCGTCTCCTTCCAGCTCGGGTCCCGCGCCGACCGGGCGGTCGCTCGCGACGACTTCGCCTACCTCGACCGGCTGTGGGATCGATGGTCGCCGGGTCGGGTGCCCGATGCCGTGCACCGCGCCAGGGTCAAGCGCACCATCGCCCGGAGCATGCCCGCTCCCGTCGCCATGTACCGCGGCGGCGGCTTCACGATCGGCGACGCTCGGATCGAGGCGCCCACCCTGTTCGTCGCGGGCCGCGACGACCGGTGCATCTCCCCGCGGATGTCGCAGGGGCAGGAACAGTACTTCTCCGGCCGCTACCGCCGCGAGCTCTGGCCCGACGTCGGTCACTTCCCCCATCTGGAACGACCGGAGCGGATGGTCGACGCGGCACTCTCGTGGTTCGAGACGGCGGGGCGGCATCCCGACATCACGACCCGCCGCCGAGACGACACCGCATCGGACGCAGCCGGGTCGACGGACGAGAGGAACTGATCATCCGATCGCAGCGCTCGCGCCGTCACGTGGGGCGACGCCACCAGCGGCTGCGGGGCTGAGCGTCGGCGCGGCAGTCCGACCTGTGGGCGCGCGGCCGGGCGGGGTGTCCCCTAGATGGAGGACTCGACTCCGTTTCCCGTCCCCCATATCCTTCGAGTGCAGGAGCCCGCGATCGCGAGGGGAAAGCATGGACCGTATGGGGAACGGCGATGCACCCGTCGAGGGCGAGTCGTCGGGCGGATCGCGGAACGGCGATCAGCGACGGACGAGCAGGCCGGATGACGCGGGCGCGCGGGCGTCCGAGATCGCCGAGCTCTCGCGGCGCGCGCTGTCCGCCGAGGTCCACCTGCTGGCGTACGTGGATGAGCTCGAAGCGGAGGTGCGCCGGCTTCGCCGCCGACTCGGCGACCGCGAACGCCGCGGAGTGGTGGATGGCGCCGGCTGACGCCGCGACCGACCCCTCCGCAGCCCTCGAGACCCGTGCGGACCGCGCCTCCGCATCGCCCTCCCATTCGCCGTGACCGAGCGCCGGCGGCGCCCCGAGGGACTTGGGTCCCGTTCAGCGCCGGCCCGTCGGTGGGAGGATGTCGCCCGCTCGGCCGCGGAACGTCGGGTCTCGGGGCACGTCGGAGCGCGCGTCCCACGCAGGCGGAAGGGCGGGGCCGGATGTCGAGAAGAAGCCGAACGCCGTGAGCCGGAAGCGTCGTGCCGCCGACCTGGTCCCGATGCTGGCCTGGGTCCGCACCTACGATCGACGGTGGCTGCGCGGCGACCTGATCGCCGGGGTGACGGTCGCGGCGCTCATCGTGCCCAAGAACCTCGGCTACGCCGGCATCGCCGGGATCCCGCTGGAGAACGGCCTGTACGCGGCAGCGGCTGCCGCCATCCTCTATGCGATCTTCGGGACCAGTCGCCAGATCTCGATGGGCCCGAGCTCGGCGCTGGCCGCCGTCGCGGCGAGCGCGGTGCTGGTCACGGGGCTGACCGACCAGGCCGACGTCGCCTCGTTCGTCGCCGGGATCACGTTGGCGTCCGGGGTGCTCTTCCTCATCCTCTTCCTGTTCAAGATGGGATGGATCGCGCAGTTCCTCTCGCGTGCCGTCGTCACCGGATTCCTCTTCGGGGCGGCCATCGACGTGGTCATCTCCGAGCTTCCGAAGCTCACGGGAACCGAGGCCGGCGGTGCCAACTCGTTCCAGGAGCTCTGGAGCTGGTTCGGGTCCTTGGAGGACACCCATCGGACGACCCTGGTCGTCGGCGTCGTGTCGCTCGTCGTCGTCTTCGGGATCCGACGGATCGCGCCTCGTCTTCCCGGCGCACTCGTGCTCGTGGTCGGCGGGCTGCTGGCCTCCGCCCTGTTGGATCTGGGCGACCTCGGCGTGGCACTGGTGGGCGACGTGCCGCGGGGGCTGCCGGCGTTCGCGGTACCGGATCTCGGGCTGATGTGGGAGAACGCGTCGACCACGGCGATCGCGGCCGTCGCGCTCGTGCTGATCGGCTTCTCGCAGACCGCCGGCGACGCGCGGGCGTTCGCGGCGAAGCACCGCTACCAGGTCGACATCGACCAGGAGTCGGTCGCGCAGGGACTGGCGAACGCCGGAGCCGGGCTGTTCCAGGGCATGCCCGTCTCGACGAGCCTCTCGGCGAGCTCGCTGAACGACCACTCGGGTGCGCGCACCGGATTGGCGTCGCTCACGTCCGGCGTCACCGTGCTGCTGACGCTGCTCGTCCTCGCACCCCTGTTCTCGGCGCTGCCCAAGCCCGTGCTCGCCGCGCTCATCATCGAGGCCGTGGTCCTGGGCATGATCAACATCCCCGAGATGCGCCGGCTCGCCCGCGTGCAGCCGTTCGACTTCTGGGTCGCGGTCGCCGCCATCCTCGGCACCCTCGCATTCGGCGTGCTCGCGGGGGTCATGATCGGCATCGGCCTGTCGCTCCTCTGGCTCATCTGGGTGGCCACCCACCCCAATATCCCGACGCTCGCCCGGGAGCCCGGCACCGAGGTCTTCCGGGACATCAGCGAGTTCCCGGATGGCGAGCCGACCCCGGGCGTCGCGGTGATCCGGATGGACGGAGGGCTGTTCTTCGCCACGGCCGACGCGCTCGAGGACCGCGTGCGCGAGATCATCCACTCCACGTCCGGCCTCACGGGAGTGGTGCTCGACTGCGCCGGGATCAACTTCATGGATTCCCAGGGCGCCGCGAAGATGAACGACGTGGTCACCCTCGCCCGGGACTCCGGCATCACGCTCCGCCTCGCCCGCCTCAAGCGAGCCGTCCGCGCGACGCTCGACCGCGACGGGGTCCTGCGGCGCATCGGCGCCGAGAACATCCACGGCAACGTGGCCAGGGCGGTCCGGGCGCAGGTCCGGGGCGCCCCGCCATCCGACGGTCCTCGATCCGCCGACGACTGACGCCACGTCGCTCGCGAACGAGTCCATCGCCTCCCGAGCAGCCCGCCTGGATCGATCGACGTACTGCGTCCCCTCACGCCGATGCGCGCTCGCGCCGTCGGCGGACGCGGGTCCACAGCTGGTCGAGCAGCACCGCGAGCCCGATGATCGCCAGCAGGGCGATCGCGGTCCGCGGCTGCTCGACGAGGGTGGTCGTGCAGAACACGACGAAGGTCACCACCGTCGTGATGAGCGCGATGATCAGGACGATGAGACGTGCGCCGGTCTCGCGATAGACGCGGAAGTGCGCGATGGTGACCGCCGAGAACACGATGAGCGCGACCGCGCTGCCCAGCGACGCGATCGCGTTCAGGTCGAGCAGCAGCAGCTGGACGATGGTGAGCGCCGCCATCACCACGAGACCGACGGGCACCCGGCCGATCGAGCGGGAGAACGCCGTCGGGAACAGGCCGACCGTCGCCAGGTGCTGCGTCATGCCGACCGACGGGTAGAGGCCGGCGTTCACCGCCCCCATCGTCGAGAAGATCGCGGTGACGACGATCAGCGAGTATCCGAGGTCGCCGAGGACGGGCTTGG
The DNA here is from genome assembly GCF_037199545.1 of Agromyces sp. CCNWLW213. Lineage (NCBI taxonomy): Bacteria > Bacillati > Actinomycetota > Actinomycetes > Micrococcales > Microbacteriaceae > Agromyces > Agromyces sp. CCNWLW213. Next base: position 260,235 of record NZ_JBBBDX010000004.1, on the reverse strand, counting down.
CCGCCTCCGCGATCGCGGTCTCGCCGTACTCGACGACCTGATCGGCGGTCAGGGTGCCGAAGACGCCGAGCGAGACGGCGACGTAGATCGTCGTCGCGATCGCGATCGCGAGGTACATCGCTCGAGGCAGCTGCCGCTTCGGATCCGGCAGGTCGCGAGCCGTGAACGTGATGACGCCGAACCCGAGGAATGCGAAGAAGGTCAGCGCGACGCTCGCGATGATCTGCTGCACCCCCGGGTACTGCGCCGGGGCGAGCAAGGCCGGATCCAGGTTCGCGATCGTCACGACCGCGAACACCGACAGGATCACGAGCACGATCTTCACGATCACCGACTGCACGCGCGCGACGGCCTGCGACCCGATCGCGTTCAGCCCGGTCATCACCACGACGAGCAGGATGGCGAAGACCGTCGCCCACGTCGGATCGTCGCCCGTGAAGGCGGTGCTCACGTAGCCGCCGAACGACGCCGCCACCATCGCCGTCACGATGGACCCCGCCGTGTAGAACAGCCACGCGCCGATCGCGGTCACGTGCCCCTCGCCGAACCCCTTGGACAGATAGGTGAGCAGCCCGCCGCCCGACGGGTACGTGGACCCCAGCTTCGCGAACGAGTACCCCTGCAACGCGGCGATCACCCCCGCGATGAGGAACGAGAGCCACACCGCCGCGCCGGCCACGGCGCCGGCCGACCCGAGCAGCGCGAAAATGCCCGCGCCGACCATGGACCCGACGCCGATGAACGTCGCCTGGGTCACCGTCATCCGCTTCGCCGACTTCGTCTCCGACATCCGCACCCCTGCCCTCGCCGCGGTCATGAGCCACCGGCGCCCACCGGGCGGGATCTGGCGGCCTTTCCGCACCATCGAATCGGATGGCCGCCCCGGCGGACCTGACGAAAGTCCCGCCCCTTCAGGTCGACCGACTCGGCTGGCGGTCGCCATCGCGCAGCCGGACATCGAGGCGAGGCCGGTTCGGCGTCACACCCAGGGCAGGCGCCACCCGCCGTACTCCGCCGCGAGCGCGTCCGCTTCAGCCGGACCCCATGATCCCGGCGCGTACGGGCGGACCGGGCTGGGCTCGTCGATCAGCGGCTGCATGACGCGCCACGCCTCCTCGATGGTGTCCTGCCGACCGAAGCGCGCACTCCGGCCCTCGAGGGCGGCGAGCAGCAGCACCTCGTACGGGGTCGGCCCCTCACCGCCCTTCTCCGCGAACGTCATGTCGAGCTCGATCGAACCGGGGAGCGCGGCATCCGCACGCTGTGCGTTGAGCACGATGCGCAGGCCCGTCGACGGATCGAGCCGGATGACGAGTTGGTCCGGTTCGGTCTCCGGCGTCCGGAGGCCGAAGCCGAGCCCCGGCGAGTGCGCGAAGACCAGGCGCACCTCGGTCGCCGTCACCGGAAGCAGCTTGCCGGTGCGGATGAAGAACGGCACCCCCGACCAGCGCCAGTTCTCGATCTCGAGGCGGAGCGCGCAGTACGTCTCGGTGGTGGAGTCCGGCGCCACGCCCGGCACCGCCCGGTACCCCTCGACCTGGCCGCGGACGAGATGACGCGGCTCCGCCGCGGGCATCGCACGGAACACCGCGGTCTGCATGTCGAGGATCGTCCCGGGATCGCCGCGCGACGGCGCCTCCATCGCCACGGCGGCGACGACCTGCATCAGGTGGTTGACGACCACGTCGCGGAGCGCGCCGACCGGGTCGTAGAAGGATCCCCGGCCCTCGATGCCGAAGTCCTCCGCCATGGTGATGTGCACACTGTCCACGTAGTTGCGGTTCCAGACCGGCTCGAGCATGGTGTTCGCGAACCGGAGGTAGAGGATCTCGTCGAGGCCCATCTTGCCGAGGTAGTGGTCGATCCGGTACAGCTGCGCCTCGTCGACCGAGCCGTGCAGCTCCGCGGCGAGCGCTCGCGCCGAGGGGAGGTCGTGTCCGAACGGCTTCTCGACGACGACGCGTCCGCGTCGGCCTCGTGCGACGATGCCCGCCTCGGCGAGCCCGCGCACCACCCGACCGAAGAGACCCGGCGGGATCTCGAGGTAGCAGACCGGCATCCGGGCCGCGCCGATCTCCGCGGCGACGCGTGCGTAGGTGCCGGGGTCCGTGAAGTCGCCGCAGACGTACGAGAGCCGGCGGCAGAGGCGCGCGAACACCTCGTCGTCGAGTGCTTCGCCCGCTGACACGATCGAGGTGCGTGCGCGCTCGACGAGTTGCGCGACGGTCCAATCGTCGGCCGCCACGCCGATGACGCGCGCGTCGAGCAGGCCCCGACGCTCCAGCCGGTACAGCGACCGGAACGTCATGACACGGGCCAGGTCGCCGGTGATGCCGAAGATCACGAGCACGTCCCCGGCCGACGGCGGTGGGGCATCCGCGTCGCCGAGCCTCGGGTCTGCGTCGGCCATGCTGCCCCCTTCGCCGGCTGCCAGCGAAACACGCGCCGCCGCGGAGGTCCCGGGACGAAGGTCCCGCTTCGCATCGCCGTGCCGGTGCGGCCACGGCGGGACGGGACGCGACCCGCGGCTCGGGACGTTTCGCCGTGCGGCCGCCATGGCTACGATCGCCGCATGGCTGGAGCATGGCAGAAGGCCCAATTGCGCCGAGCGATCGAAGCGGCGCTCTGGGGCATCCCGTACGTGAACTACCGTCTGATGGCGCGCGCTGCCGAGGCGCTCGGCGCCGCCCCGAACCAAGATCGCGTACTGGTCGCGGCTGTTCGACTGGCGCAACCAGACGCTGACCCCGAACCCGGATGTCGTCTACCTCATGCCGTTCATCGACACCACCACGACCGGCCCGATGGTGCTCGAGATCCCGCCCGCCGACGGCGGCGCTGTCAACGGCTCCGTGATGAACGCCTGGCAGGCGCCGATCGAGGACGTCGGCCCGGCCGGAGTCGACGAGGGCCGGGGCGGCAGGTACCTGATCCTTCCGCCGGGGTACTCCGACGGGGTCCCCGACGGGTACATCCCGATGCCGTCCGACACGTTCGAGGTGTATGCGTTGCTCCGCGCGCTGCTCCGCTCGGCGAGCGATGACGACGTGGCCACTGCGGTCGCGTACGCGAAGCAGATCCGGCTCCACCCCCTGAGCGCCGCCGGCGACCCGCCCGAGACCGTGTTCGTCGACCTGCACGGGCAGCTCTTCGACTCGGCCATCCCGTACGACCGTCGGTTCTTCGAGGTGCTGGACGAGGTCGTGCAGCGGGAACCGTGGCTCGAACGGGATCGCGTGATGATCGACCATCTCAGCAGCATCGGCATTCGCAAGGGCCACGCGTTCGAGCCCGACGAGCGCCTGGCCGGCCTCCTCGACGAGGCGGCCGGCGAAGCGCACGAATGGCTCGATGCGAGGTACCGCGAGCTCAACGTCCCGTTCGCGGACGGCGCCCGATGGGCCGTCCCCATCGAGCCCGCGTACCTCCGCGCGACCGCGGACGGCTTCTCCGGTCCGGACGCCTACCCGATCGACGCGCGAGCCGTGCCGTTCCACTTCGGGTTCTTCTCGGCGCGGCACCTCGGCACCGGCCAGTTCTACCTCATGTCGATCTCGGACGCGCCCGGGAACCCGCTCGACGGCGGCCGGCGGTACACGCTCACGGTTCCGGCCGACCCGCCCGTCGAGGCGTTCTGGTCGGCGACCGCCTACGACCGCGAGACCCACACCCTCATTCGCGACACCCCGTGGTCCAGCCGCTCATCCGGAACTCCCGGGCTGCGGACCGACGGTGACGGCTCGGTCACCCTCACGTTCGGTCCCGAGCGACCCGACGACGGAGACGTCAACTGGATTCCGACGCGGGCCGGCGCGGACTTCGAGGTGCTGTTCCGGTTCTACCAGCCGACTCCGGCGCTGCGCGAGAAGACCTGGACCCTGCCCGACCTGATCCCGTCCTGAGCGCGCCGATCAGAAGCTGCCGATGCCCTTCCCGACCATCACGACCCCGATCACGAGCAGCAGCACGGCCATGACCGCGGCGTTGTGGTCGACGAGCCAGGCGCGGAGGGCCTCCAGGGGGGCCGACATCCGCTCGGATGCCACGAGGTACGCGATCACCGGGATCGCCACCGAGCTCGCCGCGAGCACGGTGAACACCGCGATCGAGACGCTCGACTCGCCGACGCCCGCGCCCGCGCTGCCGATGAGCACGCCTGCGCCGGCGGCCATGATCAGGTTCTTCGGGTTGACCGCCGCGAGCGCGAACGCGAGCAGGAACGCGCGACCGGCGGTCATGTCGCCGATGGCCTCCATCCACTTCGGCAGGGTCGCCTGCGCCCCGGCTGTCGGGCGCCCCCGCCACTGACGCAGCGCGAGGAACAGCAGCACGAGGCCGAGGAGGATCTTGATCGTGCCGGCGACCGGCTTCGAGGCATCCGGATCCTCCTCGGGGATCACCGATGCGAGCAAGGTGAACACCGTCACGGCGACCGCGATGCCGACGACCCACCCGGCGAGGAACCCCACGCTCGTGCCTCGCGCCCGGGGCGCGAGCAGCATCAGGATCGCCGCGATGATCGGGATCGGGCTGATGGCCACGCCGAGCGCGAGCGGCAGGATGTCGCCGATGACCTGGTTCACGTTCCGTCCTCCGTGCGGGTGGGTGCGAGCGCGGCGATCGCCGCACGGTTGGTGGCGTAGACGTCGACACGCCCCGCTACGCCGAGGTCGTCGAGCCGCCGTCGGATGCCGGGACGGACGCGGCTGAGCGCGACGCCGATCTCGCGTCTCCCGAGCCAGGCGAGCAGCGACTCGAAGCTCTCGGCCCCGGTGACGTCGAGATCGGTCACCGCCTCGAGGTCGACGACGACGTGCCGGACCGGGCCGTTGCCCGTCTGCTCGGCCGCGTCGACCGCGCGCTTCACGGCGTCGGCGAACACGCTGCCGTTGGCGAAGAAGAGCGGCGCCGCGAGTCGGATGACGATCACGCCGGGCGCCGTGACCGAGCCGCGGGGTGCCGCGTCGAGCAGCGAGTCGGTCGGCTCGCCGCCGGCCTCGAGCACGTCGATCGCGGGATTCGCGGCGCGCTTGGCGAGGTTGACGAGGGCCAGCACCACGGCGACCAGGATCCCGGCGATCGGCCCGACGAGCAGGGGCGCGAGGAAGCACGTCGCGGCGATGAGGAACTCGAACCGGTCGCGGCGCCAGAGGTCGCGGAACTCGGCGATGCCGAGGAGCGGGACGATCGCGACCGCCACGACGGCCCCGATCGCCGGCGAGGGGATGTCGGCGAGCAGCGCGGTGCCGAACAGCAGGAGCAGGAGCGCGCCGGCCGCGAGCACGACCGACGGCAGCTGGGTGCGCGCCCCCGCCTGGTCCATCGCCGCCGTGCGCGACGTCGAGGCGCCGATCGCGAAGCTGCCCTGCGCGCCCGCCGCGACGTTGGCGACGCCGAACGCGAGCAGGTCGCGGTTCGCGCGGAACGGGTAGCCCCGCTTCTCGGCGTACGACCGGGACACGAGCAGCCCCTCCGCCGTGGTCACGAGGGTGAGCGCGATCGCCGACGGCACGAGCGCGAGCCACGTCGACCAGTCGAGCATCGGCCAGGTGAGGGTCGGCGGGCCGGCCGGCACCTCGCCGAGCACCGCGACGCCGCGCGCCCGGAGGCCACCGGCGACCACCGCGAGCGTCGCGGCGACGAGCACGACGAGCGCCCACGGCACGGCACGCGCCCATCGCCGCCCGGCGAGGAGCACCGCGACGGCCACCGCGGAGATGACCACCGACCATCCGTTCGTCGTGCCGAGCCGCGTGACCAGCTCGGCGAGCTTTCCCGGGAACTCCGCCCCGGAGTCGATCCCGACGCCGAGCATCTTCGCCACCTGGCTCAGCAGGATGTCGAGCGCGAGCCCGGCCACGAACCCCACGAGGATCGGCTTCGAGAGGAAGTTCGCGAGGAACCCCAGCTTGAACACCGCCAGCGCGGCGAAAAGGATGCCGCTGATGATCGCCTGCGCCATGGCGAGCGCGGCGTAGTCCGCCGAGCCGGCGACCGCGAGGCCGCCGATCGACGACGCGACGAGGGCCGCAGCCGCGGCATCCGGCGATGCCACGACCTGGCGCGACGACACGACGAGTGCGTAGAGGATCGTCGGCACGACCAGCGCGTACAGTCCCGCCGTCGGCGGCAGTCCCGCGATCTGCGCATACCCGATGTTCAGCGGCACCGCGATCGCGAGCAGCGTCACGCCGGCCAGCAGTTCGGTGCCGAGGTTCCGTCGCGTCAGGCCGGCGAACGGCCGCTGCCTCACGGCCGGATGATCTCGAACCACAGCGGGAATTCGTCGAGCAGGCCGAAGATCCGTGCCGGCACGTCGGCGTCGCCGTCGACGGCGATGTCGGATGCCGCGACGAGCTCCTCGAGCGGTCGACCGCCGAAGAGCGCCTCGGCGAGCGCCGCCTTCGTCGACCGCGCCGTCGCATCCGGTTCGGGATGCCGCGCGTCCGCGGTGTACACGAGCACGCCGTTGCGCACCTCGAGGAGGTAGTCCACCGGTCCGTCGGAGGCGTCCTCGACCGTCCAGACGAGGGTCGCCGCGAGGTCGCCGGCGAGGTCGCCGTTCAGCTTGATGCCCGCGTAGTCGAGGATCATCTCCGTCGTCATCGCCGCGAACACGTCGGCCGTGGCGAGGTCGATGCTCCCGAGGTCGCGGACGCCGTGCCGAAGCTCGACCGCGGCCATCAGGTACTCGTTGCGCCAGGTCGCGTTCTCGGCCTGGTAGCCGAGCTGCTCGAGCGCGTCGGCCTGCAGCTCGGCGGCGGCCCGGTTGGCGGGCTCCGCGAACACGACGTGCGTGAGCACCTCGGCGACCCAGCGATAGTCCCCCGCGTCGAATGCGGCCTGCGCCTTCTCGACGACGGTGTCCGCCCCGCCCATGGCCTCGACGTAGCGCCGGCCGGACTCGGCGGGCGGCAGGGCATGCAGGTGCGCCGGATGCGAGTCGTACCATCCGAGGTACCGCTGGTAGACCGCCTTGGCGTTGTGGTTCAGCGAACCGTAGTAGCCGTGGCTGTACCACTGCCGGTCGAGGCCCGCAGGCAGCCGCAGCTGCTCGGCGATCTCGGTCATCGTTCCGCCGAGGTTCGCGAGCCGGAGCGTCTCGTCGTGGATGAACTTGTACAGGTCGCGCTGGTCGCGGAGGTACTCGCGGACGTCGTCGGCGCCCCATCGCGGCCAGCCGTGCTGACCGAGGATCACGTCCGTGCGGTCGCCGAACAGGCGGATCGTCTCGTTCAGCGTCTTCCACCACTTCGCCGCGTCGCGCACCTGGGCGCCGCGCAGCGTGTAGAGGTTGTGCATCAGGTGGTTCACGTCCTCCGCGGCGCAGAGCACGCGGCGCTGCGGGAAGTGGACCAGGAACTCGGCGGGCGCCTCGGTGTGCGGCGCCATCTGGAACACCATCTCGACGCCGTCGACGGTGCGGGTCTCGCCCGTGCGCGTGATGAGGTCGGTCGGCGGCACGAGCGTCGCGCTCCCGCCGGTGGACAGCGCGCTGGCCAGGCCGGCGTTCACCTGCCCCCGGACACCGGTCGGGAGCATGGGACCGTACATGTAGATGCCCCGGCGCAGCATGGCGGTTCCGGCGTAGATGTTCTCGGCGACCGCCTCGGAGACCATGCCGTCGGGCGCGATGACGGGCACGGCCCCGGCGCCCTCGACCATCGCGCGCGACCCGCCGTAGTGATCGCCGTGGCTGTGCGTGTAGATCACCGCGGAGACCGGGCGGTCACCGCGGTGCGCTCGGTACAGGCCGAGCGCGGCGGCGGCCGTCTCGGTGAACGACAGCGGGTCGATCACGATGACGCCCGTCTCGCCCTCCACGAGCGTCATGTTCGCGAGGTCGAACCCGCGCACCTGGTACACGCCCTCGACGACCTCGAAGAGGCCGTGGTGCGCGGTCACCTGCGCGTGCCGCCACAGGCTCGGGTGCACCTCGTCGGGCGCGTCGTCCGACTCGTGCACGAACGCGTGCGCCGAGATGTCGATGACCGGGGTCCCCTCCGCCCGCCGGATCACGGGATCGTCGAGGGTTCCCACGAATCCTCGGACGGTGTCGTCGTAGTCCCGTCGATCCGACAGCGGCAGGCGCTCCCGCGCCGCCCGGTTCGCCGCTCTCGTGTGCTCCGTCGCCGGCTTCGCCCCCGGCGCGCCCTCGCCTGACATCCCGTTCCCATCCGGCCGCGCGGAGCGCGGGCCCCCGCCACTCACGATAGCGACCGGTCCGCCCGGCCTGTCGATGGGATGCGCGCGGATTCGCGGGCGACTCCCGGCCCGAGCGCACGGGGGTTGCCGCACCGCGAGCGATCTGCTGCGCTGGGGTCATGAAGGAACTGACGTACGCGGGCGGCGAGGTGCTGACGGGCGACGCGATCGCCGAGGCCGTCCTCGAGTTCGCCGAAGCCCTGGCCCGGCACGACGAGGCGGCGCAGGTCACGTTCCCCTCGCTCGGCGAGGACGGGTCGATCCTGGAGACGACGCTGCTGATCGGGCCGGCCAGCCAGATCATCGCCCGCGCGGTCGAGGTCGAGCACGAGGAACTCGTCGACGAGCGCGCGGTCGAGGAGCTCCGAGGCCGGATCCGCGCGCTCCGGGCGGGTCCGTCGTCGGACGACCACGGCGACCACGACGCCGACCATCCGTCGCTCGACGAGTTCTAGCCGGACGGACGCCGGTGCTCGCCTCCCCCTCCGAGCAGCGCAGGCGGGCTCAGTCGAGGGTGATGTCGACGACGATGCGGGTCGGATCCTCGAGCGCCGCGACGGTGAAGTCGCGCTCCCGGTCGAGCCCGATCGCCCAGGCGGTCATCCCCTCGAAGTTCTCGATCTGCTCCAACTCGAGGATCGTCTCGACGTTGGTCGGCACGAGCTCGCGCGGTCCGTCGTAGCCGCAGCCCTCGGGATTCGGCATCCACGCGCCGGCCGAGAGCACGAGCGTCGCATCGCCCGCGACGTCGACGGGCTCGCCCCTGGGCGAATCGACGATCGGGTCCGGCCGGTACTCCACGCGATACCCGGGCAGCTCGCCCGATCCCGCGAACTCGATCACGACGCGTTCGAAGCACGGCGGATGGCCGCCGGTGCGGACCTCGAGCCCGACCATGGTGGAGAGCCGCCCCGGGAAGCCGTCCTCGACGCGGTCGACCCCGCCCGGGTCCGGGCACTCCGCGGGATCCGGCTCGGTGGGTCTGGCCGTGTCGCTCGGCGCGCCCGGCGTCGCCGATCCGGACGGCTCCGTCGCGGTGGGGCCCGGCGCGGGCTCCTCCGCTGCGCATCCCGAGAGCCACGTCGCCGCGGCGACGACGAGCGCGGCCGCCGCGACCGGGCGAGCGCGGCCGGGCCGGTGGCGGATGTGCCGAGATGCGGTTCGCATGGTCGCTCCCCTCCGGCAGTGGCTGGGTTCGAGTGCAGGGTAGGCCGGGACGGCCCGGGATGGGAGGTCCAACGTCCCGGCCCGGTTGCCGCCGGACCCTCGGGACTCCCACACGAGCGGATGGAAGACTGGTGCTCGAGCGGCACGCCGACCGGCCGCCGACAGGGAGTCCCAGCTGTGATCACCGACGCCGCGCGGCAGTTCCTCGCCGAGCGCCATCTCGCGACGTTGTCGACGCTCGGCCGGACGGGCCGGATCCACTCGGTTCCCGTCGGCATCACCTACCGGGACGGCGTGGTGCGCATCATCGGGAGCCGCGGCTCGCAGAAGTTCGTGAACGCCGAGCGGAGCGGGCGCGCGAGCGTCAACACGGTGGACGGAGCCCGGTGGATCAGCTTCGAGGGCCCCGTGCGCGTGCGTTCCGACGCCGAGTCGGTGGCGTACGCCGTCGAACTCTACGCCGCCCGCTATCGTCAGCCGCGCCCGAACCCCGAGCGGGTCGTGCTCGAGCTGACCGTGGAGCGGGTGCTCGGCTCGGCCGGGATGCGATCCGACCCGCGCTGATCTCGCAGCCCGGCGTGGGTCATCCGCCGGGCGGACCGACATGCGCGGATCGCGCGCTCGAGCGGCGGCCGCACGTGACGGCGGCGGTCGGGAACCTCGCGCTCGACTGGATCCGACGAACCGACCGCTCCCGGTGCGTCGCGGCGGCACCGGGGCTACCCTGAGCGGGAGGCACGACCCCCGAGGAGCACCATGGCCGCCGAATCGCCCGCGATGCGCCCGACCGACGTGCCGGTCGACGAGGTGCTGGGCCGCGCCACCGGCCCGCGCCGCGCCGAGGCCGACGAGCTGGTCGCGCTCTGCAGCGACCTCACCGGCGAGCCGCCCGTGGTCTGGGCCGGCCGCATCATCGGCTTCGGCGAGGACGAGTACCGCCACGACAGCGGTCGCAGCGGTCGTTCTCCCCGGCTCGCCTTCGCGCCCGGGCCGAAGCACCACACCGTCTACCTGCCCGCGGACTTCTCCGAACGCTGGCCCGACCTCCTGGCCGGACTCGGCGCGTACCGCGCGAGCAAGGTCTGCCTCTACCTCACGAGGCTGGCCGACGTGGACCGCGGCGTGCTGCGCGCGCTGCTCGAGCGCGCGCTGGCCGAGACGGCCGCGAGCGCCTGACCCTACCGTGGGCGCCCCCGGGAAGACGGCCTACGTCGAGGGCTGCCACTCGGGCTCGCCCGTGGGCTCGGCGTCCGGCTCCGCCTCCGACGGCTCCGCCTCCTCGGCCGGCTGGGGCAGGCTGCCCAGGCGATCGACCTGCTCGGTGAGCGCGTCGAGCACCGATCGGAGCTGGATCTGCGCCACCTGGGCGTAGGTCCGCACGTACTCGATCTCGGGAACCGGGGGTCCCTGCGTCGGCGTGGTCAGCGTCGCGGACGCCTGGCTCGCCGTGCTCTCGGCGCGTTCGAGGATCTCGCGGTACTGGTTGCGGGCGGTGAGCACCAGGTCGCGCGCGTACTGCTCGGCGTCGGCGATCGCCTTGTCGGCGATCAGTTGCGCCTGGGTGAGCAGTCCGACGGCACCGGCCGTGATCTCGTCCTCGGAGTCGGGACCGGATGAGCGCAGCTTCGCGTTCTCGGCCCGGAGGGTGGCGATCTCCTGGCCGGCAGCGGATGCCGCGGCGCGGACCTCGGTGATCGCCTGCGCCAGCTGGCCGAGGAACGTGTCGACCTCGAGCCGGTCGTAGGCGCCGCCCCGGACCTTCATCGTGAAGTCCACCGAGCGGGTGTCGGGCAGGTGGTTCACGGCGACGGACAGGGCGTTCTCGGGCGAGGCGTCGGCCCCGGCACCGGGCACCGCCTCGGTCGGGGTGCCGGCGGCGGCGTCGGACGCGGAGCCGGGCGAGGCGTCGGGCTCGGCACCCGGTGCGACGGCCGGTACGGCGACTGGCGCGGCAGCAAGGCTGTCGGGGTCGGTCCCGTTCTGCATCATGCGTGGTCCCCCTATTCGCTTTGCAGCAGCCCGGATGGCTGCGGGTCGTGGGTGTGGTGGTGCAGGTCGTGACTGTCCTCGTCGAGGGTCGCGAACTGCTCGAAGCGGACATCCGTCGCCGCGATGCCGCCGGCCCGGAGGCGGGACACCGTGTGCCGGACCATCTCGGGCGAGCCGCACACCAGGGCGAGTCGTCCGTGCAGGGGCTCGGCTTCGGCGGCGGCGTCGCCGACGAGGCCCTTCCGGCCGGGGTAGCTCGGGTCGTCGGAGACCACGGGGGTGTAGGTGAACCACGGCCGCCCGGCGAGGTTCTGCAGGAGCCGGTGCTCGTAGAGGCTCACCGACATCCGGGCGCCGTGCAGCAGGTGGACGCGCGGGGCCTGCCCGGTCGCCTTCCAGCCCTGGTCGATGCGCTCGAGGTGGGCGCGGAGCGGGGCGAGCCCGGTGCCGCCCGCGACCATGATGAGATCGCGCCGGCGCTCCTCGTCGTTCAGGACGAGCTCCTGGCCGACCGGTGCCCCGAGGCGGATCGTCTCGCCGGCACGCAGGTCGCGCACGATCGTGCTGCTGACCTGGCCGCCGGGGACGAGCTGGACGTGGAATTCGATGCTGCCGTCCTCGCGGGGCGCGTTCGCCGGGCTGAGGTACCGCCAGAGGCGCGGCCGCGCCGGGATCTCGACGGCGACGGACTGGCCGGGCTCGAACTCGAGGCGGGGCTCGGGTCGCACCTGGACGACCACGATGTCGAGGCCCCGCCGCTCGACTGCGGTCACCTGCGCGTTCCACGACGCCGGGCTGGTCCGCTCGGACGCCTCGGCGGCCTGCACCATGACCGAGGCGATCACGCCGTAGGCCTCGGCCCAGCTCGAGGCGACCTCCTCGGTCCACCCCTCGCCAAGGAAGTGCTCGAGGGTGGCGAGGAGCGAGGCGCCGACCGCGTCGTAGTGCTCGGAGATGACCTCGAAGCGCCGGTGGTCGCGACCGAGCTGCTGGATGAACTCGGTCACCTCGTCGAGCTGGTCGACGTTCGACACGATGCGTCCGAGCGCCCCGACCAGCCGGTCCCTCTGGGTCGCCATCGAGACGGGGAACATGCTCCGCAGCTCGGGATGGGAGAGGAACAGGTGCGAGTAGAAGAACAGCGGCACCTCGTCGCCGAGGCTGCCCGCCAGCGCCCAGGTCTCCTTCAGTGCGGCGGTGTTCACCGCGTCACCCGGCCGCCGCGGGGGTCTCGACGATGTCGGGCTGGGTCCCGGCGATCGTGGTCACGACTCGGTCGATGATCTCGGCCGGCACGCCCGCCTCGGTCAGCGCGGTCACGAGGTGACCGGCCACCGCGCCGAAGTCCTCGGCGGAGATGCCCATGCCGGCGTGCGCGGCGCGCAGCTCGCGCCCCTCGTAGCCGACGGGTCCGCCCATGACCTGCGACACGAGTGCCACCTGGTGGCGCTTGAGTCGGGCCATCTCGATGCCCTCGAAGTACCCCCGGAGGCGGTCGTCGTCGAGGACGAGCGCGTAGAACCGGTCCACGACGCCGGCGATCGCCGGTCCGCCGCCGACCGCGTCGTAGTCGCTGGTCGCCGGGGTCTCGGTCTGCTCGTCACGTTCGGGGTTCGTCACGCTGGTCCAATCATCGGGCGGTCGGGAATCCTCCCTTCATAGCAGAATCGGATGCACCGGCGGAATCACCCCCGGGGGTTACCCAGCTGACGGACCTCCTCGGTGAGCACGCCGATACACTTGGACACCTTCCGGTGCCGCCCCCTGCACCGGAGGACCCGCCGCGCACCGCTCGACCCGACGAGAGGATCCGCCGTGCAGCCCGATCCCGCGCCGTACTCCGGCGCCGTCCGAACCGCCCGCCGCCTCTCGCGCGTGCTCGCCGGTGCCGCGGACCGCACCCCGCGGCTCGTGTACGCCGCCGCGGTCGTTCCTGCGGCGGTCCTGGTCATCGCGGTCGTCACCCAGCCCTGGGTGGCGCCGACCGACCTCGTGCGGGACGGCCAGGCGGTCGCGGTGCTCCGCGGGACGCCTCACGCGTCGCATGGGCTCGTCTCCAACATCGTGATCCTCGCCATGGCGCTCGCAGCCGGGGCGGCCCTGCTCGGTGCGGCCGCCGGGCCGTCGCGCGGCGACCGGTTGCGGCGCGCCGTCGGCTGGGGCGGTGGGATCTCGCTCGTCCTCGCGCTCGACGACCTCCTCCTGCTGCACGAGTCGATCACGGTCACCGCGTGGATGTCGAAGCTCGTCGTCCTCGCCTACGGCCTGGGCTTCGCCGTGTTCCTGTGGCGGTTCCGGGTCGAGATCGTGCGGAACCTCGATGTCGGGCTCCTCGCGATCGCGATGCTGGCGCTCGGCACGTCCGCGCTCGTCGACGCGTTCGCCGCGCCGCCCACCGTCGCCTCGGTGCTCGTCGAGGACGGCGCGAAGGTGCTCGGGTTCGCCGCCTGGTGCGCGTTCCTGGTCCGCGGCGCGCTGGTCGCCCTCGCTCCGTCCTCCGCCCCCGGCCCGACGGAGACGGCCGCGCCGGTCCGCTCCCGCATCGGCGCCTGAGCCGGAACAGCGCCGGCGCTGCTCGACCGGCGGGCTCAGGCCGCGAGCTCGGCCGTCTCGGCGACCAGCTCGCGCGCCTCGGTGGCGGCCCTCCAGGTCAGGTAGCCGCCGTCGAGGTTGACGGCGTCTCGGCCGTGCTGCGCGAGCAGGCGCACGGCGGTGTGGCCGCGCTGGCCGACCTTGCAGTGCACGACGAGCCGGCCCCCGGGCAGCTCGTGGAGGCGGTCGCGGAGCTCGTCGAGCGGGATCCGCAGCGAGCCCGGGATCGCGCCGTCGGCGACCTCGTCCGGGTTGCGGACGTCGAGCACGGTCGCACCGGCCTCGACGGCCGAGTCGAGCTCGTGCCACTGGATCGACGGCGTGAGTCCGTCGGCGGCATTCATCGCGACGTACCCGAGCATGTTCACCGGGTCCTTCGCCGACGAGTACTGCGGGGCGTACGCCAGCTCGAGCTCGGCGAGCTCGGAGGCGGTGAGGCCGCCCGCCATCGCGGTCGCGATGACGTCGATGCGCTTGTCGACGCCCTCGCCGCCGACGCCCTGCGCGCCGAGGATCGCGTCCGTCTCGGCGTCGACGAGGAGCTTCAGCGACATGCCCTCGGCGCCCGGGTAGTAGCCGGCGTGCGAGGCGGGGTGGGTGTGGAGGACCCGGATGTCGCGTCCGCGCGAGCGCAGCAGCTTCTCGTTCCATCCGGTCGTCGCCACCGTGAGCCCCATGACGCCGACGACGGCCGTGCCGAGCGCGTCGCGCACGCGGATGTCACGACCCGTGATGGCGTCGGCCGCGAGTCGGCCGTGGCGGTTCGCGAGGCCGGCGAGGGCCACGATGCGGTGCTCCCCCGTGATCGCGTCGACCTTCTCGACGGCGTCCCCGATCGCCCAGATGTGCGGGTCGCTGGTGCGCAGCCGGTCGTCGACGCGGATGCCGCCGCGCTCGCCGAGCTCGAGGCCGGCCGCCGCGGCGAGCGACGTCTCGGGGCGCACGCCGACCGAGCCGAGCACGAACTCGGCCGCGACGGTGGAGCCGTCGTCGAGCGTCGCGGTGTCGGCGCCGATCGCGACGACCTTCGTGCCGAGCCGCACGTCGACGCCCGCGTCGATGAGGCGCCGGGCGACCGGCCCGGCCATCTCGGGGTCGATGGGAGCGAGGACCTGCTCGCCCAGCTCGACGAGGGTGACGTCGAGTCCGCGGTGCGCGAGGTTCTCGACCACCTCGAGGCCGATGAACCCCGCGCCGATGACGAGCGCGGTGCGCGGCGTCACCTCGAGCCGCTCCATGGCGGCGTCGACGTCGTCGATGTTCCACAGGGTGAGCATCCGCTCGCCGCCTTCCATGGGCGGGCGGACGGGGACCGAGCCGGGAGAGAGCACGAGCGCGTCGTAGGGCAGCACCGACTCCTCGCCGGTGGCCAGGTCGCGCGCGGTGACGGTGCGGGCGGCGCGGTCGACGGCGATCGCCTCGGTGCGCACGCGCACGTCGAGGCCGAAACGGGTGCGGAGCGATTCCGGCGTCTGGAGCAGGAGGCTCGAGCGCTCCTCGATGACGCCGCCGAGGTGGTACGGCAGGCCGCAGTTGGCGAACGAGACGTGGCCGCCCCGCTCGAGCACGGTGATGCGGGCGTGCTCGTCGAGCCGGCGCAGCCGGGTCGCGGCGGACATGCCGCCGGCGACCCCGCCGATGATGAGGTACCGCTGGGAAGTCATGGACCCATCGTACCGGATACCCCGGGGGTATTATGAACGGACCCGCGTGGCCGATCAACCACCGAGTGCGGCGAACAGCTCGTAGACCATGAACGCCGGCCAGAAGAGGCCCTGGAAGATCGCCCAGACGTACTCCCAGAACGCGTCGGCCTGCTGCCAGAAGTACACCCAGGCTCCGAAGATCCCCAAGCCGTAGATCGCGCCGCCGCCCGCCACGCCGGCGTTCGAACCCCTGTCGCCCATGTCGCACCTCCGACGCCGAGGCTACGCCGCGGCATCCGCCCGCCCCGGGCCGAAGGGCCCGCCGAGGCGCGAGCCGCGACTCAGCGCGGTCGGCGGCGTCGTCGCGCCGACGTGTAGGCGAGGTAGCCGCCGAGCGTGCCGAGGACGCCGAGGCCCGTGCCGAGCAGCGTCCCCTCCCACTTGCGGAACCGGCGCCCGCTCGTCACGATCCCGCCGACCCCCGAGATCAGCGCGGCGCTGATCATGCCCGCCACGAGTCGGTTCCCGATCCGCTCCGTCCGCGCCACGAGGGGTTCGAGCTCGGCGGCGCGGAGGTGCACCTCGAAGCCGCTGCCGTCGGCCGCGTCGAACAGGCGGCGGAGCACGCCGGGCGCCTCGAGGGCGAGCTCGCCGAGGTCGGCGCTCGCCCGCGCCATGCGTCGCGCGATGGCCGACGCGCTCATGCGCTCGCGCGCGAGGCGCTCGGCGTACGGCTCGAGCGACTCGCCGAGGCGGAACTCCGGGTCGAGCCGCAGCGCGAGCCCCTCGATGAGCAGCAGCGCCTTGAAGAGGAGAGCCATCTCGCGCGGCAGGTGCAGGCGATTGGCGCGCAGGATGGCGAAGAGGTCGGCGATCATGCGGGCGAACGGCGTCTCGCGCAGCGAGCGCAGCCGGTACTTGGCCAGGAACACCCGGAGGTCCTCGCGGAGCAGCTCGCGGTCGACGGAGCTGCCCGCGACCGACAGGCTCGTGAGCGCGCCGGCGAGCATCGCGGGATTGCCGCGGACCAATGCCACGAACAGGGTGCTCAGGTGCCCGCGCAGCTCCTCGCCGATCGCGCCGACCATGCCGAAGTCGATGAGCGCGATCGTGCCGTCGTCGTGGATGAACAGGTTGCCGGGGTGCAGGTCGGCGTGGAAGAAGCGGTCCTCGAACGTCATCTTCAGCACGATCTCGGCCCCGCGACGCGCGACCCGCTTCCGGTCGACGCCGGCCGCGTCGAGCGCCACCGCGTCGCCGACGTTCATGCCGCGCATGCGCTCGAGCGTCAGCACGCGCGAGGTGGTGTGCTCCCAGAACACGCGGGGGATCACGACATCGGCCTCGTGCGCGAAGTCCTCGGCGAAGCGCTCGGCGTTGCGACCCTCCTGCAGGTAGTCCAGCTCGGCGCGGAGCGTCTGGGCGAACTCGTCGACGACGCCGGCCGCGTCGATGTCGCGCGCCGGCCCCCAGCGACGGCTCGCGCGTGCGGCGAGGTTCTGCAGGATCTCGAGGTCCTCGAGCACACGAGCGACGGCGCCGGGGCGCCGCACCTTCACCACGACCGGCGTGCCGTCGTCGAGCGTCGCGGCGTGGGCCTGGCCGATCGACGCGGAGGCGAGGGGGCGGTCGTCGAACGTCGCGAACAGCTCCTCGGGCTCGGATCCGAGCTCGCGTCGGATCACCGCGCGGATGTCGGCGACGGGCACCGGCGGCGCGGCATCCTGCAGCTTCGCGAGCTCCTCGACATACGCCGGCGGCAGGAGGTCGGACCGCGTCGACAGCAGCTGGCCAAGCTTGATGAAGGTCGGCCCCAGCTCCTCGAGGGCGAGCCGCAGGTGCTCCGGCGACGTCTCGCCGTTCGACTGCGCCGCGGTCCCCGTGTCGATCGCGCGCGTACGCGCGCCGTTCCGCCCGCCGTTGCCGCGGCGGAACGGCACCAACCGGCCGATGCCGAGCAGCCCGACCATGAATCCGAGGCTGTGCCGACGCAGCACGGTCGCGATCTCGCGGTAGCGCGCGGTGTGCGTGGTCGCCTCGGCCATGCGTCCAACGTGTCACATCCGGCGGCCCGGCACACCCCCACCGCACCCGGGCCGCGGGATCCGTCGGTCGGAGGACCCGGCCTCCGGCGCCTCCCGGCGGGGAGCCTGGCCCGTGAGCCGGTGCGACGCCGCCGGCTCGACCCGACGCCGTCACCCGCAACCCGGGGAGACCTGGCGATCACCCGCCGTCCCGCTCGGGATCGCCCGGCTCGCCCTCCCACTTGGTGCCCTCGAGGTCGCCGCGCAGCGTGCCCGTGACGTCGTCGACGGCCGCGCCGACGGTCGGCGCGAACCGGTCGGGCGTGAAGCGGCGCGTCAGGCCGTAGTCGCGGAGCACGTCGAGCACGGGGTCCTTCATCTCGGCGATGACGAGCCGGATGCCGCGGGCGCCGAGCCAGTCGTCGAGGTCCACGAGCTCGTCGGCGGCGGTCGTGTCGATGTCGGTGATGGGCTCGGCGGCGAGGATCACCGTGCGGATGCCGGGACCGGCGGCCTCGACGCGCGAGCGCACGAAGTCGTCGAACAGCCCGCCGTTGGCGAAGAACAGCGGGGCGTCGAAGCGCACGATCACCACACCGGGGATGCGGTCGCCCTCGGGGTATCGCGACAGGTCGTGGTACCCGCGCAGCCCCGTGACCCGGCCGAGCTCGGCGCGGTAGGGGCGCCACGACTGGTTCACGAACGCGAGGAGCGACAGCCCGATCGTGACCGCGATGCCCTCGAGCACGCCGAAGACGAACACCCCCACGAACGCCGCGGCCGACAGCGCCGCGTCGACCCGGTCCATGCGCATCAGGCGCACGAACCCCGAGACGTCGATGAGCCGCGACGCGGCCATGATCACGACCGCGGCGAGCGTCGCCGAGGGCAGCAGCTCGGTGAGTCCCGGGGTGAGGAGCATGAACAGCACGATGAGCGCCGCGCCCACCAGGCCCGTGAGCTGCGACTTCGACCCCGCCTGCTCGGCCACGGGGGTCCGCGACGAGGAGGCCGAGATCGGGAACCCGCCGAGGAGCCCGGCCGACAGGTTCGCCGTGCCGATCGCCGCCATCTCGCGGCTCCCGCTCACGGTCTCGCCGCGACGCGCCGCGAGGGTGCGCGAGAGCACCGCCGAGTCGGTGAACGCGACGAGCGCGATGCCGGCCGCGGGCAGCGCGAGCGCCGCGACATCCGACCACTGCAGGCCCCCGAGCGCGGGCGCGGGAAGGCCCTGCGGCAGCGCCCCGACCACCGGCAGCTCGTCGGAGAGGCCCAGGACGCCGGTGAGGAGCATCGCCCCGACGACCGCGACCAGCACGCCCGGCACGCGCGACCTGACCACGACCAGCAGGACGATGACCGCGAGCGAGCCGAGGCCGAAGGCGAGCGCCAGGGGCTGCACCTCGCCGCCCGCCACGCCGTTCCAGATCGCGAGCACCTCGGTGTACGGGGAGTCGGCGTCGGTCGAGAAGCCCAGCAGGGTGGGCAGCTGCGAGATGATCACGATGAGCGCCACCGCGTTGAGGTAGCCCACCCGGATCGGCTTGGACAGCAGGTCGGTCACGAACCCCAGGCGCAGGACGCCGCCGAGGAGCAGGATCGCGCCGACCATGAGGGCGAGCAGGCCCGCGAGCGCGACCGCGCGATCGTCGTCGCCCAGCGCGAGCGGCAGGATCGCCGCCGCGATCACCGGCGCGAGCGCCGAATCCGGGCCGAGCACGAGGATGCGCGAGGGCCCGACCAGCGCATAGGCGATGAGCGGCACGACGGTGGCGTACAGGCCCGTCTCGGGCGGCAGCCCCGCGACCTGCGCATAGCCCATGCCGGCGGGGATGAGCAGCGCCGTGACGACGATCCCGGCGCGCACGTCGGGCCACAGCCACTCCCGGCGGTAGTGCCGCGCGGTCATGATGCCGGGCGGCACCCAGCGCGGCATCCGCTCAGCCACCGTGCGTGCGCTCGACCTTCTGCCAGACCGGCGGGTGCGGCAGGCGGTTCTCGCGGTACAACCGCTCGGAGAACGCCGCCCAGACGACCAGCGCCGCACCCGCCCCGACGAGCATGCCGCCGACGACGTCGGACACCCAGTGGGCTCCGAGGTACATGCGGCTCGCCATCATGAGCAGCGTGTAGGCGGCCCCGGCGACCCACACCCAGGTGCGGAGGAAGATCAGGCCGAGCGCCGTCGCGATCACGGCGGCGTTCGAGGCGTGGCCCGACGGGAACGAGCCGAAGTCCGGGTGCACGAGGATGTCCTCGGGACGGACGCGGCCCACGCTGATCTTCACGGCCTGCGTCACGAGTCCGCTCGCCGCGACGGCCGAGGCGAAGAAGCCCGCCGCCCACGGCCGGCGCCACAGCAGCAGGCCGACCACGACGATCGCGGGGATCAGGAAGCTCGATACGCGCCCGCTGCCGAGCCAGTCGAAGCCGGCCGCGGCCGCGGTGACCCCCGGCGTGCGCGCCGCGACGATCGCGCGCATGAGCGCCGACTCGAACTCGAACGGCTCGCGCGCCTGGTTGATCACGATGACGATGCCGAGCGCGGCGACCACGGCGAGCGCGATCACGCCCGTCCACAGCCACGGGTGGCGGCTGACCCGAACGGGCGCCGGGGCGTGGTGCGTCGGGTCGTCGCGCGGCTCCTCCGACCCGGACGGCGCGGCGCCCGCGGAAGCGCCCGCCACCTCCTCGCCGTGCGGCTCAGTGCTCATCGCGACCCCACGCCTCGAGCCTCGAATCCGAGGCCTCGACCTGCTCGCGGGTGCCGACGCGGACGGTTCGCCACGTGTCCACGGCGATGACGATGCCGAGCACGACGAGCGACAGGAAGATCGACCCCAGCGCATCGGTCGCGTAGTGGTAGCCGAGGTAGATCCGGCACGCGGCGGTGAGCAGGACGACGGCCACCGCGGCGGCGAACGCGAGCACGGTGACCAGCGGCCGCCGGTGGCGGGAGAAGACGAGGTAGGTGCCGATGAAGAGGAAGTCGGCCACGCCCATGACGTGCCCCGACGGGAACGATGACGTCGGATCGTAGCCGTGGAGCATCTCGTCGGCGGGCGGGCGGTCGCGCGCGATGATCGGGGCGAGCAGCTGCACGATGATCACGCCCAGGATCATGCCGCCGGCGAGGAGGATGGGCCGCCAGGCGTGCTTGGCGACCACGCCCCACGTGACCGTCGTGACGAGGATGATGATCGGCATCGCGATGGGGCCGAACACGATCGCCAGGATGATCATGAAGGTCGTCAGCCAGTCGGCCCGCCCCGAGTCGAGCCACGCCTCGACGGGCGCGTCGATGAACGACAGGTCGTCGGCCTCGATGATCGAGTCGAGCACGATGAAGAAGCCGACCAGCCCGGCGACGATGAGCGCTGCGGCCACCAGGTAGAGCGTGCGCTTGCCGCGCGCGCTCAGGTAGCGCTCCTCGACCATGAACCGCTCGTGGAAGCGTCGGAGGCGACCCTGCCGGCCCTCGCGGGCGGAGGCGGGGACGTCGGCGGCGTCGGTGTCGGGCTTCGAGCTCATGCCGACACGTTACGGCTCCCGCTCCGTCGGCGCGACGTCTTGTGCGGGGCGCCGTCGTGGGCCATGCGCCGCGGGCCGGGTCGACGCCGGTCAGCCCCGGTCGGCGGCGACGAGCCGGCCGGATGCCACGGCCTCCCGGAACGCCGCGTAGTCGCGCTCGTTCTGGTCGGCGTAGTCGACCGCGAACTCGGCGACCGCACGGTCGAACCGGTCCGAGCCGCCGAGGTAGGCGGCGATGGCGACGCGATCCCCCGCCCTCGCGTGCGCGCGTGCCAGCGTCTCGCCGCAGGCGCGTGCGTAGAGTTCCGCGCCCCGCGGCAGGATGACCTCGACGTCGGCCGAGCCCTTCCAGTCGTTGAGCTGCCTGAGGTAGAAGTCCCGCTCCACGCCGTCCGGGGCGAGGATGCGCTGCCAGCCGAGGAACACGTCGCTCGCCGCCTGCATGAGCCGCTGGCCCCGGACCACGCGCTCGCCGTGGTTGGCGTACCGGCTGGGGGGCAGGAACCGCTCGAGCACCGACGCCTCGGCCTGCTTCGCCTGCAGGATCAGCGGGTCGGCGTCGTCCCGGCCGCGCAGCAGCACGATCCAGGCGCGCGTGCCGACGCTGCCCACGCCGACGACCTTGCGGGCGAGGTGGACGTACCGGAACTCCTCGATCGGGTGGCGCTCGAGCGGGAGCGTCGAGCGGTACTCCTGCAGCATCCCCTGCATCCAGTCCTCGACCCGCTCCCCCGAACCGGGCGCGAGGTCGAGGTCCTCCACCGCCATGATGAGCGGCGGGTCGGAGCGGATCCGCATCCGGCCGTCGACCACCTCGACCAGCTTCGTGAACGCGCGCACGCTGTCGCGCGTGCGGGCCTTCGCGAGCGTGGCGGTCGTCCGCTTCACCTGCTTGTCCCCGACCCGGCTCGCCTCGCGCTCCGCGCGGATCCACTCCTCGATGCGGTCCGCGTCGAGCCGGTCGTACCAGGCCTCGAGCACGCCGGACTCCGCTGCGCGCCGCATCCGCTCGCGATAGCCGGCGACGGCCGCGAGCACGACCCGGTGGCACTCGGCGGGCGTGAAGCCGCGGTGGCGCCCGGCGACCTCGAAGCTCGCCGCCAGGCGCTTGACGTCCCATTCCCACGGTCCGGGGAGGGTCTCGTCGAAGTCGTTGATGTCGAAGATCAGGGCCCGCTCGGGCGTGGCGAACACGCCGAAGTTCGACAGGTGCGCGTCGCCGCAGACCTGGACCTCGAGCCCGGACGACGGCGTGCCCGCGAGGTCGGCGGCCATGATGAGCGCCGCGCCCCGGTAGAAGGTGAAGGGCGACACGAGCATGCGCGCGTAGCGGATGGGGACGAGCTCGGGCACGCGCGTCACCGCCTGCTCCTCGAGCAGCGCGACGGGGTCCGTGCGGTCGGACGGCGGCGACCACCCCGCGTGGGACGAGCGCGGGACGCGCGCCCGGGCGGCCCGTCCGGCCTCCGCCCGGGCGGCGAAGTCGTTGCGCGGGGCCGGGTCGAACCGGGTGTCCGGATCGGTCACGGGGTCACCTCCTGCGTCTCGGCGACGCGTTCGGGCTTCGGGCGTCTCTTCCGCCGCTCGGGCGCCTCGGCGGGGATGCCCCTCGAGAAGAGCAGCGCGGCGAGCGCGATCGCGATGAGCCCGACGAACGCGATCCGCAGTGCCTGGAGCTGCGCGTCGCCGTAGGCCTGCTGGAGCTCCTCGGCCTCGTCGTCCGACAGCCCGGCGTCCTCGCCGATCTTCTGCACGGATGCCGCCGGCACGAGTTCGACGCCGCCCTCCGTCGCCTCGGCGACCTGCTGCTTGACGTCGTCGGGCAGGGTGCTGGCCGCGACGGTCCCCGCGAAGGAGGTCGCGAGGGCGCCGATGAGGACCGAGCCGATGAGCGCCGTGCCGAGCGACGAGCCGAGGTTCTGGAAGACGCCCTGCATCCCCCCGACCTCGCTCGACTTCTCGACGCCGACGCTCGACATGTTGACGTTGCCGAGCTGCGAGGCGAGCAGCCCGAGCGCGGCTCCGGCCGTGAACATGCCGATGCCGAAGGCGGGCACCTTGAGCTCCACGTCGACCGCGGCCAGCAGCACCACGGCGGATGCCGCGAGCACGATCTGGCCGATCCGGACGATCGTGCGAGGCGACCAGACCGTCGACAGCCGCGTTCCCGCGAACGAGAACAGGATGAGCGACACCGACAGCGGGAAGATGCGCAGCCCCGTCTGGAGCGCGTCGAGCCCGAGCGTCATCTGCAGGTAGACGGGGATCATGAAGAACAGGCCGGCGGTGACCGCGTACTGCGCGCCCAACGCGCCGAGGCCGCTCCGCAGCCGGCCGATCGAGAAGAGCGTGACATCCAGCAGGGGCGGGCGACCCGCGTCGATCAGGCGCCGCTGCCGGCGGAAGAACCACGCGACGAGGACGCTGCCCGCGAGGATCAGCCAGGTGGTCAGCGAGATCCCGAACGGCTGGATCGGGAACCCGTTCACCTCGGGCGAGTTCAGCGGGATGATCCAGCCCCACGTCTTGCTCTGCAGCAGGCCGAGGACGATCAGGACCAGTCCGGCCGACGAGAGCACGACGCTCAGCACGTCGATCCGCATGGCGACGGGCTCCTGCCGGTCCACGATGCGGCGCGAGAACAGCACCACGACGGCCATGACGACGACCTCGCCGATGAACACGAACCGCCACGAGGCGTAGGTCGTCAGGTAGCCGCCGATGAGCGGTCCCGCGGCGACGGCGGCGCCGGAGGCCGCCCCGATCATCGCGTACGCCGTGACGCGCGCACGGCCCGTGTAGTTCTGGGCGATGAGGGCGGCGATGGCGGGGATCACGAGCACCGCACCCATCCCCTCGACGACGGACCAGCCGAGGAAGAGCACGACGATGTTCGGACTGAGCGCCGTCGTGAGCGACCCGAGCGCGTAGACGATCGACCCGATCACGAACGCGCGCAGGCGGCCCCACACGTCGCCGAGCTTCGCGCCGACCAGCATCAGGGCCGCCATCGTGAGCGTGTAGAAGGTGATGGCCGCCTGCATCGCCGAGACGGTCGTGTCGAGGTCCTGGACGACCTGCGAGATCGAGACGTTCATGACGGTGCTGTCGAGCACCATCACGAACTGCGCAGCCGAGAGGGCGATGACCACCGTCCACGACGTCCGGCCGCCGGGGGCCGCGGTGTCATCGCCCGGCGGGGCGGATGCCGCGTCAGGCTGCGGATCGGAAGGGCTCATGGTGGTATCCCTCTCGGTCGAGGACGGCGATGGTCGACTCGGGTACCTCGACGAATACCCCGGGGAGGTCGTTGAGCGGCTCCGACACGACGACGTGCGCGTGATCGCCGAACTGCGCGAGCCGCTCGGCGTCCGGGTACATCTCGCGGATCGTGGGGATGTCGACCGAGTGGAACAGGCTCCGCGACCGCCCCTGCGAGGAGTACCGCAGCGCCCAGATCGTGGCCCCGTCGGAGACGGCGATCGTGCCCTGCATCGGGAAGAGGATGCCCTTGTCGCGCCCGACGCGCTCCACGTGGTCGACGGCGGCGGTGAGCCCCCCGACCGGGTCGTCCGCGAGTCCGAAGGTGAGCGCGAGGTGGAACACGATCTCGGAATCGGTGGTGCCGTGCAGGTGCGGGTAGAGCGACGGGTCGATCGCGAACGCGAGGTCGCGCTTGACCTTGTCGAACTCGGCGAGGAACCCGTTGTGCATGAACAGCCAGTTCTCCCAGCGGAACGGGTGGCAGTTGGTGCGCTGGATCGGCGGCCCGGCCGCGGCGCGCACGTGGCTGAAGAAGAGCGGGCTCTCGATCGCCCGCGCGAGCTCGCGGACGTTCTCGTCGTTCCACGCCGGCTCCGTGCTGTGGAACACCGCCGGGATGCTGCCGGCCACCGCGCCGGGCGGGTACCAGCCGATGCCGAACCCGTCGCCGTTGACCGTCTCGGCCCCGAGGGGCGAGTCGAGCGACTGGGCCACGAGCGAATGCGTCGCGTCGAGCAGCACCGCCGAGGTCCGCAGCGGTTCCCCCGAGTACGCCAGCCATCGGCACATGAGCGCGCCCTCCCTCCGCCGCGGCCCACGCCCGGCGTCGCTGCGCGCCAGTCTGCTGGGCTCGGGGCGGCGGCGACCGGGCCGAAAGTCCCCGCCTCGCGGATGCCGCCGGTCAGCCGTCGCTCGCGGGCTCCTCGGCGGGGGCCTCGTCGGCGGAGGCCTCCTCGGCGGGCAGCGGGCAGGTGGCGGACGCCGTCATCCGCTCCACCGCCTGGTCGTACGACCAGGGCAGCTCGATGAGCGGCGGCGTCTCCTCGCCCGAGGCCGTCGCCTTCGACGCGATCGACGCGAGCGCGAACGCCGCCTCGCGCACGAGTTCGGCGCCGGACGACGAGTTGTTGAGCGCCACGACCACCGTGAGGCCGGTCTCGGGCTCGGTGAAGACCGCCGTGAGCGCGCCCGTGGTGACGCCGGCCACCCCGCGCATCGGCCCGTACTGCTGTGCGCCGATCCCCTGCGAATGCCAGGCCGGCGCATCACCGCCGATCGGCGTCGTCGTCCAGGCGCGCCGGGCGGTGTTCTCGCTGAACAGCGTGCCGTTCGCGTACGCCTCGCTGAACCGCTTGGCCTCGTCGAGGGTCGAGTACGCGCCCGCCGCCGTGCCGCCGATCGAGCTCGACCGGTCCGAGACGTCCGCGACGGCGGCGCAGTCCATCTTCCCGTCGGGCAGCACGCCCGCGGCGTAGCCGCCCAGGGCCCCCTCGTGCTCGGTGGTCTCCGCGGGCGGGATGCCGGTGGCCTCGAGGTCGAGCGGCTCGAAGACGTACTGCTCGGCGAGGTCGGCCCACGTGCGGCCGGTGTGCTGCTCGAGCGCGGTCGCGAGGAGCATGATGCCCGTGCGGGACTCGGCCCATCCGGCGCCGGCGTCGAACCGGCGGCTCGCCGCCATCCCGCTCGCCACGAGCTCGGCGGCGGGCCACACGCGCTCGGGGTTGCCGACGAAGAAGCGGCTGAGCGTCGGGTAGTAGTCGGCGATGCCGGACTGGTTGCGGCACAGGTGCTCGAGCGTCACGCCGCCGAGACCGGGGACGCCGCGCACCATCGTGCCCACCTGGTCGTCGAGTTCGACGACGCCGGCGTCGACGAGGCGCAGCATGAGGGCGCACGTGATCGCACCCGTCGCGGTCGAGAGCTGGAACCGGGTGTCGGCCGTCGCCTCGGCAGCGCCCTCGCCGAACTCGACCGTGCCCGTGCCGGCGGTCCACGCGCCCGCCCACGGCGCCCACACTCCCGCCACGGCGCCGCTCGAGCCGCTGAGGCGGACGGCCTCCTGCAGCGTCGCGTCGAGGCGCTCCACGACCTCGGGGGCGAACTCGGCCTCGACCTGGTCGTAGCCGGTGATGGCCTGCGACGGGGTCGTGCAGCCTGCGAGCAGCAGCGCCGCGCAGGCCGAGGCGATCGCCGCGGCCATCCGCCGCCGAACGCGACCTGCTCCTGCAGCCACCGTGCCCCCCGCCGTGTGTCCGCAGCGATTGTAACCCGAGGGCCCCGCGCCGCCATCGTCGCCACGTCACGGTTCGGCCACGCCGCGCGGCGCACGCTCCGTGCCTGTCCCCCGAACGGCCCGCGCGCGTGCGGGTCCCGCGCGGGGCCCGGGCCAATCCGCCCGCCCCGCTGCGCCGAACCACTCCCAGCACGGCGAACGCCGCGCGACGACAAGGAGGCATCGCCATGAAGAACTCACCCAATCGCATCGCCGCGACCGTCTTCGGCGCGGTCTACGTCCTCGTGGGACTGCTCGGCTTCGCCGTCACCGGCGGGGTCGACTTCATCGCCACCGAGGGCGGGCTGCTGCTCGGCATCTTCGCGGTCAATCCGCTGCACAACATCGCGCACCTCGCGATCGGGGCCGCACTGCTCATCGCGGGCCTGACGAACGTCGCGGCCGCGAAGGCGACCAACACCACCGTCGGCGCCGCGTACCTGCTGCTCGGCGTCGTCGGCTTCTTCATCGCCGGCACCGCCGCCAACATCCTGGCGCTCAACACCGCCGACCACTTCCTCCACCTCGCCAGCGCGATCGTGCTGCTCGGCGTCGGCCTCGGAGCCGAGCGCTCCGCACGCGTGGCGACGGCCTAGGGAGCCCGCCATGAAGGCACTGGAGGCGATCACGCGCAGCTGGCCGATGCTCGGCGCGCTGGGCGCCGGGCTCGTGCTCGCGGCCCTCGCCGCCGGTGCCGGGGGTGCGATGCGGGTCGTCCTGGCCGGGCTCGGCGTCGCCGCGCTCGGCTGGGCCGGCCTGTCGCTCCGGGCGGGCCGACCCGTGGCAGCGCGTACCGTGCTCGGCATCGCAACCGGGGCGCTGCTCGCCGGCGGCGCCGCGGTCGCCGCCGGCGCCATGGCCGGGGTCGCGGCCGCCCCCCTCGCCGCGGCATCCGTCTTCATCGGCGCGGTCGCGTCGTCGGCCGCGCTCGACCTCCGCCGTCGCCGCGCCGCCCGGGCGGCCGCGCCCGCGGCACCTGCAGCCGGCGAGACGCACCCCCGCCTCGCGCTCGCGGGGCTCGCCCTCGGCGCCGCACTCGTCTCGGCGATCGCCACCCCGGCGCTCGCGGCGACCGACGCCGGGAAGCTCGCCGTGCCGCACGGCGAGCACGGCGCCCACGACCCGGGTCACGCGCACTGACCCGCCTCGACCGCGGCCGGGGGCGCGTGGCGATGACGCCCCCGGCCGCTTCCCCCGCTCCGCCCGCGGTGACGGGCCGGGGGCCGTGTCAGCCGGGCAGCTCGTCGGCCGTGCCGAGGTCGCGCGCCGCGCCCGACATGAACCGCTCGACGTCGCGGTCGACGATGATGTCGCGCGGCACGAGCGGTCGTGCCAGGTAGAGCCCCTCGAGCGACGTCAGCCGCGACAGGGCGACGTAGGTCTGCCCCGGACTGAACACGCGCGAGCCGAGGTCGACGATCGCGGCGTCGTAGCTCGCGCCCTGCGACTTGTGGATGGTGACGGCCCACGCCAGCCGCAGCGGGAACTGCGTGAACTCGGCCACGATCTCGCGCTCGAGCTTCTTCGCCACCGGGTCCCACGTATAGCGGTACTTCTCCCACGTGGCGGGTTCGACCTCGTGCTCCTCGCCGTCGACCTCGACGCGCACCTCGCGGTCGAGCGACGTGACCGTGCCGATCGTGCCGTTGACCCACCGCGGCGCCTCGCCCCAGCCCCCGGTGTCGTTGCGGAGGAACATCACCTGCGCGCCCACCTTGAGCTCGAGCCTCTCGTCGGCGGGATAGCCGCGCCCGCCGAACTCGCCGTTCACGTCGGCCTCGTTCGCGAGCGAGTGCCCGGGGAGGCGGTGCAGGGCGGTGCGGTTGATGCGGTTCACGGTCTCGTTCGTCGTCGCGAGGGTGATCGCGCCCTGCTCGGGCAGCGGACGCCGCGCGCCCGTGTCGTTCAGCACGCCCGCGATCTCGGCGGTCACCTGGCCGTGCCGCACCGCGTTCAGCATGTGCTTGAACGCGTCGTCGTGCTGCCGGTGGATCTCGCCGAGCTCGTAGATGCACAGGTCGGCCTCGTTCCAGACCTTCGCGTCGAAGAACCACATCGACCGGTAGGTGTCGGCGAAGTAGCGGCGCTCGTCGCCCGAACCCGGCACGGGCGCGAGCTGGTAGGGATCGCCGAACAGCACGACCTGCACCCCGCCGAACGGCTCGTGCGGTCGCTGCCGCGCCTGCCGCAGCGATCGGTCCATCGCGTCCATGAGGTCGGCGTTCACCATCGACACCTCGTCGACGACGAGCGTGTCCATCGCGTTGAGGATCTTTCGGACCGCGTCGTTCTGGTCGATCCCGGCGTCGGCGACCACGCCGATCGGCAGGCGGAACAGCGAATGGATGGTCTGCCCGCCGACGTTCAGCGCCGCGACGCCGGTCGGCGCGCAGATCACGATCTGCTTCGAGGTGTTCCAGTTGAGGTGGTGGAGCAGCGTCGACTTGCCCGTGCCCGCGCGACCCGTCACGAACACGTGCTCGCGCGTGTGCTCGATCGCCCGGAACACCGCCTGCTGCTCGGCGGTCAGGGTCACGGGCTGCAACGGTCGTCCTTCAGTGCGGGTGGGTGATCGGATGCCGCGTCGCGGGCGCCCCGCGGCGCGTCGGCGTCTTCACTGTAGACCGGCGCATCGCGGCCGGCGCCCGCCGGAGCGGCATCCGTTCGCCCGCCCGTCGCGCTGTGGACGACGCGGACCGCGCGGGCTCGCTGCATAGACTTGCGGCGTGGGGAGCGCGAGCGGAGTCGGCAGGCGCCTGTCCGCCGCGGCGATCGCCGGGTGGACGGCGCTCGCGATGCTGCTCGGCGGCGCCATGCTCGCCGCCCTGGGCGGCCTCAACCAGAGCCTCTACGGTCCCGCCGCATTCGTCGAGCGGTACCTCGACGCGATCGCACGCGACGACATCCTGAGCGCCCTCGCCACCCCGGGCGTGCGCCTGGACCCCGCCGACCTCGCCGGCGCCGGGCTCCCCGAGGACACCTCGACCGCCATGCTCCGATCGGGCGTGCTCCGGTCCGGACCGGAGGACGTGCGGGTCCTCGACGACCGGCCGACGGGCGACCGGGGCGCGCACTCCGTGACGGTGAGCTACCGGCTCGAGTCGTCGATCGTCGAGACCACGTTCGAGGTGGAGCCGATCGAACCGCTCTACGGGGTCCTCAACCGGTGGGAGTTCGCCTCGAGCCCGCTCGCCGTGGTGCAGGTGACCGCCGCGCACAACCCGCTGTTCACGGTCGGCTCGCTGACGCTCGACACGCGCGCGAACACGACCGGCGACGAACTGCTCGCCTTCACCCATCAGGCCCCCTACCTCGCGATCGCGCCCGGGGTCTACGAGGTCGGCTACGAGTCCACCCTGCTCGAGGCCGTGCCGACCACGCTCGTCACGACGCCCGGCGCTCCCGCGGAGGCCACGGTCGAGGCCCTGCCGACCGAGGAGTTCGTCGAGCGCGTGCAGGCCAAGGTCGACGAGTACCTCAACGACCAGTGCGCCACGCAGCCCGTCCTGAAGCCGGCGGGCTGCCCGTTCGGCGTCGACGTCGACGACCGCGTCGTGAGCGAGCCGGTCTGGACCATCGTCGAGTCGCCCGCCGTGACGCTCGTGCCGGGCGAGACGGCGTTCGAGATGCCGCCGACCCCCGGCGTCGCCCGGGTCACGTTCGAGGCGCAGTCGCTGTTCGACGGGAGCCTCTACACGTTCGAGCAGGACGAGGGCTTCATGCTCGCCCTCGACGCGCGCGTCCGGCCCGACGGTTCGATCGCGATCCAGCTCAAGTAGGCGTCGGCTCGTCCAGCCGGTCGAGGGCGGATGCCGCGACCGCCGCGATCTCGTCGACCCCGTCGGTCACGTCGACCCGCACCGCGCGCTCGTCGGCATCGGGGGCCTCGTACGCGGCGAGCTGCGACGCGAGCAGCGACGCCGGCATGAAGTGGCCGACCCGGCCGCCGATGCGCTCGGCGAGCAGCGCCTCGTCGCCTTCGAGCGCGACGAAGACCGCATCCGGGGCGGCCGCCCGCAGCCGGTCGCGGTAGGCGCGTCGCAGCGACGAGCACGCCACCACGATCCCGGGAGGGGCGGCCCCGGCGAGCGCCGCGCCCACGACGTCGAGCCAGGGCATGCGGTCGGCGTCCGCGAGCGCCCGCCCGGCGCGCATCTTCGCGACGTTCGCCGGAGGATGCAGGTCGTCGGCGTCGACGAAGTCGAGGCCGAGCCGGTCGGCGAGCGCGACGCCCACGCTCGTCTTGCCGGACCCCGCGACGCCCATCACCACGATGCGGCGCGTACCGCCGTGCGTCGGATGCTCAGTCCGCGGCATCCGTCACTCGCCCCTGCCGTCGCGCGCGGCGAGCGCGGCGAGCTGGGCGTTGTACGACTCGAGTTCGGCCTCGCCCGTGCGGTCGGCGTGCCGGTC
Organism: Agromyces sp. CCNWLW213; assembly: GCF_037199545.1. Taxonomy (NCBI): domain Bacteria; kingdom Bacillati; phylum Actinomycetota; class Actinomycetes; order Micrococcales; family Microbacteriaceae; genus Agromyces; species Agromyces sp. CCNWLW213. Next base: position 229,132 of record NZ_JBBBDX010000004.1, on the reverse strand, counting down.
GCGGCGCCGGGTCTCCTTGGCGTCGCTGCGGGCCCACTGGATGGCGACCGTGATCGCGAGCGCCACCGTGGGGATCTCGCCGATCGACCACGCGATGCCGCCGCCGAGCTGCTGGTCGGCGAGCGCGTCGGCCCCCCAACCCATCGCGCCGTACCAGTCGGCGAGCAGCAGGCCCGAGCTCATCATGATCGACAGGCCGAAGAACGCGTGGAACGCCATCGTGCCGAGCAGCAGCACCAGGCGGAACGGGTAGGGCAGCCGGTACGGCACCGGGTCGATGCCGATGAGCGACTGCACGAAGAGGTACCCGGTGATGAGGAAGTGCGCGACCATCCAGGTGTGGCCGATGTGGTCCTCCATGGTCCACCGGAACAGCGGCGAGTAGTAGAACACCCAGAGCGATCCGGCGAAGAGCACGGCCGCGACGATCGGGTTCGCGATGATGCCCGCGAACCTGGAGTGGACCGCGAGGAGGATCCACTCGCGGCCGCCCCGGCTGCCGTCCTTGCGGGGCCGGATGGCGCGCGCGGCGAGCGTCACGGGCGCACCGGGCACGAGCAGCACGGGCACCCCCATCGTGAGGATCATGTGCGCGAGCATGTGCGCCGAGAAGAGGTACTCCTCGTAGGCGCTCACGCCGCCGTTCGTGACCCACGCGAGCAGCAGCATGCCCGCGACCCACAGCACCGTGCGGTAGACGGGCCATGCGTCGCCGCGGCGCCGCAGCCGGAGCACGCCGGCGACGTAGAAGAAGATGCCGAACCCGCAGGCGAGCAGCCACAGCAGGTCGGGGCTCCACTCGGTGAGGTATCGCACGGCGTCCGGCGGCGGCGGGAGCGGCTCGCCCGTCAGGAGCTCGGCGGGCGTCCGGGCGAGGCCGCCCGAGGTCTCCTCGGCGACCGGCGTGGCGGTGCGCGCGAGCGCCGCGGCGACGCCCGACGCGATGCCCATGAACGCCAGCTCCACGACGACGAGCAGCCAGAACGTCCGGCCGGCGGATGCCCCGGGCCGGGCCTCCTGCGCCGAGCCCGGGCGCAGCGTCCGGCCGATCCGGCCGATCATCACGCGGCGCTGGGCGGCGCCGAACAGGCCGAGCACGACGAGCGCACCGACCTTCGCCATCACGAGGAGGCCGTACTGGCCCGTCAGCTGCTCCCACGTGCCGATGCGCAGCGCCGCGCTCGCGTAGCCGGAGATCGCGACCACGATGAAGCACACGAGCGCGACCGTCGAGTACCGGGCCAGGACGACCGGCAGGCGGTCGCCGGCGAGCCGCGGTTCGAGCAGTACCAGGGTGAGGAGCCCGCCCAGCCACGCCGCCACGAACACGAGGTGCAGGCCGAGCGCGGTGATCGCCTCGGAGTGGCCGGCGGCTCCGGCCGCGTGGCCCTGCTGCGCCATCGGCACGAGCGCGACCACCGCGAGCGCGCCGACGAACACGAGCGCCGTGTGGTTGCGCACCGCGAAGCACAGCACCGTGACGGCCGCGGCGACGAGCGTGGTCGTCAGCCAGGCGCGGCCCAGTTCGATCGTCGTGGCGAACTGGCCGAGCTGCGCGCCGAACCGGTCGCTGAACTCGAAGGGCGCGCCGGTGACGAGCACGAAGGTGAGCACGCCGGTGGCGGCGCTCGCCACGGTGAGCACGGCAGCGGATGCCGCGGCCACGTCGAGCGCGAGGTCGAACTCGCGCTGCTTGGGGCTCAGCGCCCAGATCGCGAGCATGAGCGCGCCGATCATCCCGGCTGCACCGAGGTTCACGAACAGCTTCGCGACGGGGACGCCCCAGCGCGCGACCGGACCCGGGTCCTGGATGGGGTACGGCTCCGCTCCCCCGCCGAACGCCAGCGCCGCGATCATCGCGACGAGCGCGACGGCGACGAGGGCGGCGGGGCCGAGCACGCGGACGGAACGGGTCACCGTACGAGCCTACGACTCGCGGGCTGGGAAGCGGCTCGCGGGCCGCCCTGCACTCCCCCGCCGCGGCATCCGCTCGGCCCGGCCGCTCGGGCCCGGGCACGCCGAAGGGGCGCACCGGATGGAACCGGGCGCCCCTTCAGGAGTCTCGGATGCGTCGTGCGACGCGGGCGAGTTACTTCGCGGCAGCCTTGAGCTTCGAGCCCGCGGTGACCTTGACCGAGTTGCCGGCCGCGATCTGGATGGTCTCGCCCGTCTGCGGGTTGCGGCCCGTGCGGGCGGCGCGGTGGGTGCGCTCGACGGCGAGCCAGCCCGGGATGGAGACCTTGGTGCCCGAGCCGACCGAGTCGGCCAGCGTGTCGAAGAACCCGTTCAGCACGGAGTCGACGGTGCTCTGGCTCTGGTTCGTCGCCGCAGCGATCTTGGCAACGAGCTCGGACTTGTTGAGCGACTTGTCAGCCATTGAATGTCCTCCTCGGACCTTCCGCTGTGTGTCTACAGCTTCGTATGGTTACGCGGAGTCGACCTGTCGATCGCCCCCGTGGCCGTTCAGGCCGCCTCGAATGTAGCAGAGTCCCGCGGAAACACGCGGATTTCCGGGGTATCGGCGGCGGTTCGGGTGGGGGTTGACGGATGTCGCGAAGCGATCCCCGGGAACGACGAGGGGGAACGGACGACGAGAGGGGCGCCCCGGATGATCCGGGACGCCCCTCTCGGGAAGCGGGTGCGTGCCTACCAGCTCGACTTCGTGATGCCGGGCAGCTCGCCACGGTGCGCCATGTCGCGGAAGCGAACGCGCGAGATGCCGAACTTCGAGAGGTTGCCGCGGGGCCGACCGTCGATGGCGTCGCGCGAGCGCACGCGCACCGGCGAGGCGTTGCGGGGCAGCTTCTGCAGGCCGACGCGGGCGGCCTCGCGGGCCTCCTCGGTGGCGTTCGGGTCGACGAGCGTCTTCTTCAGCTCGGCGCGCTTGGCGGCATAGCGGTCGACGACCACCTTGCGCTGCTCGTTGCGCGCGATCTTGCTCTTCTTCGCCATGTCTTAGCGCTCCTCTCGGAAGTCGACGTGCTTGCGCACCACGGGGTCGTACTTCTTGAGCACGAGGCGGTCGGGGTTGTTGCGGCGGTTCTTGCGGGTCACGTACGTGTACCCGGTGCCGGCCGTCGAACGGAGCTTGATGATCGGGCGGATGTCCTGCTGCTTCGCCATCAGAGCTTCACCCCACGAGCCTGGATGTCACGGACGACCGCCTCGATGCCGCGGGCGTCGATCACCTTGATGCCCTTGGCGGACACGTTCAGGGTGACGTTGCGACGAAGCGAGGGCACGTAGTACGTCTTCTTCTGCACGTTCGGGTCGAAGCGGCGCTTCGTCCGGCGGTGCGAGTGCGAGATGTTGTGTCCGAAGCCGGGGACGGCTCCGGTCACCTGGCACACTGCTGCCATTGGTCTTTCCTCCAATACCGAGGGGCCGGACGGCCCCTCCCAAGGTCACTTGTCTGCAGACGAGCCCCTCCGCTTGCGCGGTAGATACAGGGGGATCCATCCACGGTCTGGACGGTGGAAGCGCCCAGCCAAACGACGATCCTACCAGAACCGCCCCGGTCGGCCGAAACGAGTGCGTCGCGCGGGTCACCGGTCCGCGGCATCCGCCCCGATCGGTCCGCCCGCGCCATCCGCCTCGGCGTCGATCGTGCGGCGCGACAGCAGCGCGGCGGCGAGGAAGCACAGCGCGCCGACCAGGGTGCCGAGGTTCGCCCAGAAGGTGCTGACGAGGCTCTCCGTGTCCGGGTCGACGTAGGCGCCGACGGCCGAGACGGCGAACGCGATCGAGCCGAGCAGGTTGAGCCACGTGCCGTGCCAGGTGCGCGAGTCGGCGTCCCAGAGCTCGCCCCGGTCCTTCGTCGCGACCACGGCGAGCACGCTCGAGACGAGGAAGGCGATCGAGCCCCACGCGTCCGGTCGCCAGCCCGCCCCGAGCCGCGTCGGGTCGGCGATGGCCGCGAGGAGCGCGACGAACGTGCTCACGTTGAAGCACAGGGTGCCGGCGAACTGGATCGCCGCGGCCCACCAGTCCGCGCGGTCGGCGCCGTTCGTGCCGGCGCGGGGCGGCCGCCGGCCGCTGAGGCTCAGCTGGATGAACGCCGCCAGCGTGAAGAAGATCGATCCGGCGAAGAAGGTGACGCCGAGCGCGACCGCCCCCGCCCATCCCTGGTACGACGGGATCGCGCCGACGGCGAAGCAGACGGACCCGACCGCGAAGCCCCAGGCCTCGCGGCGCAGCCGCCGTCGCCGACCGGTGCGTCCGTCGATTGCGCTCATGCCCGCGGCATCCGCTCGCCCCGCCGGCCGGCTCAGTGGTGGAACCCGGCCTTCTGGCCCTCGGTGGGCATGGGCGACGAGAGCCCGTCGAGCCAGGCCGTCTCGATCCGGATGTCCTCGAGGAGCTCGTCGGCGAGGTCGCGGCTGAGGCCGTTGCGCACCACGATGCGCTGCACGGTGAGGTCGCTCATGTCATCCGGCATCGGGTAGGCGGGAACGAGCCACCCCTTCATGCGCAGGCGATCCGAGAGGTGGTAGAGGTTCCACTTGTCGGTGTAGCCCGGCTTCAGCCGCCAGGCGAACACGGGGATGTCGGATCCGTCGCTCCAGAGGTCGAACGCGCCGATCTCGGCGATGCCCGTCGAGAGGTACTTCGCGACGTCCTGGCACTCCTGCTGGATGGCGGTGTAGCCCTCACGACCCAGGCGGAGGACCTGGTAGTACTGCAGCAGCACCTGCGCGCCCGGCCGCGAGAAGTTCAGCGCGAGGGTCGGCATGTCGCCGCCGAGGTAGCTCACGCGGAAGATCAGCTCGTCGGGCAACGCGTCGAGCGTGCGCCACACGATCCACCCGACACCGGGGTAGACGAGGCCGTACTTGTGGCCGGAGGTGCTGATCGAGTGGACCCGCGGAAGGCGGAAGTCCCACTCGATCTCCGGCTGCAGGAACGGTGCGATCATGCCGCCGGACGCCCCGTCGACGTGGATCGGCACGTCGAGCCCGGTCTTCTCCTGCAGCGCGTCGAGCGCCGCGGCGATCTCCTTCACCGGCTCGTACAGGCCCGTGTAGGTCACGCCCATGATGGCGACGACGCCGATCGTGTTCTCGTCGACGTACTGCTCGAGCTGGCTGCCGTCGAGCATCGGGTGCTCGTCGGTCACCGGCACGTACCGCGGCTCGACCTCGAAGTAGTTGCAGAACTTCTCCCAGCACACCTGCACCGCGGAGCTCATGATGAGGTTCGGCCGCTCGGTCGACTTCCCGGCGGCACGACGGGCGATCTGCCATCGCCGCTTGAACGCGAGGCCGCCGAGCATGCACGCCTCGGACGAACCGATCGTCGACGTGCCGATCGAGTCCTTCACGTCCGGCACGTTCCAGAGGGAGGCATGGATCCGCCAGCAGTTCTCCTCGATCGCCGCCGTGCGGGGGTACTCGTCCTTGTCGATCATGTTCTTGTCGTACGACTCGGCGTAGAGCCGGTCGGCCTCGTCGCCCATCCACGTCGCGACGAAGGTCGCGAGGTTCAGGCGCGCATTGCCGTCGAGCATCGTCTCGTCGTGCACGATCTGGTACGCCGAACCGGGATCCATCTCGACGTCGGGGATCGTGGACCGGGGTGCGGCGGATCGAACCGCCGACCTCGTGTAGGTGGGAGCGAGCACGCTGGGATCGTGTTCCATGCCGCGGTCCTTCCGATCGGTCGGCGACCCGCTCACGACGGGCGCGCGTACCCGATGGGGCGCGTGGCCATGGAGGCGCCGGGCCCCCCGGACCGGATCCACCTGCTTGCCGCCGACACTACGCCCGGAGTCGCCGCGCGCGGAAGAGGGGGGAGGCCGTCAGGCGCGCCCGGCCTCCTCGTCCTGCAGTCGCGAGCACTCCGCGCACAGCCCGAACACGTCGACCACGTGAGCGGCTCGCGTGAAGCCGTGCTCGCCCGCCACGCGCTTGGCCCACGCCTCGACCTCGTCGGCCGCGATCTCGACCGTGAGCCCGCAGTTGCGGCAGATCAGGTGGTGGTGATGGCCGGTCGTGCTGCACGCCCGGTAGATCGCCTCGCCCTCGGGCGACTGCAGGCTGTCGGCGTCGCCGCTCGCGGTCAGGTCGCCGAGCGCACGGTAGACCGTCGCGAGCCCGATCGGCGAGCCGCTGGCGTGCAGGGCCGAGTGCAGCGCCTGCGCGCTGATGAACCCGTCGGTGGCGTCGAGTGCCTCGCGCACCGCTTCGCGCTGCCAGGTGTTGCGTTTCATGCGATCCGTGCGTCCTCCGCGGTCTCCACGGGGATGGGAGTCCGTCTCGAGGGTAGTCGCCGAAGCTTGGAGCCACCCAGCGCGATGAGCAGGAACGCGGTCGCCGCGAGCACGATCGAGGGCCCCGCCGCGACGCCCGCGAACCGCGACACGAGCACCCCGACGACCCCCGACGCGGCCCCGATGACGGGCGCCGCGACGAGCACGCCCCGGAACGTGGGCATGACGACGCGCGCGGCGGCGGCGGGCGCCGCGAGCAGGGCGATCGCGAGGATCGCACCGACGGCGGGCAGCGAGCTCACGACGGATGCCGCGGTCAGCCCGAGGACGAGCAGCTCGACCGGCCACTCGCGGAAGCCCGCGGCGCGGTATCCCGCGGGGTCGAACGTCGAGAACACGATGCGCGTGCCGAACACGGCCACGATGACGACGGACGCCACCAGCACGACGGTCGCGAGCGCGATGTCGCCGTCGCTCACGGTCAGGATCGACCCGACGAGCAGCGACTCGGGCTGCACCGGCAGCCCGGGGATGACGGCCTGCAGCAGCGCGCCGAGCGCGAAGCCGCCCGTGAGCACGATGCCGGCGGCGACCTGTGCGCCCTGGTGCCGCACCCGCGCGATCGCGGTCATGACGCCGACGATGGCGACGGATGCCACGGCCGCCCCGAGCGGCACGCTCACCCCGAGCGCCGCGGCGAGGACGGCGCCGGGGTAGGTCGCGTGCGTGAGCGCCTGCGCGAAGAACGTGCGGCGGCGGAGCACGACGAGGGCACCGACGAAGCCCGCGCCGGCGCCGATCACGACGGCGGCGAGCATCGCCCGCTCGAAGTAGCCCATCACCCCTCCCCCGCGATCGCCGGATCGCCGACCGTGCCGGCGACCCGCCTCGGCGCCGCCGCGCGGTCGACGACGAGCCGCACCGCGAGCACGAGGGCGTACACCGCGACGAACACGGCGACGACGGTGCTGCCCGCCGGCAGGTCGACGCCCGCCCCGACCGAGATGGCGAAGCCCGCGGAGAGGCCGAGCCAGGCGCTCACCGCGGCCACCGCCGCCGCCGCGGGGAACAGCCACCACAGCCGGCGCGTGACCAGGCGCGCCGCGGCGCCCGGCACGATGAGCAGCGCGAGCACGAGGAGGGCGCCGACGGTGCTCGCGCCCGCGACCACGACGAGCGCGATCGCCGAATTGAGGACGAGGTCGAGCGCGAGCGCGCGGTCGCCGGACGCGCGGCTGGCGGCCGCGTCGAACGCCCGGAAGATCTGCTGCTTCACCGTGGCGGCGACGAGCGCGGCGGCCACGAGCGACACCACGAGGAGCGGCAGCACGTCGGCCGGCGCGATGGTGAGGACCCTCCCGAACAGCAGCTCCTCGAGCGCCGAGGCGTAGTCGGTCCCGCGCGACACCACGAGGACGCCGACGCTGAACGTGGCGGTGAGCACCACGGCGACCGCGGCGTCCGAGGCGATGCCGGCGCGCATGAGCAGCGTGAGGGCGACCGCGCCGGCGAGGGCGGCGATCGCGGCGCCCGGGACGAGGCCGGCGGTGCCGCCGACGGCCAGGCCGATCGCGAGGCCGGGGAAGACCGCGTGCGTGAGTCCGTCGCTCACGAACTCGAGGCCTCGGAGGTTGACGAGCACGCCGACGATGCCGGCGACGACCGCGAGCACGAGCAGCACGAGCAGCGCCCGACCCATGAAGGGCAGGGCGTAGGCGCCGACGAGCGCGTCGCCGGCACTCACCGCGGACCGCTCCCCCGCGCGCATTCCCGAAGCGGCATCAATGCCCCTCGTGGCCCGGCACGACGAGGGTGTGCTCGTCGATCTCGACCTCGACGCCCTCGAAGCACTGCTGCACGTTCTCGAGCGTGAGGACCTCGTCGACGCGACCGCAGCCGACCTGCTCGCGGTTGACGAGGAGGGCCGTGTCGCACACGGTGCGCGCGAGCTCGAGGTCGTGCGTCGAGACGACGACGGCCACGCCGCGGGACTTGAGCGTGTGCAGGGTCTCGATGAGCGCGTCGCGATTCGGCTGGTCGAGCCCGTTGAACGGCTCGTCGAGCAGCAGCAGGCGCGGCTCGGACGCGAGCGCGCGCGCGAGCAGCCCGCGCTGCCGCTGCCCGCCGGACAGCTCGCCGAACCGGCGCTCAGCGAGGTCGGCGAGTCCGACGGTCTCGAGCGCCCGACGGACGACCTCGCGATCGTGCCGTCCCGGCCAGCGGAACAGCCCGAGGCGGCGGTAGCGCCCCTGCATCACGACCTGCGCGAGGCTGATCGGGAAATCTGGGTCGACCTCGGCGGACTGGGGCAGGAACCCGATCATGCCGTCAGCGGCATCCGTTCGGCCGCCGAACCGGAGCTCGCCCTCGACGAGCGGCACGAGGCCCAGGATGCCGCGCAGCAGGGTCGACTTGCCGGCGCCGTTCGGCCCGATCACGGCCACGGCCTCGCCCGCCCGCACCCGGAAGCGCAGGCCGGAGACCCCCGCTCCGCCCGGGTACCGGAAGGCGGCGCCTCGCAGGGCGAGCACGGGTTCGGCGCCGGCGTCGGTCATGCGGTCATCCTCCCAGCACGTCGGGCAGCGCGGAAGGCTCGACGCCCCACGACTCGAGGATCAGGCGGGCGTTGTGGACCTGGCTGCCGAGGTAGGTCCCGCCTTCGCTGCCGGGCTCCCCCAGCGAGTCGCCGTAGAGCGCGTCCCCGCCCGAGTACACGGCGACGCCGGCTTCGTCCGCGATGGTCTCGGCGGCCTTCGCCGAGATGGACGCCTCGGAGAACACCGCCTGCACGCCCGTCTCGCGGATGCGCTCGACGAGGGCGTCGATCTCGGACGCGCTGGGCTCGGCGTTGTCGTCGAAGCTCGGGATGACGCTCCCGACGAACGTGACGTCGTAGGCGTCGAGGAAGTAGGTGAACGCGTCGTGGTTGGTCACGAGCAGGCGATCCTCGACGGGCACCTGCGCGACGTTCTCCTCGATCCAGGCGTCGAGCGCCTCGACGCGGGCCAGGTACTCCGCCTCCCCCGCGCGCACCGCCTCGGCGTCGACGCCGTCGAGCTCGGCCAGGCCGTCGGCGATGTTCTCGACCATGCGCGAGGCGAGTCCGGGGTCCGTCCAGATGTGCGGGTTGCCCTCGCCGTGGGCGTGCTCGTCCTCGGCATGTGCTTCGTCCGCGTGCTCCTCGGCGGACTCGTCGGCATGCTCGTCCTCGGCGTGCTCGCCGTCGACGTGCTCGCCGTCCGTGGCGGCCAGCTCGATGCCCGTGCTCGCGTCGATCAGCGAACCCTCGAAGCCCGACGCCGCGATGGCGTCGTCGAGCCAGCTCTCGAGCCCGGCACCGTTGACCACGAGCGCGTCGGCCTCGCCGAGGGCGAGCAGCTGCGCCGCCGACGGGTCGAACGAGTGAGCGCTCTGCCCGGCCGCGAGCAGCGGCGTGACCTCGACCGCGTCTCCCCCGACCTCGCGCGCGAAGTCGGCCACCTGCGTCGTGGTCGCGACGACGGTCGGCGTGCCGTCGGCCGTGTCGCCGCCGGTCGTGGCGCAGCCCGCGAGCACGGTGGCGGATGCCGCGGCGAGGGCGGGCGCGAGCAGGCGGAGGCGACGATTCGGTGCGGCGGGCATGCCACGAGCGTACCTTATTGATAATGATTGTCACAACCAGTAGCCACCACCGACACGACCGCCGATGACGCCGGGTTGTGGACGGCGTTCCCGAAGGACGGTGGGCCATGCCAGAGTGTCAGCCGTGGAAATCGCCACGACCCGGATCACCCTGCACCCGTTCACCGTCGCCGACGCCGAGCGCGTGCTCGCCGGCGACGTCGACCCCCTCGACGGCTGGGAGGGCGGCTACTCGTTCACCGACGAGCCCGACCTCCTCGCCGAGTACGTCAGCGCCGTCCGTCGCAACGGCGACCCCGCGCCGTTCGGTCCCTACCTCGTCCGGCGCGCCGACGGGGGAGTGCAGGACGGGTCCGCGATCGGGGGCGTGAACCTCTTCGGCCCGCCCGACGAGCGCGGTGCCGTCGAGTTCGGCTTCGGCCTGGTGCCCGCCGTGCGCGGCGAGGGACTCGCGCGCGACGTGGTGGCCGAGACGCTGGCGCTGATCCGCTCGACCGGTGCCGCCGTCGCGCGCGCCGAGTGCGAGATCGCGAACCTGCCCGCCCGCCGCGTGCTCGAGCACGCGGGCCTCGGCGAGGTCGCACGAGGCGACGACGCGGTGGTGTACGAGATCCGCCTCTAGGCGTCAGTCGAGCAGGAGCGCGGGCTCCTCGATGATCGACGCGACGTCGGCGAGGAACCGGCTGGCCACGTCGCCGTCGACGACGCGGTGGTCGAACGACCCGCCGATCGTCGTGACGTAGCGCGGGCGCACCTCGCCGTCGACGACCCATGGCTTCTGCTTGATCGTGCCGAGCGCGACGATCGCGACCTCGCCCGTGTTGAGGATCGGAGTGCCGGTGTCCATGCCGAACACGCCGATGTTCGTGATCGTGATGGTGCCGCCCTGCATCTCGGCCGGCTGCGTCCTGCCCTCCCGCGCCGTGAGCGTCAGCTGCTCGAGCGCCGCGGCGAGCTCGACCATCGACATGGCCTGCGCCTCCTTGACGTTCGGCACGATGAGGCCGCGCGGGGTCGCCGCCGCGACGCCGAGGTTGACGTAGTGCTTGACGATGATCTCGTCGTCGGTCCACTGCGCGTTCACGGTCGGGTTGCGTCGTGCCGCCCAGATCATCGCCTTCGCCATGATGAGCAGCGGCGACACCCTGACCCCCGCGAAGTCGGGCGAGGCCTTCAGTCGCTTGACGAACTCCATCGTGCGCGTCGCATCGACGTCGACGAAGACCGACACATGCGGCGCGGAGTATGCGCTTTGCACCATCGTCTGGGCGATCGCCTTGCGCACGCCCTTGACGGGAATGCGCGTCTCGCGGTCGGTGGGGGCCTCGGGCGTCTGGATGTTGCGGAAGACGCTCGCCTGCTGGGCGTCGCGGATCACGTCGTCGCGCGTGATGTCGCCGATCGGCCCGGTGGGCGCGACGCGGGACAGGTCGACGCCGAGGTCCTTCGCGAGCTTGCGGATCGGGGGCTTGGCGATGACGGGCACACCGGCGTCGAAGCGCTCCGCAGGTCGGGCCGAGGCGGCCACGACGGGCGGCTCCGCCGCGATGGCGGGCGCGGGGGCGCGGGACGGCAGGGGAGCGGGCGTCGCCGGCGCGGGGGGCGCGAGGTGCTCGTGGGCGCCACCGGGCGACGGATGCCGCCGACGGCGGCTGGTCGTCGGTCCGGTGCTGCCGTGGCCGACCAGCACGGCGCCGCCCGCCTCGTCGGCCGGCGCAGCCGGCGGCGTCGACGACGCCTCGGGCGCGGAGGTGCCGGTCGCCGGCACTGACGAGGCCGGGGGAGCCGCGGACATGCCGTCAGCGGCATCCGTCTGGATCACGAGGATCGGCGTGCCGACGTCGACCGTGCGCCCCTCCTCGACGAGGAGCTCGGCGACGACGCCCTCGAACGCACTCGGCAGCTCGACGAGCGACTTGGCGGTCTCGATCTCGACGAAGACCTGGTCGAGTGCGATGCGGTCCCCGGGCGCGACGCGCCACTGGACGATCTCGGCCTCGGTGAGGCCCTCGCCCACATCGGGAAGCGGGAACCGGATCTCACTCATGGTGCTCCTCGGGAGGTTGCGTCGGGTGCGGTCAGTACGCCATCGAGCGGTCGACGGCCTCGAGCACGCGATCGGCGCTCGGCAGGTACTCGGTCTCGAGCGCGGCGGGCGGGAACGGCGTGTCGAAGCTCGACACGCGCAGCACGGGCGCCTCGAGCGAGTAGAACGCCCGCTCCGCCACGGTCGCGGCGATCTCGGAGCCGACGCTGACGAATCCGTAGGCCTCCTGCGCCACCACGAGGCGACCGGTGCGCTGCACGGAGTCGAGGATGGGGCCGTAGTCGATGGGGGAGAGGGAGCGGACGTCGACGACCTCGAGGCTGCGGCCCTCGCCCGCGGCGATGTCGGCGGCCTGCAGCAGGGTCGCGACCATCGCGCCGTGGCCGACGACGGTGACGTCGTCGCCGCGGCGGATGACGCGACTCGCGTGAAGCGGGAGGCCGGAGTGGTCGTGGTCGACGGGGCCCTTGCCCCAGTACCGGCTCTTCGGCTCGAAGAAGAGCACCGGGTCGTTCGATGCGATGGCCTCTTGGATCATCCAGTAGGCGTCGTGCGGCGAGGACGGCGCCACGACCCTGAGGCCCGGCGTGTGGGCGAAGTAGGCCTCCGGGCTCTCCTGGTGATGCTCGATCGAGCCGATGTGCCCGCCGTACGGCACGCGGATGACGACCGGCATCGGCATGCCGCCGTCGTGGCGCAGGTTCAGCCGGCTGAGCTGGGTCGTGATCTGGTCGAACGCGGGGAAGATGAAGCCGTCGAACTGGATCTCGACGACCGGCCGGTAGCCGCGCATCGCCAGGCCGATCGCCGTGCCGACGATGCCGGACTCGGCGAGCGGGGTGTCGAGCACTCGCTGCTCGCCGAACTCGTCGAGCAGCCCCTCGGTGACGCGGAACACACCGCCGAGGCGACCGATGTCCTCGCCCATCAGGAGCACCTTCGGGTCGGTGCGCAGCGCCTCGCGGAGGCCCGCCGTGATGGCCTTCGCCATCGACAGCGTGTGCACGCCGCGCAGCGCCGGCGCCGCGGCATCCGCTGCACCGGCCGTCGCCTCGGTCGACGTGGGGACGGTCTCGACGCTCACTGGCCTTCTCCCTCGAACGAGTTCTCGTACGCCTCGAGCCACGCCGCCTGGGCCTCGACGACCGGGTGGGGCTCGCTGTAGACGTGCTCGAAGATCGCCGACCGCGGGGGAGCGGTGGCGTCGAGCGCGCGGCGACGGAGGTCGGCGGCGACATCCCCCGCCTCGGCATCGACCTCGTCGAAGAACGCGGCCGACGCACCGCGACCCTCGAGCCACGTGCGGTAGCGCGTGAGGGGATCGCGGGCCGTCCAGTACGCGACCTCGTCGTCGGTGCGGTACTTCGTCGGGTCGTCGGCGGTCGTGTGGGCGCCCATGCGGTAGGTGACGGCCTCGATGAGGCTCGGCCCCGCGCCCGCACGAGCCTCCTCGAGCGCGTGCCGCGTCACGGCGTAGCTCACGAGCACGTCGTTGCCGTCGATGCGGATGCCCGGCATGCCGAAGCCGCCGCCGCGGAGCGAGAGCGGGCTGCGCGACTGGCGCGAGACCGGCACCGAGATCGCCCACTGGTTGTTCTGCACGAAGAAGACCTGAGGGGTCTGGTAGCTGCTCGCGAAGACCAGCGCCTCGCTCGCGTCGCCCTGCGACGTGGAGCCGTCGCCGTAGTACACGAGCACGGCGGCATCCGCCTCGGGGTCGCCCGTCGCGGTCGCACCGTCGAACTGCAGGCCCATGGCGTACCCGGTCGCATGGAGGGTCTGCGAGGCGAGCACGAGCGTGTAGAGGTGGAAGTTGCCGTTCTCGGAGGGGTTCCACCCGCCGAGGGTCACGCCGCGCAGCAGCTTGACGATGTCGACGGGGTCGAGGCCCCGGATCATGCCGACGACGTGCTCGCGGTACGACGGGAAGATGTGGTCCTGCGGGCGTGCGGCTCGGGCGGACCCGACCTGCGCGGCCTCCTGGCCGTGGCTCGGGACCCACAGCGCGAGCTGTCCCTGCCGCTGCAGGTTGGCGCCCATGACGTCGATGCGCCGCGAGACGGCCATGTCGCGGTAGAACTGCTCGAGCGCGGCATCCGGCAGCGCCTCGATGACGGGGAGGTACGGCTCCGCCTCGGCCGACGGCCGCAGCTCGCCCTCGTGGGTGAGGAGCTGGAGCGTCGGGGCGGTGAACTCGCGTGAGGGGGCTGCCACCGTTCCACGGTACCCGCTAGGTGGAGGGCCCTTCTTGTGAAGGACCGACAAGCTCCCCGAGAACCCTTAGGAGCAGGTCCACAGCCTCGGCTTCGCCGACCGAGATCCGGATGCCGTCGCCGGGGAACGCGCGGGCGACGATGCCTGACTCGAAGAGCCGCTCGGCCACCTCGACGGTTCGCCCGCCCGTGGGCAGCCAGACGAAGTTCCCCTGCGCCTCCGGGATCGGCCAGCCCTGCGCGAGCAGGGCGGCCCGCAGGTCGTCGCGGCGGCGGGCGAGCACGTCGACCCGGCGCAGCAGCTCGGCCTCGGGCTCGGGCTGGATGGCGGCGATGGCACCGGCCGTCGCGACCGCGGTGACGCCGAGCGGGATGGCGGTCGCGCGCGCCGCGTCGAGGATCGGGACCGGGCCGATCGCGTACCCGACTCGAACGCCGGCGAGGCCGTAGGCCTTCGAGAAGGTGCGGAGCACCACGAGGTTCGGGTGGCGGCCCGTGAGCTCGCTGCCGTCGACGGCGTCGTCGTCGCGCACGAACTCGGCATAGGCCTCGTCGAGGATCACGAGCCGGTCGGCGGGCACCCGGGCCATGAACCGCTCGAACTCGTCGCGGGTCACGGCGACACCCGTCGGGTTGTTCGGCGAGCACACGATGACCACGCGCGTGCGGTCGGTGACCGCCTCGGCCATCGCGTCGAGGTCGTGCCCGTGGTCGGCGCGGTTCGGCACCTGCACGCTCGTGGCGCCGGCGACCGTGACGAGGCCGGGATAGGCCTCGAACGAGCGCCACGAGTAGACGACCTCGTCGCCGGGCTGCGCGGCGGCGAGGACGAACTGCGCCAGGAGCGACACCGAGCCGGCCCCGACGAGCACCTCGTCGGAGGAGACGCCCCAGCGCTCGGCGAGCCGCTCGCGGAGGGCCAGCGCCGTGGCATCCGGATACCGGTTGACCTCGGCCGCGGCGGCGGCGATGGCCTCCTGCACCTCGGGCACGGGACCCCACGGGTTCTCGTTGCTCGAGAGCTTGAATCCGTTCGCCGGGGCCGGTCGACCCTGTCGATACGGCGGAAGCGCGGCGATCTCGGGTCGCAGGCGCACGGGCGTGGTCGTGGGCTCCGATGCGGTCACGGATTCCACCGTACCCCTTCGGCGGGACGCGGTCCGCTGCCATAGTTGAGCCATGCGCTTCATCCTGAAGGTCGTCGTCTCGGCGTTCGCGCTGTGGCTGACGACGCTCCTCGTCTCGGGCGTCAGCGTGATCCCGTACGACGACACCGACCTCGCGACGGTGCTGACCTACCTGCTCATCGCGCTGATCTTCGGCGTCGTCAACGCCACGATCGGCACGGCGATCCGGATCGTCGCGTTCCCGCTCTACGTGCTGACGCTCGGGCTCATCTCGTTCATCGTCAACGGGCTGCTGCTGCTCATCGTGCACTGGCTCAGCGGGCTCATGGGCTTCGGGCTCGAGGTCGACGGGTTCTGGTGGGGCGTCCTGGGCGCACTCGTGCTGGGGCTCATCAGCTGGCTGATCGGCCTGGTGGTGCGTCCGCGCGACTAGCGCCGATCGGGCCGGGCGCGGCGGGGGCGAGCGTCTCGGCCCCGGGCACGCGCTCGGCGTGCCACTCGGTGGTGGTCGCAGGCGATCCGCCCGTGAGGTCGCCCACCAGGCGGGCGAAGTCGCGCAGCCGCGGGTCCTCCGACGCGTCGACGGCGTCGGCGGTGCCGCGGTACGCGGCGAGCGCGTGCGCCGGGAGGGGATCGTCGAGCGTGGGCTCGAGTCGGCCCAGGCTGCGCTCGACGACCAGGCGTCCGTCGGCCGCCACGCCCGTCCCGGCCGTCGCGGGGACGAGGTCCTCGGCGTGCTCGACCGAGAGCACGGGCGTGGATCCGCTCGGCACCTGCGCGACCGGCCCGCCGAAGCTGACCGCGCCGACCACGCTGAGCCGGGGGTCCGCTGCGAGGTTCGCGGCGATGATCCCGCCGGCGGAGTGACCCACGACGAGCACCGGGTCGCCGGGCGCGATCCCGGCGGCCTCCATGGCCGCGCGGACCGAGCGCTCGCCGGCGCCCGGCTGGGGCGGGAGACCCACGCTGCCGGCCGACGCCGAGGCATCCGCCACCGAGTGGAGGTTCGAGGTCGAGTCGTACGGCTCGCGCTCGGGCACGACGCCGAAGTCGACCGTGCCGCTCGAGTAGACGATCCAGCGGGGACCGTCGTCACCCTCGTACCGCTCGATCCGGATCTGGGGCTCGCCCGGTGGGCCGGCGGGGATGCGCTCGGCGAGGTCGCCCACGCCGTGAGGCGGCGCGGACGCCGGCGGCCCGAACGGCGACACCGCCGATCGCGGTGTCATCCTGCGCTCGACGCGGACCTCGGTCTCGCGCAGGCCCCGGGTTCCCGCGACGAGCCCCGAAGCCGAGGCCGCGCCGACCAGGAGCGCCGCGTTCTCCGGAGCGTCGAGCGCCGCTCCCACGCCGAACAGCCCTCCGGACCGGAACAGGCCGGCGAGGAACTCGTCGAGGTTGCCGCCGGCCGCGCGCACCATCGCGACGAACGCCGGGTCGGAGAGGATCGGGAGCCCGTGCTGCTCGACGAGCGCGGCGAGCCCCGCCGATGCCGCCCCGGGCCCGGCCAGGAGCGACCCGAGCACGACGCCGGGCGCGATGATCGCGGAGGCCGAGGCGCCGGCGAGCAGGAGGCCGGGCGCCACGACGCCGAGCAGCCCGGCGCCCAACCGCGTGCCGGCCTCGCGGCCCACCGTGGCGAGCCAGTCGGCTGCGGCGTAGCCCCCGGCGCTCGCCACGAGCGACCAGGAGAGGGCGGTGCACTCCGCCTCGCCCGCGCGGAAACCTGCCGACGCGGTGTCGAGGTCGCGGAGCCCGGCGGCGAGGCCGGCGAGGCCCGGCCCGAGCTCGCCCGGCCCGAGCTCGCCGAGCCGGTCCCGGATGCCGCAGGCCCGTGCGGCCCAGCCGTGCAGGATGTGCGCGACGGTCGAGAGCCTCGCCGCCTCGGCGAGCAGCGCCTCCGTCTCGACCGAGACCGAGCCGCCTCCGCGGACGCTCAGCTCGCCCAATGCGGCGCCCCGTTCCGGCGAGCGTGGTCGAGCGCCGCGACCAGGGCGCCCTCGGCCTCGCGCACGAGGTGCTCCGCGCCGGCGATGGCGACGCGGATCTCGCGCACGCGCCCCGCGTAGTTCTCCGCCGCCCCCGCGTGCCATCCGTCGAGCCGATCGAGCAGCAGCCCGGCGCGCATCTGCTCGACCTCGACCCGCAGGACGCGCACGGCGAGGAGCTCGCGCTCGAGCGCTTCGGCCCGTCGCGACGCGCGGAGGGCGGCGAGGGCGAGGTCGGCGGTCACACGTCGAGTCTCCGGCCGGTCGGGCACGCCGACCCGCGACGGGCCCTCGGGTGCGGACGGCCGGGCTGCGCCGCCGGGTTGGGGAGGACCGGTCAGTCGGCGACGACCTGCGCCAGCGCGTGCGCGCCCACGCGACCGATGGGTCCGTCGACGCCCACCGCGTCGACGATGGCCGTGCCCATGACGAGCGCCCAGCCGCGCGCGCGAGTCCAGTCCGCGGCATCCGTCGCCCGCCGTCGCTCGACGCGCTGCCGGAACGCCGCTCGGCCGACCGGGTCGAACACGAGCCACGCCGCGGCGAGGTCGGTGGCCGGATCGCCCGCGGCGAGGTCGCCGAAGTCGAGCACGGCGCCCAGCGTGTACGGCGCTCCCGGCGAGAGCAGGAGGTTCCCCGGGTGCGGGTCGCCGTGGACCCAGCGCGGCGCGCCCGACCAGGGCGGGGCCTCCAGTGCCTCGGCCCAGACGGACGCCAGCGCCATGGCATCCGTCGGGACCCGGCGCTCGAGGCGGCCCGACCCCAGCCGCTCGCCGACGACCTCCGCGCGCTCGGCCAGGGGCACGCCCCGGTACGGGTTCGCGGGCGCCTCCGCCGGAGCCGGTTCGCCGATCGCGACCACCACGTCGGCGAGCGCCTCGGCGATGCCGCGCCGTTCGACGGGTGCCACGGATGCCGCGGGCACGCCGTCGAACCACGGCGTGATGCTCCACGCGTAGGGGTAGCCCTCGTCCGGCTCGCCGAGCGCCACCGGCACCGGCGCGCGCACGCCGTCGGGCAGCGACCCGGCGACCACGCCCAGCCACCGGTGCTCGCCGCGCACGAGCCGGTCCGCGAGGGCTCGCCGCGGCATCCGTGCCGCCCACGCGTCGCCGAGGCGGAAGATCGCGTTGTCCCATCCGTTGGCGACGAGCTCGACCGGACCCGCGAACGACGGATGCTGCGCCGCGACGAGCCGCGCCACCAGGTCCGCGTCGACGTGCACGTCGGCGTCGGGTGCATCACCGGTCATCGAGCGAACCTCCCTGCGTCCACGATCCGCCCCTGTGCGAAGCGGCCGGCCTCGTCCACAATAAGAGGCATGACCCCAGCGGATCCGGCCGCCGACTCCGGGCAGCGCTTCCGCATCTCCTTCGTCTGCACCGGCAACATCTGCCGGTCCCCGATGGCCGAGGCGGTGCTGCGCTCGCTCGCCGATCGCTCGGGGCTGGCCGACCGCATCGCGATCGAGTCGGCCGCGACGAGCGACTGGCACGTTGGCGAGCGCGCCGACCACCGGACCCTCGCCGCGCTCGAACGCGCCGGCTACGACGGCAGCCGGCATCGGGCCCGCCAGTTCGACCCGGCGGACTTCCGCCGGCTCGACCTCGTCGTGGCCTTCGACCGCGGGCAGTCCCGCGTGCTGCGCAACCAGGCGCGGAACCCGGCCGACGAGCACAAGGTCCGGCTGCTGCTCGAATTCGACCCCGAGCTGTCGCCGCTGCAGGACGTGCCCGACCCGTACTACAGCGACGATGCGGCCTTCGATCGGGTTCTTGGGATGATAGAGCGGTCGACGTCGGCGCTGTTCCGGCAACTCGCCCCCGCTCTCAGACAAGGAAACCGATGACTTCGCTGCCTCCCCAGCCGCTCAGCCCCCTCGACGGCCGGTACCGCGCCGCGGTCGGCGAGCTCGGCGAGCACCTCTCCGAGGCCGGCCTGAACCGGGCGCGCGTGCACGTCGAGATCGAGTGGCTGATCGCGCAGACCGACCGGGGCTTCTTCGGCACGAGCCCCCTGGGCGAGGACGAGAAGCGGGCGCTGCGCGCCGTCGTCACCGACTTCGGGCAGGCCGACATCGACGAGCTGGCCCGGTTCGAGGCGACCACCCGGCACGACGTGAAGGCCGTGGAGTACTACGTGCGCGGCCGCCTCGACGCGCTCGGCCTCGCGCACCTCGCCGAGCTCACGCACTTCGCGTGCACGAGCGAGGACATCAACAACCTGTCGTACGCCCTGACGGTGCGCGACGCCGTCGCGCAGGTGTGGCTGCCGAAGTACCGGGCCGTGATCGCCGAGCTCATCGCCCTCGCGCAGCAGCACCGCGACGCGGCGATGCTCTCGCGCACGCACGGGCAGCCGGCGACCCCGACCACCATGGGAAAGGAGCTCGCGGTGTTCGCGCACCGCCTCGAGCGCATCCTCCGCCAGGTCGAGGCGACCGAGTACCTCGGCAAGTTCTCGGGCGCGACCGGCACGTTCTCGGCCCACGTCGTGGCCGCCCCCGACGTCGACTGGCCCGCCGTCTCGCGCGAGTTCGTCGAGGGGCTCGGCCTCACGTGGAACCCGCTCACCACGCAGATCGAGTCGCACGACTGGCAGGCCGAGCTCTACGGCCGCATCTCGCACGCCAACCGCGTGCTGCACAACCTCGCGACCGACATCTGGACCTACATCTCGCTCGGCTACTTCCGGCAGATCCCGGCCGCGGGCGCGACCGGCTCGTCGACCATGCCGCACAAGGTCAACCCGATCCGGTTCGAGAACGCCGAGGCGAACCTCGAGCTCTCGTCCGCGATCCTCGACTCGCTGGCCGCGACCCTGGTGACGAGCCGCCTGCAGCGCGACCTCACCGACTCGAGCTCGCAGCGCAACATCGGCGTCGGCGTCGGCCACTCCGTGCTCGCGCTCGACAACATCCGGCGCGGCCTCGGTGAGATCGACCTCGACCGCGCCCTGCTGCTCGCCGACCTCGACGCCAACTGGGAGGTGCTCGGCGAGGCCATCCAGACGGTCATCCGCGCCGAGGTCGCGGCGGGCGACTCGACGATCGCCGACCCGTACGCGCTGCTCAAGGAGCTCACGCGCGGCAAGCGCGTCGGCGCGACCGAGCTCGCGGCCTTCGTCGAGGGGCTCGAGATCTCGGATGCCGCGAAGCGGCGCCTGCTCGCCCTGACCCCCGCCACGTACGTCGGCCTCGCCGACGAGCTCGTCGGCCGTCTCGAGGCGTAGCCGCGGGGGCGGCGCCGCCCGCGGTTCAGTGGCGCGGTTCGTCCGAGGGGTCGCGCCGCGCGGGGTCGCCGCCCGTGCCGTCGCCGTGATCGTCCGGATTCGGCTTGACCGTCATCGACAGCAGGGCGAGGCCCATGAGCACGATGATGAACACGCCGCCGGCGCTGATCAGCGTGAGGTTCCAGTCGCGCGTCCCGAAGAACACGATGACGGCCGTGAAGACCGCGGCGATGGCGGCGCCGCCCACGTACTCGGCCGGCCGCAGCACGTCGCGGCGGCTCGGGCGGTGGTCGTCGCCTGGGCGGTTGGTCACGAACGCTCCGTTCCGGATGCCGCGTCGCCGGCCTCGACCGGTTCGGATGCGGCCCACTTCATCGAGAACCCGCCGATCAGCAGCAGCACGCCGAGCACCACGAGGTAGGCCCCGAGGAGGCCCACCGCGGTGACGGGATCGAGCGGGAGGAGGACGAACACGAGGGCGAGCAGCGCCGTGAGCGCGCCCGCGGCGATCCAGTCGCGCGCCGCCGGCGTGCGGCCGCGCAGGCGGAGGCCCGCGAGCAGCTCGACGATGCCGGTCACGGCGGCCCACACGGCCACGGTGAAGGTGAACGCCCGGACACCGTTCGATGCGGTGTCCCGAAGCGCCAGCGCGACGAGGCCCGCGGCGGCCGTGGCGATGCCGACGGCGACCGCGGCCCAGCGCGCGACGCGGTCGGCGACGAGCCGCGCCGAGAGCGCCCCGACCACCACGCCCGAGACGACCGCCCACGCGCCGAAGACCGTGAGGCCGAGGGCGGGCGAGTGGTCCTGCGAGAAGGTGATGACCGCGGACGGGACGAGGGCGAGGGTGCCCCGCACCACCGGGACGAGCCAGCTGCCGGCGCGTTCCGGTGCCATCTCGTGGGCGTCGGCCACGTCGACCTCTTTCACTGGGGAACGGTCCAATCCTACGCGCCGCGTCCCTGAGGATCGTCGGAGCGCCACGGCGGCCGTCACCGCCTCACGGCGTCACAGCGCCTTGAGGATGTCCTCCACCCGGTCCTTCGCGTCGCCGAAGAGCATCGCGGCGTTCTCCCGGAAGAAGAGCGGGTTCGGCACGCCGGCGTACCCCGACGCCATCGACCGCTTGAAGACGATGACGTTCTCGGCCTCCCACACCCGCAGCACCGGCATGCCGGCGATCGGGCTGCCGGGGTCCTCCGCCGCGGCGGGGTTCACCGTGTCGTTCGCGCCGATGACGAGCACCACCGAGGTGCCGGCCAGATCGTCGTTGATCTCGTCCATCTCCTCGACGATGTCGTAGGGCACCTTGGCCTCGGCGAGCAGCACGTTCATGTGACCCGGCAGGCGGCCCGCGACGGGGTGGATGCCGAAACGCACGTCGATGCCGCGATCCCGGAGCTTCTGCGTGAGATCGGCGACCGGATACTGCGCCTGCGCGACGGCCATGCCGTACCCGGGCGTGATGACGACGCTCGAGGCGTTCTTGAGCAGGTCGGCGGCATCTTCCGCGTTGATCTCGCGATGCTCGCCGACCTCCTCGTCGCCCTTCTTCGGCGCCTCGATGCCGAAGCCTCCCGCGATGACCGAGATGAAGGAGCGGTTCATGGCCTTGCACATGATGTACGACAGGTAGGCACCCGAGGAGCCCACGAGCGCGCCGGTCACGATGAGCAGGTCGTTGTTGAGCAGGAAGCCGGCGGCGGCCGCGGCCCAGCCGGAGTAGCTGTTCAGCATCGACACGACGACCGGCATGTCGCCTCCGCCGATCGACGCCACGAGGTGCCATCCGAGCGCCAGCGCGAGCGCCGTGACGAGGACGAGCAGCCAGAGGTCGGGCGTGATCACGTACCACACGGTGAGCACGACGAACACGACGAGCGCGCCGAGGTTGAGCGCGTTCTTGCCGGGCAGCACGAGCGGTGCCGACTTCATGCGCGCCGACAGTTTGAGGAACGCGACGATCGAGCCGGTGAACGTCACGGCGCCGATGAAGACGCCGATGAAGACCTCGGCGTGGTGGATGTCGAGGAGCGCCCCCTCGAGCTCGGGCTCCGCGAGGTGGCCGTTCCAGCCGACCAGCACGGCCGCGAGGCCGACGAAGCTGTGCAGCAGCGCGATGAGCTCGGGCATGCCGGTCATCTGCACGACGCGGGCGCGCCACAGGCCGATCGCAGCGCCGATGAGCATGGTCGCGACCAGCAGGCCGAGGCCGACCATCGACGCGGGCTCGCCCCACGCGTCGGCGAACGTCAGCCAGATGGTGGCGGCGAGCGCGATCGCCATGCCGATCATGCCGTACGCGACACCGGCTCGTGCGGTCTCATGCCGGCTCAGGCCCGCGAGGCTCAGGATGAAGAGCAGGGCCGCGATCAGGTAGGCGGCGCCCGCGATGGACTCGGGGGTCAGCAGGGATTCGGGCACTCTGGGGGCTCCTCAGGGGGACGTCGTCGTCGTGGCGGGGTCAGCTCGTCGTCCGGTCGCCCCGGGAGAACATGCCGAGCATGCGCCGGGTCACCGCGAAGCCGCCGAAGATGTTGATGCTGGCGATGAGGATCGCGATGGCCGAGAGGACCTGCACGATGGGCACATCGCTCGTGACCTGCAGGATCGCGCCGACGATGATGATGCCGGAGATCGCATTGGTCACGCTCATCAGCGGCGTGTGGAGCGCGTGCGCGACCTTGCCGATCACGTAGAAGCCGATGACGACCGAGAGCGCGAGCACGGTGAAGTGCTGGGGCAGCGGGTCGGGCGCGATCGCGTTCACGACGAAGAGCGCGATGATGCCCGCGCCGATGAGCCCGATGCGGCCGCGCCGCGTGAGCCCGCGGTGCGGCACCTCGGCGGCGGAAGGCGCGGCCGCGGCATCCGTCTTCGCCGCCGGGGCGGCCGACACCTGCACGGCCGGCGGCGGCCAGGTCACCTCGCCCTCGCGCACGACGGTCACGCCCCGCTGCACGACATCGTCGAAGTCGATCACGAGCCGTCCGTCCTTGCCGGGCGTGAGCAGCTTCAGGAGGTTCACGAGGTTCGTCGCGTACAGCTGCGACGCCTGCGTGGGCAGTCGTGACGCGAGGTCGGTGTAGCCGAGGATGACCACGCCGTTCGGGGTGACGATCCGCTCGCCCGCGACCGAGCCCTCGACGTTGCCGCCCATGCCGGCTGCCATGTCGACGATCACACTGCCGGGCTTCATCGACGCCACGTCGGCTGCGGTGATGAGCTTCGGGGCCGGGCGGCCGGGGATCAGCGCGGTCGTGACGATGATGTCGACGTCGGCCGCCTGCTCGGAGTAGATCTCGGCGGCGCGCCGATCGTACGCCTCGCTGGTCGCCTTCGCGTACCCGTCGGTCGACTGCATGACCTCGTCGACCTCGACCTCGAGATACTCGCCGCCGATCGACTTCACCTGGTCGGCGACCTCGGGGCGCGGGTCCGTCGCGCGCACGATCGCGCCGAGGCTGGATGCCGCCCCGATCGCCGCGAGGCCCGCGACGCCGGCGCCGGCCACGAGCACCTTCGCGGGCGGCACCTTGCCCGCGGCCGTGACCTGGCCCGTGAAGAACCGGCCGAACTCGTGCGCCGCCTCGACCACGGCCCGGTACCCGGCGATGTTCGCCATGGAGCTCAGCACGTCCATGGACTGCGCACGGGAGATGCGCGGCACCGCGTCGAGGGCGAGGGCCGTCACGCCGCGCGCCGCGAGCGCCTCGAGCAGGTCGGGACGCAGCGCGGGACTGAGGAGGCTGATGAGCGTCGTCCCCGGGCGGAGGATCGCGATCTCTGCCTCGGTGGGCGCGTTGACCTTGAGCACGATGTCGCTCGTGATCGCCTCGACGCCCGGCACGATCGTCGCGCCGGCGTCGACGTACGCCGCATCCGGGAAGGACGATCGCGCGCCGGCGCCCGCCTCGACGGCCACCTCGTAGCCCAGGGCGATCAACTGCGTGACGGTCGCCGGCGTGGCGGCGACCCGGGTCTCCGAGCCCTGCTCGGTGACGACGCCGATGCGCGTCATTCGCTCTCCTCCTTCGTCGCGGCGACCGGAGCGGTCGATGCGACGTGGCATCTCGTGGTTCGTGCGTGCGGGATGCCGTCCGGATGAGCCGGGCGCGGCGGCACTGCTGCACGCATCACCATACGTGCCGAGGAGCGGCCAACTCCATCGTTCCGGCCCGATCGACGTGAAACTTCGATCGTTCTTTCGCCGTGCGAAACTGCGCAGGACGCCGACGACGCCCGACCACCGGTTCGTGGTCGGGCGCCGGGCCGTCGCGGAGCCGGCCTCAGCTGATCTTGCGGCGGTAGGCCGCGATGGCGAAGGCGTACGCCACCACGAGGATCGCGAACAGCCATGCCAGCGCGATCCAGATCTCGCCGCCGACGGGCTCCTCGGCGAAGAGCGCCCGGATCGTGTCGACGATGGAGGTCACCGGCTGGTTCTCGGCGAACCAGGCGACCGGTCCCGGCATCGAGTCGGTGGGCACGAACGCCGAGCTGATGAACGGCAGGAAGATCAGCGGGTAGCTGAAGGCGCTCGCCCCGTCGACCGTCTTGGCCGACAGGCCGGCGATGACCGCGATCCAGGTCAGCGCGAGCGTGAACAGCACGAGGATGCCGGCGACGGCGAGCCAGGCTGCGACGGACGCGCCGGTGCGGAAGCCCATGACGAGCGCGACGCCGATGACGATCGCGACCGACGTGAGGTTCGCGGCGAGCGAGGTCAGCACGTGCGCCCACAGCACGCTCGACCGCGCGATCGGCATCGACTGGAACCGCTCGAAGATGCCGCCCTGGAGGTCGAGGAACAGCCGGTACGCGGTGTAGGCGATCCCCGACGCGATCGTGATGAGCAGGATGCCGGGGAGCATGTAGTCGACGTACGACTCGTCGGATCCGGTGCTGATGGCGCCGCCGAGCACGTAGACGAACAGCAGCATGAGCGCGATCGGCGTGACCGCGGTCGTGATGATCGTGTCGGGGCTGCGCAGGATGTGGCGCAGCGAACGTCCGGTGAGGACGCCGGTGTCGGCGAGGACGTGGGTGGTCATCGTGGTTCCCTTCGTGACGTGTCGTCGGTCCCGGGTGCGGCGGCGCCGGAAGCGCCCGTCCGGCCGACGAGGGCGAGGAAGACGTCCTCGAGCGACGGCTGCTTCTCGACGTACTCCACCTTCGCGGGCGGGAGGAGCCGCTTGAGCTCGGCCAGGGTGCCGTTCTGGATGATCACGCCCTCGTGCAGGATCGCGATCCGGTCGGCGAGCTGCTCGGCCTCGTCGAGGTACTGCGTCGTGAGCAGCACCGTGGTGCCGTCATCCGCGAGCTGCTTCACCGTCTGCCACACCTCGATGCGCGCCTGGGGGTCGAGCCCCGTCGTCGGCTCGTCGAGGAAGATCACCGGCGGGTCGCCGATGAGGCTCATCGCGATGTCGAGCCGCCGGCGCATGCCGCCCGAGTAGGTCGCCGCCCTGCGGTCGCCCGCCTCGGTGAGCGAGAAGCGCTCGAGCAGGTCGTCGGCGATCGCGCCGGGATCCGGCAGGTGCCGGAGCCGGGCGACGAGCACGAGGTTCTCGCGCCCCGTGAGCACGTCGTCGACGGCCGCGAACTGACCGGTGAGGCTGATCGACTCGCGCACGGCGCCGGGGTCCGCGACCACGTCGTGGCCGTGCACCGTCGCCGTGCCCGCATCGGACCGGAGCAGGGTCGAGAGGATGCGGACCAGCGTGGTCTTGCCGGCCCCGTTCGAGCCGAGGAGGGCGAAGATGCTCCCCGCGGTGACGTCCAGGTCGACGCCCCGCAGCACGTCCACGTCGGCGAACGACTTCCGGATGCCGCGCACCGTGATGGCCGAATCGGTGCTCATGACCGCTCCTTCCGTTCCGCGTCGTCGATCGCCTTGGCGAGTCGGGCGCGCTCCTTGTCGATCCAACGGGTGCCCCCGTAGGACTGGGCGAACGTCTCGGCGAACTCGACCGGGTCGTCGCCCACGATCGCGCTCACCGGCGTTCCGTCGACGGCGGCGCGCTCCCACAGGTCGGCGAAGTCGCCGAGCATCGTGACGAGCGTGTCGCCGTCGGTGAACCCGCCGTAGACCATGAAGTACCGGTCGAAGGCCTTCGCGGCGGTCCGGTGGGGCTCGGGGAGGGCCTCGATGCGGGCCTTGTACTGCCGGTACTGCTTCTTGTGCTCCAGCGAGCCCGTGAGGGCTTCGATCCACTTGGCTGCCATGATCACCGTTCTCCTTCGTGGAGCTGTTCGATGCGCTCTGCGAGGAAGCTCCACGTCCTCCAGAACTCTTCGAGGTAGTCGCCGCCCTGTGCGTTCAGCGAGTAGACCTTGCGTGGGGGGCCCTTCTCCGACGGGACCTTCTGCACGTCGACCAGGCCGCGCTGCTCGATCCTCACGAGGAGCGCGTAGACCGTGCCCTCGGCGATGTCGGAGAAGCCCTGCTCGCGGAGCCGCGCCGTGATCTCGTAGCCGTAGGCCGGCCGGGCGGCGAGGATCGCGAGCACGATGCCCTCGAGTGTGCCCTTCAGCATCTCGGTCATCTGCTTGCCCATCGGGCCCTCCCTTCAGTACTCAGTGTCGTTGGGTACCGGTACATAGTAAGCATGAGTACCGGTAGATAGCAACACTGAATAGTGGCGGGGTTCACGATCGGCTGCCGCGGCGGCCCTCACGCCGGAATGGGAACGTCCGCCGGCACGCGGCACGACCGCGACCGCGACCGCGCAGACGACGCCCGCCCGCCGAGGGGGGCGGACGGACGTGCTCAGGGCCTCGGGCCGGTCAGACCTGCACCATGTCGGCGAATCGCGAGAAGTGGCCGTGGAAGGCGACGGTGACGGTGCGGGTCGGACCGTTGCGGTGCTTGGCGACGATGAGGTCGGCCTCGCCGGCTCGAGGACTGTCGCGCTCGTAGGCCGACTCCCGGTGCAGCAGGATCACCATGTCGGCATCCTGCTCGATCGAACCCGACTCGCGGAGGTCGGACAACGCGGGCATCTTGTCGGCGCGCTGCTCGGGACCGCGGTTCAGCTGCGAAAGCGCGAGGACCGGGACCTGCAGCTCCTTCGCGAGGAGCTTGAGGGCGCGCGAGAACTCGGAGACCTCCTGCTGGCGGCTCTCGACGCGCTTGCCGCTGGTCATGAGCTGGAGGTAGTCGATCACGACCATCTTGAGTCCCACGCGCTGCTTGAGCCGGCGGCACTTCGCGCGGATCTCGACGAGCGTCATGTTGGGGGAGTCGTCGATGTACAGCGGCGCGTCGTTGATGCGGCCCCGGGTCGAGGCGATGGTCGTCCAATCGCGCGTGTCGACGGTGCCCTTGCGCATGTTCTGCAGCGGCACCGATGCCTCGGCCGAGAGCAGGCGCATCGCGATCTCGCTCCGGCCCATCTCGAGCGAGAAGAAGATCGTCGGCAGGTCGTGCGTGATGGCCGCCGAGCGCGCGAAGTCGAGCGCGAGCGTCGACTTGCCCATCGCGGGGCGCGCGGCGACGATGATCATCTGCCCCGGGTGGAACCCGTTGGTGAGATCGTCGAGGTCGGCGAAGCCGGTCGGCACGCCGGTCATCTTGCCGTCGGTGTGCTTGGCCGCCTCGATCTCGTCGATCGCCGTGCCGATCGCGTCGGTGAGGGGAACGTAGTCCTCGCTCTCGACCGACCCGGTGACCGAGTAGATCTCGGCCTGGGCGTTGTTGACGAGCTCGACGACCTCGCCCTCGCCCGCGTAGCCCATCTGGACGATGCGCGTGCCCGCCTCGACCAGGCGGCGGAGCAGCGCGCGCTCGGCCACGATCTCGGCGTAGTAGCCGGCGTTCGCTGCCGTCGGGACGAGGCTCGTGAGCGTGTGGAGGTACTCCACGCCGCCCGCCCGATGCAGCTCGCCGGTCTTCGTGAGCTCGTCGGTGACGGCGATCACGTCGGTCGGCTCGCCGTGCGAGTACAGCGACAGGATCGCGTTGAAGACGACCTCGTGCTTGGGAACGTAGAAGTCGATGCCCCGAAGCGTCTCGATGACGTCGGCGACCGCGTCCTTCGAGAGCATCATGCCGCCGAGGGCGCTCTGCTCGGCCAGCAGGTCGTGGGGAGGCGTGCGCTCGCCCCGGCGGGCGTCGGGGTCGTCGAGGGGTTCTGCGAGCCCGAGATGCGCGATCGACAACTGGTTCCTCCGATTCGCTCGCTCCGCGGGCGCCGCTCGTCGCCCTCGGTCAAGGACTATCAGGACCCGCCCACACCACCCGAGCGGGTCTCGTGGCGGGTGGTGCCGGCCGACGCTGACTCACCCTAGGCAAGGGGTGGTCGAGGCACAAGACGGCCTGTGGATAACTTTGTGGAGAGACTGGGCGAAACGCCGCCGAACATGTGCACTCAGCCTGTGGACAACTGTGGAATCGGTGCGAATGACACCGCCTGAATTCCAGTCTGATCAGCGGAATCTCATTTCCACACCTGTGGGGGAAAACTTTCTCCAGATTCCACGGCGCGCGATGTTGCACCTGTGCACAACGATGGGGATAGTCCCCGAAATGCGGACTTGCGCTCACCTTCCGCGCGGGTGTAGGAATCTCCCAGCAGAGGGGGGTCGCCGGAGCCGCGAAGGGGGCTGCGGGGCCGCCTCGGCGTCCCCGAGGAACGACGACGCGGCGGGGGCCTACGCCCACCGCCGCGTCGTGCGTCGAGTTCGCGACTACTTCGCCGCGACCACCTGGAGGGTGATCGTCGCGGACACGTCGTCGCGCAGCTTGACGGTCGCCTCGTGGTCCCCGACCGACTTGATCGGCGTGGGGATCTCGATCTTGCGCTTGTCGACCTGGCCGAGGCCGGCGTCGGCGACCGCGGCCGCGACATCCGACGTCTTGACCGAGCCGAACAGGCGGCCGCCGAGACCGGCCTTGACCGTCAGCTTGACCTTGCCCGACTCGAGCTTGGCCTTGAGGGCCTGCGCGTCCTCGAGGGAGTGCAGCTCGCGCGCCGCGCGCGCGGCCTTGATCTGGTCGACCTGCTTCTGGCCGCCACGGGTCCACGGCGTCGCGAGGCCCTGGGGGACGAGGTAGTTGCGGGCGTACCCGTTCTTGACCTCGACCACGTCACCGGCGGTGCCGAGACCCGACACCTCGTTCGTGAGGATGATCTTTGCCATTGTCGTGCTCCTTAGCGGCCGGAGCCCGAGTAGGGCAGGAGGGCCATCTCGCGCGCGTTCTTGACGGCGCGGGCGATGAGGCGCTGCTCCTGCACGGAGACACCGGTGATGCGACGGGCGCGGATCTTGCCGCGCTCCGAGATGAACTTCCGAAGGGTGGCGACATCCTTGTAGTCGATGACGCCGACCTTGACGGACTTCGCGGGGGCGGCGTTCTTCGCGCCCTTGCCTCCGCGAGGCTTGCGGCGGTCGCCGCTGCTCTTTCCAGCCATTGATCTTTCCTGTCGATGTGTGTGGGTCGAGGAGCGGGCTCAGCCCGCGTCTCGAGACCCGTGCGTGTTAGAAGGGCGTCTCGTCGCCGTAGTTGGTGCCCGGGGTGTTCCAGACGTCGCCGCCGCCCGAGGACTGCGCGGGAGCGCTGGGCGCCCAGGCGTCGTCGGACTGGGTGTTGCCGCCGCCTCCGAAGGAGCCGCCGCCGACGCCGCGGTTGGACTGGGCGCGCGTCACGGACGCGGTGGCGTAGCGCAGGCTCGGCCCGATCTCATCGATCTCGAGCTCGATGCTCGTGCGCTTCTCGCCCTCCTTCGTCTCGTAGGAGCGCTGCTTGAGACGCCCGGAAGCGATGACCCGGGTTCCCTTGGTGAGCGATCCCGCGACGTGCTCGGCGAACTCGCGCCAGCAGCTCGCGCGCAGGAAGAGGGCCTCGCCGTCCTTCCACTCGTTCGCCTGGCGGTCGAACGTGCGGGGGGTCGACGCGATCGTGAAGTTCGCGACCGCGAGCCCGGACTGCGTGTAGCGCAGCTCGGGGTCGGCGGTGAGGTTGCCCACTACGGTAATGATGGTCTCGCCGGCCATGGGGACTAGGCGTCCTTCTTGGCGGGGGCCTTCGCGGCGGCGGCGGCCTTCTTGGCGGCCTTCGCCTCCTCGGCCTTCTTCACGGCGGCGACCTGGGCGATCGCCTCTTCCGCACGGAGGACCTTGGTGCGCATGACGGCCTCGCTGAGGTTCAGCTGGCGGTCGAGCTCGTTGGTGGTCTTCGACTCGGCGGTGAAGTCGACGACGGCGTAGATGCCCTCGGACTTCTTGTCGATCTCGTAGGCCAGACGACGCTTGCCCCAGATGTCGACCTTGTCGACGGTGCCACCGTCGTTGCGGATGACGTTGAGGAACTTGTCGAGGCTCGGAGCAACGGTGCGCTCGTCGATCGACGGATCGAGGATGACCATCAGCTCGTACTGGTGCATGACAGACCCACCTCCTTCGGACTCAGCGGTCACAGACGGTCTGTGACAGGAGGGTGTACATGCGTCGCTCCGCGGAGGCCGAGACTTCGGCGCACGGGCAACCTTGACATCGTAACGGATGCCGCCTGCCGGCGCCATTCGCGCCAGCCACGCCATCGCGCGCCTCCGCTTCCTCGTCTCGCATAGCGCCGAGTGATACCGCCCGCGCCGAGTGATATCCGCCGAGCGGCATCAGTCGGCGGGAAGAGCATCATTCGATGAAGCCGGCGTTCTCACCGCACCTTCGGCAGGCCGTCCGCGACCAGGCGCCGCTCCAGTCGAGCGGGATCGAGGACGTCGGCCCATTCCCATCTCGACCCGTACGGCCGGTGTCGACGCACGCGATCCTCGCGCTGCTTCTCGGCCCACACGACCTCCTCGATCGTCCGGCCGCCGGTGAACCGCTCGCGCACGTACTTCCCGAATCCGTCGAACTCGCCGAATCGCCGGTACCGAGGCCAATCGAAGTCCACGATGTCGACCCCGCCGTCCGCGCGGGCGAACGGCACCTGGAGTTCGGGCGCCGGGAACCCGAGGCGGTGCAGTTGCCAGCGACTCACGGACTCGCCCGCGGAACCGGACCGCGCGTCGCCGAACGTCGCGCAGAGGAGGGCCTGCCGCACTCCGCGCGCTCCGCGCCGCGCTCGGAACGCCTCGACCAGCTCCTCCTTCCGCACGCCTGCCACCGGCGCACCGAGACCCGAGAGGAAGCGCGGCCGGATCCCCGCGTCGACGGCCGCCACGCCCGCGTGCGGCGAGCGGCCCGCGGCGAGGTCGAACAGGGTGCGTTCGAGACTCGTCACCGTGAAGCCGTCGCGCTCGACGATGTCGCGGGAATCGAGCACGTGGTTGTGCCAGACGATGTCGCCCCGGCTCCGGCGGCCGACCTTCCCCGCCGCCATGACGTGGACGCCGTTCAGACGACCCACGACCGGGATGCCCCAGAGCACGGCGGCCGACTCGTGGGAGAAGACGGGGTCGGATGTCGCCGCGGCGACGGCCTGCATGCGCACGAAGTGCCGGGCCTCCCGCTCGCTCCCGGGCCAGGCCTCGGCGGGCACGTACAGGCCGCGGCGCACCCTGACCAGGTCGGCGGATCGCCCGGGCGCCGGCACCCCGCGCGACCGGAGGGCCGCCGTCGACAGCAGATCCACGGGCAACGGCGTGAACTCGTCCATCACCCGACCGTGTCACCGCGCGACGGCGCGCCATCCGCCCGGCCCCGCCCGCCCCGGCCGCGCGCGTCCCGCACGGCCTGTGGAGGACCGGTCGAGTGATGCACATCCCGTCGAGTGATGGCCGTGCAGCGGCCTCACTCGACGGGAGGGGTATCACTCGGCGATCCGGGGGGAGCGCGGGAGCGCGGCGGGGGGGGGGCGGGGAGCGGGAGCGGGGCGCGCGGCGCGGGTCAGGCGTCGCCGCGGGCGGCCCACCAGGCGAGGAGGCGCTCGCGCGCGGCATCCGGGCCGATGGGGCCCTCGTCGAGGCGCACGTCGAGCAGGAACTTGTACGCCTCGCCGACCACGGGGCCCGGACGGATGCCGAGCGCGGCCATGATCTGCTGGCCGTCGAGCTCGGGGCGCACCGCGGCGAGGGACTCCTCCTCGGCGATGCGCGCGATGCGCTCCTCGAGGTCGTCGTAGGCGAAGCCGAGGCGGTCCGCCTTGCGGCGGTTGCGCGTCGTGACATCCGCTCGGGTGAGGATGTGCAGCCGCTCGAGCTGGTCGCCCGCGTCGCGCACGTAGCGGCGCACGGCCGAGTCGGACCACGCGCCATCCGTGTACCCGAAGAACCGCAGGTGCAGCTCGATGAGGCGCGCGACGGCCTTGATCGTGTCGTTGTCGAAGCGCAGCTCGCGCAGCCGCTTCTTGGCGAGCTTCGCGCCGACCATGTCGTGGTGGTGGAACGACACGGCGCCGCCCGGCTCGAGCCGTCGCGTGGCGGGCTTGCCGATGTCGTGCAGCAGCGCCGCGAGACGCACGACGAGGTCGGGGGAGTCGAGGATGCCGCGCGACACCTCGTAGTCGATCGCCTGGTCGAGCACGGTGAGCGAGTGCTCGTAGACGTCCTTGTGGTGGTGGTGCTCGTCGATCTCGAGCTTCAGGGCGGGGATCTCGGGCAGAACGCGCGCCGCGATCCCGGTGTCGACGAGCAGTCGGATGCCGCGGCGCGGGGCGTCGGTGCAGAGCAGCTTCGACAGCTCGTCGCGCACGCGTTCCGCGGAGATGCGGTCGATCTCCGGGGCGAGCGCCGACATGGCCGCGAGGGTTCCCGACTCGACCTCGAATCCGAGCTGCGACGCGAACCGGGCGGCGCGCATCATCCGGAGCGGGTCGTCGCCGAAGGACACCTCGGGCTTCGACGGGGTGCGGAGGACGCCCGCGATGAGGTCCTCGACGCCGCCCGAGGGGTCCACCAGCGCGATCTGCGGGAGCCGCAGCGCGAGCGCGTTGACCGTGAAGTCGCGGCGCACGAGGTCGTCGTCGAGCGAGGAGCCGAACACGACCTCGGGCTTGCGGGACGAGCCGTCGTACGAGTCGGCGCGGTAGGTCGTGATCTCGACCGTGTGGCCCTGCACCTTCGCGCCGATCGTGCCGAAGTCGCGGCCGATGTCCCAGTGCGCCTCGGCGATCGGCTTCACGACCTCGAGGATCTCGTCGGGCGTGGCATCCGTCGTGAAGTCGAGGTCGTTGGTGCCGCGGCCGAGGAACGCGTCGCGCACGGGACCGCCCACGAGCGCCAACTCATAGCCGGCGGCGGCGAACGCCTCGGCCAGGGCCGCGACGGTCGGCGAGGCCGCGAGACCACTGAGGCGGTCGAGGGCCTGCGCGACGCTCTGCATTGCTCCATGTTAGGCAGGGCGGCGCGGCGCCCGCGTCGGCGGCGGCCCGGCGACGCCCCGCCGACGCGTGCGCGGTAGTGCGATGGATGCCGCGTCCAGACCCGACGGCCCGGGCGAGCGCACGCCGTAGAATCGCACGCATGCCGGCCGAGTCGACCACTCCTCGACGCCTCCGCCGACTCCTCGCCTTCACCGCGTCCGCAGCCCTGACCGGGCTCGTGGCGCTCGGTGCCGCAGCGCCCGCCTCGGCGGAGGCCGCCGGCACGCCGAGTGCCGCGAAGGTCGGACCTGCGGCATCCGGCGCCGCCGCGGGCGGTGCGACCGCCGCCGGGGTCGAGGAGGCGGACGAGGGCGTGCGGGTCAGCGTCGCCCCCGCGGGCGCCACGAGCGTGGCCGCAGGGGCCGCGTTCGACGTCGTCGTCGAGATCGTCAACCGCACCGGCGACGCCCTCGGGGCGGGCAGCGTCGCGCTCGACGTGGCCGTGGCGCCGCTCTCCGACGTCGACGACGTCGACGAGTGGTCGACCGCCGACCCGGCCGAGCGGCCCGAGGCGCGTCGCGTGGCCGAGCGGCCGACGGCATCGATCGCCGCCGGGGCCGCGACCACCCTCACGTTCACCGTCCCGGCCGATGCGACCGGCGAATCGTGGCCCGCGGTCGGCATCGCCGCATCGATCGAGGTCGACGGCGTCACGGTCGCCGGCACCGTCTCGGCGCTCGCCAACACGCAGGTCGTGCCGTCCGACCGCGTCGGGCTGGCCCTCGCGTACCCGCTCACGACCCCGCCCACCGAGTCCGGGCTCATCCCGGCCGAGCGCCTCGAGACGTGGACCGCGCCGACCGGCGCGCTCACGCGGCAGCTCGAGGCGGTCGACGGGGCGTCGATCGCGATCGGCATCGACCCGCGGATCCCCGCGTCGATCCGGGTGCTCGGCTCGTCCGCACCCGAGTCGGCGGTCGAGTGGCTCGCCGAGCTCGAGCGGATGCCGAACGAGGTGTTCCCGCTCGCCTACGCCGACGCCGACCTCGCCGCGCAGGCCCAGTCGGGACTCGACGCCCCGCTCGAGCCGATCGGGTTCGACGACGCGATCGACCCGGAGGACTTCGCCGAGACCGGCGAGGAGGGCGAGACGGCATCGCCGGGGGACACCCCGGACGCCGAGGCGCTCCTCGACTGGACCTTCACGCGGACCGACATCGCCTGGCCGGCCGACGACACGGTCGCGTCCGGCGACCTCGACGTGTTCGCGGCGGGCGGGCTGACGACCGCGATCCTGGCCCCCGCCAACGTCGAGCCGGTCGACCAGCCGGTGAACGCCGCGGCGACCATCGACGGCCGCGCCGCGGTCGTCGCCGACGGGCGCGTGACGCCCGCACTGCGCCGGGCGGCCGATGCGGCATCCGACACCGAGTGGCGCGCCGCGACCTCGCAGGCCGTCGCCGAGCTCGCCCTCGCGTCCGGCGAGGGACCGACGACGCTCCTCGGCACCTTCGCCAGGTCGGGCGGCGACCGGGCGGAGCGCGTCGCCGCCACGCTCGCCGCGCTCGCGGGGACGCCCTGGTCGCGCCCGGCGACGCTCGTCGAGGCCGTCGGCGCACCCCCGGCCGCGCGCACCCTGGTGTCCTCGCCCGAATCGCAGCAGCGACTCGACAACGTCGGTCGGATGCTCTCGGCCGAGCAGGCGGTCGACGAGTTCTCGGACGTGCTGGTCGACCCGGCGGTGCTCACGGCGCCGACGCGTCGCGACCTGCTCGCCCTGCTCTCCACCGGCTGGATCCAGCAGCCGACCGAGTGGACGGCCGCCGTGGGCCGCTGGCTGGTGGACCGCCGGGCGACCACTGACGCCGTGTCGATCGTTCCGAGCAGCACCGTGCTGGTCGTCGCGAGCGAGACCGGGATCCCGATCACCATCCTCAACGCGCTGCCGTATCCGGTCGAGGTCGTCGTGTCGGTCGCGCCCTCGAACGGCCGGCTGATCGTCGAGGACTCGGTCGACGTCACGGTCGAGGCCGAGACGCGCAGCACGGTGAGCGTGCCGGTGGCCGCGGGCGTGGGCAGCGGCGAGGTGTCGCTCGAGGTGTCGCTCGAGTCGCCCGACGGAACCCCGGTCGGCGAGAGCGTCTCGGTGCCCGCCAACGTGCAGGCCGACTGGGAGGGCGTCGGCGCGGCCGTGCTGGCGGCCATCGCCGTGGCCGTGTTCGCGATCGGCGTGCTCCGCAGCGTGCGGCGCCGTCGTCGCGGTCGTGGGGCGGATGCCGCGGCGGCCCCGGGCACCGCGGACGCCACCGCCGGGACGGGCACAGCCGAGGTCGACGCCCCCGAGACCACCGACGCCCCCCAGACCACCGAGACGACCGACGCCGACCAGACGACCGACGCCGACCAGACGGCCGACGCCACGGGCGCCACCGGCGCCGCCGCGCACACCGAGACCCCCGAGGAACGACCGAATGGCTGAAGACCGGATCGCCCGAGCGAGTCTCTTCCTGGCGTCCGGCACGATCGTGTCGCGCCTGCTCGGGTTCCTGAAGGCGATCGTGCTCGCCGGCGTCATCGGCGTCGCGTACTCCCAGAGCGCCGACGCGTTCGCGATCGCGAACGGCCTGCCGAGCATCCTGTTCGCGATCGTCGCGGGCGGCGTGCTGAGCGCGGTGCTCGTGCCCCAGATCGTGCGGGCCAGCGTGCACCCCGACGGCGGGGAGGCGTACGTCAACAAGCTGCTCACGCTCGCGCTCGTGCTGATCGGCGGCGCCACGATCGTGGCGACGGCCGCGGCGCCGCTGCTGGTGCTCCTCTGGGGCGGCAGCAACCCCGACATCGTGCCGCTCGCGACCGCCTTCGCGTTCTGGAGCCTGCCCCAGATCTTCTTCTACGGCCTCTACGCCCTGCTCGGCGAGGTGCTCAACGCGCGCCGCAACTTCGGCCCGTACACGTGGGTCCCGGCGCTCAACAACGTCGTGGCGATCGTCGGGTTCCTGCTCTTCGGCTTCATCTTCGGCTTCGACCCGACCGGCCAGCGCACGCCCGACGACTGGACGGCGGCGATGGTCGCGATGCTCGCCGGCTCGGCGACCCTCGGGATCGTCGTGCAGGCCGTGTCGCTGTTCTGGTTCTGGCGCCGCGCCGGGCTCCGGTACCGCCCCGACTTCCAGTGGCGCGGCGTCGGCCTCCGCTCGGCCGGACGCATGGCCGGGTGGACGTTCGGGATGCTGCTGCTCTCGACGGGCGCCGGGATCGTGCAGACCCAGGTCGTGGCATCCGCATCGGGGCAGGGCGCGGCGAACGCGGCGATGGACACCGCGTGGCTGATCTTCATGCTCCCGCACTCGGTCATCACCGTCTCGATCGCGACGGCGTACTTCACCCGCATGAGCGAGCACGGGCGCGACGGCCGCCACGAGCTGCTCCGCCACGACCTCACCTCGGCCGCGCGCACCGTCGTGACGCTCCTGGCGTTCGCGTCCACGGCGCTCATCGTCGTCGCGTACCCGTTCGCGCGCGTGTTCCAGTCGGGCGACTTCGCGCTCGTCGCCGCGGTCGCCGACGTGATCATCGCCTTCGCGATCGGGCTCGTGGGCTTCAGCGTGCTGTTCCTGGTCCAGCGCACGTTCTACGCGCTCAACGACACGCGGACGCCGTTCTTCTTCACGCTCTTCCAGGTGCTCGTCTTCACCGCGCTCGCCCTCGTCGCGCTCGTGACGCTTCCGAAGGAATGGCTCGCGG
Source organism: Agromyces sp. CCNWLW213 (assembly GCF_037199545.1). Classification (NCBI taxonomy): domain Bacteria; kingdom Bacillati; phylum Actinomycetota; class Actinomycetes; order Micrococcales; family Microbacteriaceae; genus Agromyces; species Agromyces sp. CCNWLW213. Next base: position 191,704 of record NZ_JBBBDX010000004.1, on the reverse strand, counting down.
TGGGGGTCGCGGCCTCCACGACGATCGCGGGCACGCTGCAACTGCTCGCCGCGCTCCTGCTGCTCCGTCGCCGCCTCGGTTCGGTCGGCATCCGCTCGGTCGCCGTCGCGTTCGGGCGCGCCATGGCCGCGCTCATCCCGCCCGCCGCCGCGGGCGTCGCGCTGGTGTGGTGGCTCGGCGGATTCGAGGAGGGCGGATTCGCCGTCTCGGACCGGATCAGCGCACTGCTGTCGATGGCGCTGGTCGGGGCCGTCATGGCGGTCCTCTACATCGGATGCCTCTGGCTGATGCGATCGCCTGAGCTCCGCGCCCTCGCGGCGCCCGTCGCCGCCCGCCTGCGCCGCCGCTGAGTCGGGTCCGGCAGCAGCACCGGCGAGGCTGTGAGCGGCCTGCGAGCCACGTCGCCGGGCGGAATAGCGCCCACCTAGACTGTGTTCACCTAGTCGTGGCATCCGCTCGATAGGATGCCGCGAACCATCGCAGGACGAACAGGAGCGGCTTTGCGCGACATCATCATCATCGGCTCGGGCCCGGCCGGCTTCACCGCCGCGATCTACGCCGCCCGCGCCGAGCTGAAGCCGCTGCTCATCGCCAGCTCGGTCGAGATCGGCGGCGAGCTGATGAACACGACCGAGGTCGAGAACTTCCCCGGCTTCCCCGACGGCATCATGGGCCCCGACCTGATGGGCAAGATGCAGGCCCAGGCCGAGCGCTTCGGCACCGAGGTCGTCTACGACGACGTCGTGGAGCTCGACGTCGACGGTCCGGTCAAGCGCGTCAAGCTGGGCAACGGCGGCGAGCACGAGGCGAAGGCGATCATCTTCGCGACGGGCTCGGCGTACCGCAAGCTCGGACTGCCCGAGGAGGAGCGCCTCTCGGGCTACGGCCTCTCGTGGTGCGCCACGTGCGACGGCTTCTTCTTCCGCGAGAAGACGATCGCCGTCGTGGGCGGCGGCGACTCCGCGATGGAGGAGGCGACGTTCCTCACCCGGTTCGCCGACAAGGTCTACGTCATCCACCGTCGCGACGAGCTCAAGGCCTCGAAGATCATGCAGAAGCGCGCCTTCGACAACCCGAAGATCGAGTTCGTCTGGAACGCCGAGGTGACCGCCATCCACGGCGAGACGCAGGTCAACGGCGTCTCGCTGCGCGACACCGTCACGGGCGAGGTCCACGGCCTCGACCTCGACGGCCTGTTCGTGGCGATCGGCAACGATCCGCGCACCCACCTCGTGCACGGCAAGCTCGACCTCACGTCCGAGGGCACCATCGCCGTGCAGGGCCGCTCGTCGCGGACGTCGGTGCCTGGCGTGTTCGCCGCGGGCGACGTCATCGACCCCACCTACCGCCAGGCGGTGACCGCCGCCGGTTCCGGCACGGTGGCCGCCCTCGACGCCGAGCACTACCTCGCGGCCCTCGACGACACCGACGAGGAGCCCGCCGCGGCCGAGGCCGAGGCCATCCGCGTCGACGAGGCCGTCGCGGCCGACCTCGCCCGCGTCGACTGAGCATTCCGTCCGCGGCATTCGTACGGAGCGCCGCTTCCCGGCGTCATCCGCCCCACGCAAAGGAGAGACACATGACTGCACGTGCAGTGACCGAGGCCACCTTCGACCAGGAGGTGCTGCAGAACGACCGCGCGGTGCTCGTCGACTTCTGGGCCGAGTGGTGCGGCCCGTGTCGCGCCGTCAGCCCGATCCTCGACCAGATCGCCACCGAGCACTCCGAGAAGCTCGACATCGTCAAGCTCAACGTCGACGAGAACCCCGGTCTCGCGATGAAGTACCAGATCACCGCCATCCCCGCGATGAAGGTGTTCAAGGGCGGCGAGGTGGTGCACACCGTCATCGGCGCCAAGCCGAAACCGGCGCTCGAGGCCGACCTCGCCGAGTTCATCGGCTGAGTCTCCTCGACTTCCGACGGCCCGTCCCGGTTGATCCGGGGCGGGCCGTCGTCGTACCGGCCTCGCGCGTCGGGCAGCGGACGGGGATGCACGGGCGCCGGCTGACCTGGCGCTTCGCGCCGGTCGATCGGATGCCGCGGGCGGCATGCATCGGGATCGGCGTCATGTCGCGGCATCCGATCGGGGCGGTCGCCTGCCGCTGGCTAGCATGGGAAGCCTGAGCAGAACGGAACGAGCAGTGACCCCTGACGGAGTGCCCCAGCGGACCGGCAACAACCTCGACCCCTGGTATGCGAACTACGCCGAGCGAGCCGCCGGCTTCGCCGCCTCCGAGGTGCGCGCCCTCTTCGCCGTGGCCTCCCGGCCCGAGGTGGTCTCGCTCGCGGGCGGGATGCCGTACGTCTCGGCGCTGCCGCAGGAGCTCATCACGTCGGCGTTCGAGCAGGTGATGCGCGAGCAGGGGCCGGTCGCACTGCAGTACGGTTCCGGCCAGGGCGTCCCGGTGCTGCGCGAGCACATCCTCGAGGTCATGTCGCTCGAGGGCATCCAGGGCTCGGTCGACAACGTCGTCACCTCGACCGGATCGCAGCAGGCGCTCGACCTCGTCGCGAAGCTGTTCCTCGATCCCGGCGACGTCGTCCTCGCCGAGGCTCCGTCGTACGTGGGCGCCATGGGCGTGTTCCGGTCCTATCAGGCGTCGGTCGTGCACGTCGCCATGGACGACGAGGGCCTGATCCCCGAGGCGCTGCGCCAGACGATCGCGCACCTGCGCGGGCAGGGGCGGCGGATCAAGTTCCTGTACACCATCCCGAACTTCCACAATCCTGCCGGCGTCACCCTCTCCGCCCCGAGGCGGCCCGAGATCCTCGAGATCTGCCGCACGAACGAGATCCTGGTGCTCGAGGACAACCCCTACGGCCTGCTGCACTTCGACGAGCCGGCGCCCGACGCGCTGCGCTCCATGGACTCCGAGGGCGTGATCTACCTGGGGTCGTTCTCGAAGACGCTCGCCCCGGGATTCCGCGTCGGCTGGGCGCTGGCGCCGCACGCCATCCGCGAGAAGCTCATCCTGGCGGCCGAGTCCGCCATGCTCTCGCCATCCTCGTTCAGCCAGCTCGTCGTGTCGGAGTATCTCTCGCAGGCCGACTGGCGCGGCCAGATCGACGCGTTCCGCGGCGTGTACCGGCAACGCAAGGACGCGATGATCGACGCGCTGGGGGAGTACCTGCCCCAGCTCACGTGGACCGATCCGAACGGCGGGTTCTACGTCTGGGTGACGCTGCCCGACGTGCTCGACTCCAAGCAGATGCTCCCGCGCGCGGTGCGGGAGCTGGTGGCGTACACGCCCGGGACCGCGTTCTTCGCCGACGGCCGGGGCCGACGCGCCATGCGGCTCTCGTTCTGCTACCCGACGCCGGACGCCATCCGGCTCGGCATCCGCCGACTCGCAACCGTCGTGAACGGTGAACTCGACCTGCTCGACACGTTCGCAGGCACCGGCCCGCTGCAGCTGCCCGATCGCCCCGGCATCGAGCCGGCCCCGCCCACCGACCTCAAGTAGCGGAGAAACCCCTGATCATGAGCGAAACCAACGGACTCGTCGTCGTCGTCCTCGCGGGCGGGATCTCGCATGAGCGCGATGTCTCGCTCCGTTCGGGGCGCCGCGTGGCCGACGCGCTCGCGCGTGCAGGGCATCGCGTCGAGCTCCGGGACCCCGACGCCGGACTGCTCCCCTACCTCGCCGAGCGCCGACCGGACGTGGTGTTCCCCGCGCTCCACGGGTCGAGCGGCGAGGACGGCTCGCTGCTCGAGCTGCTCGCCGCCCTCGGCGTGCCCACGGTCGGCTCGACGGGGGCCGCCGCCCGTCGGGCGTGGTCGAAGCCGATCGCGAGCTCCCTCGTCGCGCAGGCGGGTGTCGCCGTGCCCGACTCGATCGTGCTGTCGCACGAGGCGTTCCGGGAACTCGGCGCATCGAGCGTGCTCCGGGTGGTTCGCGCCGCCATGCAGGGCGACCTCGTGGTCAAGCCCGCCTCCGGCGGGTCGGCGCAGGGCGTCTCGATCGTCGAGGACCCCAGCGAGTTGCCGCGAGCGATGGTCGAGGCGTTCACATACGCCGACGTCGCGGTCGTGGAGCGGCGCATCGTCGGCACCGAGATCGCCGTCGGCATCGTCGGGACCGGTGACGAAGCCCGCGCACTGACCGCCGTCGAGATCGTGCCGACGAATGGCGTCTACTCCTTCCAGGAGCGCTACAACGCGGGGGAGACGACCTTCTTCGCTCCCAGTCGTCTCGACGACGCCGTGGTCGGGGCGGCGACGGATGCCGCGTTGCTCGCGCACCGCACGCTCGGCCTCCGCGACCTCTCGCGTGTCGACCTCATCGTCGACGCGGACGGTACGCCCTGGTTCCTCGAGGCGAACGTCCTCCCGGGTCTCACGGAGACCTCGCTGCTCCCGCTCGCGATCGAGGCGTCGGGCACGGATGCGGCGCGCGTCTACGACGAGCTCGTGCGGGCCGCGTTCGCCCGGGGAGCCACCGCGGCCGCCTGACCTCCGAGGCGCTGACGGATCAGAGGCCGTCGAGGTCCTCACCGAGTTCGCTGAGGATCCTCCTGAGGTCCTGCACCGTCGCGAAATCGATGCTGATCTGGCCCTTTCGCGCACCGATCGTGATCTTCACGCGGGTGTCCAGCCGGTCTCCGAGACGGCCCGAGAGGTCGTCGAGGAACTCCTGCCGCTTCCCGGCGGCGGGCTTCGGTCGTCCCGGCCTCGGCGTCTCGGCGACGATGGCCTCGGCCGCTCGGACGGAGAGGTCCTCGTTGACGATCTTGTCGGCGAGGCGCTGCATCGCCTCCGGGTCGCCGGCCGCGAGGATCGCTCGCGCGTGTCCAGCGCTCAGGACGCCCGCCGCCACGCGCAGCTGCACGGGCTCCGGGAGCTTGAGGAGTCGGAGCGTGTTCGAGATCTGGGGCCGCGAACGGCCGATGCGGGTGGCGAGTTCCTCCTGGGTGATCCCGAAGTCGGCGAGGAGCTGCTGGTAGGCGCTCGCTTCCTCGAGGGGGTTGAGCTGGGACCGGTGCAGGTTCTCGAGCAGCGCATCCCGGAGCATCGCCTCGTTCGCGGTGTCCTTGATGACGGCTGGGATGCTGTCCAGCCCTGCGGCCTTCGTCGCCCGCAGTCGTCGTTCGCCCATGACGAGCTCGTACTTGCCGGGCTGGTCGGGGTGCGGTCGGACGACGATCGGCTGCAGGACTCCGAACTCCTTGACCGAATGGACGAGCTCGGCCAGGTCTTCCTCGTCGAACACCGTCCGCGGCTGCTGCCCGTTGGGCACGATGTCATGCGGGTTCAGCCGTGCCAGGTGCGCGCCGGGGACCGTCACGAGGTTGGCATCCGCGGCAGTCTCGACGGCCGCCATGGCGGCCTGCGGAGCCTCGCTGTCGGGGAAGAAGACGTCGACGGGCCGGGTCGCGCGCGGAGCGTCCTCGGTGGTGGGGATGAGTGCGCCGATGCCACGCCCGAGGCCGGTGCGCTTGGTTGCCATCAGTTGGTCTCCTTGCTCTCCGACGCTCCGCGTCGGGCGATCTCCGCCGCGGCCTCACGGTACGAGAGCGATCCGCTCGACGTGAAGTCGTAGCTGATCACGCTCTGTCCGTAGCTCGGCGCCTCGGACACTCGGACGGAGCGGGGGATGATCGTGTCGAGCGTCTGGGTGGGGAAGTGGTTCCTGACCTCCTGCGCGACCTGCTGAGCGAGGTTCGTTCGCGAGTCGTACATCGTCAGGAGGATGGTGCTCAGGCGCAGGTCGGGATTCAGGTGCTTCTCGATGAGCTCGATGTTGCTGAGCAGCTGCGAGAGGCCCTCGAGGGCGTAGTACTCGCACTGGATGGGGATGAGCACCTCGCGGGCAGCGACGAAGGCGTTGATCGTCAGCAATCCGAGCGAGGGCGGGCAGTCGATGAAGACGTAGTCGTACGGGCGCTCCATCGCCGCGAGGTGGGCGTCGAGGGCCCGGCGCAGCCGCTGCTCGCGTGCGACCAGGGAGACGAGCTCGATCTCGGCACCCGCGAGGTGGATGGTCGCCGGCACGCAGTCGAGTCGGTCGTGCTCCGTGGACCTCTGGATGACCTCCGCGAGCGGCAGGTCGGACACGAGGACCTCGTACACGCTCTGCCGCTCCGAGCGGTGGTCGACCCCCAGCGCGGTGGACGCGTTGCCCTGCGGATCGAGGTCGATGACGAGGACGTGCGCGCCCGCGCGCGCGAGCGCAGCGGCGAGGTTGACCGCGGAGGTGGTCTTCCCGACGCCGCCCTTCTGGTTCGAGATCGTCAGCACCCGCGTCGCCGGAGGTAGCGGCAGGACCGCCTCGTCGAGCGCGATTCGCCGCCGGGTCTCGTCGGCAATCTGATCGGCCAGTGGAGTTCCTCCGTCTGAGTCAAGCGTTTCACGTGAAACATCGCCGTCACCGGCGGGTCGGTCCGCTGCGGGAAGCGGCTCGGATCGTTCATCGGCACGGGCCGACGCGACGTCGTCGAGCGCCCGCGGTGACTCGAGCACGTCGTGGCCGACGTGTTCCGCGCCTTGGGAAGGGTACTCCACCGGGGGCTCGGCCGAGGCCGGACCGGACTCATCCGGCGCGACCAGAGCGGTGTGCGGCGCGGCCGGTGACCGCGGCGCATCGGAATCGACGGGCGACCTCGATTCGTCCACGGGGACGGTCGCCGGCGCCGGGGAGTCGGGCACGTTTCGGTCCGCGTCAATCGGGCTCGGAGCAGGGCCGGCGTTCTCGGGACGATCGGCCGTCACGCCAAATGGGACGTTCGCCGCGTCCTCCCCGCCGGCATGCTCCGCAGCCGAGTCCGTCGCGGTGGACGCGTCTCCAACCGTGGTGCGGTCCGGCTGGAGGCTGGAGACCGTTTCAGCGGTCGCGTCTCCGACGATCTCGCGGATGATCTCCTCGAGCAGGCGGTCGGGCTCGCTCTTCGGCAGCGGCGCCGCGGCGGCCGAGGACCCGGGGGAGGGATCGTCGCTCAGTGCGGCAGCGGTAGCCGCGTCCCAGTCGTATCGCGCCGACCGGGATTCGAGGTCGCGCCGCGCACCCGAGGGCCGACCCTGCTGCCGCGGGTCGGGAATGGCGCCGGGCGTGGTACCGCCGTTCACGGATGGCGTCGCCGCCGATGGCGCACTCGGGTCCGCCGCGTCGGATCGGATCCCAGTCCGGCTCGCGCCTGGCGGTGCCCATGCACGGTCATCAGACGTCTGGTGACGTGCAGAATCGAAGCCCGCCGCCGTCGCCGCGGGATGGAGCAGGTCGTCGAACTTCCGCCGATCCGACTCGGCGTCCGCAGCGGCTACGAAGTCGACGGAGCGGTCCTCGCCGTTTCGGGCGTCGTACGCCTCGATGCGCGTGGGCTCCGGATCAACGACAGGCGCCGGCTCGGGTCGCGGCTTTCGTCGATGGAACCAGCCACGTCCTCCACCGTTCGCCATTCCAACTCCAGACCTGCTCCGAGACGGCCGCCTTCGGGCCGGCGGCCTTCTTCGTCCCAAGCCTAATCGTCGCATCGGACGCCCCAAGGGAGACGCCCCGAGCGGTCGGCGGTCCGCTACGCGGAAGCGTGGATGTTTCACGTGAAACGGGTGCGCCGTTCGACCCCGGCAAGGGCCTCGGGCGGCGAGAGGTCGCGGTTTCCGCGCACCCTACCGGTGTGTGCACGCCGGCCTCAGACGAAGTCCTCGCGCCACGCGCCGCCTGGTCGCCACCGGCGGAGGTCGGGGAGAGGGGTCCGTGCCCAGGTCGAGTTCCCGAGCGAGTCCCAGGTGAGCGCCAGATCGGCGCCGGGGAGATTGCATACGCCGCCGGTCGCCGCGCGGCGGCGAGCGGGCGGGTGGCGGCAAGCTGACAGTGGCGCGGGGCCCACGCCCACGAGCCATCCGGTCGCCCACTGCCCCTCTCCTCGCTTCACGTGAAACCTCCGGTCAGGTCGCGCGGCTCCTGCGGCGTGCCGTCGTTCCCCCAGGCTGGCCTCAAGCGCTCCCAACGTAGGCTGCCCGGCCTCCGCAGCTTCCGATGACGGGCCCACGGCAAAACGGAACGAGCATTTGCACCACCGGCGAATGTCGTCGGCCATGCGTTTCACGTGGAACACACTTGATCGCTCGGATCGTGCGCGGCACACTGGTCGACGAGCGCGGGGCGCGACCGCCACCCGAGACAGGGGGCGGTTCACCGGAGTGGCTGCCTAGGGCATGCCAGCGCGCAGAACCTGCTTCGCTGCAGACATCTTCCCAGGTGAAACCGCCCGCCGAGAGTGCTCGTCCGATCGCCGGCAGCACCCGGAAGGTGGAAGTCGATCGGGGGAGGGGCGCGCGAGGTGTTCTCACCCGCGAGGATCCGCGGGTGCTCAGCTGTCACCTGAACGCTGCGCCACCAGAGAGCTTGGATCGGGCGGCACCTGGCACGGGAACGGCGGAACCTCTCGGACGCGACGCCGGACCGGAGCCGCACACCGTCGGACTGAGGGCGAGCAGCGGCTCCAGCCCCGCTCGGGGGGACCGCAAGTGGCGGCGCGGCGACAGACACATCTGACGAGGATGTCGTCGCGGCGCGGTGACGGCCGCCGCTGGCGACCGCTCGCCTCGATGTTCGAGACGCCGATCGCTCCGGAACATCCGTTTCACGTGAAACACGATCGCTCGGGCGCGGCGCGGCGCGTACCCAGATCCGTCGATCACGCTGTTCTGGGAAACCATGACCCGGCCTGGCGGTAGAGACGGTCGTGCCGGAACGGCGAACATGAGCCTGGCGCTCGAGCAGCCTCAGCGCCGTCGATGATGCAACGGGCGGGCCTGGTCGAGGGCGGCGCCGCATCGGTGGGGACCGTGATGTTGACCCGCCACCGACATCGAGCACTCGACGGCCGTACTCCGCCCGGCGCTGGCCGCCCGACGGCCTCGCGCCTTCGTCTTCGGTGGTTGCGCACTGAGCCCCTGGCGATGTGCCGCCGATCCGGTCGGGAGGAGCCGAGACAGAAGGCGAGCACAGATCGCGCGTAGATCGTCCCCTGCGATCGAGCCTCGAACACCGGCAGGGCGTGATTCTGCCGTCGGCGCTCAGCCCGCCCCAGCACCAGCATCGGAGGCAGCACGTTTCACGTGAAACACCCACCTCCGCGAATCCAAGGAGCGGTCAGTCACCGGGCCCCGTGTGCTCCTGCTCATGGGAGGTCGACGTCTGTTCGAACCGGGCGGGACGGCACGGAATCGGGTGACGAGCCGCGTGCCAGGGTGCGACTGGCCTCGGCGTGCAGCACCATGCTCCCCGGATGCGTTGACACCTCCGTCTGCGCGAGTCCGCTTCAGAGCCGGCCGCGCGCGAGAGGGCGTTGGTGCAACGGTCGGGGACCCCCCGTCGAATCGCCAGGCAGTCCGCCACCCGGGACGATGCACCGTTCCACGTGAAACCTCGTCAGCAGCGACGCCGGCGCCGTCCGCGACGAGCAGATCACCCCTGAGGCACCCTGGCCCGGAAGACCCGCGTGACGTCGTCCACGACGCCCTCGCCGAGCACCGTGACCTCGACGTTCTCGAGCCGGTACTTGCGGAGCGCCTTCTCGGCCGCGCCCATCTCCCCGATCACTCCGGCGCCCTTCATGAGGAGCAGTTCGCCACCGGGCTTGAGCAACGGCGCGGTGATCGGGATGAGCGTTCGAAGCGCGCTCACCGCACGTGCCGTCACCTGGTCGAGCTGTCCCGTGAGCTTCGCCTCCTCGGCCCGTGCCCGCACGACGTCGACGTTCTGGAGGTCGAGCTCGTCGACCTGGCGGTTCAGCCAGGCGACGCGGCGCTCCATCGGCTCGATGAGGGTGAGGTGCACGTCGGGCCGCGCGATCGCCAGGACGAGCCCGGGAAGGCCCGCGCCCGAGCCGACGTCGCCGACCCGGCCGGGTCGAAGCAGGGGAGCGACCAGCCCGGAGTTGACGACATGCCGGCTCCACAGGCGCGGGAGCTCGAGCGGTCCGATCAGGCCGAGCTCCTCGCCGTGGCGGGCGAGGTTCTCGGTGAAGCGACGCACGAGGCCGAGCCGATCTCCGAACACGACGCGTGCGGACGCCGGCTCCGCCTCGAGTGCGTGCGGCCCAGCGGGGGAGTGGTCAGTCATGTTCCACGTGAAACATCGAGTACGGGCGTCAGCCCGCGCGTGTGATCACGGTGTGGCGCTCGGCGCCCTCGCCCCGCGACTCCGAGTGGAATCCGCGTTCGGCGACCAGGTCGTGCACGAGCTTGCGCTCGTACGAGGACATCGGCGGGAGCGCAGCCTCGGCCGCGCCGTCCTCGATGCGCTCCGCCGCGCGAGCGACCAATCGACCCAGCTCATCACGGCGAGCGTCGCGCGAGCCGCCGATATCGAGGATGAGGCGCGAGAAGGCGCCGGTCTTCGTCTGCACGGCGAGACGCGTGAGTTCCTGCAACGCGGAGACCACCTCGGACTTGGAGAGCACGCCGAGGTTGGCCCCCTCGGTCGCGTGCACCGACAGATACGCGCGACCGTTGCGGGCGTCGATGTCGATGTCGCCGTCGAGGTCGCTGATGTCGAGCAGCTCCTCGATGTAGTCGGCCGCGATGTCGCCCTCCTCCTCGAGCTGCTCGAGGGTTCGGTTCGCCGCGTCGGGCTTGACGTCGGTCATCGGGGTCACTTCCTCTTCTTCTTCGCGCGGTTCTTGCTCACCGGCTGCTGGCGCTGAGTGGTCTTCTTCTCCGCCTCGTCGGACGTGCCATCCGCCGGCGCGTCGATGACCAGCTTGCCCTTCTTCGCGAGCCGGGCCTCGCGGGCCTTGGCGGCCTCGCTGCCCGGGGTCGGCATGTTGCGGATGACGATGAACTGCTGGCCCATGGTCCAGAAGTTCGAGACGAGCCAGTAGAACATGACGCCGAGGGGGAAGGCGACGCCGGAGACGGCGAACACCAGGGGGAGCAGGTAGAGCAGGATCCGCTGCTGGCGGAACATCGGGCTCGCCTTGGTCTCGGGCGACATGTTCTTGGAGACGATCTGCAGCTGCGTGATGAACTGCGACGCCGTCATCAGGACGATCATGACGATGGCCACGACCATGACCTGCCAGGGCCCGCCGGCGTTCATGGCCTGGATGAAGGTCGCGCTGAGCGGCGCCCCGAGGAACTCGGCGTTCGAGAACGATTCGGCGAGCTCGGGCGTCAGCAGCCCGACGCCGCCGCGGTCGGCGTGGATCGATGCGTCATTGAGCACCGAGAACAGGCCGAAGAAGATCGGCATCTGCAGCAGCAGCGGAAGGCAGGAGGAGAGCGGGTTGGTGCCGGTCCGCTTGTACAGCTCCATGGTCTCGCGCGACATGGCCTCGCGCGAGAACTGGTCCTTCTTGCCCTTGTACTTGTCCTGGATCTTCTTCAGCTGCGGCGCGACCTCGAGCATGCGCCGCTGGCTCTTGATCTGCCGCACGAAGATCGGGATGAGCGCGGCGCGCACCACGATGACGAGGCCGACGATCGAGAGCACCCACGTGATGCCGGCGTCCGCGTCCATCCCGATGAAGGTCCACAGCGAGTGGAAGGCGACGAGGATCAGCTCGATGGCCCATTTGATGGGCCAGAGGATGATGCTGAAGATGTCCATTGGAGCGGGTCAGTCCTTTCGGGACATGGGGGAGAGGTCCTGGTCCGCGATGTCGCGGGCGACGGATGCCGGCGCGGCCCCGTCCGGCGTGGCGTGCAGGTGGCCCGCGTGGGCGGCGCCGCCGACGACGCCCGCCGACGTCGGGACGGTCGCACGGCGACGCCCCCGCCGAGCGGGTCGACCGGGTCGACCGCCTGATGACGCCGCGCTCGCCCAGCCGGCCGGGAGCACGAAGCCGAAGCGGGTGACATGGAAGCGACGCACCCGGGGCATGGGCACGTCGTCGACGCCGCCTCGCGACCACGGGTTGCAGCGGACGATGCGCCAGGCGGTGAGGGCCGAGCCGACGACGAGGCCCCGGTGCTGCACCGCGCCGAGCCCGTACGACGAGCACGACGGGTAGTAGCGGCAGACGTCGCCGTAGAGCGGGGAGACCACGGCGCGGTAGGCGCGGATCAGCAGCACGCCCGCGTTGCGGGGGAGGAGCCAGACGAACCAGGCGAGATCTCGCACGTCACGCGTCTTTCGCTGCGAGGGTGGGGGCTGCGGCATCCGCTGCCGGGGAGGATCGCGGACGGGAGGCGGACCGCCGCTCGTGCACCTGGAGTGCCGCGACCACGTCGGCCCGGAGGGCGTCGAAGTCGGCGCCGGCCGAGGTCGGCAGTGCCCGCACGACGACGTCGACGGCGGAGACGCCGCCGTCGACGAGCTCGCGGCACGCGGCCTTGAGCCTGCGCCGCACGAGGTTGCGTCGGACGGCCGAGCCGACCTTCTTGGAGACGATGAAGCCGAAGCGCGCGTCGGTGCCCGACTCACGGGAGCGGAGGTAGCTCACGGTGTGGGCACCGGCGACCTTCGCACCACGGCGCACGATGAACCGGTAGTCATCGGCGCTCGTGATGCGATTCGCTTTGGCGAGCACCGATCGCTTACGCGGAGAGTTCGGTGCGGCCCTTGGCGCGACGGGCCGAGAGGATGGCGCGGCCGGCGCGCGTGCGCATACGGGCGCGGAAGCCGTGCTTGCGGGCGCGGCGGCGGTTGTTGGGCTGGAAGGTACGCTTGCTCATTCTTCTTCTCCGGCTTCAGGGATCTCCTCGACGGGCGCGTCAACGGTGCGCCGGCGGGAAAACTCGGTGCCCGAAAGGGCTGCGGTCAACTGATTAAAACTACGGCTTGGGGGTGCCGCGGTCAAACCGAGCACACCTCGAACCGGATATTCTCCACCGATCCCCAGCTAGCCGCTGGGAACGACACGCCCGCGCGCCGTGGATCCGCGGATCGGCATTTGTCGGGGGCACGTGCATTCGCTAGCGTGTGAACCCAGTTATCCCCAGCCCGTGCGGCGGAATCTCGCGCTTCTCGCAACTTCGTTCACAGGCCGTGGAGAACGCTGTGAACAGAGCCTTCGGGCCGCTCCACCTGTCGTTCGGGGGAGCGACGAGCGGCCGGACGACGGTGCAGAGATTGCGGGGAGCGATGACAGAACAGCCCATTGCCGAAACGTGGGCGACGGTCCTCGACCGGTTGTCGGGAGACGAGGCCATCACGCCGATGCTCCAGGGCTTCCTCAACCTGGTCGAGCCGAAGGGCATCGCGGCGGGCACGTTCTACCTCGAGGTCCCGAACGACTTCACGGCGAGCATGCTCAACCAGCGCATGCGCGTCTCGCTGCTCTCGGCGATGAGCGCCATCGATGCACCCTCGCCCGTCACGTCCTTCTATGTCGTGGTGAACCCCGAGCTCGAGGATGCACGACCGCACGCCGACGCGGCGGGCCTCGGCAACGGCGGCGGCCTGGGCGGGCCGGGCGACGGCTCGGGGCCCGGCGGCGCGGCATCCGACGGCTTGCTCGACCCGGTCGAGCTGCCGGCCTCGCACCAGTCGGTGTTCGACACTCCCGCGAACCCCGACCGGCCCCGCGACGCCCGGCTGAATCCCAAGTACTCCTTCGACAGCTTCGTCATCGGCCAGTCCAACCGCTTCGCCCACGCGGCGGCGGTCGCGGTGGCCGAGGCGCCGGCGAAGGCCTACAACCCCCTGTTCATCTACGGCGACTCCGGGCTCGGCAAGACGCACCTCCTGCACGCCATCGGCCACTACGCGATGAGCCTGTACCCGGGCATCCGCGTGCGGTACGTGAGCTCCGAGGAGTTCACCAACGACTTCATCAACTCGATCGCCAACAACCGCGGCTCGCTGTTCCAGCAGCGCTATCGCAACATCGACATCCTGCTGATCGACGACATCCAGTTCCTGCAGGGCAAGGCGGAGACGCAGGAGGCGTTCTTCCACACCTTCAACACGCTGCACGACCACAACAAGCAGGTCGTGATCACGAGCGACGTCCCGCCGAAGCACCTGACGGGCTTCGAGGACCGCATGCGCAGCCGGTTCGAGTGGGGCCTCATCACCGACGTGCAGGCGCCCGACCTCGAGACGCGCATCGCGATCCTGCGGAAGAAGGCGCAGAACGAGCGACTCCAGGTGCCCGACGACATCCTCGAGTACATGGCCTCGAAGGTCTCGAGCAACATCCGCGAGCTCGAGGGCACGCTGATCCGCGTCACGGCCTTCGCCAGCCTGAACCGCACGCCGGTCGACATGCCGCTCGTGCAGACGGTCCTGAAGGACCTGATCACGGATGACACCGACAACGTCGTCGCGCCGGTCGACATCATCACCGCGACGGCCGACTACTTCAAGCTCACGGTCGACGACCTCTACGGGTCGAGCCGATCGCAGGCGGTCGCGACGGCGCGCCAGATCGCGATGTACCTGTGCCGCGAGCTCACGAGCCTCAGCCTCCCGAAGATCGGACAGCTGTTCGGCAACCGCGACCACACGACGGTCATGTACGCGAACAAGAAGATCTCGGAACTCATGAAGGAGCGCCGCTCCATCTACAACCAGGTCACGGAGCTCACCGCGCGCATCAAGCAGCAGGCCCGCTTCCGCTGATCGCGGTCGTCCGGCGGATGCCGCCGGCATCCCCCGGCGCGCCCCGGATCGCGCGTGATCGGGCGACCCTGCGAAACGCCTGAGTCGATTCCACACAGGTGTGGACAATCTGTGGATTGTTGACGAGCAACCGCACCAGGACTGTGCACACGGTTCGTCGGCCTGTGGACAACTCCGAACGCGCATCGGAGTCCCCGACGGGCATCCGCCTCGATCTCCACAACCCGTGCACAGGCCGGAACGGCCCCCTCGCCCGTCGTTCCGCGGATCCCCGCACACCATCCACAGTTTCCACACCGGTTAACACCGTTAAGAGATAGATGGTTAATCCGAGGCGTCCGACAACCTCGGACGGGAGCGGTCCGCTCCGGGCCGGACCGCGCCGAAAACCCCGCGTGCCGAGTGACCGTGCGGATAGCATGGGAGCCATCCAGCACCTCCACGACGGGAGAACCGTGAAGTTCCAGGTCAATCGCGACGTCTTCAGTGAGGCCGTGTCCTTCGCCGTCAAGCTGCTGCCGCAGCGCACGACCCTGCCGATCCTCTCGGGGGTGCTGATCCAGGCGAACGACGACGGCCTCGTCCTCTCCTCGTTCGACTACGAGGTGTCGTCGCGCACCGAGATCAAGGCCGATGTCGAGGAACCCGGCACCGTCCTCGTCTCCGGTCGCCTGCTCGCCGAGATCGCCGGCCGCCTGCCGAACGCGCCCGTCAAGGTCTCGACCGAGGAATCGCGCATCTCGGTCACCTGCGGCTCGGCGAGCTTCACGCTGCTGTCGATGCCCGTCGAGGAGTACCCGTCGATCCCCGAGATCGGCGAGCAGACCGGCCTCGTGCCGGCCGAGGAGTTCGCGTCGGCCGTCTCGCAGGTCGCCGTCGCCGCGTCCCGCGACGACGTGACCCCCGTGATCACGGGCGTGCAGCTCGAGGTCCGCGAGAACAACGTCAGCCTGGTCGCGACCGACCGGTACCGCGTCGCGATCCGCGAGATCGAGTGGGACGGCGGTGGCGTCGCGACCGAGGGTGCCGATTCGCTCACCGCGCTCGTGCCCGCCCGCACGCTGCAGGAGGTCGGCAAGACCTTCGGCCACTCGGGCAACCTCTCGATCGCGATCACCAGCCGCGACGATCGCGAGCTCATCGCCTTCTCGGCCGACCGCAAGACGGTGACGAGCCTGCTCATCAAGGGCAACTTCCCGCCCGTCCGCCGGCTCTTCCCCGACACGGTCGACAACTACGCGGTCATGAACACGGCCGAGCTCATCGAGGCCACCCGTCGCGTGGCCCTGGTCCTCGAGCGCGAGGCCGCCCTGCGCTACACGTTCACGGCCGACGGGCTGACGCTCGAGGCCATCGGGAGCGAGCAGGCGCAGGCCTCCGAGTCGATCGACGCGATCCTCACCGGCGATGAGACCGTGGTGTCCCTGAAGCCGCAGTTCCTCCTCGATGGACTCCAGGCGGTCCCGAGCGAGTTCGTCCGCATCTCGTTCACGAAGACCGAGAATCCGAACAAGCCCGGGCCGGTGCTCATCACGAGCCAGACCTCCCGCGAGCAGGCGGGCGCCGACAGCTACCGCTACCTCCTGCAGCCGAACCTCCTGCTCCGATAGCGGCCGCCGCGATGTCCGCGGCGGCGGGTAGCGTGGGGGTTCGCGAGAAGGGAGCCGCACCGTGCACGTCGCCAGGCTCTCGCTCATCGATTACCGCAACTACCGCACGGCCGAGCTCGAGCTCGAGCCGGGCGCCACGGTCATCGTGGGCCGGAACGGCCAGGGCAAGACGAACCTCGTCGAGTCGATCGGGTACCTCGCGACCCTCGGCTCCCACCGGGTGTCGAGCGACCAGGCCCTGATCCGCGCCGGCGCGGATGCGGCGGTGGTGCGCGCCGTCCTCGCCCACGGCGGCCGCGAGGTGCTGCTCGAGCTCCAGCTCAACCGGCAGGGCGCGAACCGCGCGCAGGTCAATCGTGCGGCGGCCAAGCCGCGCGACCTGCCGCGGTACGCCCACACGGTGCTCTTCGCCCCCGAGGACCTCGCGATCGTGCGCGGCGAGCCGTCCGTGCGCCGGCGCATGCTCGACGGCCTCCTGGTCCAGCGCATCCCGCGCCTGGCCGGCGTGATGGCCGACTACGAGCGGGTGCTCAAGCAGCGCAACTCCCTCTTGAAGAGCGCCCGCGCCCGCGGACTGGCCGCGTCGCAGCTCACCACCCTCGACATCTGGGATGAGCGGCTCGTGGAGCTCGGCGCCGAGCTCATCGACCGCCGGCTCGAACTGGTCGGCGAGCTGCGCGAGCCCCTCGCGGCGGCCTATCGGTCGATCGTCGACGCCGACCACCGCCCCGAGCTCGAGCCCGTCCTCTCGATCGACGGCGCCGACCCCGACGACGAGGCGACGGATGCCACTGCCCCCCGCCCGGGCACCGGACCCGCCGCAGGAACCGCCGAGCCCGCGTCGACCGCCGAACGCTTCGCGGCCGCCCTCGCCGCGCTGCGCCGTCGCGAGCTCGAGCGCGGCGTGACGCTGGCCGGGCCGCACCGCGACGACGTCCTCCTGCTGCTCAACGGCCTGCCGGCCAAGGGGTACGCGAGCCACGGCGAGTCGTGGTCGTTCGCCCTCGGCCTTCGCCTCGCCTCGGCCGAGCTGCTGCGTCGCGATTCGTCGACCGGCGATCCGGTGCTCGTGCTCGACGACGTGTTCGCCGAGCTCGACCGTCGTCGGCGTGAGCGCCTGGCGGCCGCCATCGGCGGGTACGAGCAGGTGCTCATCACGGCCGCGGTCCTCGAGGACGTGCCCGACCCGCTCGCGGGCCGCGTCATCCACATCGAAGCCGGACGAGTACTCGAGTCGCCGGCCGACGACGCCGGAGCGACGCGCGAGACGGAGGCATCCGGTGTCTGAGGCGGCGAGGACCTACCAGCACTTCCGCGAGATCTTCGGCGGGGAGCCCCGCATCCGTCCCGGGCGAGCGCGCCCCCGCACCCGCGAGGCCGCGGGCAGCGAGCCGTTCACCCCCGGCCGCGATCCCAAGCCACTGGGCGCGACCATCGACGCGCTCACCGCGCAGCTCGGATGGACGGGCCCGCTCTCCCAGCACGAGCTCCTCGCGACGTGGCCCGAGATCGCCGGCGCCGAGATCGCCGAGCACTCCGAGCCGATCGCGATCGAGGGCGGCATGCTGCAGGTTCGCTGCGACTCGACGGCCTGGGCGACCCAGCTCCGGATGATGCGTTCGGAGCTGCTCCGCGCGATCGCCGACCGGCACCCCCACGCGGGTGTGGAGAACATCCGCTTCCAAGGGCCGGACGCCCCCACCTGGAAAAGGGGTCCCAGATCGGTTCCAGGGCGTGGTCCGCGCGACACCTACGGGTGAGAGGGCAAAATCGGTCACTCGACCGTTCACGAGGCCGCAGATCGGCGCGGAGCGACGCGGACCCCTCCCGGTGTTGATAGGATCAAGGGTCGCCAGAACGACGGTTTGGAGCCCGATTCACCCATGACAGCGGAACCGACGAAGGCCCAGCAGACGCCGGAATACGGCGCCGACGCGATCCAGGTTCTCGAGGGCCTCGAAGCGGTCCGCAAGCGGCCGGGCATGTACATCGGCTCGACGGGCCCGCGCGGCCTGCACCACCTCGTCTACGAGATCGTCGACAACTCCGTCGACGAGGCGCTCGCGGGGTACTGCGACACCATCGACGTGACCATCCTGGCCGACGGCGCCGTGCGAGTCGTCGACAACGGCCGCGGCATCCCGGTCGACATCCACAAGACCGAGGGGCGCTCCACGGTCGAGGTCGTGCTCACCGTGCTGCACGCCGGCGGCAAGTTCGGCGGCGGCGGGTACGCGGTCTCGGGCGGACTCCACGGCGTGGGTTCGTCGGTCGTCAACGCGCTCTCGACGCGACTCGAGGTCGAGGTCAAGCGCCAGGGCAGCGTGTACCGCCAGTCCTACACGGTCGGCGTTCCCGACGCGCCGCTCGAGCAGGGCGAGGCGACGGATGCCACGGGCACCTCGATCACGTTCTGGCCCAGCGAGGACATCTTCGAGACCGTCGAGTTCGACTACGAGACGCTCCGCGCGCGCTTCCAGCAGTACGCGTTCCTCAACAAGGGGCTGCGGATCAACCTCACCGACCTGCGGGAGATCTCGCAGATCTCCGACGGCGAGGAGGACGAGCAGGGGCACCGCCACGACAGCTTCCTCTACGAGCGCGGCCTGGTCGATTACGTCGAGTACCTCAACCGCTCGAAGAAGACCGACCTGGTCAACGACGAGATCATCTCGTTCGAGGCCGAGGACACCGAGCGCCACATCGCGCTCGAGGTCGCGATGCAGTGGACCACGGCCTACACGGAGTCCGTCCACACCTACGCCAACACGATCAACACCCACGAGGGCGGCACCCATGAAGAGGGCTTCCGCGCCGCGCTCACGACGCTCGTCAACCGGTACGCGCGCGAGAAGGGCCTGCTGAAGGAGAAAGACGCCAACTTCTCGGGCGAGGACGTGCGCGAGGGCCTGACCGCGGTCATCTCGGTCAAGCTGTCCGAGCCGCAGTTCGAGGGCCAGACCAAGACCAAGCTCGGCAACACCGAGGCGAAGTCCTACGTGCAGCGCGTGACGAGCGAGCAGCTGGGCGACTGGTTCGACCGCAACCCGAACCAGGCGAAGGAGGTCATCCGGAAGGCGCTCCAGGCCGCGACCGCCCGGCTGGCCGCCCGCAAGGCGCGCGAGGCGACGCGCCGCAAGGGCCTCCTCGAGTCGGGCGGCATGCCCGGCAAGCTCAAAGACTGCCAGTCGAAGGACCCGTCGATCTCCGAGATCTTCATCGTCGAGGGCGACTCGGCCGGCGGCTCGGCCGTGCAGGGGCGCAACCCCGAGACGCAGGCGATCCTGCCGATCCGCGGCAAGATCCTCAACGTCGAGCGCGCGCGACTCGACCGGGCGCTCGCGAACGCCGAGGTCCAGGCGATGATCACCGCCTTCGGCGCGGGTCTCGGCGAGGACTTCGACCCCGAGAAGGTCCGGTACCACAAGATCGTGCTCATGGCCGACGCCGACGTCGACGGCCAGCACATCACGACGCTGCTGCTCACGCTGCTGTTCCGCTACATGCGCCCGCTCATCGAGCTCGGTTACGTGTACCTCGCCCAGCCGCCGCTGTACCGCATCAAGTGGTCGAACGCCGATCACGAGTACGTGTTCTCCGACCGCGAGCGCGACGCGGTCCTCGAGGACGGCCTCGCCCAGGGCAAGCGGATCCCCAAGGACAACGCGGTGCAGCGCTACAAGGGCCTCGGCGAGATGAACCACCAGGAACTGTGGGACACGACGATGAACCCGGAGAGCCGCACGCTGCTCCAGGTCACCATGGACGACGCCGCCGCCGCGGACGAGATCTTCTCGACCCTGATGGGCGACGACGTCGAGTCGCGCCGCAGCTTCATCCAGAAGAACGCGAAGGACGTGCGCTTCCTTGACATCTGACACGATCAACCCGGGCGCCGACGAGGCCGGCGGGGGCAACGGCATCCACGGTCGCATCGACCAGGTCGACCTGCAGCTCGAGATGCAGCGCTCGTACCTCGACTACGCCATGAGCGTCATCGTCGGGCGCGCGCTGCCCGACGTGCGCGACGGCCTCAAGCCCGTGCACCGACGCGTCATCTACGCGATGTTCGACGGGGGCTACCGCCCCGACAAGGCCTTCTCGAAGTGCTCGCGCGTCGTCGGCGACGTCATGGGCCAGTTCCACCCGCACGGCGACACCGCGATCTACGACGCGCTCGTGCGCCTCGTGCAGCCGTGGTCGATGCGGTACCCGCTCGCGCTCGGGCAGGGCAACTTCGGCTCGCCCGGCAACGACGGCGCGGCCGCGCCCCGGTACACCGAGACCAAGATGGCTCCGCTCGCGCTCGAGATGGTGCGGGACATCGAGAAGGACACCGTCGACTTCGGCGACAACTACGACGGTCGCACGCAGGAGCCGACGATCCTGCCGGCGCGCTTCCCGAACCTGCTCGTCAACGGCTCGGTCGGCATCGCCGTCGGCATGGCCACGAACATCCCGCCGCACAACCTGCGCGAGGTCGCATCGGGCGCCCAGTGGTACCTCGAGCACCCGGATGCCACGCGCGAGGAGCTCCAGGAGGCGCTGATCCAGCGCATCAAGGGGCCGGACTTCCCGACGGGCGCCCAGATCCTCGGCACCCGCGGCATCCTCGACGCCTATCGGACGGGGCGCGGGTCCATCACGATGCGCGCCGTCGTCAACGTGGAGGAGATCCAGGGCCGCACGTGCCTGGTGGTCACCGAGCTCCCGTACCAGGTGAACCCCGACAACCTGGCGATCAAGATCGCCGACCTCGTGAAGGACGGCAAGCTCAGCGGCATCGCCGACATCCGCGACGAGTCGTCGGGCCGCACCGGCCAGCGCCTCGTGATCGTGCTCAAGCGCGACGCGGTCGCGAAGGTCGTGCTCAACAACCTGTACAAGCACACGCAGCTGCAGGACAACTTCGGCGCGAACATGCTCGCGATCGTCGACGGCGTGCCCCGGACCCTCCCGATCGACGGGTTCATCGCCCATTGGGTCGATCACCAGATCGAGGTCATCGTCCGCCGCACCCGGTACCTCCTCGCCGAGGCCGAGGCGCAGGCGCACATCCAGCGCGGCTACGTGAAGGCGCTCGACGCGCTCGACGAGGTCATCGCGCTCATCCGCCGCTCGCCCGACGTCGACGAGGCCCGCACCGGCCTGATGGAGCTGCTCGACGTCGACCAGCTCCAGGCCGACGCGATCCTGACGATGCAGCTGCGCCGCCTCGCGGCCCTCGAGCGCCAGAAGATCATCGACCGCCTCGCCGAACTCGAGCAGCAGATCGCCGAGTACCAGGCGATCCTCGCCGACGAGTCGCGCCAGCGCGGCATCGTGTCGGAGGAGCTCGCCGAGATCGTCGACAAGTTCGGCGACGAGCGCCGCACGCACATCCTGCACGGGTTCGACGGCGACATGTCGATGGAGGACCTGATCCCCGAAGAGGAGATGGTGGTCACCGTCACGCGCGGCGGGTACGTCAAGCGCACGCGCAGCGACAACTACCGGTCGCAGCACCGCGGTGGCAAGGGCGTCAGGGGCGCCCAGCTCCGCGCCGACGACGTCGTCGACCACTTCTTCGTCACGACGACTCATCACTGGCTGCTGTTCTTCACGAACCAGGGCCGGGTCTACCGGGCGAAGACGTACGAGATCCAGGAGGGCGGCCGCGACGCCAAGGGCCAGCACGTCGCCAACCTGCTCGAGCTGCAGCCCGACGAGCAGATCGCCGAGATCCTCGACATCCGCGACTACGAGGTGGCCAAGTACCTCGTGCTCGCGACGCGCGACGGACTCGTGAAGAAGACCGAGCTGACGGCGTACGACACGAACCGCTCGCGCGGCGTCATCGCCATCAACCTGCGCGAGGGCGACGAGCTCGTCTCCGCCATGCTCGTCGACGAGCACGACGAGATCCTGCTGGTCTCGAGGAAGGGCATGTCGCTCCGGTTCGAGGCGACCGACGACGCGCTCCGGCCGATGGGTCGCGCGACGTCGGGCGTGAAGGGCATGAGCTTCCGGCCCGGCGACGAGCTGCTCGCGGCATCCGTCGTGCCCGGGTCGACCGAGGCCGAAGCCGCCGAGGCGGCGGCCGCGCCCCCGGACGCGACCGGCCAGAAGGCGAGCCCGTCCGACGCGTACGTGTTCATCGTGACCGAGGGCGGCTACGCGAAGCGCACGCGCGTCGAGGAGTACCGCAAGCAGCAGCGCGGCGGCCTGGGCATCAAGGTCGCCAAGTTGAACGACGATCGCGGCACGCTCGCGGGCGCGCTCATCACCTCGCGGAACGACGAGGTCCTCGTGGTCCTTGCCAGCGGCAAGGTGGTACGCTCTGACGTCGCCGAGGTCCCGGCCAAGGGCAGGGACACGATGGGCGTGGTCTTCGCGAAGTTCGTCGCCGACGATCGCATCATCGCCATCGCGAAGAATTCCGAGCGGAATCTCGCGGACGAGGCCGCCGAGAACGATGCGGCCGAGACCGCTGGAGAGGAGTGACCGTCATGAGTAGCGTCGCCGACAAGCTGGCCAAGAAGACGAACCGCAAGCCCCCGGGCAAGCAGGTGCGGCTCCGGCTGGTGTACATCGACTTCTGGTCGGCCGTGAAGCTGTCCTTCCTCGTGGCCGTCTGCCTCGCGGTCGTGAACATCGTGGCGTCGTTCCTCGTGTTCACGGTGCTGAGCTCGACCGGCATCTTCGAGCAGGTGAACAGCCTGGTCCAGGATGTCGCGGGCGCCGGCACCGACCTGCGCACGTTCTTCTCGCTCGGCAACGTGATGGGCTTCGCCGTGATCGTGTCGCTGCTGAACCTCGTCGTGACGACCGCCCTCGGCGCCGTCATCGCGGTGCTCTACAACCTCAGCGTGAAGATCACGGGGGGCATCCTGGTCGGCTTCACGAACAGCTGACGGCCGGGCTCGGCCCGATTCGGAGATTCCCGCAGCGTCGGGTAGTCTGTCCTTCGGCCGAATTCCGGGGATATAGCTCAGGCGGTTAGAGCGCTTCGCTGATAACGAAGAGGTCCGAGGTTCAAGTCCTCGTATCCCCACCCCGACAACTCCACAAACGGATGCCGCGGCATCCGCCCGGGGGCCTTAGCTCAGTTGGTAGAGCGCCTGCTTTGCAAGCAGGATGTCAGGAGTTCGAATCTCCTAGGCTCCACATCTCCCGTCTCGCCGGTGGTCCTCATCGTGCCGAACTCCCCGCTGGAACAGTTCGTGCGCACGGCCGCCGCCCTCTCGCTCACGCGGATCCGAAGAATTCTGCGACGAGGTGCATCCGAACCCGCCCTTCGAAGGGAAGTAGGGGTATCGGGTGAAATTCGCACCCGCCGACAGAAGGGGAAGTCCAATGAAGCGCATTCTCGCCACCGGATTCATCGCCGGCCTCGCCACGTTCGGCTTCGCCGGCGCGGCGCACGCCGCGCCCGCCGACGCCGCGTGCTTCGGTCAGGTGCACAAGACCATCAACACCGAGGGCGCGCTCGGTTTCACGAACGTCGGAGACGTCGTCCAGGCCATCGGCGGCCAGGGCAAGAACGAGACCGCCCGGGGCATCTGCGGCGGCTGAGCCGCTGCCAGCACCGTCGTCGGCGGCTCGGGACCGAGGGTTCCGGGCCGCCGATTCGCGTTCCGATCGCGCGCCCGGGCCCCGTAACCGACGATGCGAGCCCTCCGAGGTGCGCCGGTTGCTACCGTCGTCGTCATGGCTTCCGCGCCGCAATCCCGGAACACCGCCTCGAGGGTGGCCGACATCGCCGCGCGACTGCGCGCCGCGGGCAGCGTCTTCGCCGAGGACGAAGCGGCCATCCTGATCGAGGCCGCGACGGATGACGGCGAGCTCGACTCGCTCGTGCAGCGTCGCGTCGCCGGCGAGCCGATCGAGCCCCTCGTCGGCTGGGTCCGCTTCGGCCGACTTCGCCTGGCCGTGGGCCCGGGCGTGTTCGTCCCGCGCCAGCGCTCGCTCCTGTTGGCTCGCGCGGCCGTCCGCGTGGCGCAGGGGCAGGCCGACCCCGTGATGCTCGAGCCCTTCTGCGGGGTGGCGCCGCTCGCGGCATCCGTCGCCGCAGCGCTGCCCGCCGTGGAGGTGCACGTCGCCGACGTCGATCCCGTCGCGCTGGCGTGGGCGCGGCGGAACCTCCCCCCCGATGCGGGGGTGCACGAAGGGGCCGGACTCGCCGCCGTCCCCGCCGACCTCCGCGGTCGCGTGTCGCTCGTGGCATCCGTGCCTCCCTACGTTCCCGAGCCCGAACGCCGGTTCGTGCCGAGGGAGGCGCTCGATCACGAGCCGCCGCGTGCGCTGTTCGCCGGGCCGGACGGGCTCGACCACGTCCGGACGCTCGTCGCGGAGCTCGTCGGGTGGCTGCGTCCCGACGGGCGCGCGCTCATCGAGCTGAACCGGGCCCAGTGGGATGCGGCGGCCGCGCATGCCGAGACGTGCGGATGGCGCGTGTCCCGCCGCGGCGGCTCGGACGGCCAGACGGTGCTGCTGGGCCTCGCCTGAGGCGGGTAATACAGTGGCGGGATGGACATCCGCATCGCCGCGTACGGGGTCATCATCCGCGACGATGCCATCCTGTTGGCCCATTGGAACGAGCACGGCCGCTCGGCGTGGACCCTGCCGGGCGGCGGGATCGAGCTGCCCGAGCATCCGAACGACGCGGCGATCCGCGAGATCCGCGAGGAGACGGGTTACGACGCCGAGATCGAGCGACTCCTCGGCATCGACACGATGGTGGTGCCGGCCGCCAAGCGCCACCACGGAACGGCGCCCCTGTACGCCATGCGCATCGTCTACCGCGCCCGGGTGGTCGGCGGCGCACTCCGCAACGAGGTGGGCGGTTCGAGCGACGAGGCGCGGTGGTTCCCGCTCGGCGAGGTGCCGCGGCTCGCACGCGTGAGCCTGCTCGACATCGCGATCCGCATGAACGACGACCCGCCGGCCGCCGGGATGCCGTCGAAGCGCTGACCGCGGGGCCGCCGGCGCGCCGGAGACGGCGACGGCCCCGTCCGGCGAGCGGACGGGGCCGTTGCGGTCGGATCCTGCACGGCGGACATGACGATCAGAGCGTCCGGGCTAGCAGGGCGAGGGTGGTGAAGTTCGACGCGCGGAGGCGGTCGGCCTCGCGCTGCAGCTCGGCGAGCCGGGCGGCGTCCTCGCGCAGGCGGCGGGCCTCGGCGGCCCGGCTCCACGCGAGCAGCGCGAGTCCGGCGCGCCGGGCGAGGCGCTCCTGGAGGCGGCCGGCCCCGAGGCGCACGGCCTGCGCCTGTTGCGCGGTCGAACGGGTTGCGGTGAGTGTGGTGTTCACGGTGGTGTCCTTCATCGGAGGTGGTGCGAACGGATGGCGCGCGCGGAAGCGCGCACCGGGAGGAGACGCGAGTGATCCCGGTGACGTCGCCTGCGGCATCCGTCGCCCGGGGGCGCCCATGCCGCTCGAATCGAGTCGTGGGAAGAGACGGCCGGCGGCCCGCGCGTCGTGGAACGCGTGACGCGAGCGGATGCCGGGCGGGACGGACGCCCTGCTCAGGAACGAGCGGGGTTCGTCAGGCGGGTGCGGACCCTACGGTCGACGCGAAGGCGTGACGGTCAGCAGGCCGCGAAGGGGGCGCCGAGGAAGGCGACCGCGATGCGGATCGGGGTGTGAATTCGCCGGATCATCATGGGTCTCGCCTCCTCTCCTGTGCCGTCGTTGCGAGCCGAGAGTTGACATTAGCGGCATCCGTTCCCCGAGCGCAAGAGCGAATCGCGAATCGGCGTCGAGGTCCGGGCCGGCCCGGAGAGCCGGGGGCACGGCGAAGGCCCCCGCCCGAGTCATGGGGCGAGGGCCTTCGAGAAACCGTGGTGCGTCAGATCACCGGCGACGGCGTGGCGTTCGAGCCCGCGGTCGACGAGGTCGCGGACGGCGTCGGCTCATCGTCGGCCACCCACAACTCGTCGTCGGCGCGGAACGTCTGCCAGACCGCGTAGGCGACGCCCGCGGCCGCGACGATCCCCGCCCCGATCGCGAGGTACGTGCCGACTCCGGGTCCCTGCTTCTGCTTGGCGACCACCGCGGCACGCGGCGACACGCGCGCGAGCGCGCGCCGGACCCGGGTGTCGTTGGCGATGTCGCCGACCGACATCAGCGCACCGAGCGCGGTGCCGAACGCCCGCTCGGCCGTGTCGCCGGCGCCGCGCGCGATCGTGCGCGCCTGGTCGACGCCCGGGCGGACATAGCTCTCGTAGCCCGTGCGCACACGCGGAACGACCTCCTCCTGCGTGAGCAGGTTGAGCTGGTGGCTCGCCTCGCGGGCCACCTTGGCCGCCTTGTCGAGCACGTCCTGCTGGCCCCCCCACAGTTCCTCTGCACTGCTGCGCAGCCGCTTGAGTTCCTTCCGGCGCTTGCGTGACAGGCTCATCTCGACCTCCATCGTTGTGCAGCGAACCCCTCCATCCTGCCACCGAACCGGCTGGATGTGGGGTGGGAGTGCGGGGGGTTGCATACCGCACCCCGAATCCCCACATGAGAGAATCGACCTCATGCCGAATCCCACCGCAGTCGCGACGATCACCACCAACCACGGCGACATCAAGGTCGACCTCTACGGCCACCACGCCCCGAAGACCGTCGAGAACTTCATCGGCCTCGCCACCGGCGAGATCGAGTGGACGCATCCCGCCACCGGCCAGAAGTCGAACGACCCGCTGTACGACGGCGTCGTCTTCCACCGCATCATCCCCGGCTTCATGATCCAGGGCGGCGATCCGCTCGGGCAGGGCGTCGGCGGTCCCGGCTACCGGTTCGACGACGAGATCCACCCCGAGCTCGACTTCACCGAGCCCTACGTGCTCGCCATGGCGAACGCCGGCATCCAGGGCGGCCGTGGCACCAACGGCTCGCAGTTCTTCATCACGGTCGGCCCCACCACGTGGCTGCACGGCAAGCACACCATCTTCGGCAAGGTGACGGATGCCGCGAGCCAGGCCGTGGTCGACAAGCTCGCCGCCGTGCCGACCGACGGCCGCGACCGGCCGATCGACGACGTCGTGATCGAGAAGATCACGGTCGACCGCCGCTGAGACGCCGACGGTGAGCGACGCGGCGTCGGAGCGCCAGAGCTTCTGCTACCGGCATCCGGACCGCCAGAGCTTCGTGCTCTGCCAGCGGTGCGGGCGCACGATCTGCGGTGAGTGCCAGACCCCGGCGCCCGTCGGGGTCATCTGCCCGGAGTGCATGCGCGAGCAGCGCGCGACCGCGCCGCGGACGAAGCCCGCCGTGCTGACCCGGGCGCGGGCGGCGGCCGAGCGCGGGGCGCCCGTCGTGACCTACTCGCTCATCGGGGTCACGCTCGCGGTGTTCGTGCTGCAGCTGATCCCCGGGCTCGCGGTCACCGAACGGCTCGCCTACGCGGGCGTCTACTCGCTGCCGTTCAACTTCGAGCCGTGGCGGATGATCACGTCCCTGTTCGTGCACTCGACGGGGCTGATCTTCCATGTCGCCCTCAACATGTACACGCTCTGGATCTTCGGCCAGCTCCTCGAGGGGCTCCTCGGTCGCTGGCGGTTCCTGGCGCTGTACCTGATCTCGGGGTTCGCGGGCTCGGTCGCCGTGCTGTGGCTCGCCGATCCGGGCACGGGCGTCGTCGGCGCCTCCGGGGCGATCTTCGGCCTGATGGGCGCGTTCCTCGTGATCCAGCGCCGCCTCGGCGGCACTGCGACGCAGCTGCTCATCCTCGTCGGCATCAACCTCGTGATCGGCTTCGTTCCGGGGTTCAACATCTCGTGGCAGGCCCATCTCGGCGGGCTGGTCGGCGGGGCGCTCGTCGGTCTGATCTACGTCGAGACTCGCAAGCGCGACCAGAAGGCACTGCAGGTCGGCCTCCTCGCCGCGCTGGTCGCGGTGCTGCTCGTGCTCTCCCTGCGATTCTTCTACCTGCCGTTGTTCTGACCGCGGCCGGCGAGGAGCGCCTCGACCGGGTTATCCACAACGCTGTCCACAGTTGGGGAGAGTTACACGGGTGTGATTCCGCACGATGTCCGGGATTCCGCGGTTTCCCGGTCTCCACAGCCTGTGGAACATGTGGAGAAACCTGTGGAAGGTGTGGAGAACACCGTGCCGAGACAGACGAAAGGGGCGGATGCCGCAGCATCCGCCCCGCCGTGTCGTCGCCGGTCAGCGCCAGCGTGTGGTCATGAGGAAGCCGATGAAGGCGATGCCGAACCCGACCAGGATGTTCCACGAACCCAGGTCGGCGACCGGAAGGGCGCCCTGGCTCACGTAGAACACGATGATCCAGATGAGCCCGAGCAGCATGAAGCCGAACATGACGGGCTTGAACCAGACGGGGTTCGGCGCGTCCTCGCCGCTCGGCTGCTCCGCGCGCGCGGGCTTCGTTGATTTCGTGCGTGCCATGCCGGAGATTCTAGTCGATCCGCGGACGGCACTCGGAGTCCGCTCATCGGCGGGCGAATAGAATCGCCCGTATGCCCGGAGGCCTGACGGAGGACCGGGTCGATCCCGCCGACGCCGGGGAACGGCCCGAGGCGTCGGGCGCGCCCGCGGAGTCCCGCCGGCCGCGCCTCGGCGTGGTGGGAGTCCTGGGCGAGCTCCTCGTCACCGCCGGCGTGCTGGTGCTGCTCTTCCTCGGGTGGAAGCTGTGGTGGAACGACGCGATCATGGCGTCGCAGCAGTCGGATGCCGCATCCGACCTCTCCGCCGGGTGGATCGAACAGGGGCGGACGGAATCGGGCGAGGCGCCGCCGCCGCCGGCCGAGGGCTACGGCGACCCCGTCGTCGACGCCACCGACTACGGCAACGGCGAGGCGTTCGCCGTGATGTACGTCCCGCGCTTCGGCGAGGACTCCCAGCGCGGCATCGCCGAAGGCGTCGGCTTCGACGTCCTGAACAGCTTCCGGCTCGGGGTCGGCCACTACCCGGAGACCCAGATGCCGGGCGAGGTCGGCAACTTCGCGATCGCCTCGCACCGGAGCGCCTACGGCGGCGGCATGCACGAGATCGAGCAGCTCCGGCTCGGCGACGGCATCTTCATCCAGACCCGCGACGGGTGGTACACGTATCGGTTCCGCGACCTCGAGTACGTCACCCCCGACGCCGCCGATGTCCTGGCGCCCGTGCCGCATCACCCCGAGCTCGCCCCATCCGACCGCATCATCACGCTCACGAGCTGCAACCCGCTCTACTCGACCGCGGAGCGCATCATCGCGTACGGCGTGCTCGAGTCGTGGCAGCCCGCAGCCGCCGGTCCGCCGGCCGAGATCGCCGCGCAGGTCGCGGCGTGGGAGGAGTGAGCGTGTACGCCGCACTCTGGCGCATCCTGCCCGGACCCGCGTGGGTCCGCATCCTGCTGCTCGCGGTGCTCGTCGCCGCGGTGGTGTTCGCGCTGTTCACCTGGGTCTTCCCCTGGCTGGACGGCATCGTCAACCCAATCGACGTCACGGTGGAGCAATGACCCGGATCCTCGTCATCGACAACTACGACAGCTTCGTCTACACGCTGAACGGCTACCTGCAGGAGCTCGGCGCCGAGACCGAGGTCGTCCGCAACGACGACCTCGGCGTCTCGGACGTGCCCGCGCGCATCGCCGAGTACGACGGCGTCCTGATCTCGCCGGGCCCGGGCAAGCCCGCCGACGCGGGGGTGTCGATCCCCGTGGTGGAGGCGGCACTCGAGTCCGGGCAGCCGCTGCTCGGCGTGTGCCTCGGGCACCAGGCGATCGCCGAGGCCTTCGGCGCGACCGTCACCAACGCCGAGGAGCTCATGCACGGCAAGACGTCGCGGATCGTCCACGACGACAGCGCGTTCTACGCGGGCGTTCCGCAGCCGTTCACCGCGACCCGGTACCACTCGCTCGCCGTCGTCGACGGAACCGTTCCCGACGAGCTCATCGTCACGAGCCGCACGCAGGGCGGCGTCATCATGGGCCTGCGGCACGAGTCCGCGCCCATCCACGGCGTGCAGTTCCACCCCGAGTCGGTGCTCACCGAGGGCGGCTACCGGATGCTCGGCAACTGGCTCGCCGAGACCGGGCTCGCCGAGGCATCCGAGCGCGCGCGGTCGCTGAACCCGCTCGTGCGGGTCGCTCAGCCGGCGCAGTAGACCAGTTCGACCTGGGACTTCTGCGGCACGTCGCCCGGGGCGAGCGACTGGCGCACGACCGGGGAACCGGCCTGCGAGGGGCAGGCGGGATCGGGAACCGGGACCGGCGTGAGCTGCAGCGTCGACGAGCCGAGGTACGACGAGGCGGCCTGGAGCGACTGGCCGGTGAGGTCGGGGAGGGTCACGTTGCCGCTCGAGACGGTGAAGTTCACGGAGGAGCCGCTCTCGACCGAGGCGCCGGCCTCGGGATCGGTCGACAGCACGGTGCCGCCCGCGACCGTGGGGGAGTTCTGACGCGTCTCGCTCCCCGCGACGAGTCCGGCCGCCTCGAGGTCGGCCTTGGCCTGCTCGAGCGTCTTGTTCACCACGTCGGGGACGGCGACGGCTTCGCGGCCCGTCGAGATGAAGACCTGGATGGGCGTGCCGGTGTCGACGATCTCGCCCTCGGCGGGCTCGGTTCGGATCACCTCGCCCGCGGGCACGGTGTCGTTCGTCTCGTCGACGCGGGTCGCCGGAAGCGTGAGGGCCTGGAGCTCGTTGACCGCCTCCTCCCACGTCGCGCCGGTGAGCGAGGGGACCTCGCGGGCGTTCGAGGGCAGGTCGTCGGCCGGTTGCAGGTTGAACGCCCAGTACATGACCGCGACGACGATCACGACGACGGCGATGATGCCCGACCAGATCCAGATCGCCGGTGGACGCCGCTGGGTGCGCGTCATCGTGTCGTCCTCGGCGAGCTGGCGCAGTGCGAGCTCCGAGGTCGAGAGCGAGCCGGTGTCGGTGCCGAAGAAGAGCGCGGTCTCGTCGACCCTGCGCTTGACGGGCACCCGGCCGGATGCCGCCTCCTCGACCTCGGCGCGGAACTCGGCCGCCGTCTGGTAGCGGATGGTCCGGTCCTTCGCGAGCGCGTGCAGGACCACCGCGTCGAGCGCGGGGGAGACCTTGGGGTTGATGACGCTCGGCTTCACCGGGCGCTCGCTCACGTGCTGGTACGCCACCGCCACGGGGGTGTCGCCGCGGAAGGGCGGGCGGCCCGTGAGCATCTCGAACAGCACCACGCCCGTGCTGTAGAGGTCGGTCCGCGCGTCGACCGGTTCGCCCTTGGCCTGCTCGGGCGAGAAGTAGGACGCCGTGCCGAGGATCGCGGTGGTCTGCGCGACGGTGGTCGCGGAGTCCGAGACGGCGCGCGCGATGCCGAAGTCCATGACCTTCACCTGGCCGCCGGTGGTGATCATGATGTTGCCCGGCTTGATGTCGCGGTGCACGACGCCCGCACGGTGCGAGTACTCCAGCGCGGTGAGCACGCCCTCGATCACGCGCGCCGCGGCCAGCGGCTCGAGCGGGCCCTCGTGGATGATGTCCTTCAGGAGACGGCCCTCGACGAACTCCATGACGATGAAGGGCAGCTGCACCTCGTGGCCGGACTGGTCGCGGACCGTCTCCTCGCCGGCGTCGAAGACGCGGACGATGGTCGGATGCGCCATCCGGGCCGCCGACTGCGCCTCCTGCCGGAAGCGCATGCGGAACGAGGGGTCGGTCGCCAGCTGCGGCTTCAGCAGCTTGATGGCGACCTGGCGGCCCAGGCGCGTGTCGGTCCCGACGTGGACGTCGGCCATGCCACCGCGTCCGATGAGGGCACCCACGCGGTAGCGACCCGCGAGCATGCGACCTTCATCGTTCACCGTTCCTCCGATCGGTAGGGCTCTCGGCTGTGGACTAGGGCGCGACGGTCACCGGGGCGGCCGGCGAGAACGGCGAGTCGAGCTGGCCGCAGAAGTACCGGTAGGTGACCTCGAACGACTGGCTGCCCGCCTGCACGTTGACGGTCGTCGTCCCGGCTCCGACGGGGCTGGGCGCCGTGGCGTCGCCGGTCACGGCCACCTCGTAGCCGCTCAGCTGCTGGCCCGAGGGGCAGGTGGCCGCCGGCCAGCTGACCTGGACGAGCCCGCCCGGCGGAACCGCCGCGGGGTTCACGGTCGGTGCGTTCGCCGGAGCGCCGGGCGTCTCGGGGGCGCCGAGGTAGGTCACGGTGATGGCGGAGCCCACGGCGAGCGTGCCGCTCGGATTCACGTCGGAGACCGTGTTGGCCTGCTCGGGCGACGTCGCCGCGGCCCCCTCCTGCGTGGTGACCGCGAAGCCCGCCTGCTCGAGCTCGGCGCGGACCTCGTCGACGTTGCGGCCGATGTACGCGGCTCGGTCGACCACGACGGTCTCGGGGGCCTCGGACGTCGGGGGCGGCGGCGCCTCGCTCGTCGGCGGCGCCGAGGTCGGCGCCGTGGAGGCCGGCGTGCTGCGCGTGGGGTCGGGCTCGTCCTCGCCGCCGCCGAGGGCGAGCGCGATGAGCGTGCCGATGAGCACGAGGGCGAGCAGGATGATGAGCACGATGAGCGGCCACGTCCACGGGCTGCGCTTCTTCTCGGGCTCGCCGACCTCCTCCTCGGTCTCGGTGGTCGTCACGGCGGCCGCGCCGGCGGGCAGGACCGTGGTGGCCGCGGTGCCGGGCCCCGCCTGCTGCGGGAGGACGGCGGTCGCGGCCGTCGCAGCCGCCGCGGCGCCGAGCACCGCCGGGACGGCGGCGGCCGCGCCGCGCACGTCGCCGCGCCGCAGCGCGTTGGCCGCGCGCGCGAGGTGGGCGGCGGTCTGCGGGCGGTCCGCCGGGTTCTTCGCGATGCACGAGTACACGAGGTTGCGGACCGGCTCGGACACCGTGACCGGGAGGTCGGGCGGGGTCTCGTTGATCTGCGCCATGGCGATCGCGACCTGCGACTCGCCCGTGAACGGGCGGCGCCCGGCGAGCGCCTCGTAGGCCACGATGCCGAGCGAGTAGATGTCGGTCGTCGGCGACGCCGGGTGACCCGACGCCTGCTCGGGCGACAGGTACTGGACCGTGCCCATGACCTGGCCGGTCGCGGTCAGCGGCACCTGGTCGGCGATGCGAGCGATGCCGAAGTCGGTGATCTTGACCCGGCCGTCGGGCGTGATGAGGAGGTTGCCCGGCTTGATGTCGCGGTGCACGAGGCCCGCCGCATGGGCGGCCTGCAGCGCGCCCGCGGTCTGGGCGACGATGTCGAGCACCTTGTCGGTCGGCAGGACGTGCTCGCGCTCGAGGATGGTGGAGAGCGCCTCGCCGGGCACGAGCTCCATCACGAGGTAGGCGCTGCCCTCCTCCTCGCCGTAGTCGAAGACGTTGGCGATGCCCTCGTGGTTGACGAGCGCGGCGTGGCGCGCCTCGGCGCGGAACCGCTCGAGGAAACCGGGGTCGCCGAGGTACTCGTCCTTGAGGATCTTGATGGCGACCTGCCGCCCGATGACGAGGTCGGTGGCCTGCCACACCTCGCCCATGCCGCCGATGGCGATCCGGGACTGCAGTTCGTAGCGCCCACCGAAGGTGAGCCCTGCGCTCGGTCTCATTTGTTCAGCACCGCCTCTAGTACCTTCTTCGCAACCGGCGCGGCAACACCGTTGCCGAACCCTTCCTGACCAAGTCCCCCGCCGTCTTCCACGAGGACCGTGATCGCATACTGAGGGTCGTCTGCGGGGGCGAACCCGGTGAACCAGAGGGTGTATGGATCGTCCTCGCCGTTCTCCGCGGTTCCGGTCTTACCGGCCACGCTGACGCCGTCTATTCTTGCATTACTCGCCGCACCGTTCTCGACGCCCTGGACCATCATCTCGGTCATCGTGCGGGCCGTCTCGGCGCTGATCGCCCGCCCGAACTCCGAGGGCGCGAACTCCTCGATCGTCCGGAAGTCCGGGGCCGTGATCGCGTCGACCAGGTCGGGGTTCATGACGATCCCGTCGTTCGCGATCGCGGCCGAGACCATGGCCATCTGGAGCGGCGTGGCCCGCACCTCGCCCTGCCCGAAGCCGGTGAGCGCGGTCTGCGGCTCGTCCGGGTCGGCGGGGTAGGTGCTCGTCTCGGTCGAGTTCGGCGTCGTGAAGTCCGAGTTGAAGCCGAACTTCTCGGCCTGGGCGCGGATCGCGTCGTCGCCCAGCTCGAGCGCGAGCTCGGCGAACGGGATGTTGCACGACAGCCGCAGCGCGGTGGCGAGCGTCACCTCGGAGCCCCCGCCGCACGTGCCGCCGCTGGAGTTGCGCACGATCGAGCTCGTGCCGGGAAGCGTGAACTCCGCCGGGTTCGGGAACGTGCTGTCGGGTGTGTACCGCCCCGACTCGAGCGCCGCCGCCGTCATCACCAGCTTGAAGACCGAGCCGGGCGGGTTCATGTCGCCGCCCGTCGCGCGGTTGAACAGGGGGTCGGCCGGGTCCTCGACGAGGGCCTGGTACGTCTCCTCGACCTGCTGCCCGTCGTGGACGGCGAGCGTGTTCGGGTCGTAGGTCGGCTTGGTGACCATGGCGAGGATGCGTCCCGACGCCGGCTCGGTGACGATCACCGCGCCCGTGTAGTCGCCCAGCGCATCCCACGCCGCCTGCTGCGCCACGGGGTCGATGGCGACCTCGACGGAGGCGCCCATGGGGTCCTGCCCGGAGATGAGCCGGTTGAGCGAGTCGAAGAACTGGGACTCCGACTGGCCGCTGAGTTCGGCGTTGAGCGAGAGCTCGAGGCCGGTCGCCTCGCCGTTGACGGGGATGAACCCGGTGATGGGGGCGTAGAGCGGGCCGTTCGCGTAGATCCGCTGGAACTTGTAGTCGTCGTCGCTCGGCTCGGAGTACGCGATGGGCTCGCCGCCCACGAGGATCGGCCCGCGCTCGACCGAGTAGCTCTCGTAGAGGGTTCGCGCGTTCCGCGGGTCGGCGGCGAGGTTCTCGGACTGCACGTACTGGATGACGGTCGTGGCCACGAACAGCGTCAGGAACATGAGGAGGGCGACGATCGTCACCCGCTTGAGTTCTCGGTTCATCCGTCGATCACCAGCCTCGGGTGGTTGCGCACCGTGTCGGACAGTCGGAGGAGCAGCGCCACGATGATCCAGTTCGCCACGAGCGACGATCCGCCCGCCGCCATGAACGGGGTCGTGAGGCCCGTCAGCGGGATCACCCGGGTGACGCCGCCGACGACGATGAAGACCTGCAGGGCGACGACGAACGAGAGGCCGACGCCGAGCAGCTTGCCGAAGTCGTCCTGCCCGGCGAAGCCGATGCGGAAGCCGCGTGCCACGAACAGCACGTAGAGGCCGAGGATCACGAACACGCCCGCCAGCCCCAGCTCCTCGCCGAGGCTCGCGATGATGTAGTCGCTCTGGGGGACCGGCGTGAGGTCGGGGCGACCCTGGCCGAGGCCGGTGCCGATGAGCCCGCCGTTGGCCAGCCCGAACAGGCCCTGCACGAGCTGGTACGAGCCGCCCGCCGCCTCGTACACCTCGGGGTTGAAGGCGTCGAGCCAGTTGCGGAACCGGCCGTTGACGTATTCGAGGGTCTGGCTGGCGATGATCGCGCCGCCGAAGAACAGCGCGAGTCCGAGCACGACCCAGGAGAGCCGGCTCGTCGCCACGTAGAGCATGACGAGGAACAGCCCGAAGTACAGCAGCGCCGTGCCGAGGTCGCGTTGGAACACGATGACCGACATCGACAGCGCCCACACCACGAGCAGCGGCCCGAGGTCGCGGGCCCGCGGGAACTTCATGCCGAGGAACCGGCGACCGACCATCGACAGGGAGTCGCGGTTGCGGACGAGGTAGCCGGCGAAGAACACCGCGAGGGCGATCTTCGCGATCTCGCCCGGCTGGAAGGTGGCGATGTCGCCCACGCCGATCCACACGCGCGCACCGCTGACCTCGCGCCCCAGGCCGGGGACGAGCGGCAGGAGCAGCAGCACGATCGCGATCAGGCCGGAGAGGTACGTGTAGCGGAAGAGCGTGCGGTGGTTGCGCAGCAGCACGATGGTCGCGAGCGCCGCGAGGATCGCGATGGCGCTCCAGACGATCTGGCGCACCGCGGCGCTGTCCCACCCCGCGTCGCCGTAGGCGATGTCGATGCGGTAGATCATGGCGATGCCGAGGCCGTTCAGCACGGTCGCGATGGGAAGCAGGAACGGGTCGGCGTCGCGTGCGACGAACCGCATCGCGATGTGCAGGCCGAACACGAGTGCCGAGAGCCCCGCTCCCAGCAGGACGAGCTGGGTGTCGACGCGGCCCATCGCGCCGAGCTGCACGAGCACGATGGCGCCGGAGTTGATGACGCACGCCGCGAGCAGCAGCCAGAACTCGAGGTTGCGCAGCTTCTGGGGCAGGCGGATGCGGCGGACCGGCTCGGTCGCGGGCCCGCGGTCGGCCGCCTTGGTGGCTCGGTCAGTCAACGGATTCCCCCAATCGCGCCACGATCCGCCGCGCCTCCCCGAGGGAGCCGGCGCTGATCGTCTGCTCGACGCGTTGCTGGTCGTAGGTCCGCAGGTCGGCGATGTCGATCGGCGTCTCGGAGTGCAGGTGGCTGAGCGTGATCGGCCCCAGGTCCTGCTGGATGCCCTGGTAGATCGCCACCCGGCCGTTGTAGTCGCCGACGTAGAACCGCGTCTGGGTCCACTGGTACCCCACGATGAACGCCGTGACGATGGCGCCGATGAGCAGGACGATCCAGAGGCCCCAGATCATGCGGCGCCGCCGCCGACGACGCTCGTCCTCTTCGATGAGCTCGTCGAAGTACTCCTCGGAGTCCGGCTCGAAGTGCGTCTCCTGCACGGGGTGGGGCCGGAACGGGGTCAGGCGGATGCCGGGACGGCGGGCGGGTTCCGGTGTGCCGAACGCGACGGGGGCGGCCGCGGAGCCGACCACGAGCGGTGGCGTGTCGGGGGCGGGCGGGTCGCCGATGTCGAGGACCACGACGGTGACGTTGTCGGGTGCGCCGCCGTCGAGCGACGCCTTGACGAGCCGGTCGGCCACCTGCTTCGCGCCCGCGTCGGACGAGAGCATCTCGTGGATCTCGTCGAACGGCACGACGCCCGAGAGCCCGTCGGAGCACAGCATCCACCGGTCGCCGGGGTGCGTGTCGATCACGAGCGTGTCGATCTCGGGCGAGGCCTCGACGTCGCCGAGCACGCGCATGAGCACCGAGCGGCGCGGGTGGACCATGGCCTCCTCGGCCGTGATGCGGCCGGCGTCGACGAGTCGCTGCACGAACGTGTGGTCGGTCGAGACCTGGCTGAGCTCGCCGGAGCGGAGGAGGTACACGCGCGAGTCGCCGATGTGCGCGATGACCACGCGGTCCTGCTGCACGAGCACCGCGCTCACGGTCGTGCCCATGCCGGTCAACTCGGAGTGGTCGGCGACGGTCTCCTCGAGCGTGCGGTTCGCCGACAGCAGCGCCTGCTCGAGGGCGGCGACGGCGTCGGCGGATGACGCGTAGTCGGTGTCGGCGACCTCGGCGATGCGCTGCGTGGCGATCGCGCTCGCGACGTCGCCGCCGGCGTGCCCGCCCATGCCGTCGGCCACCAGGAACAGCCGTCGGCCGGCGTAGCCGGAGTCCTGGTTGTTCGAGCGGACCCGACCGACGTGCGAGACCGCGGCGCTCGCCTTGACGCTCGCCATCGGCTACCGCCGCAGCTCGAACGTCGTCGCCCCCACCTTGACGGTGGCTCCGAGCGGGATCGGCGTCGGCACGGTGACCCGGGAGCCGTTGAGGAACGTGCCGTTGGTGGAGTCGAGGTCCTGGAGCATCCAGCGGCCGTTCCACAGCATGAGTCGGGCGTGGTGCGTGGAGGTGTAGTCGTCGCGGATGATGATCGCCGAGTCGCTCGAGCGGCCGATCGTGATCTCGTCGCGGCCGAGCGGGAACTCCGCGCCGGCCTTGGCGCCCGAGGTGATGACGAGGCGCGTCGCGTTCTCGCTCGTCGCGTCGGCACCGGCGCCCGCGGGCGGTGCCGGGCGGTTCACCGCGGCAGTGGGCGCCGCGGGGCCGGCCGCGGGAGCGGGGCCGGGCGCGGGTCCCGCGGCGGCGACATCCGGCTGCAGCTTGCGGACGCGCTGGCCGAACAGGTCGCTGCGCAGGGCGTACACGATCGCGAAGACGAAGACCCACAGCAGCAGGAGGAATCCGAGCTGCAGGACGAGGAGGGTCAGTTCACTCATTCGGCCTGCCCCCAGAAACCGCCCGCATCGCGGCGCTGACCGGGGTCGACTCGTCGCCCGACGGCGGTGTCGGACGGATCGGCTTGGGCGAGCACCCGGAACACGATACGCGAGCGCCCGATGGTGATCACGGAATCGGGTTCGAGCACCGCCTCCTTGACGGGGGCTCCGTTCAGCTGCGTGCCGTTCGTCGAGCCCAGGTCGCGGACGCGGGCGCGCTGGCCGTCCCACTGGACCTCGGCGTGGCGCCGGGACGCCCCCGCGTCGTCGAGCGTGACATCCGCTTCGCTGCCGCGGCCGAGGACGGTGCGGCCCTTCAGCAGCGGGAACCGCTTGCCGTCGACGTCGAGCACGGGCGTCCACGCGACCCGGCCCTTCACGTTCTGCGAGTCGACCTGCACCATTCCCTCGGAGAGGCCCGCGTCGGCCTGCAGGTCGATGCGGATGCCGCCCGCGAACTGGAAGCGCTGGCTGGCCGCATGCTTCTGCACGAGATCGACGAGCTCGTCGATCAGGGCGGGCCCGAGCGACGACATGCGCTCGTGGTCGGCGGGCGACATGCGCACGGCGAATCGGTTCGGCACGAGCACCCGGTCGCGCGAGACCACCGCCGCCTTCGTGTCGATCTCGCGCTTCAGCGCGGCCGTGATCTCGACGGGCTGCAGCCCCGAGCGGAAGGTCTTCGCGAAGGCGCCGTTGACGGCGCGCTCGAGACCCTTCTCGAAGTTGTCCAGTAGGCCCACAGGTCTCCCGTCCGGTCCGTGACTCGACTGACATGCTAGCCCCCGCGACCGCGAACCCGCCGGGGGCGGCGCGCAACGACGCGGTCGGCGTGTGCGGGATCAGTCGAAGACGGCGGCCGCCTCCTCCTCGTCGACGTCGAGCGACAGCGTCGGGATCGAGGCCGTCAGCAGGGTGCCGTCGGCACGGCGCGTGCCGCGCACGTTCTGCATGGTCGGCGCGCCGACGCGCCGCGCGCCGTGGCCGTCGAGGGCGACCACGATCGGCGCCCCGGGCGTGACCACGATGCGCTCGCCGCGCACCTCGAGCGGCACCGCGGCATCCGCTTCGCCCGCCTCGACCGTGAACCGGATGGCCTCGCTCGTCAGGTCGACGCGGATGCGCGTGCCGCGCAGCGTGAGCCGGAAGGACAGCCGCTCCCAGCCGTCGGGGAGGCGCGGGTCGAACGTGAACCGGCCGTTGTGGTCGCGGAATCCGCCGAAGCCGGACACGAGGCCCGCCCACACGCCGCCGGTCGAGGCGACGTGCACGCCGTCGGCTGCGTTGTGGTGGAGGTCGGCGAGGTCGACGAACAGCGCCGACCGGAAATAGCGGAGCGCGAGCTCGTGGTACCCGACCTCGGCGGCGATGATCGACTGCACGACCGCCGACAGGGTCGAGTCGCCCGTGGTCAGCGGGTCGTAGTACTCGAAGTCGGCGAGCTTCTCCTCGGTGGAGAAGCGGTCGCCCTGCAGGTACAGCGCGAGCACCACGTCGGCCTGCTTCAGCACCTGGAAGCGGTAGATGACGAGCGGGTGGTAGTGGAGGAGCAGCGGCAGGTGGTTGTCGGGCGTGTGCTCGAGGTCCCACAGCTCCTTCTCGAGGAAGGCCGAGTCCTGGGGGTGCACGCCGAGCTGCGGGTCGAACGGGATGTGCATGTGCGCCGCGGCCCGCCGCCATCCGGCGACCTCGGCCGGGGTGACTCCGAGCCGCTCGACGAGGCGCTTGTGCGCCTCGGGCTGCAGGACCTGCAGGTTGTCGACGGCGGATGCCGCGGCGGCGAGGTTCGCCCGGGCCATCACGTTCGTGTACAGGTTGTCGTTCACGACGGTCGTGTACTCGTCGGGCCCGGTCACGCCGTGGATGTGGAAGACATCGTCGGTGTTCGTGCGCCAGAACCCCAGGTCCTCCCACATGCGCGCGGTCTCGACGAGGATGTCGATCGCGCCGCGCGCGAGGAAGTCCTCGTCGCCCGTGGCCGCGACGTACTGGCACAGCGCGTAGGCGATGTCGGCGTCGATGTGGTACTGCGCGGTGCCAGCCGCGTAGTACGCGCTCGACTCGAGGCCGTTGATCGTGCGCCACGGGAAGAGCGCCCCGCGCTGGTTGAGCTCGAGCGCGCGGGCGCGGGCGGCGTCGAGCATCCGCTGCCGGAACCGCAGCACGTTGCGCGCCACGATGGGCGCCGTGTAGCTGAGGAACGGCATGACGTAGATCTCGGAGTCCCAGAAGTAGTGGCCGCCGTAGCCCGAGCCCGAGACGCCCTTGGCCGCGACGCCGCCGCCGTCGGTGCGCGCGGTGGCCTGCGCGAGCTGGAACAGGTTCCAGCGCGTGGCCTGCTGCAGCTCGGGCTGGCCGGCGATCTCGACGTCGGAGCGGGCCCAGTAGTCGTCGAGCCACGAGCGCTGCTGCGCGAACAGCTCGGCGACGCCGACCTCGGCCCCGCGGTCGAGCGTGCGGTCGCAGCGGTCCACGAGCTCGCGCGCGGGGACCTTCCGGGCGGTGTGGTAGCTGATGAGCTTCGTGACCCGGATGGGCACGCCGCGCCGGGCGCGGATGCGGTACGTGTGCTTGGCGAGGTCGTCGCCGATCGACCCGGTCTCGGTGAACTCGTTGTCGGTGTCGATCGAGTGGCGCGCGCCGACCGAGATGGTCATGCCCGAGTTCGTGCACTGGTACCCGAGGATGTAGTGGCCGCCGTCGCGGCGCTGCACGCGGGGCTGCAGGACGCGCTCGGTGAAGGTCTCGGCCTTGCGCGGGTCGAACGCGCCGGGCGCCTCGGTCACGCCCGCGCGGTACTCGTCGCGGCCGTCCTGTCGGTTGAGGATCTGGCTCGAGATCGTCACGGCCGCGTCGGCGTCGAGCAGCTCGACCTCGTAGTCGATCACGCCGAGGTGGCGGTCGGTGAAGGTCGCCATGCGGCGGCTCGTGATGAGCACGCGCTTGCCCGACGGCGTGCGCCACTCGATGCGCCGGCTGAGGTAGCCGAACCGGAAGTCGAGCCGGCGCTCGTACGACATGATCTCGGCCTCGGTGATGACGAGCGGCTCGTCGTCGACGTAGAGGCGGATCGTCTTGGCATCCGGGGCGTTGACGATCGTCTGGCCGACGCGCGCGAAGCCGAAGGCCTCCTCGGCGTGCCGGATCGGCCACGTCTCGTGGAACCCGTTGACGAACGTGCCGTGCATGTGGCCGTCGCGGCCCTCTTCGACGTTGCCGCGGAGGCCGAGGTAGCCGTTGCCCACGGCGAACAGCGTCTCGGTGCGACCCATGTCGTCGGCGCCGAACTCGGTCTCGACGAGCGCCCACTCGTCGACGGGGAAGATCGAGCGGTTCATGGGATCGGTGTCGGCGAACCTCATGCGCGGTCCTCTCCGGTGATGGTGCGGGCGGGGGTGGCGGGGCCGTCGTGGCGGACGGCGGATGCGCCGCCGGCGCGCTCGAGCGCGGGGACCAGCTCGTCGAGCTCGTCGACGATGACGTCGGCGCCGAGTTCGACGAGCGCGTCGCGCCCCACGCCGCGGTCGACGCCGACCACGATCGCGAACGGACCGCTCGCGCCGGCCTTCACGCCGGACTCGGCGTCCTCGATGACGGCGCACTGCTCGGGCGGCAGGCCCAGGACCTCGGCCGCCCGGAGGAACATGTCGGGGGCGGGCTTGCCGGCGATCCCCTCGCGCGCGGCGACCGCGCCGTCGACGACGACCTCGAACCGGTCGGCGATGCCGGCGGCCTCGAGCACGGCCGGCGCGTTCTTCGAGCTCGACACGACGGCCACCAGGCCGCCCGCGCGTTCGATCGCGTCGAGCAGCGCGACGCTCGCCGGGTACGGCTGCACGCCCTCGTCGGCGAGGGTCTGGTTGAACGCGTCGTTCTTGCGGTTGCCGAGGCCGTGCACGGTCTCGGCCGTCGGCGCATCGGTCACCTCGCCCTCGGGCAGCGCGATGCCCCGGCTCGCGAGGAGCGACCGCACCCCGTCGTAGCGGGGCTTGCCATCGATGTACGCGTAGTAGTCCGCGTCGCGGTAGGGCTCGGCGCCGTGCGCCTCGAGGAACGGCGCGAACAGCCGTGCCCACGCGTGCATGTGCACCACCGCGGTCGGCGTGAGCACCCCGTCGAGGTCGAAGAGCCAGCCGCGGATGCCGCTCAGGTCGGCCTCCGACGGGTCGACGGGCGCGGTGCCGCGCAGGCTCGCGCGATCGTCGCGGGGGTGGGTCACGGGCGATCCTTTCGATCGGGGGAACTGGTCGGGGCGCCGGTGCCGGTAGTCAAGGCTATGCCCGCGCTCGGGAGCGGCGCGAGCGGTTCAGGCGACTCCGAGCGGATGCCGGGGGCGCACTGACGGGGAGGGGGAGCGGGCGTGGTGCC
This sequence comes from Agromyces sp. CCNWLW213, assembly GCF_037199545.1. Classification (NCBI taxonomy): domain Bacteria; kingdom Bacillati; phylum Actinomycetota; class Actinomycetes; order Micrococcales; family Microbacteriaceae; genus Agromyces; species Agromyces sp. CCNWLW213. The sequence continues at coordinate 149,118 of NZ_JBBBDX010000004.1, read as the reverse complement.
ACGCGCAGGTATGTTAGTCTCGGTTGGCTGGTTCGCACCTGTGTGCGGGCGGCATGCGCAAGTGGCGGAATAGGCAGACGCGCACGGTTCAGGTCCGTGTGCCCGAAAGGGCGTGGGGGTTCAACTCCCCCCTTGCGCACCGAGGAACGGCCCGGGTCATCGACCCGGGCCGCTCTCGTCTCCGGGGTCGAGGCGGGCGGCTAGGCTGCCGGGCATGCCCGGGATCCTGCGTCCGTTCGTCCTCCCGGGGCTCGGAGCGATCGTCGTGCTCGCGGCGGCCGGCCGCGCGGTGCGGCGCATCGGCGGCGACGACCCCCGCGAGGACCGGGCGGTGCGCGCCCTCCAGGCCGCGCTCGGCCACCCGCCCCACGACGACGACGCGCCGGTCGACCCGGCCGAGCGCCGCGAGCTGCTCGACCGGGTCACCGGCCCGCTCTCCTGGTATTCGGGCGTGCCGCAGACGATCGCGAACGGGGCGTTCTGGTGCGCGGTGACGGGGTGGCTCGCACGCGACCGCCGCTCCGCGGTGGCCCCCGTCGCGGCGCTCGCGCTCGAGACCGCCTGCTTCCTCGGATCCGCGGCGATCGTCGGCCGGCCCCGACCGCGCGGCGTCTGGCGGCCCGAGCGCCCGCACGCGACCTCGTCGTTCCCGTCGGGGCACACCGCGGCCGCCGTCGCGCTCCACAGCACGCTCGCCGACCTGCTCGACCGGCACGGAGTCCGCGGCGGTCGCGTCCTCGGGCACCTGCTGCGATACGGGATTCCGGGCGGCATCGCGTTCTCGCGGATCTACCGCGGGCAGCACCACGTCTCGGACACGGTCGCCGGCGTGGTGCTGGGCCGGTGGAGCGCGGACGTCGTGCGGCGGGAGCTGCTCTCGCCGCCGGCGGCCGTCACCGGGCGAGCGCGAGCACCTCGGCGTTCGGCAGCGACGCGACGAACGCGCCGCTGACCGCTCGCCGCGGCCGTCGGGTCGGCGGGCAACCCGGGCGAGCCGGCTGCTGGCGTGGAGTCGAGCGTTCCGAAGCGCCTGCGACGAGGGTGCGCCGGATGCCGCGAGGGGGCGCGACTCAGTCGCCCGGCTCGACCCGCAGGGTGGTCGCCGCGGCGGCGGGGCCGACCACCGTCGCGACGACGCGGGGCGGATGCCGGTGGTACTTGTCGCGGTGCGCCGCATCGAGCGCCTCGTGCACGGGGTCGTCGGCGGCCACGTCGATGAATCGGGCCGGGTGCTCGATGCCCGCGGCCCGGACCCGCCCCTGGCGACTCGCCCGCGCGAGCCGGTACCACCCGTTCCCGGGGCCGTAGGCGGACCGCACGAACAGCCGGTCGCCGACCCGGGCGACCCAGATGGTCACGTGTCGTCGTGACGACCCGTCGGCGCGGGACGAGGCGATGCCGATCTCCTCGGCGTCGCCGATGCGGGCCAGTTCCTCGGCGGTCCACGGGCGCATGGTCATCTCCTTCGGGTCACCGCAGCGTCGGCGCGTCGCCGAGGGGCTCGATGAGCGTCGGGTCGTGCGGGTCGATGCGGCGGTGGTTGTTCACGCGCGGATCGACCTCGTGCTCGGTGATGGTGGGTGCGACGCGGTCGGACTGCGCGAGGAGGAAGTCGACCATCGCCCGCGCGTCGTCGGGCGAGAGCTTCGCGGGGTCGAGGTAGTGGTCGATCGCGTCGAGCGGGAGGTACACCGGCATGCGGTCGTGGACCTCGCCGGAGGCGTCGCGGGCCTCGCGCGTGATGATCGAGGTCGAGACCTCCCACTCGCCGTCGTCGAGCTTGCGCGCCGTCGAGATCGCCGCCGCCGCGAGGAGCTCGTCGGGCCCGTGCAGGTAGTGGGCGCGCTTCCTGCCCGGCTCGCCCGTCCATTCGTAGTAGCCGCGCATGGGAACGATGCAGCGCCCCGCGGCGAACGCGCCCTTCCAGAGCCCGTTGGTGGCGACGGTCTCGATGCGGCTGTTGAACTGGGGCCGCTTGGACTCCTTCATGAACGCCGGGCGGAAGTCCCAACGGGCCGGCTCGAGTCGCCGGACGAACTCGCCCGTGTCGGAGCGAGGGCGCTCGCGCACGATGGGAACGGTGTCGGTCGGCGCGAGGCTGTATGACGGCCGCCAGTCGGCGAAGTCGTTCTCGGCGTCGAAGACCGCGGTGAGGTCGTCGACCTCCTGCGAGACCACGAATCGTCCGCACATGTGAGCCCTCCGATCGGATGCCGCGAGCCTACGCCGAGCCGCCGACGACGTCGCGCGAGAACCTGAGGAACGCTCGGAAAACGATTCCTTCTCACGACCCCCGTTCGCGGGTAGGTTGTACCCAGAGATCGGCCTCCTGGGGCCGCGACGCCGCACGACGTCGTGCGGCGCCTCCGCGTTCTCGGGGCTCGATCGCAATGAAGCGAGAGAGAGGGCACCACCACATGAGATCCGCACCCCCCCTGCGATGGCGCCGACGCGCCGTCGCCGTCGCCGGCGCGCTCGCGCTCGGCGCCTCCCTGATGACGGCCACCGCCGCGTCAGCCGGAGACGACCCCCGAGTCGGCCTCGGCCCGGGCCTGTCCGACGCCGAGATCGCCGCGAGCGGTGTCGAGCTCCTCGAGAGCCTGCCGCTCCCGGCCGGCTTCTCGATCAACTCCGACCTCGCGTTCAAGGGCGACCGGGCCATCGTCGGCGGCTTCTCGGGCTTCCAGGTGTACGACGTCTCCGACCCGGCGGCGCCGGTCCTCGAGACGGCGTTCGTCTGCCCTGGCGGCCAGGGCGACGTGTCGGTCCACGGAGACCTCCTGTTCATGTCGGTCGAGGCGACCAACGGGCGCATCGACTGCGGCACGCAGGGCGCAGGCGGCCTGGTCAACCCGGAGCGCTTCCGCGGCGTGCGCATCTTCGACATCAGCGACCTCAGCAGCCCGCAGCAGCTTCCGGGCGTGCAGACCTGCCGCGGTTCGCACACGCACACGCTGGTGACCGATCCGGATGACACGGAGAACGTGTACATCTACAACTCGGGCACCTCGTCGGTCCGTCCGTCCGCCGAGCTCGCCGGCTGCGAGAACGCCGCGCTGACGGCCGAGCCGGTGACGGAGGGCAACCCGACGCAGTGGCGCATCGACGTCATCAAGGTGCCGCTCGCGGCCCCGGAGACGGCGTCGATCGTGAGCCAGCCGCGCATCTTCACCGATGCCGGGACCGGCGCCTACAACGGCCTGCAGAACACGCTTCCGGGCGCGCTGCACCCGAGCGGCACCGCGTACAGCCCGCTCCCGAACACCAACACGTGCCACGACGTGACGGCGTTCCCCGAGATCGAGCTCCTCGCCGGCGCCTGCCAGGGCAACGGCATCCTCGTCGACATCAGCGACCCGGTGAACCCGGTCCGCCTCGACGCGGTCGCCGACCCGAACTTCTCGTACTGGCACTCCGCCACGTTCAGCAACGACGGCTCGAAGGTGATCTTCACCGACGAGTGGGGCGGAGGAACGCAGGCGCGCTGCCAGGAGATCCACGAGCCGGAGTGGGGTGCGAACGCGCTGTTCGAGATCGTCGACGGCAAGTTCGAGTTCGCCAGCTACTACAAGCTGCCGGTCCCGCAGACCGCGACCGAGAACTGCGTCGCGCACAACGGCTCGATCATCCCGGTCCCGGGACGCGACATCATGGTGCAGGCGTGGTACCAGGGCGGCATGTCGATCTTCGACTTCACCGACACCGAGAACCCGGTCGAGATCGCGTACCTCGACCGTGGTCCGATCAGCGCCAGTGCGCTGACGCTCGGCGGGTACTGGTCGACCTACTGGTACAACGGCAACGTGCTCGGCAGCGAGATCGCCCGCGGCTTCGACACCATGGCGCTCGCGGAGACCGACGCGATGTCGGCGAACGAGATCGCCGCGGCCGGCGAGATCCAGCTCGACGAGTTCAACGCCCAGACGCAGTCCGAGCTCGTGCACGCGCCGAGCTTCGCCGTGGCCGGGTCCTACGTCGACCAGGCCGAGCGGGCGGGAACCCTGAGCGCCAAGGCCCTCGCGCAGGTGCGCAAGCACCTCGCCGAGGCGCAGGTGCTCGTCGAGGACGGGTCGAGCAGCCGTGCGGTCATCGCGCAGCTCGACAACGCCATCCGCAAGTCGGGTGCGCCGGCCGACTCGCCCGTCGTGCAGGCGATCACCGAGCTGAAGGCCACCTTCAGCTGATCGACCGGCGGGGAGGCCGCACGGCCTCCCCGCCCGACACGACGATGCCCGGCGATCCTCGGATCGCCGGGCATCGTCGCGTGCGGGCGGCGGCGGCGGGGTCAGGAGCGCTCGGCGAGCATGCCCTGCATGCGGGAGATCTCGATGCCCTGGTCGCCCTCGACCTCGCGCGCGAACTGGCCGATCGAGACCTCCATGCCGCCGCCGGCTGCGCGCAGGTCGGCGACCATCTCGAGGGCGCCCGAGTGGTGCTGGATCATGTACTCCAGGAACAGCCGCTCGAACTCCTCGCCGTCGGCGCCCTCGAGCCGGTCGAGCTGCTCCTCGGTGAGCATGCCGGGCATCATGCCGTCGGCGTGCCCGCCGTGCTCGTCGCGCAGCGGCGTGCCCCGGTCCTGGAGCCAGCGCGCCATGTAGTCGACCTCGTCCTCCTGGCTGATGCGCATGCGCTCCGCGAGCAGTCGGATGTCGCGATCCTCCGTCCGCTCCTCGACCAGGCCCGTCATGGTGAGCGCCTGATCGTGGTGTTCGATCATCATCTGCATGAAGGCCACGTCGGCCTCGGTGTGCTCGGGACCCTCGATCCCGGCGGCCTCATCGGGCGACAGCGTGCGATTCGGCTCGCCCGGTGCGCCGAGCTGGACCACGGGCCCGGTCGACCTCGGCTCCTCCGACGTGGTCGTGCACGCACTCAGCCCGATCGCGAGTGCGATCGCCGTTCCGATCGTGCAGGATCGCCGCAGCGCCGTCATCCCAGTACCTCGTCTTCGTTGAAGGGCATCGGTCGCCGGCGACGTCGTGAGCTGCCGGCGTGCGCCTTCCATTCAACTCGAAAGCGGCGGCCTGTGCGAACGGTGGGAGCGAGCGCCACGGACGGGCGCACGGTGCATGATTGCGACATGGCCTTCGGACTGCGCGCCGACGTGCTGCGCCCCACCGACACCGAGGCGGGGCAGCGCGTCACGTACGTCGAGCTCTTCTTCGACCTCGTGTTCGTCTTCGGGCTGACGCAGCTCGGGGCGTACCTGTACGAGAACCAGAGCCCCCTCGGCGCCCTCGAGGGCGTCATCATGGTGTGCGCGCTGTGGTGGGCGTGGGTGTCGACCACCTGGGTGACGAACTGGCTCGATCCCGTCAAGCTGCCCGTGCGCCTCGCCGTGATCGCGCTGGCGTTCGTGGCGTTCGTGATGAGCACCGGCATCGCCGAGGCGTTCGGCGACCGGGCGTGGACCTTCGCGCTCGCGTACGTCGTGCTGAAGCTCGGCCGGGCCGTGTTCATGGTGTGGGCGACGGGCCGGCACGACGAGCAGGTCTCGCACGACTTCGGCAACGTCCTCGTGTGGGCGCTCCCGGGAGCCGGGCTCTGGATCGCCGGGGCGCTGCTGCCCCTGCCGCTGCAGCTGCCGTTCTGGGGTGCCGCGCTCGCGCTCGAGCTCACGGGCAGCATCCTGGGCTACCCGGTTCCCGGGCGCGGTCGCATGGAGATCGGGCGGTGGGACGTCTCGGGCGCGCACCTCGCCGAGCGCACGGCGCTGTTCGTGCTCATCGCCCTGGGCGAGGGACTGCTCGTGACCGGCTTCGAGTTCGTGGGCGAGGAGTCCTCGCCCGAGCGCGTCATCGCGGTCGTCGGCGCGTTCGCCTCGGCGGCCGCGTGCTGGTGGATCTACTTCGACCACGGCGAGCGGATCGGCGCCGAGGCGCTCGAGGCTGCGGACACCCCGGGCCGGGTGGCCCGCACGGCGTACTCCTGGGTGCACCTGCTCATCGTCGCGGGGATCGTGCTCCTCGGGGTCGGCGACAAGGAGGTGCTCGGGCACCCGCACGAGCAGAGCCTGCCGGCGGTCGTGACCGTCCTCGGCGGACCGGTCCTGTTCCTGCTCGGCACCGTCCTGTTCCGTCGCGTGCTCGAGCGCCGCTGGATGCGCTCCCAGCTCGCCGGAGTCGGCGCGCTGTTCGTGGTCGCGGCGTTCACGCCGCTGCTCGACCCGCTCTCGACGGGGTCGCTCGCGGCGCTCGTGCTGGTCGCGACCGCGGCCGGCGAGACCCTCGAGCGGGTGCGCCGGCGGGCACCGCAGGGCGGCTGAGACGCCCCGGCCCTCGGCGGGACCGGGTCAGCGGCCCCCGAACTCCTCCTGGTCGTCCTCGGGATCGGCGACGTCCTCCAGGATCACCTCGGCGTCGTCCTCGCCGACGCCTTCGCTCTCGAGCTCGAGCTCGTACTCGACCTCGGCCTCGCGGCCCTTCTGGTAGCCGTGGCCGAGCGGGTTGTCGAAGTTGATGGTCATGGGGTCCCCTCTCCCGCGTCTGCGGTCAGGCTAGCCCCGGATGCTCCGGAGCGGAACCGGTTGACGCGGATCAGCGGCGCGGGAGCGCGAGGATCCGCTCGAACGCGGCATCAGCCACCGGGTCGACCTGCTGCAGCTCGGGGTGCGCATCGTGGAAGTCGACGATGCGCCGGGCGCCCTCGTCGAACGTGACGGTCGTGCGGAACTCCGGCACGAGCGTCTTCACCTTCGCGTTGTCGAAGACCATCGAGTGCGCCTTGTCGCCGAGCAGGCCTGGTCCCCACTCCGGGTGCACGGCCGCGATGGTCTCGGAGGCCACGTGCACGAGCTCGGGCTCGGCGACGCCCGCGGCGTCCGCCAGCCACCCGTAGATCTGGTTCCACGTGGGGGCGTGGTCGCCCGTGATGTGGAACGCGTCGCCCACGGCCAGCGGGTTGCCGAGCAGGCCGACGAACCCGACGGCGAAGTCGGCGTGGTGGGTGATGGTCCACAGGCTCGTGCCGTCGCCGTGCACCACGACGGGCTTGCCCGCGCGCATGCGGGCGATGTCGGTCCAGTGGCCGAGGGTCGGCAGCAGGGTGGCGTCGTAGGTGTGGGACGGGCGCACGATCGTGGCCGGGAAGCCGCGCTCGCGCATCGCGGCGACGAGCAGGTCCTCGCAGGCGATCTTGTCGCGCGAGTACTGCCAGACGGGATTCACGAGCGGTGTCGACTCGGTGACGGGCAGCCGGCTCGGCGGCGTCTGGTAGGCCGACGCCGAGCTGATGTACACGTACTGCCCGATCCGGCCCTCGAACAGGTCGAGGTCGACCTGCACGTGCTCGGGCGCGAACGCCAGGAACTCGCACACGACGTCGAACTCGAACGGATCCGCTCCGCCTCGACCGAGCGCCTCCCGCACCGTCTCGGGGTGCCGGATGTCGCCGACGACCTGCCGCACCTCCGCCGGCAGGGGCCGGAGGCGCGACGACCCGCCGCGGTTCAGGACGGTCACGTCGTGCCCGACCGCGACGGCCCGAGCCACGCACGCCGAGCTGATGATGCCGCTGCCGCCGATGAAGAGGATCCGCTTCGAGCTCATCGCACCATGCTGTCACCCCCGGAGGCCGAGCGGCGCGGGCTCAGCCCGTGCGACCCGCCCACGGGTCGTAGTCGACGAGCAGCGGCTCCTGCTCGGGGCGTTCGCCGTCGGGCACGTGCTGCAGGTTGATGCGCACGCGGTACCAGAGCGAGCTCGACCCGCGCATGCCGTCGACCATCACGTCGGCGGGCGAGAGATGCGCCACGACCTCGGGGTGGGCGCCCTTCCACCGCTCGAGCGCGTCGATCGCCTCGGGCTTCGTCTCGGTCCGGGCGACCTCGATCAGCGGCATCCGGGACTCGCGCCGGCCCGTGCCACCGGACCCTCGTGGCGCTCGCGGCGCCTTCTCGGCCGGCCCGAGCTCCTCCGCCAGCCGAAGCAGCCCCTCGAGGCCGCCGGCGGCCCCGTCGATGCCGGCGTGCGGGTCGCCGCGCTCCGCGAACCGCTCGAGCACCGTCGCGACCGTGAACTCCTCCGGGCGCCGGGTGCGCACCTCGCCCCAGTCGAGGGGCGTCGACACCCGGGCGTCGGGCAGCGGGCGCACCGAGTAGGCGGATGCCACGGTGCGGTCCTTCGCGTTCTGGTTGAAGTCGACGAACACGCTCTCGCCGCGCTCCTCCTTCCACCAGCGCGCCGTCGCGAGCCCGGGTGCACGTCGCTCGACCTCGCGGGCGAGCGACTCGGCGGCGAGGCGCACGTCCCGGTAGTCCCATTCCGGCCGGATGCGCACGAGCAGGTGCATGCCGCGCGAGCCCGAGGTCTTGGGCCAGCCGACCAGCCCGTGATCGTCGAGGACCTCGCGCGCGATCATCGCGACGTCCACGATCTGCGCCCAGTCGACGCCGGGCATCGGGTCGAGGTCGACGCGCAGCTCGTCCGGGCGGTCGAGGTCCTCGGCGCGCACGGGGTGCGGGTTGAGGTCGAGGCAGCCGAGGTTCACGACCCAGGCGAGGCCGGCGGCGTCCCGGACCACCGCCTCCTCGGCCGACGTGCCCGAGGCGTAGTGCAGCGTCGCGGTGTCGATGAAGTCCGGGTGGTTCTCGGGGACGCGCTTCTGGAAGAACGGCTCCTGCCCGATGCCCTTCACGAAGCGCTTCAGCACCATCGGCCGCCCGCCGGCTCCGCGGAGCGCACCGTCGGCGACGGACACGTAGTAGTTCACGAGGTCGAGCTTGGTCAGGCCCCGCTCGGGGAACACGACCTTGCCCGGATGGCTCACGCGCACCTCGTGGCCCCCGATGTCGAGGACCACCGCGTCATCCTTCGCGGCCGCCACGACACCACACTATGGGGTGACGGATGCCGGCGCGACGGCCACGCCGCCGTCGGCGCGACGGGCCGGCCCCTCCTGCTCCGCCGCGCCGTACCCGACCGCGTCCTCGTCCTCGTCCGCGTCCTCCGCGGGGGCCGCGGGCAGCAACTGGATCAGGATCGCCGCGGCGAGGCAGGTCGCGCCCGCGAGGGCGAGCAGCGATCCGACCGGGGACGCGTCGCCGACCGGCCCGCCGAAGGCGCCCGCGAGCTCCTCGCCGATGCCGATGCCCGCGCCCCAGAGGAAGAAGCTCGTCGCGTGGATGAGGAGCAATCCGCAGGTCACCACGAGGTGCGCGTTCACGACCCCGCGACGGGCGCCCACGAGCGCCGCGACGGCCGCGGCGGCGGTGATCACGGTCGAGCCGATCGCCCAGACGGCCGGGCTGGCATCCACCCCGCCCCGGCCCGCGCCGAGCACGAGGTAGATCTGCGCGGCGTCGAGCGCGGGCACGCGCGCGAGGGGGTTCCAGAGCAGCAGGTGCAGGGTGCCGAGGGCCACCACCGCGAGGTTCGCCCCCGCGAGCACGGCCACCGTGAGCGGGACCCGCCCCGGCGGAGACGCGTCGCGGCGGTGCTCGGCCACGCCGAAGACGATGAGCGCGTAGCCCGTGACGGCCGCGGCCAGGGCGAGCAGGATGATGAACGGCGAACGCGCGGCTCCGGACGTCTGCACGAGGATCGGCGCCGCCGCCGCGGCGGCCGCACCGAGCCACCGGCGCCACGCAGGAGGCTCGCCCGCCGTCAGCACGAGGGCGACGCCGAGCGGCAGCGCGATCCACACGCCGGCGAACTCGAGCGCGTGGGATGCGGCGCCGACGATGCCGCGCCACGCCGCGGACGGGAACCCCGGCGCGGTGAGGTCGACCGACACGCTCGTCGCCGCGACGATCACGGCCACCGCCAGGAACGACACGCCCGCGCGCGCGTGACGGCCCGCGAAGGGGGAGCGTCGCGGCATCCGGGCCATGGCGACCTCATCTCGTGCTCGGCAGCGTGTGCCGTTGCCTCCAGATTGGCACGGATGCCCGTGGTCAGGGAACCGTGCTGGGCTCGGTCACGTCGCGTCCGCCGCGCCGCGTGCGCGCATGGGCCCACGGGTGCAGGACGTCGAGCAGGACCAGGACCGCTCCGAGCTCGACCACCCCGAGCACGAAGTACACGGCCTGGAGCGGGCTGAAGGGGATGAAGATCATCTGCACGAAGATCCAGACCAGGATGCCGAACCCCGCCACGGCGGCGGCGGCCATCGCCCAGCGCGTGCGCCGGGCGACCATCACCAGCGCCGCGACCTGCGTGCCGCCCACGACGAGCCCGAGCGCCAGGCCCGGCACCAGCGTCGACGCGAACGGCGAGCCCTCGAGGTAGGAATCGGGGATGGCGAGGGGAGACCCGCCGAGGTCGGCGATCGAGCCGATGACGAGCACCACCCCGCCGAGCACCGACGTGACGGCCGTGAAGCCCAGCGCGGAGAGCAGGACGATCCGCGCGACGCGCTCGAGCGACATCCGCATCACCCCCTCGATCGGACCGCCTCCAGCATCCCCCCGCGTGCGCGGCGCGCAGGGGACCAAAGCCCCGGTGCGCCGTCGTGCCGTGACGGCGCGACCCTCACGCGCGCATCTGCACGCGCAACCGGTCCATGGGCAGCGCGGGGATGTGCCGGAGGCTGATCCGCAGGTCCTGGTCGGGCACCGAGAACGGCCGCGAGGCGGCGAGCTGCGCGAACCGGGCGGTGAGGGCGATGGTGGCGGCCTCGCCGGGGCACCGGTGGCCGGTCGCGGCCTCCCCGCCGCCCTGCGGCACGAGCGTGTTCGGGTCGCCCTCCCAGCCCTGGAACCGCTCGGGGAGGAATCGGCCCGGCTCATCCCAGAGCCGTTCGTCGTGGTTGGTCGCGTACAGGTCGAGGACGGCGCGGTCGCCCGGCTCGAAGTCGCGGCCGCGCCACTCGAAGGGGCGCTGCACGGTTCCGGAGATCACGGGGAAGAAGGGGTAGAAGCGGCGGACCTCGTTGGCCACGCGCGTCGCCGCGTCGGCGTCGTGCTCGACCGCCGCGTGCCACTGCGGATGCGTGTGCATCGCGTGCACCGCGAAGACGAGGAACCGGCTCACGGCGACGATCGGGCGCAGCAGGTTCAGGACCTCGACCGCAGCGACCTCCTCGGGCAGCGGCGCCCCGTGGTCGTCGGAGCCGTCCGCGATGGTGCGGATCGCCGAGTCCGGACCGGCGTCCGCGAGGCCCGACCGCACGTCGGCGACGAGCCCGGAGGCCCAGTCCTCAGCGCCGCGTCGTCGGGCCCGGGCGATCCGGTCGACGGGCCCGATCGAGCTCGCCCGATCGACCATCGCCGCGAGCCTGCCCGCCAGGTCGCGGTCGTCGACCCGGTCCCGGGGGATGCCCGCCCAGGCGAGGGCCGACCGGGTCAGCACGAGGTTGCCGAGGTCGTACAGCGGCACCTCCTGCCCGGCGTGCTCGGCGCGCACGCGCCGCCACTCGTGCTCGAACGACTCGACGAGCCGCACGACGCTCGCGTCGTCGAGCATGCGCATGAACATGGTCTTCCGGTGCCGGTGCGGCGGTCCCTCGAGGCTCTGGACGCTCCCGTCGTCCTGCAGCAGGTGCTGCACCGACGACGGCATCGCGCGCTCGCGCGAGAACCGGTCGCCCTCGTAGAAGACGGATGCGGCCTCGCGGCCGTGCATCACCACGGCGCGCGTCCCGGCCAGCCGTGCCTCGAAGGCGTCGCTGCCGAGCTTCCGGAACCTGCGGGTGCCGTACAGGTACCCGTTCCGGAGGAACGCCAGCGTGTCGTCGGGGGCGGGTGAGCGGGGGATCACGGTAGGGGTGTCGCTCATCGTTCCACGGTAGGCGGGCCCGGACCGGTCCGGGCACGGGGCGGGACGCGTGTCTCGGTGGAGCGCGTTCAGTCGGCTCCGGCGGCGGACGCGTCGGCGTCGACGAGCGCGGCGGCCTCGGCCGGCGTGAGCGGGTCGGCGAGCGTGACCGCGGCCGTGCGCGCCGGCGGCTCGGTGCGGAAGCCGATGGACTTGTGCGTCCCGTCGCAGAACGGGCGGATGGCCGACGCACCGCAGCGGCACAGCGCCACGGTGCGGCGGTGCGCATCGATCGGTTCCCCGTGCTCGTCGACGAGGTCGATCTCGCCGCGCACGATCAGCGGTCCGTCGGCGCAGGCCGTGACGGTGACCGGCGGGGCGGATGCCGCGTCGCGAGGCGTGCGGCTCACGGCAGCGGCGTCCGCAGCGCCGACTCGCCGCGCTCGAACGCCTCGCGCAGGCCGCCCCAGAGCCGGCCGTCGATCGTCAGGCACGCCGACGCGCCGAACAGGATGTCGTCGACGAGCGCGGGCTCGGTCTCCGCGAGTCCTCCGGCGAGGTCGTGGGCCGCCAACTGCTCGTGGACGGCGTCGGCCTCGACGTGCTCGTCGAAGTACTCGACCACCTCGTGGTCGAACCCGAGGCGACGGAGTCCGCGGGCGTACGCCCGGCACGGCAGCGACGAGGTCATCTCGTACGCGGCGAGGTGCCCGACGATGGCGCCGCGCCACCGCCGGTGCAGCCCGAAGAAGGACATGAGGTTCATCGAGGCGTACACGCTCGCGGGCACGTGGTCGGCGTAGGCGCCGTAGCGGTCGTCCAGCCCCGCCGCCCGGAGCGCCGCCGCGTACATCGCGGCGTGCTGGCGCTCGGGCCGGCCGTCGCCGTACTCGTCGGCCTGGATCTCGACGAGCGCGACCTTCGCACGGCCGTGCAGGCGCGGGATCGCCCAGCTGTGCGGATCGGCTTCCTTGAGGGTGTAGATCGACCGGCAGGCGAGCACCTCGCGGACCTGCTCCTCGGTCGCGTCGCGCTCGACGTAGGCGGACAGGCCCGGAGCGTCGTCGCGCGAGGTCAGCTCGAAGAGGGCCTCTGGCACGCCGCGCGTCGCGGTCGGCTGCGGCACCGTGCCGCGGAGCGCGAGCTCGAACGCGCGCTCGAGGTCGAGCCGCACCTGCAGGAGCCGCGGTTCCCACTCCCAGCTCTCGGGCACGCCGTCGATGCCGCCGTAGTGGAGCTCGTAGAGCAGGAACAGCGCGAGCTGGATGTCGTCGTCGTCGAGCACGTTCCGCGTTCGCGCGAGGGCGCCGGTCGCGCTCGCGTCGACGAGGTCGAGGCCCGCGAGGCGCTGGTGGGTCATGGTGCGCAGCAGCGCGGCGCTCAGCGGCCCGCGCGGCGACGGCGGTGCCATGGGCCGCATGGGGTCGGAGGCCACCGGGACGGCCGCGGGCGCGGCCGCCTCGGGCTCCGGCCCCTCGGGTCCGGGATCGATCGGGGTCGGGGCGTCGGTCAACGTCACGTACCGCCTCCTCGCTGTGTCGTGCTGGTCACGCTACGACGCAGGCGCCCGGGCGGGCAGGGGGTTGACCCCCTCCGCGGGCGGGTCTAGGCCGCGGCCGCAGGCCGGCCGCGGTCCGCCGGCCCGCTCAGTCCGTGGCGATCGGCGGAGCGGCGGCGCCGAGTGCGCGCTCCAGGTCGCGCACGAGGTCGTCGGGGTGCTCGAGCCCGACCGACAGTCGCACGAGTCCCTCGGGGATGGTCGGGGCCTCGGCGGGCCACCGCCGGCGTCGCTCGAGCGTGGACTCGACGCCGCCGAGGCTCGTCGCGTGGAGCCAGACGCGCGTGGACTCGGCGACGCGCTCCGCGGCATCCGCCCCGCCCCGCACCACGATCGAGACGATGGTGCCGAAGCCGGGGTACCGGACCTCCTCGAGCTCCGGGTGCCCGTCGAGCCGCGCCGCGATCGCCCTCGCGGTCGACTGCATGCGCTGGAGCCGAACGGGGAGCGTGCGCAGGCCGCGCAGCGCGAGGAAGGCCTCGAACGCGCCCGGGATCGCCCCGTTGAGGCGGCGGCGTTGCTCGATGCGGGCGAGCAGCGCGTCGTCGCGCCCGATCACGGCGCCCATGAGCACGTCGCTGTGGCCCGCGATCGACTTCGTGGCCGAGTGCACCGAGAGGTGGGCGCCCGAGTCGAGCGGATGCTGCAGCAGCGGACCCGCGAAGGTGTTGTCGACCGCGAACAGGGCGCCGGCCTCGCGCGCGGCCCGGCCGATCGCATCGAGGTCGGCGACCTCGAGGGCGGGGTTGGTGGGCGACTCGATCCAGACGAGGTCGGCGCCGGACGCGGCATCCGCCACCTGCAGCGCGTCGCGGACGTCGACGTAGCGCACCTCGACCTCGCGGGCGGCGGCGAGGTCGTCGAGCTGGCCGATCGTGCCCGTGTACGAGTGGCGCGGTGCGACGACGGCGCCGCGCGAGGGGACGAGGTCGAAGACCGCGGCGATCGCGGCGATGCCCGAGGCGAACGACACGCACCGGCCGCCCTCGAGGGCGCCGAGCGCCTCCTCGAACGCGGTCCACGAGGGATTGCCGTAGCGACCGTAGGCGACGGGGCCGCCCGCCGAGTACGTCGACGTGAGGTGGACGGGCGTGTTGAGCGGCCCGTCGGGCACGCGCTCGGGCCGGCCGGCGTGCACCGCGAGCGTCTCGGGGTGCAGGTCGTGGAGGTCGTCGTGGTGGGTCATCGGGGCTCCTCGGGTGGGTTCGTCCTCCGATCCTCCCGCACCGCGGGCGCGCATGGCGCCGGGTTGCGCCCGCCCGCGCACGGCCCGCCGTCGGCGGGAGGGCGCAGACTGGAGGGGTGACCCCCGACCTCGCGCTCGACTGGCGTGCGCCGCACGAGACCTCGGTCGTGCAGACGCTCGGGCCGCTGCGGCGCGGCCCGGGCGATCCCGCATTCGCGCTCGCGGCCGACGGGTCGGTGTGGCGGACCACGTTGACGGATGCCGGGGCGGCGACCCTGCGCGTGCGGCAGCTCGCGCGCGACCTGGTGCGCTGCGAGGCGTGGGGCCCGGGTGCCGAGGCGGCCATCGCGCTGGCGCCGTCGATGCTGGGCGAGGGCGACGACACGTCGGCGTTCGCTCCGGACCTGCCGGTGCTCGCCGACGCGCACCGGCGCAACCCGGGGCTGCGCGTGCCCCGCACGGCGCGCGTCATGGAGGCGCTCGTCCCGGCGATCCTCGAGCAGAAGGTCATCTCACTGCAGGCGCACGCGTCGTGGCGGCGCCTGCTCCTGCGGTTCGGTGCCGCGGCTCCGGGTCCGACCCCGAGGCCCATGCGCGTCGTGCCGACGGCGGGCGGATGGCGCGCCGTTCCGTCGTGGGAATGGCACCGTGCGGGCGTCGACCCGCGCCGCGCGGCCACCGTGCAGCGCGTCGCCGGCCACGCCGAGCGCATCGAGGAGGCGGCCGACCTGCCGCCCGCGGAGGCGGCGGCCCGGCTCACGCACTTCGCGGGGGTCGGAGCCTGGACGGCCGCCGAGGTCGCGCAGCGCGCGCTCGGCGACGCCGACGCCGTATCGGTCGGCGACTACCACATCGCGAACTACGTGGGCCATGCGCTGTACGGGCGCGACATGACCGACGACGAGATGCTCGAGGCGCTCGCGCCGTGGGCGGGGCACCGCTACCGCGTCATCCGGCTGCTCATGGCGGCGGGACTGCCCGGGCGTCCGAGGCGTGGGCCGCGCATGGCGTTCGTCGACCACCGCGCCCACTGAACGCGCGGATGCCCCGCGGGCGCGCCTCGAGCACCGCGGTGCCGGGTCGTCGGCCCGCCCTCAGCGCGAGGCGGTGACGTCGAGCAGGTGCGAGAGCTCGCCGAGCGCGCCCGGGACGAGCCTGTAGTACGCCCAGGTGCCGCGCTTGCTGCGGGTGAGGAACCCGGCCTCCATCAGGATCTTCAGGTGGTGCGACACCGTCGGCTGGCTGAGGCCGACGGGCTCGATGAGGTCGCACACGCAGGCCTCCTCGCCGTCGGATGCCGCGACGATCGAGACGAGGCGCAGCCGCGTCGGGTCGGCGAGGGCCTTGAGCTTGCGGGCGAGCAGGTCGGCCTGGTCGGCCGCGATCGCCTCGCGCGTGAGCGGCGCGCAGCACATGGCGGCGGCCGGTTCGGCCATCGGGAGCAGCTGCGGCGTCGTGGTCACGGAGACATCCTAGCCTGAATATTGACAGACTTCGATGAAAGGACCACACTCTGTATCGAAGTTCATCGATATCCGAAGGCGAGTCCACCCATGACCCTGATCGACCTCACCGCGCAGAGCCTGCAGGACCGGCGGCTCGCGACCCTGCCCGTCGCCATCATCGGCGCCGGGCCCGTCGGGCTCGCCGCCGCCGCCGACCTCGTCGAGCGCGGACTGGACTTCGTGGTCTACGAAGCCGGCGACGAGGTCGCCGCGAGCATCCGCAAGTGGGGGCACACCCGGCTCTTCTCGCCGTGGAAGCACGTCGTCGACCCGGCGTCGCGCCGCCTCCTCGAGGCGACCGGGTGGGAGCTGCCCTCGCCGGACGCGCTGCCGAACGGTGCCGAACTCGTCGAGCGCTACCTCGAGCCGCTCGCGGCGCTCGAGCCGATCGCCTCGCGCATCCGGACCGGCGTCACCGTCGAGGCCGTGACCCGTCGGGGCATGGACCGCACGCGCACGGCCCACCGGGCGGCCACGCCGTTCCTGCTGCGCCTGCGCACGGCCGACGGGCTCGACGAGACCACGGCGCGTGCGGTGATCGACGCCTCGGGCACGTACGAGCAGCCCAACTCGCTCGCGTCGTCCGGCCTCGACCCGCTGGGGCTCGCCGAGGTCGCCGACCGCGTCACGCACGCGCTGCCCGACGTCCTCGGTCGCGACCGCGCGCGCTTCGCCGGGCGGCACGCCACGGTCGTGGGCGCCGGGCACTCGGCGGCGAACACGCTGCTCGCGCTCGCCGAGCTGGCCGAGCAGGTTCCGGGCACCCGCATCACCTGGCTGATCCGCAATGCGAGCGCGGTGCGCGTCACCACGTCGGAGGACGACGAGCTCGTGGCTCGCGCGACGATCGGCCGCCGGGTCGACCGGCTCGTGGCATCCGGACGCATCGAGCTCGTCGACCGCTTCGAGACGGTGCGGCTCGGCCGCACGGATTCGGGCGTGCAGCTGTTCGGCCTGCGCGGCGACGACCTGGTCGAGCACGAGACCGACCTCGTCGTGAACGCGACCGGCTTCCGCCCGAACCTCGACATGCTGCGCGAGGTGCGCCTCGACCTCGACGAGGTCGTGCAGGCGCCCCGCCGGCTGGCCCCGCTCATCGACCCGAACGTGCACACGTGCGGCACGGTCGAGCCGCACGGGTTCGCCGAGCTCGAGCACCCCGAGCCCGGGTTCTTCCTCGCGGGCATGAAGAGCTACGGCCGCGCCCCGACCTTCCTGCTCGCCACGGGGTACGAGCAGGTCCGCTCGATCACCGCCTGGATCGCGGGGGACGAGGCGGCGGCCCGCAACGTCGAGCTCGTGCTGCCCGCGACCGGGGTGTGCTCGACGAGTCTGGCCGCGGACGGCGTCGAGGCGGCATCCTGCGCCACCGAGCCCGCGGTGGCGGGCGGACCGGCCGCCGCCGCGAGCTGCTGCGGCTGACGTTCCGGCTACCCGGGCGGGGAGTCGTCCGCGCTCGTCGCCCGGTGCCGCTGCGCGAGCCGCTCGCGCTGCCACTCGTCGACCTCGGCCAGCCAGTCGAGCGGTGCGGACGGCCCCACGCGGGGATCGTCCGGCCGGCGGCCGTCGCGGACCGCCTCGACATAGGCCCGGTCGAGGTCGAGTCGCGCTCGGAACTCCTCGCGTCCGCCCACCGAGCCGTGGCCGGGGACGACGACCTCGACCTCCTCGGCCAGGGCCTCGAACCGTTGGAGCGCGTCCAGGTAGTCGCCGGTCGGGTCGTCGGCCTGCAGGTCGAGGAACGGGATCAGGAGATCGGAGAGCATGTCGCCCGCGACGAGGACGCCGGGCGCCTCGACGAGCAGCGCCGCATGGCCCGGGGCATGCGCCCGGTGCTCGATGATGCGCGCGGTCGGTCCGTTCCACGGCACGGTCGCGGCGTCGGCGGGGAGGGCGGTGATCAGGCCGAGCAGCTCCATCGGGATGTCGTCCGCGTACTCGGGCGGGAGCCCCTCCGCGACCTGCTCGATCCAATCGGGCTGCGAGAGCAGCTCGCGCATGGCGGCGGCGTTGCGGGCGGTGCCGTAGCGCGGCGCGTCGCCGAGGTCGGGGTGCCAGAGCACGTGGTCCCAGTCGGGGTGCGTCGAGAAGCCGGCGACCACGCGCCGGCCCGCCCCTGCGAGGTCGTGGGCGAGCGTCGCCAGCTCGGTGCGCGTGAGCCCCGGATCCACGAGCAGCACGCCGTCCGCCCCCTGCACGATCACGCTGTTGCTCGCGATGAACTCGCTCACGTGCACGAGCACGCCCTCCGCGACCGGCTCCAGCATGGCGTTCCTCCGCTCGCGGGATCGAGTTCCGCTGCTGCCGAACGGTACACCCGACCTCGGCGATCGCGCCTCAGGCCGGAAGCGCGAAGGTCATGAACACGCTGCTGGGATCGGGCCGGTAGTCGCCGAACGGGTCGCACTCGACGAAGCCGTACCTGGCGTAGAGCCTCCGGGCCGGGAGGAAGAACTCCTGCGATCCCGTCTCGAGGCTCAGGCGGCGGTAGCCGCGACGGGAGGCTTCGGCGAGCACGTGCTCGAGCAGGCGGGCGCCGAGGCCGCGACCTCGCGCCGCGGCATCCGTGCGCATCGACTTGAGCTCGCCGTGCGTCTCGTCGAGGTGCTTGAGCGCGACGCAACCCACGAGCTCGTCCCCTTCGGCGAGGGTCCAGAACGCGACCTCGGGAACGGACAGGCCCGAGACGTCGAGCGCGTGGACGCTCTCGGCGGGCGAGGTCGCGAACATGTCGGCGAGATGGTCCTCGAGCAGGCGGACGACCCGGGGGTCGCGGAGGTCGCCGAGGTCGATGGAGAGCGTCGTCACCGGTCCATGGTCGCGCACCGATGTTTCCGCGACGTGACGTCGGCGGGCTGCCGCCGCCGCGGGCGCGGGCCTCAGGCGGTCGCGGGCTCCGGCAGGATCTCGGCGATGAGCTGCTCGACACGGCGGCGGATCTCGTCGCGGATCGGCCGCACGGCCTCGATGCCCCGACCGGCCGGGTCGTCGAGTTCCCAATCCTCGTAGCGCTTGCCCGGGAAGACCGGGCAGGCGTCGCCGCAGCCCATCGTGATCACCACGTCCGACTCGCGGACGGCCTCGGTCGTCAGCACCTTCGGGGCGTTGCCCGCGATGTCGATGCCCTCCTCGGCCATCGCCTCGACCGCGACCGGGTTGATCTCGTCCTCCGGGGCGGACCCGGCCGAGCGCACCTCGACGCGGTCACCGCCGAGCTCGCGCAGGTAGCCGGCCGCCATCTGCGAGCGGCCGGCGTTGTGCACGCACACGAACAGGACAGTGGGCTTCTCGCTCATGCGAAAAGCATAGACCAGTGTCTATGCGATGTCGAGCGAGGCCAGCAGGCCGCGCACGTGCGCCTCGATGCGATCCCGGATGTCGCGCACGCGGTCGAGCGGCTGCCCCACCGGGTCCTCGAGCTCCCAGTCGAGGTAGCGCCGCCCCGGGTGGATCGGGCAGGCGTCGCCGCACCCCATGGTCACGACCACATCGGCCGCGCGGACCACCTCGTCGGTCAGCGGCTTCGGGAACTCGCCGCCCACGCCGACGCCGATCTCGTCGAGCGCCTGCACGACCGTCGGGCGCACGGCGTCCGCGGGCGCCGACCCGGCCGTCCGCACTCGCACGCGGTCGCCGGCGAGGTGCCGCAGGATCGCCGCCGCCATCTGCGACCGGCCGGCGTTCTGCACGCAGACGAAGAGCACCTCGGGCACGCCGTCGGGGCGTCCGGAGCGGTCCGAGGCCGCGACGGCCAGCGCGTCCAACCGCTGCGCCGCGAACTGCGCGGTCAGCGACGGCAGCCGCCGGGTGATGCCCGAGCGCGCGGCGAGCAGACCGTGGCTCTCGCGCACGTACCGCGCGATCGTCTCCGTGCTGAAGATCCCCGCGAAGCGGGTGGCGAGGTCGCGGGTGATCCGGTCGAGCACCGCGGCCTCCGTCGCCGTGTCGGACCCCGACGCCACGGGCGCGCCGAGCACGTCGGCCACGCGGTCGGCGCGGTCCGGGGAGACCGAGTACCAGGCGCGACGCCCCTCGGGGGTCCGAACCAGCACGCCCTCGTCGAGCAGGGCCTTCGCGTGATGCGACACGGTCGGCTGCCGAAGGCCCAGCTCCGCGGCGAGCTCGGTCACCGTCGCGCGGCCGTCGGGCCTCGCGAGGATCAGCGACAGCATGCGGGCGCGGGTCGGGTCGGCGATCAGCGCGAGGCCGCTCGCCGCGGCATCCGCTCGACCCGAGACCATAGACGCCAGTCTATGCAAGCGACGGATGCCTCGGCCGAGTGACCTTCGGCCCACTTCGGCAGTGCACGCCCCGGGAGGCTGGACCCAGGCCGCAGGCGCGGCGGTCGGCGAAGGGGTGGTGCAGGTGTTCACGAGGACCGTGGTCGCATGGGACGGCTCGCCGCACGCCGAGGCGGCGCTCCGCTGGGCCGCCGAGCGCGGAGGTCACGAGGTGCTCGAGCTCGTGCACGTCATCCCCGGCGACGACCAGGCCAGCGAGTACCTGCGCGCGACCGGCGAGCTGTCCGAGCAGCGCGTCGCCCTCATGGACCGCGCCGAGGCGCTGCGGGCCGAGCAGCCCGGGCGGACGGTCGAGACGAAGACCGTCCACGGCCGCCCGGAGCGCGAGCTCGGGGCACACCTCGCGCACGACGCGCTCGTCGTCGTCGGCACCTCCTCGCACGGCCGGGAGAGCGCGTGGACCCTCGGCGCCCGACTCGCCGCGCACCGCTCGCGAGGGTCCGTCGCCGTGATCCCCATCGACTGGGACGCGCTCCAGCGACGGAACATCGTCGTCGGCGTCGACGGATCCGTCGAGTCGATGGCCGCCGTGCGCGTCGGCGTCGAGGAGGCGCAGCGCAGCGGCGACGAACTCGAGCTCGTGCACTCGTGGGTCGTGCCCACGAGCTGGAACTCGGCGTACGTCGAGTACCTCGGCGACGTGCAGCTGATGGAGGACATGCGCCGCGACGTGCTCGACGAGGCGCTCGAGTACGCGCGGTCGCTGGGCGGCGCGCCCGCGGGCCGCCTCGAGCAGGGCGGGGCCGCGCCGATCCTCGCCGAGCGCAGCCGGACCGCGAACGTCGTCATCGTCGGCAGCCACGCGACCGGCGGCATGGCCCGCTTCCTGCTCGGCTCCGTCAGCCACGACCTGCTCCTCGAGGCCGCCGGCCCCGTGATCGTCGTGAGCGACAACGAGTAGCGATGGCCGCCTCCATCCGGTTCCTGGGCGGCGCCGACTGCGTCACCGGCTCCCGATACCTCGTCGAGACGGATGGTGCGCGCGTGCTCGTCGACTGCGGGCTGTTCCAGGGGTTCAAGGTGCTGCGCGAGCGCAACCGCCGGCCGTTCCCCGTCGCACCGGGATCGATCGACGCCGTCGTGCTCACGCACGCCCACCTCGACCACTCCGGCTACCTGCCCGCGCTCGTGCGCGACGGATTCGCGGGGCCGATCCTCGCCACGCCCGGCACGATCGAGCTGAGCCGGGTCCTGCTCGCCGACAGCGCCCATCTCATGGCGGAGGAGGCGCGGCACGCGGCGAGGCGCGGGTGGTCGCGGCACCGGGACCCCCGGCCGATCTACACGAGCGCCGACGTGAAGGCGACGCTGCCGCGGTTCCGCGAGCTCGCGTTCGGCGAGCGGCGCACCGCCGCGGACGGCGTCGACGTTCGCCTGTCGCCGGCCGGCCACATCCTCGGGGCGGCGCAGGCGCACCTCGAGGCGGGGGGCCGCGCGCTCCACTTCACCGGCGACCTCGGACGGCGCCGCGACCCGCTGATGCGCCCGCCGGCCGACGTCGAGGCCTGCGACGTGCTCGTGACCGAGAGCACGTACGGCGACCGCCGCCACGCCGACGAGGACCCGGCCGAGCGCCTCGGCGAGGTGGTCTCGCGGGTCACCCGTCGCGGCGGGGTCGTGCTCATCCCCGCGTTCGCCGTCGGCCGCACCGAGACCGTGCTGCTGCACCTCGCCCGGCTGGCGGACCGCGGCGAGCTGCCCGACGTGCCGATCTACCTCAACAGCCCCATGGCCGTCGACGTCGCGTCGATCTACGAGCGGTACCCCGAGGAGCACCGGCTCGGCGGCGACGAGCTCACGCGCATGTACCGGCTGGCCACGCGCATCAGCACGGTCGACGACTCCAAGCTGCTGAACCTCCGAGGAGGGCCCATGATCGTCATCTCGGCGAGCGGCATGCTCACCGGCGGGCGGATCCTGCATCACCTCCGGGCCTACGGGCCCGATGCGGGCAACGCGATCGTGCTCACGGGGTTCCAGGCGGGCGGCACGCGGGGCGCCGCGCTCGCCGCGGGGGAGCGCTCGCTCCGCATCTTCGGCGACGACGTGGCCATCCGCGCCGAGGTCGTCATGATCGACGGCATGTCGGCGCACCCCGACGCCGACGAGCTCATGGAGTGGCTGCACGCCGCGCCATCCGCCCCCGGGATGACCTACGTCACCCACGGCGAGGCGCATGCCGCGGACGCGTTGCGGACGCGCATCAAGCGCGAGCTCGGGTGGCCGGTGCGCGTGCCCGAGCACGGCGAGCGCGTCCCGGTGGACTCCGCGCCGACGACGGCGGACGCCGAGCGCGTGGGAGCCGACGAACTCATCGACGCGTTCGACGCCGCGATCTGACCCGCACCGACGACGACCGAGGAGGAGACATGGACGAGCAGGACGACCGTCCCCCCACCCGCCAGCTCGAGGCGGACGAGTGCTGGCGGCTCATCGAGGCGGCCCCCTACGGCAGGGTCGCGGCCGCCGCCGCCGGGGAGGTCGACATCTTCCCCGTGAACCACAAGGTCGACCACGAGGGTCCCGACGGCCCCGGAATCGTGTTCCGCACGGCGCCGGGCACGAAGCTCCTCGAGCTCACGATCCACGCCGGCGTGGCGTTCGAGGTCGACGGCTTCACCGACCGGGAGGCGTACAGCGTGGTCGTGAAGGGGCAGGCCCGCGAGCTCGAGCGCTCGAGCGAGATCGAGCACGCCGAGGAGCTCGAGGTCACGCCGTGGGCTCCCGAGGTGAAGGACCGGTGGGTGCGGATCCAGCCGACCCTCGTCCACGGGCGGGCGTTCGCGCGCCGGCGGGTCGAGGGGTAGCGCCGCGCCGGGCCCGGCTCAGTCGACCAGCGCGTCGAGCGACGAGTGCAGGTGCCGGCTGACGAGCGCGGATGCCGCGTGGCGCGCGCCCGCCTCGAGGGCCTGGTCGACGTCGGCGCCGTCCAGTCGCGCGTGCAGCACACCCGACATGAAGGCGTCGCCCGCGCCGTTCGTGTCGACGACCTCGACCGGGACCGCGTCGACGCGGTGCTCGGCGATCGGGCCCTCCGCCGACTCCCGCGACACCGCGACCGCGCCCTGCGCGCCGAGCGTGCAGACCACGAGCATCGCCCCGTCGTCGATCAGGCTCCGCATGAAGGGCAGCGGATCGGGGCCGATGCGGTCGCCGTTCATGAACACCGCCTGCGCGGCGTCGATGAAGGAGCGATGGAACTCGGCGGTCCCGTCGTAGTCGTGGATGTCGGTCCAGATCGGCCGCCCGGAGGCCCGCGCGTCGGGGATCATCCGGCGGGACCGCTCCGACAGGTCGAGCACGATGGCCGCGGCGTCCTCCATGGCGGTCGTGAGCCGGTGGTCCTCGGGGCTCGGACGGTCGTCGGGCGTGGAGAGGTAGATCGAGACGCGCTCGCCGTGGGGCGTCATCAGGTTCAGGTGCCGTTCGGTTCGCGCACCGTCGACCGCGTGCAGCTCGAGGCCCGGCACGCGCTCGAGGATGCCGCGGAGGCGGTCGCCGTCGGCATCCCGCCCGATGAGCGTGTGGAGCTCGACGGGGCGACCGGACGCGGCGAGCCCCAGTGCCTTCCCGGCGCCGGTGCCGCCCACGGTCTCGTGGTCGCCGAGCGCGAACTGCATGTGCGGCGTCGGCTCGGGCAGATGCTCGAGCAGCACGATCTCGTTCCATGACGCCGGCCCCGAGATGATGACCCTGTCGCTCACGTGCCGCCGCTCCCATCCGTGCCGCGCGCGTCGCGGCACCCGGTCCATCCTGTCGTGACGGATGCCGGGGCGCGAGCGCGGGTCCCGGCATGTGGGCGGCCACGGCTACGATGTCCGTCACCCCGGCCGACCTCTGAAGGAGTCCCCGCATGCCCCGGTTCGACCTGCCCGTCGACGAGCTCCGCGCCTACCGTCCCGAGGTGGCCGAGCCCGCGGACTTCGACGCCTTCTGGGCCGAGACGCTCGCCGCGTCCCGCGCGGTCGCCGAGGCGCCCCGGCTCACGCGCGTCGACTCGCCGCTCGCCGTGGTCGACGTCTACGACGTCGAGTTCTCCGGGTACGCCGGCGACCCGGTGAAGGGCTGGTTCACGGTGCCGGCCGGGGCCGACGGTCCGCTGCCCGCGATCGTCGAGTACAACGGGTACGGCGGCGGCCGGGGCCTCCCGCACGAGCGGCTGGCCTGGGCGGCATCCGGCTACGCGCACTTCTTCATGGACACGCGCGGACAGGGCAGCGCGTGGGGCACCGGGGGCGGTACTCCCGACCCGCACGGCACCGGGCCGTCGCACCCGGGATTCATGACCCGCGGCATCCACGACCCCGCCGAGTACTACTACCGGCGCGTGTTCGCCGATGCGGTGCTCGCCGTCGACGCCGTGCGCTCGCTCGACGCGGTCGACGCCTCGCGCGTCGCGGTCGCGGGCGCATCGCAGGGCGGCGGCATCGCGCTCGCCGCGGCCGGACTCGTCGACGGGCTCGTCGGGGCGATGCCCGACGTGCCGTTCCTGTGCCACTTCGAGCGCGCCGTCGGCCTCACCGACAAGGACCCGTACGACGAGATCGTCCGCTTCCTGTCGGTGCACCGGGACGCCGCCCCGACCGTCTTCCGCACGCTCGCGTACTTCGACGGCATCCACTTCGCGCGGCGCGCGACCGCCCCCGCCCTCGTGTCGGTCGCGCTCATGGACACGATCTGCCCGCCGTCGACCGTGTACGCGGCCGCGAACCACCATGCGGTCGGCGCCGAGGTCGTCGAGTACGCCTTCAACGACCACGAGGGCGGGCAGGGCGTGCACTGGCAGCGCCAGGCGGAGTGGCTCGCCGGGCGGCTCGCGGCGCTTGCCGAAGGGGCGGCCGCCTAGGCGGCAGGGCCGCCACCGCCCGGGTGCGCGTCACTCGTGCGAGACGTACCGTTCGATCTCGTCGTCGGAGACGGAGATGCCGGCGTCGGCGAGCCGCTGCCGGAGCAGGGACTCCTCATCGTGAGCGTGGCCCATCTTCATGTCCTCGCGGACCTGCACGAGGATGCCGCGGATCTGCTCCGCGCGCGTGGCATCGGTGGCGCCGTCCTCGATGGGCGCGTCCTGGAAGCCGGGGTGCTCGGCCATGGGGTCCTCCCTCCGGTGGCCCGTCCGGGCCGCCACGATCGATGCTGCCCCAGCCCGCGGCATCCGTCGAGCCGTTGACACGCGAGCGGATGCCGCGACGCGAGGCCGCGGCATCCGCTCGCCGACCGCCCGACCGCTCAGCGTCGCCGGAGGTACGCCTCGATGCGGTCGAACGCGCCGACCCACGCCTGCGATGCGAAGAAGTCGCGGATCTCGGGCGTCGGGAAGCCCGACTGCACGACGCTCATGAGCGTGCCGCCGTCGACGGGCTCGAACGTGACGACCACATGCGTGGTCATGGTCTCGCCGCTCGGGTCGCTGCCGGTCGACTCGGTCACGAGCCGGTGCGGCCGGTCGATCTCGAGGAAGACCTGCTCCTCGCGGAACAGCGTGTCGCGGTCGGGGCCCCACACGGCGACCTGCCTGCCGCCGACGCGCAGGTCGACCTCGATCTCGACGACGCCCGGCTCCTCGTCGAGGATCGAGAACCAGATCTTCTGCTTCTCGGCGTCGGTGTAGGCGTCGAAGACCTCCTCGGGCGTCGCGGGGAGCGTGCGCGAGGCGCGCAGCTCGATGGCCTCGGTCGTGGTGTCGGCGGCGGTGCCGCCCGTGTGCTCGGTCATGATGCGTCCTTTCGGGTGTCGTCGGGTGTTCCGTTGCGGAGGGTGAAGTAGGCCTCGAGACCGTCGAGACGGCGCTCCCAGAGGCGCTGGTAGAACGAGATCCACGCCATCGCGTCGTCCAATCGCTCGGCGCCCAGCCGGCACTGCCGGGTGCGTCCGACCTTCTCGGTGGTGGCGAGCCCCGCGTCGACGAGCACGTCGACGTGCTTGCGGATGCCGGTGAGCGTCATGCCCGCGGACTCGGCCAGTTCGCTGATCGAGGCCGGCCCCTCGCCGAGCCGTACCAGGATGTCGCGTCGTGTGGCGTCGGCGAGCGCGGTGAACGCCCGGTCGAGTACCTGATGTTGAACCATACGGTTCAGTGTAACTCACTGAACCGAACAGTTCAATATCTGTCGCCCATTTCCCGAGGTCGCGCGACACGCCGTGCGCAGGGCTCCGCCTACGGCGCGTCGCGCGTCGCGCGTCCTCGCGTGCGACGGGCGAGCGGATGTCGCGGGTCCCGGGGTTCCGGGCGCGCCCTGACGCGCGCGCGGCATCCGCTCGTCGAAAATGCGAGCATGGCTCGAGTCCGGGGGGTACCCGAGCCTCGGGGGTGATCGGGATGGTGCTTCGCGTCGGCGGGGTGGAACTCCACATGGGCCCGAGCTCGGTGGGCGGGCCGGACGACCTCGACGCCGCCGTGCGCGACTTCATCGACGACGCGCAGCACGTGCTCGCGATCGCGGTGCAGGAGCTCGACTCGCGCAGCATCGCCGAGTCGATCGTCGACGCGCGTGCGCGCGGAGTGCGGGTCCGGCTCATCCTCGAGGGCGACTACCTCGGCGAGGTGCGGGCCATTCCCGACCCGTGGAACGCGCCCGGAGCGCACGACGAGAACCGGCTGATCTCGAGCGCGCTCCTGAAGTCGAAGGTCGACCTCGTGACCGACCTCAACCCGAGCATCTTCCACCAGAAGTTCATCGTCCGGGACCCGGGCAGGCCGCGGGCCGCCGTGCTCACCGGATCCACCAACTTCACGCTCACCGACACGGGCACCAACGCCACGACCGGCCGGGGGAGCGGGCAGAACCTCAACCACGTCGTCGTGCTCCACGGGCAGCGCGCGGCAACCGCCTACCTTCGCGAGTTCGAGCGCATGCGCTCGGGCACCTTCGGCGCACTGCGAGAGCGCGTCGAGGCGCGACCGTCGGAATTCGGGCTGCCGCTCGTCCGCGTGAAGCCGCTGTTCGCGCCTCGGCACGGACCCGAGATGGAGATCATGAAGCAGATGCTGAAGGCCGCGCGCACGGTGGACTTCGCGATGTTCACGTTCGCGCAGTCGTCGGGCATCGACGACACGATGATCCGGCTGCGGCCGCAGCTCGACCGGATCCGCGGCGTGCTCGACCGCGACCAGGGCGCCGCCGCGTGGGCCGCGACGAAGGGCCTGCTCGGCGGCTCGATCGAGCTGCACGCCAACCGGAGGGGGACCGGCGTGCGCAAGCTGCACCACAAGCTCATGGTCATCGACGAGCGCCTGCTCATCGTCGGCAGCTTCAACTACACCGAGCCCGCGAACACCCTCAACGACGAGAACATCATCGTGATCGGCGACCTCGAGGAGCCCGTCGGCACGCCCGCCGACGACGCGCAGCGCGAGCTCGCGCGCTACGCGCTCGACGAGATCGATCGGATCGTACGCGACCTGTCGGCGCCGATCCCGGTCGTCCCCGTCCCGCAGCCGGCCTGACGGGGCCGGGCCCGACCCGACCCGATCCGGGGCCCGGCTCGCGCCATGTCGGAGGTCGTCGGCGACGTCATCCGCTTCGCGGGCAGCCGAGGTCAGGTCACCGTGACGAGCACGCGCTGCCACCCGCTGGACCCGTCCGGCGCGATGGGCGCGCGCTCCTCGACCTGCAGCTCGCCGTCGCGGTTCACCGCCCGCGCCGTGACGTAGTGCGTGCCCGGCGCGGCATCCCATTCGAGGTACCACTGCACCCACGTGTCGACGTTGACGGGCGTCGAGAGCGTCGCCGCCTGCCAGTCGCCGTCGTCGATGCGCACCTCGACGCGCTCGATGCCGACCGTCTGCGCCCAGGCGACGCCCGCGATCACGGCGCTGCCCGCCGCGACCGGCGTGCCGGAGCGGGGCGTGTCGATGCGCGACGAGAACTTGACCGGAGCCTCGGCGCTGTAGCCGCGCGGGGTCCAGTAGGCCTCGTCGGCCGCGAACGTCGTGACCTTCAGCTCGGTGAGCCACTTCGTCGCCGACACGTAGCCGTAGAGCCCGGGGACCACCATCCGCACCGGGAACCCGTGCTCGAGCGGCAGCGGTTCGCCGTTCATGCCGACGGCGAGGATCGCGTCGCGTCCCGCGTCGGTCAGCGCGTCGAGCGGGGTCGAGGCGGTGAACCCGTCGACGCTGCGCGAGAGCACCATGTCGGCCCCCGCCCGCGGCCGGGCCATGGCCAGGATGTCGCGCACGGGCACGCCGATCCACTTCGCGGTGCCGAGCAGGTCGCCGCCGACCTCGTTCGACACGCACGTGAGCGTGATCGAGTATTCGTCGAGGCCCATGCCGACGAGCTGGTCGAAGGTGAGCTCGACGCGGCGCCCCACGAGGCCGTCGACGACGAGCCGCCAGGTCGAGGGGTCGACCTCGGGCACGGTGAGCGCGGTGTCGACGCGGTAGAAGTCCGCATTCGGCGTGTAGAGCGGCGTGAGCCCGGGCAGGTCGAGCTCCGCGCCCGCCGGCACGGTCACGGTCGTGCGGGGTGCGGGCAGGCGCAGCGCCGCCCGGATCGCGTCGATCGACGACGTGGCGGCGCTGACGACGCGCGCGCCGACCCCGACGACGAAGGCGGACGCCGCCGCGATGCCCGCGATCGCGAAGAACCCCCGACGATCGACCCCGGCGCGGGCGGTCGCGTCGGCGGGCGCGGCACCCTTCGATCCGGCTTCCCCGTCCGGGGCGGCGGTGGCGGATGCCGCGGCGCGCGCCTGCACGACGCCGAGCACGACCGCATCCCTGTCCTCGATCGCGGCGACGGATGCCGCGGCATCCGCCGCCCGCGCGCTCGCGGCCCACCCCCGCAGGCGACGCACGAGCACCTCGAGCACGACGACGCCGGCGACCGTGCCGATGACCGGCGGCAGCCATGCGAGGGGCGTCGCCCCCGCGCGCGTGACGATCGCAGCGACCGACAGCGCCCCCGCGACGCCCAGCGCGACCGACCCGAGCGGCGGCCGTCGCAGCTGCAGCACGCCCGCGATCGCACTCGCGACGACCACCGCGACGCCGAGGCTCGCGAGCAGCACGACCTTGTCGTACGCGCCGAACGTCGCGATGGCGAACTCCTTCACGGGCTGCGGCACGATGTCGATCACGAACGCGCCGATCGCGAGGATCGGGCTCCCGTCGCGCGCCACGAGCAGCGCGGCGAGCTCGGCCGCCGCGAGGAACGCGCCCGCCGCGATGACGCCGGACACCGCCGCCCACGCCGGCACCCGGGGCGGGCGCGGGCGGCCGGGGCGATGGTCGCCTCCGGCGCCCCGAGCGGGGATCCGGACGCGTGCGGTGCTCGCCATGGGCGGGCCTCCCTCCGCGGGGCGCGGGCCGGCCCCGGTCAGGGGTGGTTCGTCGCGGTGCCGCGTCCGGATTGCCCGGCGCGGCCGACGTCCGCTGTCGGCGGCTCGTGATCGGCTGGGCGCATGGGGTTCGACGCGCGGTTCCTGGGGGTCGAGGCGGCGCTGCCCGCGGTGCCCGAGTCGGATGCCGCGGCATCCGTCGCCCTCGACTACCTGCACTTCACCGTGGTGCTCGACACGGGCCGGCGCTTCGCGAGGGTGACCGGGGTGAACGTCGACGGCGCCGAGCTCGTCGACGTGCCGCGCGGCGACGACTGGCGGTTCGACGAGCGGATCCCCGAGGCGTGGCAGGCCGGTCCCGAGGTGTACGCGCGGAACGACCTCGACCGCGGCCACCTCGTGCGGCGACGCGACCCGGTCTGGGGGCCGCCCGAGGTCGCGGCGCGGGCGAACGCCGACACGTTCAGGTACCCGAACGCGGCGCCGCAGCAGGCCGAGTTCAACCAGTCCCTCGAGCTCTGGAACGGCCTCGAGGACCACGTGCTCGCGTTCGCGACCGTGCACGCCCAGCGGCTCAGCGTGTTCACCGCGCCGGTGCTCGACGCCGGCGATCCCGAGTACCGCGGCATCCGGGTGCCGTTGCGCTTCTTCAAGGTCGTCGCGTGGCGGTCGGGCGACGAGCTCGCGACCGCCGCGTTCGTGCTCGACCAGTCGCCCCTCGTCGACGTCGACGACGCGGGAGCGCGCGCCGCGCACGCCGAGCGCGAGCGGGCGCGACTGGCCGCGGGCGCCGTCGCCGTGCCCGACCTCGGGCCGTTCCGCACGTTCCAGGTGCCCGTCGCCGACGTGGCCCGGCTGGCCGCTCTCGAGATGCCGGCCCTCGAGGGGGCCGACCGGATGCCGCGCGCCGTCGCCGCACGCGGCTGGCGGCCCGTGACGACGCCCGACGAGCTGCTCCTCGGCGGCTGACCGCCCGGCGTACCGCCGTCGACCCCCTCCCGCGCGCGCCCGGTCGGTGACAGGGTGGGGTCATGGGGGAGTCCGAGACGCTGCGCACCGACGTGCTGGTCGTCGGGGCGGGCCCGAGCGGCCTCATGGCCGCGAACGTGCTCGCGAAGCTCGGCGTCGACGCGATCGTCGCCGACGGCAAGCACGGTCCGACGCGCGAGTCGCGCGCCCTGGTCGTGCAGGCGCG
Source organism: Agromyces sp. CCNWLW213 (assembly GCF_037199545.1). Classification (NCBI taxonomy): domain Bacteria; kingdom Bacillati; phylum Actinomycetota; class Actinomycetes; order Micrococcales; family Microbacteriaceae; genus Agromyces; species Agromyces sp. CCNWLW213. Next base: position 118,392 of record NZ_JBBBDX010000004.1, on the reverse strand, counting down.
ATCCATGGAGCTCTACGACCAGCTCGGGCTCGCCGACCGCGTGGCCGCCGAGCGCGCCGAGGCCGTCGGCGCGGTGCTGGCGTTCCGCCACCGCGTGCTCGGCCGGGTCCCGCTGCGCGAGTTCGGCCGCGGCACCACGCCGTTCCCCGAGATCACGGTGCTGGAGCAGAGCCGCAACGAGCGGATCCTCGTCGAGGGGCTCGCCGCGCGCGGGGGCGAGGTCCGGTGGGGGCTGCGACTCGTCGCGCTCGAGCGGGGCGCGGCATCCGTCACCGCGGTGCTCGAGCGGGTGGCCGAGGGCGACGGCGCGACCTCGGGCGGCGTCGTGCGCATCGAGGCGCGGTACCTGGTCGGCGCCGACGGCGCGCGGTCCGCGGTGCGCGAGCTCAGCGGCATCCGCTTCGAGGGCGTGACCAACGAGCACACCTTCTTCGTGGCCGACGCGATCGGCGCGACCGGGCTCGTCGACGGGCACGTCAACATCCGGATGGCGCCCGACGACATCCTGCTGTCGTTCCCGATGGGCGAGCCGGGGCACGCGCGCATCCTCGGGGTGGTGCGCGACGCCGACCTCGCCGAGGGCGGGCGGTTGCCGGAGGGGCTGGTGCGGTCGCGCATCGCGCGCGGGTTCACGGTGGGGTACCGGTCGTCGACGTGGTTCGCGACCTACCGCCTGCACCACCGCGTCGCCGAGCGGTTCCGCGAGGGGCGGTGCTTCCTCGTCGGCGATGCGGCGCACATCCACTCGCCCGTCGGCGGCCAGGGCATGAACACGGGCCTGCAGGATGCGCACAACCTCGCGTGCGCGCTCGCCGACGTGCTCGTCGGCCGCATGCCCGACCGCCGCCTCGACCGGTACGAGGCCGAGCGCCGGCCGGTCGCGCGCAAGCTCGTCGCGACCACCGACCGGCTTTTCGGGCTCGTCACGTCGGACACGGCGCTGACCCGGTTCATCCGCGGCCGCGCCGTGCCCGCCATGGGTGCCGCGGTCGTGCGCGTGCTGCCGAGGGTGGTCGGCGGCCGCCGGCTCTTCGGCTTCCTGTCGCAGACGCGCATCAGGTACCGGATGTCACCGGAGTCCCCGCCGCGGTCGCAGGTGCGCGACGACGTGGTGGGCAAGCGGCTGCCCTTCACCGGGACCGACCCGTCGAACTTCGACGCGCTCCGCTCGATGCGCTGGCAGGTGCACGGGTACGGGGCCCCCGCGACGCTCGTGCAGCGGGTCGCCGCGCGGCTCGGGGTCGAGGCGCACGTGTTCCCGCCCGTGGCCGGCGGACGGCTCCGCTCGGACCGGATCTACCTGGTGCGTCCCGACGGGTTCGTCGCCGCCGAGGCGAGCGTCGCCGCGGGTCGGCGCGCCGGGCCCGACGCGGTGCCCGCCCGGTTCCGCGAGCAGCTCGACGGCTGACGCGCGCACCCGGCGCGAGGCGCCCCGACGGGACCCGTGTTCAGCCGGCGGCGTCCGCGCCCTCGGGCGCGGCGGCGACCGGGACGACCGCGACGCGCGCCGACCAGCTCGACGCGTCGCGCGACATGGTCCAGGGCTCGATGCGGCGGAGCCCGTGGCATCCGAGCACCACCTTGGCCACGCCGTCGGCGAGGTCCCGCGACGACGGCGGGTTCATGCGGCCGAGCTCGTCGAGGCTGAACGCGTCGACCGCGATCGGCTCGAGTCCGCCCGCGGCGTACAGCAGCAGGTCCCACGACTCCACGTCGTCGGTCACGACCACCCGGCGCAACTCGACCCGCCCCGCGTGCTGCACCTCGTCGTCGGTCAGGCTTCCGAATGGCTTCGTCATGCGTGCACCCCTGATCACAGCCGACCACAGCCGCGACCCCGGGCCGCGCAGGCGCGGGGGCGAGTCGCGCCGGGCGAGGCCGTATCGTCGAGTGGTGCCCCACGAGACCGCGCCCGAAGCCGCGATGTCGGATGCCGCGCTCCGCCGCCGCCGCTTCGCCGGAGCGTCGACGCAGCTCGGCACCGAGGTCTCGATCAACTTCGGCTCGTCGCTCGCGGGGCTCGTGATCCCGGTCGTCGGCTCGTTCGTCGTGGTCGCGGTGCGCCAGCTCGTCATGGCGATCGCCGTGCTCCCCTTCTACCGGCCGAAGCGCGCGGGGCTCACCTGGCGGCGGCTGCGGCCGGCCGTCGCGCTCGGGGTCGTGCTCGCCGTCATGAACGTGACGTTCTACGAGTCGGTGGACCGGCTCGGGCTCGGCGTCGCCGCGACGATCGAGTTCCTCGGCCCGCTCGCCATCGCCCTCGTCACCTCCCGCCGGCTGCTCGACCTCGCGTGCGCGCTCGCGGCCGGAGCCGGGGTGCTGCTCCTCATCGGGCCGTGGGCCGGCGGTTCCGGCGAGGCGGATGCCGCGGCATCCGCTTCGGGCGTCGACCCGGTCGGGGTGCTGCTCGCGCTCACGGCGGCGGCGAGCTGGGCGGCGTACATCCTGCTCACGCGTCGCGTCGCGACGCGGCTGCCGGGGCTCGAGGGGCTCACCGTCGCGAGCCTCGTCTCGCTCGCCCTGCTCGTGCCCTTCGCGGTCGCCACGCTCGACGTCGGCGCGCTCGACTGGCGCGTGGTCGGGCTGCTGCTCGGCGTCGGCGTGCTGTCGTCGGCGCTGCCGTACAGCCTCGACACGTACATCCTGCGGCGCATCACGCCGCGGCTCTACGCGATCATCACGAGCTTCGGGCCCGTGATCGCGGCGGTCTTCGGCGTGCTCGTGCTGGGCGAGTCGTTCACGGTCGCCGAGGTGGTCGCGATCGTGGTCGTGTGCGGCGCCGCGGGCCTGGCCCTCGCCACGCAGCGCGACCGCCCGGTCACCGACCTCGAGGCGACGGCCAAGGCCATCCCCTGATCCCGTGCGCCGCGGCCCGCAGCGGTGGGGATCGGGACGACCTCGGGCGTAGCGTGGAGCCGACCGCGCGGCACCGCTGCCGGCGGCACGACGTCGAGGAGGACGCGCATGGCCGTCATCGGGTGGATCGGGCTCGGGCACATGGGCGAGCCCATGGCCGCGCACCTCGTCGGGGCCGGTCACGACGTCGTCGGGTTCGACGTGGACCCCCGCATGGTCGAGCGGGCGGAGCGGGCCGGCATCCGCACGGTGACGGATGCCGCGACGGCCGCGGGCGGCGCCGACGCCGTCTTCACGTCGCTGCCCCGCTCCGAGCACTCGCGCCAGGTGCTCATCGGCGAGGCCGGGCAAGCCGGCGTGTTCGACGTCGTCCGGCCCGGCACCCTCGTGCTCGACACGTCGACCGTCGACGTCGAGACGTCGCGCGCCTGCCATGCGGCGGCGTCGGCGCGCGGCATCCGCTTCGTCGACGCGCCCGTCTCGGGCGGCATCGCGGGCGCGCATGCGGGCACGCTCACGTTCATTCTCGGCGGTGGGGCGGATGCCACGGCCGAGGCGGCGAGCCTCGTCGAGCCCATGGCGGGTCACGTCTTCACCGTCGGCGGTCCCGGCTCGGGCATCGCGGCGAAGCTCGCGAACAACCTGATGCTGTTCATCACGCTGCAGGCGTCGTCCGAGGGCGCGCGGCTCGCGGAGGCGCTGGGGCTCGACCCGAAGGTGTTCCACGACCTCGCGACCGTGTCATCCGGCGACTCGTGGCCGCTGCGCACGTGGTACCCGGTGCCGGGAGTCGTCGAGACGAGTCCCGCGAACCGCAACTTCGACGCGACCTTCACGACGCGCCTGGCCGAGAAGGACCTCTCGTATGCGCTCGCCGCGGGCGAGGCGGCCGGCCTCGACCTGGCCGCCGGGCGGCTCGCGATGGAGCGCTTCGCGCGACTCGTCGAGGAGGGCTACGGCGACAAGGACTGCAGCCTCGTGGTGAAGTACGTCGGGCGCGACGGCCGCACGCCCGGTTTCGACCCCGATGCGGGCTGAGTCGGCGACCGGTCCGCCTCCACGGCGGGACGCCGGCCGAGCGGCATCCGTTCACCCGGGATCGGTACGGTGGAACGGGTGCGATTCGAGGAGGTGCGCATGGGCCGGTTCCGGCTGCCGTGGCGACGGCGTCGCTCGCGCGTCACGATGGCGCCGTTCGACCGGTCGCGCCTTCCCGAGGTCACGCCCGCGACCTTCGAGGAGATGCTCGAGGAGGGCCTCCTGATGGCCGAGTCCGCGGGGCGGATGGCGCTGAAGAACCGCCTCATCGTCGACGCCCTCCGCGGCGACGAGCCGTACTCCGAGGAGCGCGCCGCCGACCGGGCCCGAGCCGTGCTGTACGAGCTCGTGCAGGAGGCCGACGAGGCCGCCGAGCACGTCGCCGAGGAGCGGGAGGCCGCCGCGAAGCGCGAGGGCCGTTCGCAGCACCAGCACGACTACCACCGCGAGGACCTGCTCAACCTGCGCCGCCGCGAGAAGGTGCACGCGGCCATCGCGAAGGAGCTCTGGACGCGCCGCTCCGACGACGAGTACGTCGCCCGGCTGGTCGAGCGCGCGCGCGACGACGCGTGGCACGAACTCGGCACCGCCATCGAGCAGGAGCTCGACCGCCGCTGGCCGCGCTACGACGAGGAGCCGGACTACGCCGACCACCGCGCGGAGCGCATGGCCGACGTCGGCGACGACCTGCTCCGCGACCTCGCCCGCCTCGAAGCGCAGCGCGCGGTCGAGGCGATCCCCGAGTACTGACGGCCGGGAGCGGCATCCGCCACACTGAACGGATGACGCGCAACTGGACCCCGCTCGCCGTCGCCTACCTCGTGCTCGCGGTCGCGGGCCTCGTGGGCACCTGGACGTACAACGCGATCGCGATCGCCCGGGGGGACGACTTCATCGGCGACCTCGTCTCGAGCGGACCGGCGGTGTCGTCGATCACGACCGACCTGCTCGTCGTCGCGGTCGCGGGCAGCGTGCTCATCGTCGTCGAGTCGCGGCGGCTCGGGATGCGGTTCGCGTGGGCGTACCTCGTCGGGTCGGCGCTCACCGCCTTCGCGTTCACGTTCCCGCTGTGGCTCGCGATGCGCGAGCGGCGGCTCGCGGCGCGGCGGGCCGAGGGGTCGGCGGTGACGGATGCCGCGCCGCCGGCGTCGTCGCAGCCCTGACGGATGCCGCGTGGGCGACCGCGGGTCTAGCGTGGGGGACATGACCGCCGATCCCACCGCCGCCGACGAGGCCGAGCCGGGCCCCGCCGCACCCTGGAACGCCGGACGCTGGACGCGCGACCCGGTCGCCGTCCGGGCCGACGCCGACGCCATCGTCGTCGAGGCCGCCGAGGGCAGCGACTTCTGGCGCACCACCCACTACGGGTTCGTGCACGACGACGGGCACGCATTGCTCGCTCCCTGGCCGGCGGATGCCGCGGTCGAGGTGGCGTTCGACACGTCGACGCTGACCGGGCTCTACGACCAGGCCGGCCTGTTCCTGCACCTCGACGGCGAGAACTGGGTGAAGGCGGGCATCGAGCTGAGCGACGGCGTGCCGCACGTCGGCGCGGTGGTGACGAACCGGCTCTCGGACTGGTCGCTCGCGCCCGTGCCCGAGTGGGCCGGTCGGGTGGTCACGGTCCGGGCCAGCCGGTCCGGCGTGGAGGCCGACGCGATCACGCTGCGGGCGCGCGCGGGCGACGGCGAATGGCGCACCATCCGGGTCGCGCCGTTCGACGCGAACGCGGCGACCGCGGGCCCGATGATCTGCGCGCCCACGCGGCCCGGGCTCGAGGTGCGATTCACCAGGTGGGCCTTCGTCCCCGCCGACGTCGACCTGCACGAGGACCCGCCCGCCGCCTGAGCGCCGCCCGTCGCCCGTCGCCCGTCGCCCGCCGCGCGGGAGCGGGCCGGCTCGAGCCGGCGAAGGTCGTCGTGCTCGGCGGCGAGGGCGTGGTGCGCGCGGCGATCGCCGCCGAGCTCGCCCGGCTCACCTCACCGGTCGGATAGTCACGGCGCGATGTGATGGCTCGCCCGGAACACGTCGCCGGGGTCCACCGCGCGCTTGACGGCGCGGAGGCGTTCGAGCGTCGCGGGCGGGTAGATCTCGGCGACGTCGTCGCCGAACTCGGGCGTGAAGTTCGAGTAGCGGCCGTTCGTGAAGGCGACCGCCTCCGCGGCGCCCGCTCGAGCGGCGGCGACCTGGTCGTCGCTCGCGTCGTCGGGCAGTATGCCGTTGACGGCGAGCAGCGCCTGGCCGTCGCGCTGCGCGATGGCGGTGGCATCGGCGGGGACCCGGGAGAACGCGCCGCCGAGGGCTCGGAGCAGCAGCATGGTGGGCACCTCGCGGTCGAGCGCGCGCACGAACGAGTCGAGCGCCGCGTCGGAGAGGTCGGGCACGAAGCCGTTGCCCCCGACGAACTGGAACGGCGGCTTGCCGGGCGGGCCCTCCTCGAGCAGGTCGGCGTAGGCGACCGGGCCGAGCGAGACGTCGGTGACCGACGGCAGCGACAGCAGCGGCTCGAGCAGCCGGCGCAATTCGTCCTCCGTGCCGACCAGGGCGACCGACATCTGCGGACCCGCGGGCATCTCGGGCATGAGTTGCGGCATGACGAGCAGCGTCGAGTTGAGTTCGTCGGGCGCGTCGCGGAACACGTCGCGCCAGGCGCGGACGACCGCGCGCACGTCGGACTGGTCGAAGTGCACGTGCCCGCCGACGAGCCCGTCGACCGGCGCGGCCTCGAACGTGAAGCGCGTGACGACGCCGAAGTTGCCGCCCCCGCCGCGCAGCGCCCAGAACAGGTCGGGGTGCGAGTCGGCGTTCACCGTCAGCACGTCGCCCGCGGCGGTCACGAGCTCGACCTCGCGGACGATGTCGATCGTGAGCCCGTGCGTGCGTGCGAGCCAGCCGATGCCGCCGCCGAGCGCGAGCCCGCCGACGCCCACGTCGAGGGTGTCGCCGGACGTGACCACGAGCCCGTGGGGGGCGAGCGCCGACGCGACGTCGCCCCAGCGCGCGCCCGCGCCGACGTGCACGAGCCGGCTGCCGTCGCCCGCCGGCTCGACCGTGCTCAGGTCGGCGAGGTCGATCACCACCCCACCGGTGACCGGGTCGGAGCCGTGGCCGCCGCTCTTGACGGCGATCGGGGTGCCGGCCGCGACGGCGGCGCGCACGGCGTCGGCGACCTCGGCGGCGGACGAGGGGCGCACGACCGCCTCGGGCGTGCCGGGGCCCGCGAACACCGCGGCCCCGGTCTCGTACTCGGGGGTGCCGGGCGCGTGCACGCGCTGCGGCATCCGTTCACTCAGCTCGGTGATGAACGACATGGGGGACAGTCTGGACCCGGCCGCCGACATCCGGCGAGCCCCGATCAGGGCACGAATCGTGCACATCCCGCCGTTCCTGCTCGCGTCGGAGCGCCGTTTCCGCGTTCGAGGGCCGAGCGTGCGGGACTTCACCGCGGAAACGGCACTCCACCGCGTGGCGGCGAGGGCCGGATGCCGCTACTCGCCGCTCGGGTGCGCCCCGGCCGCGTCGATGATCCACGCCTGCGCGAACGCGCGCTCGCGCCAGGCCGCGTACCGCCCCGACACGCCGCCGTGCCCGGCCGCCATCTCGACCTTGAGCAGGGGATCGGCGCCGACCTCGCGCAGGCGCGCCACCCACTTCGCGGGCTCGACGTAGAGCACGCGCGTGTCGTTCAGCGACGTGATCGCGAGGATCCGGGGGTAGGTCACCGGGTGCACGTTCTCGTACGGCGCGTACGACTTCATGTACGCGTAGACCTCGGGGTCGTCGAGCGGGTTGCCCCACTCGTCCCACTCGATGACGGTGAGCGGCAGCGACGGGTCGAGGATCGAGGTGAGCGGGTCGACGAACGGCACCTCGGCGACGATCCCCGAGAACAGGCGCGGCGCGAGGTTCGCGACCGCGCCCATGAGCAGCCCGCCGGCGGAGCCGCCCTGCGCGACGAGCCGGTCGGGCGCGGTGATGTCGCGCTCGACGAGGTGCTCGGCGGCCGCGATGAAGTCGGTGAACGTGTGCTTCTTGTGCAGCTTCTTGCCGTGCTCGTACCAGAGGCGGCCCATCTCGCCGCCGCCGCGCACGTGCGCGACGGCGAACACCATCCCGCGGTCGAGCAGCGACAGGCGCGGGATGCCGAACCCGGGATCGATCGCGTGCTCGTACGAGCCGTACCCGTAGAGCAGCGTCGGCGCCGGCTCGCCGAGGGTCACCAGGTCGTGCCGGTAGACCAGCGAGATCGGCACCTTCGTGCCATCCGGTGCCGTCGCCCACTCGCGCCTCTGGGCGTAGCGCTCGGGGTGGTAGTCGCCGAGCACCGGCTGCTGCTTGCGCACCGTCCGGGCGCCGGATGCCACGTCGACGTCGATCACCGTCGACGGCGTGACGAACGAGCCGTATCCGAGGCGCAGCGACGGCTGCTCCCACGCGGGGTTGCCGCCGACGCCGACCGAGCACAGCTCCTCCTCGAACACGAGCTCGTGCAGCGTGTCGTCCGGCGTCGCATCGGCCGGGAGGCCCTGCGGCGGCACCGTGGCGATCGCCACTCGCGGCAGGCCGTCGCGCCGGTACTCGAGCGCGACGAAGTCGCGGAACGCGTGCGCCGCCTCGATGCGCATGCGCGGGTCGTGGGGGAGCAGCATCCGGCGCGGCCCCTGCGGATCGTCGGCCGCGACGCTCACCAGCTCGAAGTTCACGGCCTCGCCCTCGTTGTGCACGATGAGCAGGCGGTCGCGCCCCCCGGCGACCACGTGCTCGACGTCGTACTCGACGCCGTCGCGCCGCGGCCACACCACGCGGAACTCGCCGGTGGGGTCGGCGGCGTCGAGCAGCCAGGTCTCGCTCGTGACGTGGGAGCCCGCCTCGAGCACGAGGTACCGGCGGCTCCGCATGAGCCCGACGCCGAGCCAGAAGCGCTCGTCTGGCTCGTGGAACACCTGCACGTCGGCGGATGCGGGCGTGCCGATCTCGTGCCGCCAGATGGTGTCGGGGCGCCACGCGTCGTCGACGGTCGCGTAGAAGAGGTAGCGGCCCGACGGCTCGAACACGGCGCCCGCCGCGGTGCCGGGGAGCTCGTCGTCGAGCACGCGGCCCGTGCCGTCGAGCGCGCGCAGCCGGATCGTGTACCGCTCGTCGCCCTCGACGTCGACCGCGTAGAGCAGCGTCGAGCCGTCGGCGGTGAGGTCGAAGCTGCCGAGCGAGAAGAACTCGTGCCCCTTCGCCTCGACGTTGTCGTCGAGCAGCACGTGCTCGCCCGGCAGGGGCGAGCCGTCCTCGGGGATGGCGGGCGGCTCCCAGTCGTCGGCGCCGCGCACGGGCACCCGGCAGTGGATGCCGTACTGCAGCCCCTCCACGGTGCGGGAGTAGTACCACCAGTCGCCCTCGCGCGTCGGGACGCTGAGGTCGGTCTCCTTCGTGCGGCGCTTGATCTCCTCGAACACCTGCTCCTGCAGGATCGCGAGGCGCCGCGTCTTCGCCTTCGTGTAGGCGTTCTCCTCCTCGAGGTGGGCGATCACCGCGGGGTCGTCCTTGTCGCGCAGCCACTCGTAGTGGTCGATCACCAGGTCGCCGTGGTGGGTGCGTTCGGTCGGTCGCTTCTCGGTCACCGGAGGAGTCAGCACGACCTCCACGCTACGCGGCCCGCCCGCTCCGCGGCATCCGCTCACAGCGATCAGGGGGCGAGCGGATGCCGCGGGCCGGTCGCGAGGCGGGCCGGGTCATCGCTCCGCATCGTCGTCCTCGTCGATCTCGCGGACCTCCCACCGGTCGCCCTCGACCTGGACGATCACGCCGCGGACCCGCGTGCCGTCGCGCACCGCCTGGAAGGCGACGGGCGGCAGTTCGCCGCCGGCGAGGCTCGTCCCCCCGCTGAACGTGGGCGTCTCGTAGCCGAGCGAGACGAGGGCGTCGGTGCGCTGCTGCGTGTCCCAGATGCCCGACATCGAGTACGTCATCGCGGCCGCCGCGAGCGCCCCGAACACGATCGCGACGTAGCCGGTCTCGCGCAGGGGCTTGCTGCGCCGACGCGTGCCCGCGATCGAGACCGCGGCGCCGGCGAGCACGACGGCCACCGGGAACACGAGCGGCCACGGGCTCCACGGCTCGAGCGTGACGACCTCGTTCACCCGACCCCCGCCTTCTGCCAGTCGAGGTTGATGACGTCGCCGATGTAGACCGTCTCGCCGAACCCGTGCACCTGCGGGTTCATGCGGAGCAGCTGCTGCTGCGGGAGGTTGAACCGCTGGGCGACGTCGAAGAAGCTGTCGCCCGCGACGATGACGTAGCGCTCCGGTTCGCCGTCGGCGTCGAGTTCGGGCGTGCCCGTCGCGCCGGTGCGCGACCCGAGGTCCCAGGCCGGGCCCCACTCGATGACCGGCGCGGCCTCGTTCGGCACGGGGTCCGGCGAGCTCGACTGCGTCGCGGGCGCGGCGGGCGTGGCGGTCACGACCTCGGTGACCGTCTCCGTGACGGTGACCGTCACGGGCGCCGCCTCGATGCGCTCGGGCGGGGCGCAGCCGGCGAGCAGCGTGAGCACGCCGCAGAGTGAGAGGAGTCCGGCTGCGAGCAGGGCCGCAGGTGTTCCGGGTCGCCGATGACGCATTTCCCGCCCCCGTCTCGCCGCGGCGTTCGGGGCCGCGAACGGGCTCACTGTATCGCCGCGGGGCCGCGGTTGCACAGGGCCTCAGGTGACGGATGCCGCGAGCTCGGCCTCGACGGCCGCCCGGACGCGCGCGAGCGCCTGCACGAGCTGCACGTCGGTCGGCGATCCGTACCCGAGGATGAGCCCCGCGGGACCCTCGCCGGGCACGGCGGAGTAGTCGGCGAGCGACGAGACGGCGATGCCCTCGTCCGCGAGTCGCGCGACCACGCGCGCGGAGACCTGGTGCGCGGGCAGGCGCAGGACCGCGTGGAGGCCGCCGTCGAGGCCCGTCGGGTCGGCCCCGCGGATCCCCGCCAGCGCCTCGAGCACGAGGCGGCGCCGGTGCGCGTAGTCCCGCCGGGCCGCGGCGATGTGGCGCCGCACGGCCCCGGAGGCGAGCAGCTCGGCCATGGCCTCCTGGGCGATGCCGGGCACCGGGCAGGTCTCGTCGTCGCGCACCGCCGCGACCGCGCTCCGCAGCGCCGGGTCCGCCGGCAGGACCAGGTACCCGAGCCGGAGCCACGGCGTGAGGACCTTCGAGAAGCTCCCGACGAGCACGGCCCGCCCGGCGCGATCGAGCGACGCGAGCGCGGGCAGGGGCGCGCCGACGTGGCGGAACTCGCTGTCGTAGTCGTCCTCGATGACGACGGCACCGGATGCCGCGGCCCACTCGAGCAGCTCGAGCCGGGCCGCGACGGGCAGGCGGCCGCCGAGCGGGTACTGGTGGTGCGGGGTGACCATCACGGCGTGCGGTGCCGGGCGGATGCCGCGGAGCGCCGCGACGTCGATCCCGTCGGCGTCGACCGGCACGGGCACGGTCTCGAGGGCGCCGCGTCGCTGCACCACCCGCCGCGCCGACGGGTAGCCGGGGTGCTCGACCGCGACCCGGGGCGTTCCGTCGACGAGGACGCGCAGTGCCGAGGCGAGCAGCGCGACGGCGTCGCTCGTGCCCGCGGTGACCACGACGTCATCGGGCGAGCAGGAGAGGCCGCGCGCGTGCCGCAGGTGGTCGGCGACCTCGACGCGCAGGCGCGGTGACCCGAAGACGGGCGGGATGTCGCCGGGCACCGTGTGCTTCGCCGCGGCCCGCCAGGCGGCCCGCCAGGCGCGCTCGTCGAGCCGCGCCGTCGAGGGCAGTCCGGGCCGGAGCTCGAGCGCCGTCGCCTCCGGCGGGTCGTGGGGATCTCGAGACGCGCGCTGGGCGCGCTCCTCGATCCCCACGGGGGCGCGCTGGGCGCGCTCCTCGGCGCGCACGAGGGGCGCGACGCGCGTCGGAGCGCCCTGCCGGAGCTCGAGGTAGCCCTCGCCGGCGAGCTGGTCGTAGGCGGCGACGACCGAGCTGCGCGCGACGCCGAGCTCGTCCGCGAGCGATCGCGTCGACGGAACGGCGTCGCCGGCGCGCAGCCGCCCGTCGAGGATGCCGCGGCGCAGCCCGTCGACGAGCTGCTGTCCGAGCGGGCGGGCGTCGTCGCGGTCGATGACGAGCAGCGGTCCGTCCACGGGATCCTCCTTCGAACGTGCACTGGACTGGTCGGATGCGCGGGAACTGGTCTGCCAACCATACCAGCGTGGCTCGCATGCTGGATGGCATGACCACCGCCACGACCCCCGCGCGCCGCATCCGCCGACTGCCCGACCGCCAGACCACCGACCGCTTCGCCCTGTTCGACCTGCTCGACACCGAGCTCGTCGGCCACCTCGCGGTCGCGGTCGACGGCGTGCCCGTCATCGTCCCGATGGGCTACGCGCGCGTCGGGGAGCACGTGCTGCTGCACGGCTCCACCGGCGGCGGATTCGCCCTGCGCGCGGCATCCGCTCGCCTGCCCGTGGCGTTCTCGGTGACCGCGCTCGACGGACTCGTGTACGCGCGCAGCCTCTTCGACAGCTCGATGAACTACCGCAGCGCCACCGTGCAGGGCGTGCTCGAGGCGGTGCCGGCCGAGGAGGCGGACGCCGCACTGCTCGCCCTGTCCGAGCGGCTCATGCCCGGCCGGCCCGCCGAGGTCCGCGCCACGCGGCGCAAGGAGGTCGCGGCCACGCGCGTCCTGCGCCTGGGCCTCGACGACGTCGTGGTGAAGCAGCGCTCGGGCGGCCCCTCCGAGGAGGGCGACGACGGCGAGGACCACTCGACCTGGGCGGGAGTGCTCCCGCTCGAGCGGCGCTGGGGCGCCCCGATCCCGTCAGGGCTCACCCCTGCTGGCACTCCCGTGCCGGATTCGGTGATCGCTCTGGCGACCCGCGCCGTCGCGGCCGCGAATCTGAGGTAGGCGACTACGTCGATCGCCCGATGTCCTGAGGGTGCCTCAGGAACGAGTCTCGAAGCATCCCGGAGCGGGTACGCCCGGGCCACCTGGAAACGAACGGAAGGAGGTGCGTGATGTTCGCAGCGATGCTCGTGCTCGCCCTCATCTCGGTGTGGGCCGTGTCGGCCGCCGTGGTCGAGCTCCGCAACGACGGATACCGCCGTACGGCCACCCTCGCCCACTGAGGCCGGCGCGACCCGGACATCCGCACCGTCCGTCTGAGGCCCCCTCACCGCCCGGACCTGAGAAATAGGCACATCTCCCGATGAACCGCCCCCGCCTCAGGGCGCAGGCTCGGATCATCGCCCAGATCAGGAGGACACCATGGACTACACCGCAGGCTTCGTGGCCATGCACGTGCACGCTGCCGACGTGCGCCGGGCGGAGGAGCGCATCGCCCTCCAGCGGGCCGCAGCCGAGCGCGCGGCCGGCGCCGGCCCCGACGCGACCGGCCTCGCGCCGGCCAGGGGCGCCTGGCTCCGCGCCGCGCGCGGCCGCCACGCCGGCCGCCACGCGGCGCTCCTCGCCCGGTGAGGGCCCGAGGCGACCGGGCGGCCGCAGAGCCGGCGGACGCCCGCGCCGCACCCGCTCCGACGCAGCGGCGCCGAGTCGAAGGACCCGGCGCCGATGTCGTCGGTCGGTGGGACGATGGGACGGTGACCAGCTCTCCGTCGAGCCCCGCGATGGTCGGCCGCGACACCGAACTCGACTGGCTCCGCAGCCTCATCGAGACGGTGCGGGCCGGCACGCCCGCGACCGCCGTGATCGGCGGCGAGGCGGGCATCGGCAAGAGCCGGCTGGTGGCCGAGTTCACCGGCGGCCTCGGTCCCGACGTCCGGCTCATCCGCGGCCAGTGCGTCGACCTCGGCGACGTCGCCGCGCCGTACGCCCCGGTGAAGGGGGCGCTGCGGCAGCTCGTCGCGCAGGTGGGCGCCGAGCGCGCGCTCGAGGCGGTCGGGCCCGGACGCGCGGCGCTCGTCGCGCTCCTGCCCGAGCTCGCGGCCTCCGTCGCCGACGGCACGGGCGAGATCGTCGTGACCCCCGGGGGCGCCGGCAGCGGCCAGCTGCACGAGGCGGTGGCCGTGCTCCTCGAGACCCTGTCGCGAGACGAGCCCATCGTGCTCGTCCTCGAGGACCTGCACTGGATCGACGCCGCGAGCCTCGCGCTCCTGCGGTTCCTGCTGCGGTCGCTCGGGTCGAGCCGGCTCCTCGTGCTCCTGACCTACCGCACCGACGACGTCCCGCGCGGGCATCCGCTCCGGGGCTTCCTCACCGAGGCCGAGCGCGACCGCTGGGTCGAGCGCCGCGAGCTCACCCGGCTGTCGCAGGCGCAGGTCCGCGACCTCGTCCGGTCGCTCATCGTCGACGAGACCCCGAGCGAGCGCGTGCTCGACGCCGTGTTCCTCCGCAGCGACGGCGTGCCGTTCTTCGTCGAAGAGCTCGTCGGCATCGACGGATGCCGCGACGAGGGCTTCGTCCCCGACACGCTGCGCGACCTCCTCCTCGCGCGCTACGAGCGGCTGCCCGACGACGCGCAGGAGTTCCTGCGGCTGCTCTCGACGGGGGGCGTCAGGGTCCCGCACGCGCTGCTGTCCGCCGTGCACCGCGGCGACGAGGCCGCCCTCGACACCGCGGCCCGCGAGAGCGTGCGGTACGGCGTGATCGAGATCGACGGCGACGACTACGCGTTCCGGCACGCCCTCGTGCGTGAGGCGATCCTCGCCGACCTGCTCCCGGGCGAGCGCGCCAGATACCACGCCCGGTACGCCGAGGCGTACGAGGCCCAGGCCGCGGCAGGCGGGCGACGCCTGGCGGCCGAGATCTCGTACCACTGGCTCGGCGCCCGCGACCCCGTCCGTGCGTTCCCGGCGACCGTTCAGGCCATGCGCGAGGCGCGCGCGGCGGTCGCCTACGCCTCGGCCGCGCAGCTGGGCGAGCGCGCGCTCGAGCTGTGGAGCCTCGTGCCCGACCCCGAGCGGGTCGCCGGCATGACCCGGCTCGAGCTCATGGGCCGCACGGCGTCGCACCTGCGACACGCGGGCGAGGGCGAGCGCAGCCTCGCGCTCGTGAAGGCCGCCCTCGCCGAGTGCCCGCGCGACGATCCGCAGTACCCGCGCCTGCTGCGCGACAAGGCGCTCTACCTCGCGATGGTCGGCCGCGGCGGCTCGATCCCGCTGCTCGAAGAGGCGCTCGCGGCGCTGCCCGCCGAGGGCGCCGACGAGCTCCGCGTCACGGTGCTCACCGGGCTCGCGGGCCGCCTCATGATCGAGGCGCACATCGACGAGGGCGTGCGCGTGGCCGACGAGGCGCTCGAGCTGGCCCAGGCGATCGGCTACCCGCGGTACGCCTCGATCGCGATGAACGTCGGGGCCGTCTGCCGCGCCTCGCGCGGCGAGGTCGAGCGCGCCCTCGCCGACCTCGAGCACGCGCGCGAGGTCGCGGCGGGCGACGGTGCGGCGCTCCTCCGGTACTGGGTCAACGCCTCCGACCTGTCCTACCTGGTCGGCGACTTCCGCGCGGCGGTGCGCCTCGCGGAAGAGGGGCTCGACCGGGCCCGCCGCCAGGGCGTGGAGCGCAGTTCGGGCGTCATCCTGGCCTCGAACGCGGTCGACCCCCTCTTCGCGCTCGGCGAATGGGACCGCGCCGGAGAACTGATCGACCGTGCGCTCGCGCTCGAACCCTCCGCGCCGTTCCGCGTGTACCTGCAGCGGGCCAAGATCTGGGCCCTCGTGTGGCGGGGCGAACCCGAGCGCGCGGCCGAGCTGCTCCGCGCCTTCCGCCCGACCATGGCCCCCGTCATGGAGGTCGAGATGCAGACGCGCCTCGGCGTCGGGCGGGTCGCGGCCGAGGTCGGCCTCGCCACGGGCGACCTCTCCCAGGCCTGGCGCGACGGGCGAGTCGTGCTGAACGAGCGCGAAGTCCCGCTGCCCGGCTACGCCGAGCCGTTGCTGTGGGCGCTCGCGCGCGTGATCGCCGCCGTGCGCGACGATCCGGCGCGCGTCTCGGAGACCGAGGCGGCCGAGATCCTCGAGGCCGAGCCCGCACTGCGCGCGGTGATCCGACGGCTCGACTTCTGGCCGACGCATCCGCTCTGGTCGTCGCTCGTCGACGCCGAGCTGGCGCCGTCCGCGGATGCCTGGCGCACCGCCGTCGACGCGGCCTCCGCCGCGACGGCGCCGGGATTCCTCCGTCCGTACGCCCTGCTGCGACTCGGCGAGGCGCTGCTCGACGCGGGCGACCGCCAGGCCGCGCGCGACGCGCTGCAGGAGGCGTACGACGCCGCCGTCGCCGGCGGGGTCGTGGCCGTGCAGTCGCGCACCGCCCACGTGGCCATGCAGGCGGGCCTCGCCCTCGAGCGCGCCACGCGCGGTGAGGCGCTCCGCGGCACCGGCGGGGTCGCCGGCGCCGACGACCCGGCCGACGGCGTCGCCGAGCTGACCTCGCGCGAGCGCCAGGTGCTCGAACTCATCGCCGAGGGCCTCAGCAACCGGCAGATCGGGGAGCGCCTGTACATCAGCGGCAAGACCGCGAGCGTCCACGTGTCCGCCATCCTCCGCAAGCTCGGCGCCTCGAGCCGCACCGAGGCCGTGTACCGCGCCCGTGCGCTGCACTGAGCCCGCGGGCGGAACCGATCCGGAGCGGCTTCCCAGCCCCTGCGGCTAGCGTGGCTTCCGTTGCCGGGCCGACGATGGCGTACGAAGGAGACCAGCGGAATGACCTCGCTCGAGACGATCCCGTTCCAGACGATGGCGGGCGACACCCGCACGCTCGGCGACTGGCCCGGCCAGGTCCGACTCGTGGTCAACGTCGCCTCGCGGTGCGGGCTCTCGCCCCAGTACGCCAAGCTCGAGGAGCTGCAGCGCCGCTACGGCGACCGCGGCTTCACGGTGCTCGGTTTCCCGAGCAACCAGTTCTTCCAGGAGCTGTCGTCGAACGAGGACATCGCCGAGTACTGCTCCGCGACCTGGGGCGTGACGTTCCCGATCCTCGACAAGGTCCGCGTGAACGGGCGCCGCGCGCACCCGCTGTTCACCGCGCTCAAGCGGTCGCCCGACTCGGCCGGCCTGGCGGGACCGGTGGTGTGGAACTTCGAGAAGTTCCTCGTGCTCCCGTCGGGCGAGGTCCGACGCTTCCGTCCGCCGGTCGAGCCCGACGACCCCGCCATCGTGGGCGCGATCGAGGCGGCGCTGCCCGGTGCGGGTGCGGGTCGAGCGGATGCCGCGGCCGGCGGCTCGGGCGCGACGGCCTGAGGGTCGATCGGTGTCCGGCGACGGCACCGACCCCGCCGACCCCGCGTCCGGCCGGCTGTTCCCTCCGCGGGCGATCTCGTTCGCCGCGGGCTCGGCGAGGACGACGACCGGGAGCGATCCGCGGCGGGACGTAGACTCAACCCGTGCTTTGCTCAGCTGTGCTGATTGTTACAAGTTGATGAAGCACTAGTAATCCTGAAACATCTGTTACATACTCGTGCGCAGACGTCGCTCACGGACGAGCGACCCGCACGAAGGGCTCCCACATGACTGCACTCCCCCCGCGCTCGCCCGCCCGCCGCGCGATCGCCGCCTCCGCGCTCGCCGCCGGCTCCCTCCTCGTCCTCGCCGGATGCGCGACCACATCCGACGCCGAGGAGGCCGGATCGGGATCGGAGGGCCTCGAGATCGCGGGCGTCGAGATCACCGTCGACGAGGCCGCCGCCGAGCTGCTCCCCGAGGAGATCGCCGAGGCCGGCGCCGTCGAGGTGGCGACCAACGCCCCGTACGCGCCGTTCGAGATGTTCGTCGAGGAGGGTTCCGACGAGCTCACCGGCGTCGACGTCGACCTCGGCCGTGCCATCGGCGCCAAGCTCGGCGTCGACTTCGAGTTCAGCCAGCAGGAGTTCGACGGCCTCATCCCCGGCCTCCAGGCCGCCAAGTACGACGTCGTCATGGCCGCACTCACCTCCTCCGAGGAGCGCATGGACGTGCTCACGTTCATCGACTACTCCGCGTCGGGCACCGGCATCCTCGTCGAGGCCGGCAACCCCGAGGGCATCGAGAACTACCTCGACCTGTGCGGTAAGGACGTCGCGGTGCAGGCCGCGACGAACCAGGTCGACCTCGCCACCGGCGTCTGGCAGGGCGAGTGCGAGGCCGAGGGCCTCGACCCGATCAACCTCTCGGAGTTCCCGTCGGACGCCGACGCGCAGCTCGCCATCACGAGCGGCAAGGCCGTCGCCTCGCTGCTCACCAAGCCGAGCGCCGGCTACGTCGCGAAGACCACGAACGACGGTGAGACCTTCGAGGTCGTGGAGGACCCCGAGTCCCCCAACGGCTACGACGCGACGCTCAACGGCATCGGCGTGCTGAAGGAGAACGGGGAGTTCGCCAAGGCCATCCAGGCCGCCCTGCAGTCGCTCATCGACGACGGCACCTACGAGGCGATCCTCGACGAGTACGGCGTCACGGGCATCGGCATCGACGAGGCCACGATCAACGGCGCCGCCGAGGCCAAGTAACCATCCTCGGCACGATCGGAACGGAAGCACCACCCATGACCGCAACGCAGCCGTCAGCCACGGCGGCGCCCGCAGGACCCTCGGGTCCCTCGGGCGCCGCCCGCCCCGGGCCCATCGAGGCCGTGCCCGTCCGCCACCCGGGCCGGTGGATCGCCGCCGTCCTCGTCCTGGCCGTCGGGATCGGGTCGCTGTACTCGATCCTCCAGAACCCGAATCTCGACCTCGAGACCGTCGGCGAGTACCTCTTCAAGCCGCTCACCATCAACGGCGTCATCATCACGATCTGGCTCACGGTCGCGTCGATGCTCATGGGCGTGTTCGGCGGCATCGTCGTCGCCGTGATGCGCCTCTCGCCGAATCCCGTGCTCTCGGTCGCGGCGATGCTGTTCATCTGGGTGTTCCGCGGCACGCCGCTGCTGTTGCAGCTCATCTTCTGGGGCTTCATCGGCGCGTTCATCCCCAAGATCGTGGTGGGCATCCCGTTCACGTCGGTCGAGTTCTGGTCGTTCGACACGAGCCAGCTCATCCCCGCCACCGTCGCCGCGCTGCTCGCGCTGGGCCTCAACGAGATGGCCTACGCGGCGGAGATCGTGCGCGCCGGCATCCAGTCGGTCGACCCGGGGCAGACCGAGGCCGCGCACTCCCTCGGCATGTCGCCCGCGAGAACCCTCCGGCGCATCGTGCTGCCGCAGGCCATGCGCGTGATCATCCCGCCGATGGGCAACGAGACCATCACGATGCTGAAGAGCACGTCGCTCGTCGCGATCGTCGCCGGCGACGACCTCATGTCGAACATTCGCGAGGCGTACACGCAGAACTACAAGATCATCCCGCTGCTCATCGTCGCGGCGATCTGGTACCTCGCGCTCACCTCGATCCTGTCGATCCCCCAGATGTGGCTCGAGCGGCGGTACGGCCGCGGGTTCAACGGGGCGCGTCCCACCATCGGCTCGCGCGTGTCCACCTTCACGCAGAGCATCGCGCTGCCGGCCCGGACCGCGCGCGCGTCGAAGAAGGAGTCGGCCTCATGACCGCCACCATCCCCCAGGCCTCGCCGCTCGCGGCGACGTCCGAGCGACCCATGGTCGAAGCGGTCGAGGTGCACAAGCGCTTCGGCAGCCTCGAGGTGCTGAAGGGCATCACCATGTCGGTCGAGCGAGGGCAGGTCGTGTGCCTGCTCGGCCCGTCCGGCTCGGGCAAGTCGACGTTCCTGCGCTGCATCAACCACCTCGAGCAGATCGACGCGGGCATGATCCGCGTCGGGGGCGAGACGGTCGGGTATCGGGAGAAGAACGGCAAGCTGTACGAGCTCCGCGAGAAGGAGGTCGCGACCCAGCGCCGCAAGGTCGGCATGGTGTTCCAGCGCTTCAACCTGTTCCCGCACATGACCGCGCTCGAGAACGTGATCGAGGCGCCGATGCAGGTCGCCCGTCGTTCGAAGGCGGATGCCAGGGAGCAGGCGCTGCGCCTGCTGGCCCAGGTCGGACTCGCCGAGAAGGCCGACACCTACCCGGCCCAGCTCTCCGGCGGACAGCAGCAGCGCGTCGCGATCGCACGCGCCCTGGCGATGGAGCCCGAGGTGATGCTCTTCGACGAGCCCACCTCGGCCCTCGACCCGGAGCTCGTCGGCGATGTCCTCGACGTGATGCGCGGGCTCGCCGAGAGCGGCATGACCATGATCGTGGTGACCCACGAGATCGGCTTCGCACGAGAGGTCGGCGACGTGGCCGTGTTCATGGACGGCGGCGTCGTCGTCGAGGCCGGCGACCCCGCACAGGTCCTGGGCGACCCGCGCGAGGAGCGCACGCGCTCGTTCCTGTCGAAGGTGCTCTGACGTGGCGGGGACCTCCGTCCGACCGCCGGCCGCCGCACCCGCCGTCGCCGACGCGCGCACCGCCGGGTTCCGGGCGCCGACCGCCGAGGAACTGCGTCGCGCAGCGCACGCGGTGGACGGCCGGTACCGCGACGACCTCGCGCACCTCGTCGGCATCGACTCGGGCTCGCACGATCCCGAGGGCGTGGCGCGGGTCGCGGCCTGGGCCGCGGGAACGCTCGCGGCCGACGGGTTCGACGTCGAGACCGTGCCGACGCCCGAGCGCGACGGCCGCCGTCACGGCCCCGTGGTGGTCGCCCGGCGTCGCGGCACCGGAACCGCGCGCGTCGTGCTGTTCGCGCACATGGACACGGTGTTCCCCCCGGGAACGGCGGCCGAGCGGCCCTTCCGAATCACGGACGGCATCGCGTACGGCCCCGGCGTCTGCGACGACGTGGCGGGGATCGCCGCCGGGCTCGCGGCGGCCCGCGTGCTCGAACGGCTGGGCTACGACGGGTACGGCGAGCTCGTCGTCGCGCTGACGCCCGACGAGGAGATCGGCTCGCCCGCGAGCCGCGAGATCCTCGCCGACATCGCCCGCGGGGCGGATGCCGCGCTCTGCCTCGAGTGCGCCCGCGAGAACGGCGACCTGGTCGGGGCCCGGAAGGGCGTGGCCGACGTGCTCGTCTCGATCCGCGGACGCGCCGCGCACTCGGGTGTGGAGCCCGAGCGCGGCATCAACGCCGCCGTCGAGGCGGCCCGCCTGCTGCTCGACGTGCAGGCGCTGTCGGGCGTCGAGCCCGGACTGTCGGTGAACGTCGGCAAGGTCGCGTCCGGATCGCGCCCGAACATCGTGCCCGAGTCGGCCGAGCTGCACGTCGAGGTCCGCGCCACGGGCCTCTCCGAGCTCGTCGCCGCGCTCGACGCGATCGACGAGCGCGCGCGCCATCCGTTCGTCGACGGAGCGCGCATCGACGTGACGCGGCTCGACGTGTGCCCGCCGCTCGAGCGCGCCGCGACCGACGAGCTCGCCGCGCTCGCGCGCGAGGTCGGCGACCGGCTGGGACTCGCGTTCGACGTCGCCGCGACCGGCGGGGCCTCGGATGCGAACTTCGTCGCCGCCCTCGGGGTTCCCACGCTCGACGGCCTCGGTCCGGTCGGGGGCGGCGACCACGGGGTCGACGAGTGGCTCGACCTCGCGAGCGTGCCCGACCGCGTCGCCCTGCTCGCCGGACTCGTCGTCGCCGTCTCGGACGCGTCCCGGCCGGAATGAGCCGCGAGGGCCGGGGGAGGGCAGTACGGTGAGAGGCGGAAGGGGGTCGCTGATGACCGTGGACGCCGGCGCGCACCCGGCCTCGGTGGCCGAGGCGATCCGGCGCGGCATGGCCGACTGCTCGCCCGCCGAGCGCAAGGTCGCCCGCGTGCTGCTCTCGTCGTACCCCTCGGCCGGCTTCGAGACCGTCGCGAAGCTCGCGGCACGCGCCGGGGTCTCCGGCCCCACCGTGCTGCGGTTCGCGAACCGGATGGGCTACCGCGGCTTCCCCGAGTTCCAGCAGGCGCTGCGCGACGACCTCGACGAGCGGTCCGCGTCGCCGCTCGCGCTCTACGACCGGGGGCAGGGCACCGCGCTCGGCGGCGAGGGGAGCCGGCTCGAGCAGGCCGGTGCGATCATGCGCGCCACGCTCGAGCGCACCTTCGCGAACCTCGCTCCCGACGAGTTCGATCGCTGCGTCGAGGCGCTCGCCACCGCGAGGGGGCAGGTGCTCATCGCGGGCGGCCGCTTCAGCGGACTGCTCGCGCGATTCCTCGCCCAGCACCTGCAGCTCATGCGCCCCGGTGTCGCGATGCTGCCCGACGACGCGGGCGGGCGGGCCGAGGCGATCGCGGGGCTCGGCCGCGGCGACGCGGTGGTGCTGTTCGACTACCGGCGCTACGAGGAGCGCACGCTGCAGGTGGCCTCCGCGGCGCGTGAGCGGCGCGCGCAGGTGGTGCTCTTCACCGACTCGTGGCTGTCGCCGATCGCCTCCGACGCCGACGTCGTGCTGCCGAGCGAGACCGGGTCGCCCTCGGCCTTCGACGCGATGACGCCCGTGCTCGCGCTCGTCGAGTCCGTCATCGCCGGCTGTCTCGAGCGCCTCGGCGACGACGCGTCCGAGCGGATGCGGCGCATCGAGGCCGCGGGCGCCGAACTCGGGCTGTACTGACGACGCGCGCCCCGCCGGATCGCTGCGCTCAGCCGACCGGCGTGAAGCT
Organism: Agromyces sp. CCNWLW213; assembly: GCF_037199545.1. Classification (NCBI taxonomy): domain Bacteria; kingdom Bacillati; phylum Actinomycetota; class Actinomycetes; order Micrococcales; family Microbacteriaceae; genus Agromyces; species Agromyces sp. CCNWLW213. Next base: position 95,989 of record NZ_JBBBDX010000004.1, on the reverse strand, counting down.
CTGCGCCACCTCGGCGAGGATCCGCGCGCCGTAGCCCGTGGCGCCCTTGGAGCGCCACGCCTCGTCGGAGTCGGCGTTCATGGTGCCCGCGATGTCGAGGTGCGCCCAGGGCGTCTCGCCCACGAACTCGGCCAGGAACAGCGCCGCGGTCGTGGCCCCCGCGTTCGTGCCGCCCAGGTTGGCGATGTCGGCGACGTCGGAATCCATGAGCTTGCGGTACTTGCGCACGAGCGGGAACTGCCATGTCGGCTCGTCCACCGCCTGCGCCGCGTCGCGCACCCGGTCGACCAGCGGCTGGCTGGTGCCGAGCACCACCGAGTGGGTCTCGCCCAGCGCCCGCAGCGCGGCGCCCGTGAGGGTCGCGATGTCGACGATGGCGTCGACGCCCTCCTCGGTCGCCAGCACCAGGGCGTCCATCATGACGAGCCGGCCCTCGGCGTCGGTGTTCTTCACCTCGACGGTCGTGCCGCCCCGTGCGGTGAGCACGTCGCCGAGCTTGTACGCCGAACCCGACGGCATGTTGTCGGTGCACATCAGCCAGCCGGTGACCTTCGCGCTCGTGCCGAGGTCTCGCAGCGCCGTGAACGCGCCGAGCACGGCCGCCGCGCCGCCCATGTCCATCTTCATGAGGAGGTGCATGGGGTCGCTCGGCTTGAGGCTGATGCCGCCGGAGTCGTACATGATGCCCTTGCCGACGAGGCCGAGGTGCCCGGTCGGCTCGCCCTCGGGGGCGTAGCGCAGCACCACCATGCGCGGCTCCTCGGCGCTGCCGGCGTTGACCCCCAGCAGCCCGCCGCAGCCGAGCTCGATGAGCTGCCGCTTGTCGAACACCTCGACGTGGAAGCCGAAGCGGCCGCCCAGGAGCTCGGCGACGTCGGCCATGTCGGCGGCGGTGAGGTGGCTCGGCGGCGTGTTGGCAAGGTCGCGGGCGACGGCCGTGGCGCGTGCGGCCGCGAGCCCGGTGGCGATGCCGGCGGATGCCGCGTCGCGGTCGGCGCCGTCGATGCGGAACTCCACGCGCGTGAGCCGCGCATCGCGCGGCTCCGACTTCAGCGCGTCGTAGCGGTACCGGGCGAGTGTCGCGCCCTCGGCGAGCGCCCGGCCGGCGACCTCGGCGTCGATGGAGCCGAGGGCGGGCACCCGCAGGCCCACGGCGGCCGCCTTCGGCACCGCGCGCACGAATGCGGCCGCGGCATCGCGGAGCCCGGCATCCGTCGCGTCGTCGGCCGGACCCGCGCCGACGACGACGATGAGGGTGCTCCCCGCCTGGGGGATGAGCAGGGTCTGGCCGGGCTTCGCCTCGAAGCCCGCGCGCTGGAGCGCGTCGCGATCGAGCCCGATCCCCTCGGGCAGCGGACCCGCGTCGTGGACCACCACGCCGATGGCGTCGAGTCCGGCGCCGCCGGTTCCGCCGCCGAACTCGTCGACCGCCGCGACCTCGATCGCGTCGTAGGCGTCGAGCGAGGGGACGGGCGAGAAGTCGTCGGCGATGAGCTTGTGCGGGCTTCGGGTCACGGGCGGGCCTCCAGGTGGTCGGGATCGACGACCTCGTCGATCGGGTCGTCGTCGTCGGGCTCGAGCTTCGCGGGCAGCTCCCCCTCACGGTAGTCGGGCATGCGCATCGCCGGAACGATGGCGAGGACCGACAGCAGCGCCAGGCCCAGCAGGGAGACCTGCAGCGCGCGGAGCCGGGCGTCCTCGTTGACCTCGATCGCCGCGGCCACCTCCGCCTCGGTCGCGGACGTGCCGGCGAGCACCTCCTCGACCTGGGCGTTGGTGAGGAAGTCCGCGTCGTCGAAGTTCACCTCGCTGATGAGGTCCTCGCCGATCTCCGGATTCGCGGCCGCCGAGGTCGCGAGCGTGGATGCGAGCACCCCCACCGCGAACGCGGTCGCGACGGCGATGCCGACCGAGCCCGACAGGTTGTGCACGAGGCCGCGCCACGCGCCCACGTCGCCCGCGAGCTGCCGCGGCGCCGCCGAGAGCAGGGTGTTGAAGACCAGGGCGACGATCGAGCCCTGCCCGAGGCCGAGCAGGATCAGCCCGATGACGACGAACGCCTGGCCCCAGTCGCCGCGCACCGTGAACGCGAGCAGCGTCAGCGCGGCCGCGACCACCACGAACCCGGCGGTGCCCAGCACCCGCGGCGTGAACCGGCCGTAGAGGGTGGCGATGAAGGTCGAGGCGAGGAAGATCGAGAGCGTGTAGGGGATGATCGAGAACGAGGTCTCGATCCCCGACAGGCCCTGCACCACCTGCATGTAGAGCGGGATCAGGAAGTTCGCCGCGGTGCCCACGAACAGCATCGTGGCCATGCACGCGGTGACCGCCCGCTCGGCGCCCGTGGCCAGCACGCGCAGGTCGAAGATGCGCGGCCGGCCCGCGGCGCCGCGGCGTCGCAGCCACAGGAAGAACGCCTGCCCGATCACGAGCCCGAGCACGATGAGGATCGGGGCGGGCGAGACCCCGAGCACGTCGAACGGGGCCTGCGCGGTCGCCTCCCACACGCCCCACGAGTTGAGCCCCGAGAAGCCGAAGCTGAGCAGGATGATGGACGCGGCCGCGAGCAGCGCGCCCGTCCAGTCGATCGTGAGCCCGGGCTGCGCCGGCACCTTCCTGAGGCGGAAGCTCAGCAGGAGGTTGACCACGCCGAGGGCGACCATGAGCGCGAACGACCAGCGCCAGCCGATGGTGGTCGCGAACTGGCCGGCGATGAGCAGCGCGAGCACCCCCGCCGCGGGGATCGCGGCGGCCAGGAGCCCGATCGCGCGCGCCTGCTGCGCGCCGTGGTAGTTCGAGGCGATGAACACGGTCAGGGCGGGGGCGATGAGCGCGATGACCGCGCCCGACGACGCCTGCGCGATGAAGAGCACCGCGGGGGACTGGGCGAGCGCGACGCCGGCCATCGCGAGCGCATGCACGGCCACCGCGATCTGGAACACGCGGCGCGTTCCGTAGCGCGCGCCGACCTTCGCACCGAGCAGGATGAAGGCCGCCATCGAGAACGTGCCGGCCGTGATCGCCACGCCCACCGACGACGCGGCCGTGTCGAGGTCGCCCGTGATGCCGGCCATCGACACGGTGAGCGCGTTGACCGCGAACGACGCCTGGATCTGCGTGAGCACGACGACGATCAGGGGAAGCCACGAGGCCGGGGCCGAGGCATCCGTCGTGGCGGTGGAAGCGGCCGCCCTCGTGCTGGAACCCATCTCGACCCCCGGACCGGCCCGGCGCGGGGAACCGGGCATCGCACCGACCATAACCCGCGGGATCGACAAGCGGTAGAGCACCGAACGGGAGCCATGGCGAGGCGGGCTGTCGCCGGCGCCCGCGCTGCGGTACGTTCCGCAGGTGGGGTGGTCCCGGCGCGTCGGATCGCGACGCCGGGCCGGTGACGAGAGGGTAAGTCGATGACGACAGGACGGGAGCCGGGCGACTCGCGGGCGGAGGCGTCGGTCGCCGCGGCGCTCGCCGAGGAGCGCGGCCTCCCGGCGTCGATGTGGCTGGCGGCCGCCTTGTCGGTCTCGGCCATCGGCCTGGGGATCTGGGCCGGGTCGCGCGTGCTCGTGCTCGTCGCCGCGGTCGGGGTCATCGGGGTCGCCATGTCGTGGCTCGCCCTCCGCGCCTCGCGCGCGGCCGACGCGGGGCCGACCGACCGGTACCCGTACGGCCGCGACGGCCTGACGCCGCTCATCATCGCCGTGCAGGGACTCGCGGTCTCGGCCACCATCGTGTACGCCGCGGCAGACGCGGTGATCGTGATCCTCGCCGGGGGACAGCGGGTGGCGGCGCTGACCGTCGCGGTGTACGCGCTCGTCGCGGCCGTGGCATCCGTCGCCTTCGCCGCCTGGCTCCGGCGCACCGCGGCGGGAAGCGAGCTCCTCGCCGCGGAGGCGGCGCAGTGGAACGCGGCCGCGATCCGCCGGTTCGTGATCGCGGCGGGCGCCGCCGCGGCCGCCCTCCTGGCCCTCGCGGGGATCGAATGGCCGCTCGACTACATCGACCCGGTGCTCGTGCTCGTCGCGTGCGCGCTCATCGCGCCCCTCCCCGTCCGGATGCTGCGACGCGGCGTCGCCGAGCTGCTCGAGGGCCAGCCCGACGGGCATACGCTGCTCGCCGTGGAGCGGGCGATCGACGGCGTCACCGGCCGGTTCGACCTCCCGGGCGCCGAGGTCCGGGTCACGAGACTCGGGGCGAAGCTCTACGTCGACGTCGTGTACGTGCTCGACCACGACACCGCCACGATCGGCCAGGAGGACGAGGTCCGGCGCTCCGTGATCGCCGCCCTCGCGCCGCTCCCGTACGACGTGTGGGCGACCGTCGAGCTCACCGCCGATCCGTCGCTCGCCGAGTAGCGCCGCACGGCCCGCCCGAGACCTTCGTCCCGGCGGTCTCGGAACCCTCGCGGCTAGACTTCGCGTGAACCCACGACCGCGACGTCCGGGGGCGTGCGAGGTCGGCCGCCCGGCGCGGTCGATGACGGCGACAGGCGGGTGACGTGGAGATCTTCGAGGGCTGGCCGCTTCCGGCGGCCATCGGCGTGCTGTTCGTGATCGTGCTGCTGCGTGCGGGCGGCACGTACGCCCTCGGGCGCGGATCCCGCGCCGGCGTGCGGCGGCTGCTCGAGCGCCGCGGCCGCATGGCGCCCCAGCTCGCCCGCGCGGAGGCCGTCATCGAGCGCTTCGGGGCCCCGGTCGTGGCCCTGTCGTTCCTGACGGTCGGCTTCCAGACCGCGGTGAACCTCGCCGCGGGCGTGCTGCGGATGCCGCTGATCAAGTACGTGCCCGCGCTGGTCGTCGGCGGCGCCATGTGGGCCACCCTCTACGGCGTGCTCGGGCTCGCGACCGTGAACGCGGTCATCCGCGCCGCGCAGCGCGACCCGGTCGCGGCGATCCTCAGCGCGCTCGCGGTGGTGGCGCTCCTCGTGCTCGTCGAGTTCGCGACGCGGCGGGCGCGGGTGGCGTTCGCGGCGGCGCACGCGCGTTCAAACTCCGACGATCCGCGCCTTCCCGAGGACGCCGGCCGCCCCGAGTAGTCGCCGTCAGACCGAGTAGTCGTCGGAACGCTGCACGGCGGTCGCCGCCGCCGCGCCGCGCTCGGCGAGCGCGTCGATGAACCGGATGAAGACCGAGATCCAGCCGAAGATGATCGCGAATGCGAGGAGCTCGAACGCGGTCAGGCTGTAGTAGCCGAGCGGCTCGAAGAGCACGGCGCCCCCGAGCAGCAGCACGATGCCGCCCGCGCAGAACCACAGGAACCGCGCCGGCATGCCCCGCAGGGTGAAGGGGGTCGAGGCGAGCAGTCCGAGGAAGGTCAGCGACATCCCGATCGCCGACAGGTTGTGCAGCAGGACGCTGACGTCGAGCGGGAAGAGGCCCACGCACGCGAGCATCGTCCCCATCACGATGAACACGGTCGACACGAAGCGCGGGGTCCAGCCGTGCACGAGCACGCCCTGCCGAACGAGCGTCGTGAGGTCGCGATGCACGTAGATCGCGAAGGTGGTCACGAAGGCGCCGCCGACGAGGACGGCGAGGTTGAACAGCGAGCTCGAGATGTCGTCACCCGTGCCGAGCTCGCTGAAGTGGTACTCCCACCACGCCGGGTCCTGGGCCGTCGCCATGCTCGCGAGCACCGACGAGGCCATGAACACGACGAGGAGCGTGGCCATCCGGCTCGTGGTGATCGCCGAGGCCGAGAGCGAGATCCAGTAGCCGGCGAGCCCGGCGGACGTCGCCGCCGCCGCGGTGGCGGTCAGGGCGTCGACGACGATGCCCTCGAAGGCGCGCTGCAGCGTCGTGAACACCACCACGGCGAGGATCCCGGCGATGACGGCGTGGACCGTCGCCACCGCCGCGACGTCGAGCGCCGACTTCCACGGCCGGAGCCGGCGACGCCACTCCTGCCCGGGCAGGTCGCGCGAACGCCGGTAGCTCACGGCGGCGATGACGATGCCGGCGATCGCGACGCTGATCGCCGCGACCGCGCCGACCGACCACTTGCCCCACAGCGGCCACACGAGCCCACGGAAGAAGACCGCGCCCACGAGCCCGGCGGCCACGGCGGCGATGACGCCGGCGATGAGGGCCTCGGTCTCGACGGCCAGCCGGCGATGGCTGGAGGCCGCACCCCGACCCGCCGACGGGGCGGTCGCCCGCGTCGGGACCGCCTGCCCCGGGCCTCGCGCCGGTGCCACGGATGGTGACATGCGTACAGGCTAGGGCCGCGCCCTCCGCCCCCACCGGACCAAGGTCCCCGTGTGGCGGATCACGGCGCGGGGTGCGGAGCGGGTCAGGGCGAAGGCGGGGACGGGGGGCCCGAGCGCCGCGCCGTCTCGACCGAGCCGGGCGTCTCGTCGGTGAGCGCGTACGACGTGCCGCCCGCGTCGTCGTACGCGAGGCCGAGCGACTGGACGCCGCCGGCCAGGCCGCGCACCTGGAGCACGGCGGTGCCGCCGGCATCGAGCACGCCCGAGAAGAGCAGCTCGCCCGCGCTCGAGACCGTGAAGGCCGAACCCGGCTCGCCGGTCACCGTGAGGGTGCGCCATCCGTTGGCCCCGGGCTTGCCGAGCACGGCCTCGAGGGGCGCGCGCGAGGTCGGGGGCGCCGGAGCGGACACGGGCGTCTTGCCGCCGCCGTCGGCGGGGGCCGAGATGCCGTTGCGCGGAGGCTCGGGCTGGCCGGCGGGGTCGTCGAACTCGCCGCCGGGGTCGACGCTCGCGGGGGGCGGCGCCGTGTCGGCGGTCGGCGACGGTGCGGGCGACGCGTCCGGGACGGCGTCCGGCACGACGGGAGCCGGTGCGTCCGTCTCCGGGGCGTCGGGCAGCTCGGTCGCGACGACGACCGGGGGGAGCACTTCGGGCGCGGGTTCGGCCACGTCGGTCGTGGAGCCGGCGTCGGCGAGGAAGCGCGACGGGTCGCCGGGGCCCCCGCTCCACCCGGACAGGGCGGCGACGAGCGCCGTGGTCGCCGCGATCCCGCCGAGCGTGGCGGCGACCGCGAAGCCGGGTCGGCGGCGGACGCCGTGGACCGCCGCACCGAACGCGCCGGCGAGGCCGACCGCACGCAGGTGGGGAGCGGAGGCGCCCGTCGCGGCCTCCGCGGCCGCGGCTGCGACCTCGGCATCGGCCTCCGCCGTGGCCGCGTCGGACTCCGCGAGCGAGGGCACGGGCTCGGTGGCGGCCCCGGAGGCACCGGGCCGGAGCGATTCGAGGAAGGCGATGCCGCCTCCGGCGCCGAGGAGCAGGAGCGGCAGGGTCGCGACCGCGCGGCGCGCGACGAGCTCGGGGGGCGCGGCGACCACGCGGCATCCGGCGCAGTCGTCGAGGTGCGCCCGACCGCGGCGCCCGGCGGAGGTCGCCCCCGCGACCGCGCGGCACTCCGCCTCGTCGGGCAGGTCGGCGAGCCGGAGCGAGGACCACTCGGTGCGGAGCGCGGAGCGAGCGTCGGCGAGCACCGTGTCGACCGCCTCGGCGGTGAGCCCGAGCTCGGCCGCGACCTCGGCCGGCGCGAGTCCGTCGACCTCCGCCAGCCAGAGGGCCTCCTGCCAGCGCGTGGGGAGGGACGCGAAGGCCGCGGCAGCAGCGGACCCGTCGCCCATCCCGTCGGGCAGCAGGTCCCGGTACGTCTCGGCCGGTGCGAGTCCGGGCGTCGGCCGGGCGTCGGCGCCGTCTGCGGCCGGCTCCGCGGGCGCGCCGCCCGCGGCTTCGTCGGCGACCGCCGCGCGCGTGAGCGCCAGCAGGTGCGGCCGGACGGCGCCCGCGGGCCCGCGGCCCTCGCCGAGCTCGGCGACCAGGAGCTCGGCCGTGCGGACCACGACCGGCTCCGCATCGGGCCGGCCCGTGACGGCGCGCGCGGCACGCCAGGCGACGGCGAGGTGGCGTTGCCAGAGGCGGGTGATCGCGAACGAGTCGCCCGTGCGGGCGGCGTCGACCAGTTCGGTGTCGGTCGGGTTCTCGATCACGAGGGGTGGGTCGAGTGGTGACGGTGCGCGGTCGGCCGCGTCGTCCACGTCCACTCCTCTCCATCCACCGGACGCACGGGAGGCGGGGTCTCGCTGCCCGTCCGGGGGTGCGCCGTGAATCGGCGCGATCGGGGTTGCTCTCCGTCGTGTCCGGTTCGGCCCACGAGGGCGGCGCCCCTGGGATGGCGTCGCGCTCCTCGACGTGCGGGCCGGGTGCGACCCGACGGATGCGCCCGAGTCTACGACGACGCACTGGGCGCACCGCAAGACCCAGTTCCGGGTCTCGCGGAGCCGGCGCGCAACGGGTCAGCTGCCGAGCTGCGGGGGCGCGACCCCCGTGCGCAGCAGCGCGCCCTCGTGCCGGACGGTCGCGGCCGCGATCCCCATGGCCTCCTGGAGCGCCCGAGTCCAGCCGTCCGCGGACTGCGGCACCCCGTCCTCCGCGATGCGGTGGACGACCGCGGCCAGGGTCGCGTCGCCGGCGCCCATCGTGTCGACGACCGGTCCGGGCAGCGAGACGATGTCGGCGTGCACCTCGAGCCCGGCGTGGTGCAGGGAGGCGCCCTCGCGGCCCGCCGTGGCGAGCACGACCGGCCCCGCGGCATCCGGAGCCGACCCGTCGCCCCGCAGGCGCCGCACGAATTCGGCGAGGGGCGCCCCGAGCAGCAGGTCGGCGTCCTCGTCGCCGACCTTGACCAGCAGCGAGCGGGCGGCGACGCGCTCGAAGTTGGCGAGGAACCGCGCTCGATCGTGCAGCATGCCCGAGCGGGGGTTGCCGTCGACCACGAGGCGGTGCCCGGGATCGGCGATCGCCCCGAGCAGCAGCTCGACCTGCTCGTCGTCGTCGAACGGGTAGCAGCTGACCACGACCAGGTCGGCCCGGTCGAGCGCGTCGAGCGTGGCGGCGTCGAACCGCAGCCGGCGGTGCTGCGCGGCCTCGTTGAACTCGTAGCGCGGCTCGCCGTCGGTGCGGATCGACACGGCGCGCGACGTGCCGCGTTCGGACGGGCTCGCGACGAGTCGCACGGCGTAGTCGTCGAGGAAGGTGCGGATGTGCTCCGCGGGCTCGTCGTCGCCCAGCATCGCGACGAGCGTCGCGTCGTCGCCGAGCAGCGCCAGGCCGACGGCGACGTTGAGCGCCGCCCCGCCCACGAACTCGCGCGCGCCCGAGGGGTCGCGCAGTTCGTCGATGAGGGCGTCGCCGACCACGGTGACGCGCTTCCGGGAGTCGCTGGGCTGCGCCATCCGCTCGACCTCTTCCTCTCGCCGGCCCCGCGGGGGACCTTCCGATGCGTCACCAGCGTGTCACGGGGGTGCGCCGTCGTCCATGCCGGACCCGCCCGCGCAACGCTGTACGGTGTGTCGAGTCCCCTCGCACGGAAGGCCCCATGAGACCCGGACCCAGACGCAGCCTCACCCACGCCGAGATCCTCGACGCCGCGTTCGAGCTGCTCGAGTCGAGGGGCTTCGACGCCGTCTCGGTACGCGGCGTGGCCGGCGCGCTCGGCCTCACCCCGACCGCGATGTACACCTACTACCCGAACAAGCAGGCGCTGCTCGCCGGCATGGTCGAGCAGGTCCTCGGGCGGCTGCCGGTGGGCGCGAACCGTGCCACGACGGATGCCGCCGGCGGCGAGCACTCGGCGACGGAACCCGATGCACGGCAGCGCGTGCAGGTGCTCGCCCGCGACCTGCGCACGCTGCTCGTCGAGCGCCCCGGCGCCGTCGGTCTCCTGCTGGCGACGCCGCTCGACGGCCCCAACGCCGCGCGGCTCGACGAGGAGCTGCTCGCCGCGTTCACTGGCGCCGGGCTCGACCTCGTCGCCGCCGGCCGCGCCGCGCACGCCGTCCGGATCCACGTGCTCGGCGCCGTCGCCTTCGACGCGGTCGAGGCGGCGCGCGCGACCGGCGGGACGTCGCACGACCCGGACGCGGGACCCGCGCCCGTCGCGGCATCCGACACGCTCTGGGACGACCTCGAGTCGTTCCCGCTCTCGGAGCGGCGCCGCGAGTTCGCGGACGACCCCGCGGAGCGCTTCGCGTGGGGCCTCGACCGGTTGCTCGACGGGCTGCTCGCCGCCGTCCGCTCGGCCTGACGCGACGAAGGCGCCGACCCCCGAGGGGGCCGGCGCCTCGCCGGTGCGCGACGGTGATCAGCCCGCGGTGGGCGGGGTGATCGCGATCAGCGCGGTCCTGTCGCCGTCGAGGGTCTTCTTGACCTCGACGACGGTGCCGTAGCTCACTCCGGCGTCGGCGGGGTTGCCCGTGCCGAGCTTCGTGAAGCCGAGGTCCGTCCCGAACAGCGACGTCACGAGGTTGCCCTCGGGGTCGACGATGCGGGTCGTGTACGGCTGGTTGTCGACCGACGGCACGACGGCGGAGCCGTCGATGTGCCGCCAGAACAGGCGGCCGTCGCGGAACTCGAGTCCGGGCGCCCAGCCCTGGTCGTCGGTGAAGGTGCTCACCGCGGGGAGGGCCGGGATCTCGGTGCAGTACTCGGCGAACGCCGCGTCGACGATGCACTCCGTGAAGGGGTACGTGTCCTGCAGGCCGAACGCCGCGTTCGACGACTGCGCGCGCGAGGGCAGGTTCTTCAGCGTCGACGGGTCCTTCGCCGCCGCCTCGCCGGTGCGGCGCAGCGGGTCGAAGTGGCTGTCGACGATCAGCAGGCCGCCCTTGGCGCCGGCGCTCGGCATGGCGGTCGAGCTCGCCGTGACGTGGTTGGTGTCGCCGTAGGTCGTGTCGCGGTACCAGACCAGCGCGCCGGGCGCGTTGTACTGGATCTTGTCGACCTTCCACGCGTCGGTGCTGTACACCGTGTCGTAGGCGTGCTTCAGGCCCTCGTCGAACCCGTCGAAGTTGCGCCACTCCACGAGGTAGTAGTGCGCCTTCGACGACGTGCCCGAGTCGGTGCGCCATCCGGGGCCGGTCGTGTCGACGAACGTCGAGACCGCGGGGGTCCAGCCGTTGTCGCCCGACTCGACGTCGTCGGACCAGACGGTCTCGGCGCCGCTCGTCAGCGAGAAGTCGTCCGCGAACCAGCCGCGGTCGAGGTAGGCGGCGTCCGTCGTCTGGCGCAGGCGCAGGTCGACCGTCTGGCCGGCGTACGCGCCCAGGTCGACGTACTGGTGCTGCCACCCGTGCGAGTCGCCCGTGAGGCCGTACTTCTTGTCGCCGAACGTGGCCATGTTGCCGTTGGGGTCGGCGTAGCCGTCGGGCGTCGTGACCTCGGCGCCGGCCTCGTCGTAGACCTTGAGCTCGGTCCACGAGTCGCCGCCGTCGGTCGAGACCTCGACGAAGCCGTAGTCCCAGTCCTGCTCGATGACGTAGTCGTTCCACATCCAGAACCTGGCGTCGGCGGGCACCTCGAGGCTGCGCGACAGCGTGATGTCGGCCCAGTCCTGGTCGGCGCCGGTGTACCAGGCGTTCTCGCCGCTGTGCGGCGTGGTGAGGGTGACGACCTTGTCGGGCAGGTTGATCTTGACGCCGTCCTGCGTGCCCTTGAGCGGGCGCGAGTTCTGGCCGACCTTGACGGTCAGCGCGTCGTCGCCGGGGTTCACCTGCTTCGGGTTCGCCCAGCCGAGCACCCACTTGTCCCAGAGGCCCATGTGCGTGGGCATCGACTGGAAGATCGGGCCGGCGTGCGAGCCCGACGACATGAGGTCCCAGAAGTCGACGTCGGAGTTGCCGGCGCCCGAGGTGTCGTAGAGGTCGGGCAGGCCGAGGTCGTGGCCGTACTCGTGCGCGAACACGCCGACGCCCGAGTCCTCGGGCTGCACGATGTAGTTCGACAGCTTGAGGTCGGTGCCGGGGATGTCGGCGCCGCCGGCGACCGCCGACGAGTGCGCCCACAGCGCGTAGGTGCCCTCGGCCCCGCCGCCGCCGGACTTGTCCTCGCCGGCGTGCACGAGCACGACGTGGTCGATCACGCCGTCGGGCTCGTAGAAGTTGCCGTCGCCGTCGCGGTCGCCCTGGTCCTCGATGTCGTAGTCGGCGAAGGGGAAGTCGGGCTGCTGCTCGGCGAGCGCCTTCACGGAGTCGATCGCGAGCTGGCCGGCGCCGAGCGGGTTGTCGGGGTGGCCCTGCATGTCCTGGATCGCGCCGGCCTCGTAGACGCCCTCGTCGTTGAGGTGGCAGACGCTCGCGCCGTACCAGCCCTCGGAGTGCGGCACCTCGACCCACTCGGTGGTCTTGCCGGTCACGGTGTACGCGCCGCGCGACATCTCCTCGTACATGTTCTTCATCGAGTAGCCGGAGATGTCGAACCCGGGCTTCCCGTCGGGACCGGTGAGGTCCGTGCGCACGCGCTCGGTGATGCCCTCGTCGCTGAACAGCATCGCGTCGAAGTGCTCGGGCGAGAAGTCCGGCACCCACATCGAGTTGTTGTCGGGCATCGACGCGTCGGCGGGGTTCGGGATGTTGTTGTGCAGCGGGCCGTTCTGGATGCTGCCCGGCTTGCAGTCGGTCGCGCCGAACGCGGTCGGCACCTGCACGTCGGTGAAGTCGTCGTCCGCCTGGTCGTTGAACTCGACGAGGATCGTGAGGAGCTTCGCCTCCTGCGTCGACTTCGCGCCCTTGAAGCGGTCCTTCAGCTCCTTGGGGCTCTTGCCGGTCTCGATCGACTTCGCCTCGAGCTTCGCGAGGCCGCGCGCGGCCACCGGATTGCCCGACGCGAACTTCTCGTCGACCGCCGTCGCCTTGGCGATGGCGGCCTTCTGCGCCTCCACGCCCTTGACGGCCTCGACGTCGGTGCCGAACGCCTCCTCGGCGCGCGGCTCGACGTAGTTCATGTAGTACTCCGAGCCGTCGATGGACGTCTCGGCCCCCTGCGGTGCCGCCGTCGCCATCCCGCCCGCGCCCGTGGCCGCGAGTCCGGATGCGACGAGGGCGAGCGCCGGCAGGGCTGCCGCGGCGCGCTTCCGCGCGCGCGAGCTGGTTCCAGCCATGGTTCTCCCTCCGAGTGCCGGCGGCGGTGGCCGCAGGCACGATCGTCGTCCGCCGGTGGGCGGACGTAGGGGGAATCCTGCCCCCCGGACGGGGGCGGGCGGAAGCGGCGGCGGAAGGGAGAAGTGGAATCGTTGCTATCGAGGCATCCTCACGGATGTCGCCGAAGGCGCGCGTGTCGTGCGACGGGGCGCGACGGATGCCGCAGTCCCTGCGGGATCAGCCGATGAGGAGGCTGCGCAGCTGGTCGGCGGAGTGCACGACGGCGAGGGCGTCGCCGGCTTCGGCGGGGGAGCCGTAGCCCCACTCGACCAGGACCGTCGGCACGCCGTGCGCGGCGGCGCCGAGGATGTCGTAGCCGCGGTCGCCGACCATGACCGCGTCGGTCGTGTCCACGCCGCGGGCCTGCAGCCGGCGGAGCGCATCGGCCACGACGTCGGCCTTGGTGCTGCGGCTCTCGTCGTCGCTCGCCCCGGCGATCTCGGTGAAGTACTTCGCGAGCCCGTTGTGCTCGAGCACCTCGCGGGCCATCGTCTCGGGCTTGCTCGTCGCGAGCGCGAGCGGGATGCCCGCCGCCTGAACGCGCTGGAGCACGCCCTCGACGCCGGGGAAGACGGGGGAGCGCAGCAGGTGCTGGTCGTAGTGGTCGCGGTAGACGTTGAGCGCCTCCCAGGCCTCGACGTCGCTGAACCCGGCCGTCATCTGGAGGCTGTCGAGCAGGGGGGGCCCGACGTACGAGCGGAGGGTGTCGGCGTCGGGCACGGGGACGCCCATCTCGGTGAACATGTGCGCGAGCGAGTCCATGATCTCGCTCGCGGAGTCGACGATCGTGCCGTCCAGGTCGAACAGCACCGCGGACCACGCGCGCGGGGGCGCCGCGGTGGTCGGGGTCGTGGAGAGCGGGGAAGTCACCGCGTCATCCTACGTCCCCGTGTTTCGAGGAACACTCAGGAAACGTTCGGAGTGCCGTGCCTCGGTGCCGCGTCGCGCCCCGTTCGGCCGGCTCAGAAGAGGCGAGCGTGTCCGCTGTCGACGCCGCGCATGGCGTCGTAGTCGAGCACCACGCACCGGATGCCGCGGTCCTCCGCGAGGGTGCGCGCCTGCGGCTTGATCTCCTGGGCCGCGAACACCCCGGCGACGGGCGCGAGGCGCGGGTCGCGGTTCATGAGCTCGAGGTAGCGCGTGAGCTGCTCGACGCCGTCGATGTCGCCGCGGCGCTTGAGCTCGACCGCGACCGAGCGCCCCGCGGCATCCGTCGCCAGGATGTCGACCGGGCCGATCGCGGTCATGTACTCGCGCCGCACCAGCCGGTACCCGTCGCCCAGCACCTCGATCTGCTCGGCGAGCAGCTGCTGGAGGTGCGACTCGACGCCGTCCTTCTGCAGGCCGGGGTCGACGCCGAGGTCGTGCGCCGAGTCGTGCAGCACCTCGTGGATCGACACGATGAGCCGGTCGGCGGTCTTGCGATGCGTGACGGTCCAGACCTGGGCGATGCCGGCGGCGCGCTGCTCGTCGTCGGGTTCGGCGGCTTCGAGCGTGCACGGCGGGCTCATCCAGTTGAGCGGCTTGTAGCTGCCGCCGTCCGAGTGCACGAGCAGGCTGCCGTCGCCCTTGACCATGAGCAGGCGCGTCGCGAGGGGGAGGTGCGCCGAGAGCCGGCCGGCGTAGTCGACGGAGCAGCGGGCGATGACGAGACGCACCCTGCGAGTCTACGTCGGGGTCGCGGACTCGATGCCCGGGCGAGTGATGCCGTTCGCGTCGAGTGATGCCGTTGCGGCGGCATCACTCGAGGAGAGGGGTATCACTCGGCGGCGGATGCGTCGTGCGGACGCGCCTCGTGGTGGCGGAGGCCGCGCGTGCGCTCGCGCTCCTTCATCTCCGCCTCGTAGACGTGCCGCCGCCCGGCCGCGAGCTCCTCGCGCGCCGCGCGCTCGGACGCCTTCACCGCCGCGTAGTAGCCGTCGTCGTACTCCTCCATGACCTGGAAGGTCCAGCGCCCCTCGAGGACGTTGCGGCCGATGATCTCGCGATCGATCCGGTCGGCGATCTCGTCGTGCCCGGCCTTCCGGAACAGCTCGACCGCCTCGCCGATCGCCAGGTCGGCCTTGCCCGTGAGGCGGTGGAAGCGGTACAGCGACCCCCGTGCGTCCTCGATCACCTCGAGCGCCTCGGAGTACTTTCCGAGGGCCTCGACCGTGGCATCCGACACGCCCTCGGGCCGGGTGTGCTCGGGCAGCGGCTCGTCGTCGCGCAGGACGTCGGTGGCGGTGTCGTCGCGTTCGCTCATGCGTGCATCATGCCGAGCGGATGCCGCGCGGCGGAACCCCTTGCCGGAGGGAGCTCAGGCTGCGCGGCGGCCGCGCGCGCGCGGCCGGGTGCGCTCGCGGGCGGCCGGCGCCGCGAGGCCCGCGACGATCATGAGCCCGAGGAGCAGCAGGAGTCCGTTGAGGATCCCGAACCGCTCGCCCAGGAAGCCGATGAGGGGCGGGCCCACGAGGAACGCGCAGTAGCCGATCATGGCGACGGCCGAGACGCGGGCCGCGGCATCCGCCCGATCGGGCACGTCGGCGGCGGCCGACATGCCGACGGGGAACGCCAGCGAGCAGCCGATTCCCCACAGGAGCGTCCCGACCACGAGGACCCACGGCTCCGAGCCGAAGATGAACAGGGCGAGACCGACGACGCCGATCGCCGCCAGGGACTGCAGCATCGCCACGCGGCCGAAGCGGTCGATGAACGGGCCGCCGAGCACGCGCGCGCCCGTGATCGCGACGGTGAAGACCGTGAACATCGCCGCGGCGGCGGTCTCGTCGAAGCCGTGGCCGTCGACGACCGCGAGCGCGAGCCAGTCGTTGGCGCTGCCCTCGGCGAACGACATGCCGAGCAGGACCACGCCGATCAGGAGGAGGCGCACGTCGGCCCAGACCGAGAGGCTGCGCCTGAGGCGCACGGTCCAGGGGTCGCGGGGTGCGTCGGCATGGGTGTCGTCGCCGAGCTCGGCGCGGAGCGGCACGAAGCGCACCGCGAGGATCACGGCGGCCGCGATCACGGCGGCGACGACGCCCAGGTGCACCGCGACGATGAGGTCGAGGGCGGATGCCACGGCGGCGAGTCCTGCGCCGGCGACGGTGCCGAAGCTGAAGAAGGCGTGCATGAGCGGCATGACGGTCTTGCCGAGCTCGCGCTCGGCCTCCGCGCCCTCGACGTTCATCATGACGTCGACCCCGCCGTTGCCGAAGCCGAAGAGGACGAGCCCGATCGCGACGACCGGCACGCTGGGCGCGATCGACCCGCCGATGCCGACGAGCACGAGGCCGACGGCGACCGTGACGAGCATGGCCGACATCCCGAGCCGGGCGCCGAACCGCGCCATGAGGGCGGGTGCGGCGATGAGGCCGACGATGGAGCCGATCGAGCCGGCCAGGATGATGAGCCCGACGCCCTGGGTGCTGAGGCCGACGTCGTCGCGCACGGCCGGGAGGCGGGCGACCCAGCTCGCGAGGCTGAGCCCGGAGAGGAAGAAGATCGCGAAGATCGCGTTGCGCCAGGCGACGAGCTCGCGGCGGGGACGCACGGGAGCGTCGTCGGGCGGGCTCGCGGCGTCGGCCCCGGCGCGTGCGGCGTCGGGGGCGGTGGCGTGCGGGTCGAGGTTCTCGGCCATGGCGGCTCCGGTGTCCGGCTGGTGCGACATTACTGCCTCGTCGTCGAAGTGGGCGGGTCGAATCGATTCGACTCGAATCGATTCGACCACGATAGCGACGGGTCGTCCTCGTCGCAAGCGCGTTCGGGCCGGCCCATTCCGGACCGGCCCGAACGCGCGACGGCGTCGACGGCGTCGACGGCCTAGCAGGCCCTGGCCCAGCTGCACTCGAGGTGCGCCCGCTCGGCCGCCTCCTCGTGCCGTCGCGGCTCGGCCTTCGGAGCCGCTGCCGTGGGCTTCGTCGAGGCGGACCAGTCCGCGAGGCTGATCGCGAAGGCGTCCTCGATGGGGCGCACGCTCACGAGGTTCTGGTTGGTGATGATCGTGAACGCCAGCTCGCGCCCGTCGCGGTTCGACACGTATCCCGAGAGCGCGCTGACGCCCGTCAGCGATCCCGTCTTGGCGTGCACGTTGCCGGCCGCCGCCGACTTCAGCATGCGGCTGCGCAGGGTCCCGCCCACCAGGCGGTCGGACTCCCCCGCCACGGGCAGTGCGGCGTACCACGTGTCGAACCACGGCTCGTCGCCCACGCCGACCAGGAGGTCGTTCAGGTCGTCCGCGCGGATGCCCGCCATCCGCGAGAGTCCCGACCCGTCGACGAGTCGCATGCCGGCCGTGTCGACGCCCTGCCCGCCCAGCCAGGTCCGCATCTCCGCGAGGCCCGCCTGCCAGGTGCCCGCGCCCGCGCGCTCGGCGCCGACCGCCTTGACGAGCGCTTCCGCGTGCAGGTTGTTCGACAGCTTGAGGAACGGCGTGAGCAGTTCGCCCACGGTCATCGACTCGTGCGCGGCGACCGAGCGCGCGCCGTCCGGCGTCGCGCCCTCGAGCCGCTCGCCCTCGATCGCGACACCCGCGTCCTCGAGCGCGCGCGCGAACACGTCGGTGGCGTACTCGGTGGGATCGGCGACCGTCACCCACTCGCTCGTCGCCGAGCCGCGGAGCGGGACGCTGCCCGTGACGAGCACCGTGTCGGACGCGTGCACGCGCTCGATCGCGAGAGTGTCGGCCGATCCGGAGGCGCCCGTCGTGGCCCGCACCTCGATGTCGAGGACGCCGGTGCTCGGGGTCAGCCCGACGACGACCGGGTCGCCGACGTTCGGCCCGGGTGCGGCGCGCACGATGACGGTGCCCGAGTCGTAGTCGGTGTCGGGCGCGACGGTGAGCGCCGAGGTCGCGGCGTTGTAGTAGTACGGCTCGTCGTCCCACGCCCAGCCGAGCCCGTACGGCACGTCGTCGAAGTACGAGTCGTCGGCCACCAGGTCGCCGCTGACGGTTCGGATGCCGCTCGCCGCGACCTCCGCGGCCAGCGCCTCGTAGTCCGCGGCCAGGGTCGTGGGGTCGCCCCCGCCGCGCAGCACGAGGTCGCCCGCGAGCACGCCGTCCACGACGTCGCCGCTCGCGAGGACGTCGGTCGTGAAGCGGTGGTCCGAGCCGAGCAGGCCGACCGCCGCTGCCGATGAGAACAGCTTCGTCGTCGAGGCCGCGACGAGCCTGGTGCCGGCGTTGCGGGTGTAGAGCACCTCGCCCGTCGCCGCGTCGCGGACCTGGGCGGCCACCACCGCCCCGTCGAGTCGCGCGTCGGAGAGGACCATGTCGAGCGCCGACGAGATGTCGGGCGAGCCCTTCCCGGCCGCCTCGACCGGGCCGGTCGTCGTTCCGGTGAGGATGAGCCCGCCGACGAGGGCGGCAGCGGTCGCACCGCCCAGCGTGAGGCGGGCGCGTGGTGTTCTGGACAAGCGATTCCCCTTCCCGTGCGTGCCCGGCGACGTTGCCGGCGCACGGGAGAGAGTCTGCCGGAGCGGAGCAGGGTTGCGCCAGCATAGGTTTCGCATCCCTGGGTCGCGCGGGCTCGAATTCCTTGAAAGACCGCCAACGATACGGCACTTACGTGCCGTAAAGACGAGCACGGTCCTGGTCCGGCCCAGGCCCGCGCCCACCCCTCGCGCCATCCGTCAAGTCGGAGGAAAGGGGGACTGGCGGAGGAAGCGCTCCCCATGTGAGGATCAGCCCAATCGAGGACGGCGGCCCGCACCGCTGCCGTCCTCGTCCAGCCTCCGCGGCAGCGGCTCCGCGGCAGGGGCTCCGCGGCATCCGCCCGCTGCCCGCGACTACGATGGGCGGGTCACCTCGACGATGCGCCGTGACCCTCGGCGCACGAAGCCGGCGCCGGCCCACCCCGCGGGCGCCCGTACGCAGAAGGCACCGCCGATGAAGGCCCTGTACAAGTCCGCGCCCGGCGCGGGATTCGAGTTCGTCGACCGCCCCGAGCCAGAACCCGGCCCGGCCGACGTCAAGATCCGGGTGCTGCGCACGGGTATCTGCGGCACCGACCTGCACATCGACCAGTGGGACGACTGGTGCTCGTCCGAGATCCGCACGCCGCTCATCGCCGGCCACGAGTTCTACGGCGAGGTCGTCGAGGTCGGCGAACTCGTGCACGACGTCGCGGTCGGCGACCGCGTCTCGGGCGAGGGGCACATCGTGTGCGGCATGTGCCGCAACTGCCGCGCCGGGCGCCGGCAGATGTGCATCCGCACCAAGGGCCTGGGCCTGCACCGCGACGGCGCGTTCGCCGAGTACGTCGTCATCCCGGGCGAGAACGTCTGGGTGCACCACGCGGATGTCGCGCCCGAGGTGGGCGCGATCTTCGACCCGTTCGGCAACGCCGTGCACACGGCCCTGACGTACTCGGTCGTCGGCGAGGACGTGCTCGTCACCGGCTGCGGGCCCATCGGGCTCATGTCGATCGCCGTCGCCCGCCACGTCGGCGCTCGCTTCATCGTCGCCTCCGACGTCTCGCCCGCCCGGCTCGAGCTCGCGATGCGCATGGGCGCGGATGCCACGGTCGACGTGTCGCGCGAGCGCATCCGCGACGTGCAGCCGCGCCTGGGCATGCGCGAGGGCTTCGACGTCGGCTTCGAGATGTCGGGCTCCGCGAAGGCGCTGCCCGAGATGATCGACAACATGAACCACGGCGGCCGCATCGCGCTGCTGGGCCTGCCGAGCGAGCCGTTCGCGATCGACTGGGGCAAGGTCGTGACGCACATGCTGACGCTGAAGGGCATCTACGGCCGCGAGATGTTCGAGACGTGGAACTCGATGAGCGCCATGCTGCAGACCAGCGGCGAGCTGCGCGGGCGCGTGGCATCCATCATCAGCGACCGCTACCCGGCACGCGACTGGCGCGCCGCGTTCGACGCCGCCGCGTCGGGCGGAGCCGGCAAGGTCATCCTCGACTGGACGGAGGTCTGAGCATGTACGGAACCGTGAGGGCGCAGTTGCGCGCCGAGCTCGACGAGATCGAGGCCGCGGGGCTGACCAAGCGCGAACGCGGCATCCGCGGCCCGCAGTCGGCCGAGATCGAGGTCGCAGGCCGCCAGGAGCTCAACTTCTGCGCGAACAACTACCTCGGGCTCGCGAACGACCCGCGGATCGTCGCCGCGGCGCACCGCGGCCTCGACGAGTGGGGCTACGGCATGGCGAGCGTGCGCTTCATCTGCGGCACGCAGGAGCTGCACCTCGAACTCGAGCGGCGCGTCTCCGAGTTCCTCGGCTACGACGACACGATCCTGTTCTCGTCGTGCTTCGACGCGAACGGCGGCGTCTTCGAGGTGCTCTTCGGGCCGGAGGACGCGATCATCTCCGACGAGCTCAACCACGCGTCGATCATCGACGGCATCCGGCTGTCGAAGGCGCAGCGGTACCGGTACCGGAACCGCGACCTGGCCGACCTCGAGGCGCAGCTCGTCGCCGCGTCGGGCGCGCGGCGCCGGGTGATCGTCACCGACGGCGTCTTCTCGATGGACGGGTACATCGCCCCGCTCCGCGAGATCTGCGACCTGGCCGACCGGTACGAGGCGCTCGTGTTCGTCGACGACTCGCACGCCGTCGGGTTCGTCGGCTCGAACGGGCGCGGCACTCCCGAGCTGTGCGGCGTCGAGGGCCGCGTCGACATCACCACCGGCACGTTCGGCAAGGCGCTCGGCGGGGCATCCGGCGGCTACGTCGCGGCCCGGCAGGAGATCGTCGACCTGCTGCGCCAGCGCGCGCGGCCCTACCTCTTCTCGAACACGCTCGCGCCGATGATCGTCGCGGGCACGCTCGAGGCGCTCCGCCTCGTCGCCGAGTCGGGCGAGCTGCGGCAGCGGCTGGTGGCGAATGCGGCGCTCTTCCGTGAGCTGATGACGGAGGCCGGCTTCGAGCTGCTGCCCGGCGAGCACCCGATCGTGCCCGTGATGTTCGGGGACGCGGCGCTCACCGCGCGGATCGCGGCGGCGCTCGCCGAGCGGGGCGTGTACGTCACGGCGTTCTCGTACCCGGTCGTGCCGAAGGGGCGCGCGCGCATCCGCGTGCAGCTCTCGGCCGCGCACAGCGAGGAGGAGATCCGCCGGTGCGTCGCCGCGTTCGCCGAGGCGCGCGACGCCGTGCTCGCGGCGGCCCCCGCCTGAGCCCGGCCCCGTCGGGATGCCGTCTCCGCCGGGTCGGAGTGCCGCGCACCCGGCGAGAACGGCACCTCCGGCAGTGCTTCGCCCGACTCGAATCGATTCGACCGTACAATCGTGGTGTGAAGACCGACTCCAGTGCGCCGACCGCCGCCAATCCGCGCGTGACGCTCGCCGACGTCGCGGCGCTCGCGGGGGTGTCCGCCTCGACGGCGTCGCTCGCCTTCAGCGGCTCCGGCCCGGTGTCCGATGCCACGAAGGAGCGCGTCCTCGCGGCGGCATCCGAGCTCGGCTACGCCGGTCCCGACCCCCGGGCGCGCTCGCTCCGCCGCGGCCGCTCGGGCATCGTGGGCGTGGTGCTCGAGGAGCGCGTGCGCGCGGCCTTCCTCGACCCCGTCAAGATCCAGACCCTCGACGGCCTCACCGAGGGCATCGCGCCGCTCGGCGCGGCGCTGCTGCTGCTCACCGACTCCGGCGACCCCGACGCCCCGGTCAGCCTCGACACCGCCCCGCTCGACGCGGTCGTGCTGATCGGCTGCAGTCCGAAGTTCCATCGGCAGACCGAGCGGCTCCAGCGCCGCGGCATCCCGATCGTCGCCATCGAGGGCGCGCCGGGCGGCGGCGTGCCCGAGATCACCATCGACAACCGCGAGGCCACCCGGCTCGGCGCCGAGCACCTGCGCGAGCTCGGCCACACCGACGTGGCGACCGTGACCCTGCCGTTCGAGCCGACCCGCGTGCGCGGCCCGCTCACGCCCGAGATCGAGGCGGCCGCGACGGTCGACACGTCGCTCGAGCGCCTGCGCGGTGCGCGCGACGTGTACCCCGGCCTCCGCGCCCACGTGGCCGGGGCGAGCTCGATCGAGGAGGGACTCGAGGCCGCACGCGCCCTGCTGGCGGATGCCGCGACCCGGCCGACCGCGATCGTCGCCCAGTCCGACCTGCTCGCGGCGGGCGTCATCCAGGCAGCCGAGGAACTCGGGCTCTCCGTGCCGGACGACCTCAGCGTCGTCGGCTTCGACGGCATCCGCGTGGACGGGCTGCAGCACGACCTGACGACGCTCGTGCAGCCGTCGGTGGCGAAGGGCCGGGCCGCCGGCGACGCGATCGTGCAGATGCTGTCGGGCGAGGATGCCGCGGGCACCGCCTTCACGAGCACGCTGCACGTCGGCGACACGACGGCGCCGCCGCGCCGCTGAGGCGGCGTGGCTGAGAGCGCGCCGATGGGCTGCCGCCCGCGTCGGCCCTGCCGGCCCGCTCGCCGGCGATGAGAGGACGCCGACGCCGCGCCTCGGGGGACGACGGGCCGCCGCTAGTCGGGCGCGACCTCGCCCGAGCCCGAGACGCTGCTGCGCACCTCCGGCCGGCCCGAGTAGCGCACGTCGCCGCTGCCGGACAGCGTGACGTCGAGCTCGTCGGAGGCGTTCACGGCCACGTTGCCCGAGCCCGAGAGCACGACCTGCGCGGTCGACGCCTCGAGCTCATCGGCCTCGACGTCGCCCGAGCCGCTGACGTCGACGACGAGCGCGTCGGTCCGGCCGGACACCTCGATGGTGCCGGATCCGCTGATCGACGCGCGCACGGACCGGGCGTCGAGGTCGCCCGCCTCGATCTCGCCCGACCCGCCGATGTCGACCGTGACCTCCTCGGCGTCGCCGAACTCCGCCGTCACGTCGCCCGATCCGTCGATGGCCACCGACTCGAGCGACGTCACGGTGAGGTCGATCTGCAGGCCTCGCTCGCCGATGATCAGCGGGCCGCGGCGGACCGCGATGACGAGCCGTCCGTCGTCGACCTCGGTGACGAGCCGCTCGAGGACGTTCTCGCCGCCCGTGACGGTGAGCGCCGGCTCGTCCCCGAGGCGGATGTCGACGTCGCCGCCCGTGCGGAGTTCGACCGACGAGGCGTCGTCGATGTCGCGGTCCTCGGTCCGCGTGTCGCCCGCGGTCACGAACGGCGAGCACGCGGTGAGCGTGGCGAGCACGGTGGTGCCGACCGCTGCCACGGTGAGTCGGCGTACGGATGCGGGATGCATGGTCGGCCCCTCCCGGCCCCCGCGTCCGAGCGGGAGCGCCCGGCCGAGCGTACTCGCCGGGCCCGTCCGACCGGAGGGCCGTTGGTCACTCCGGCACGGGGTCCCGACACCGCCCGCCCAGGGGCGCGCACGCGACCGTGCCGGCCTCAGGCCGGAGCCCCGGTGATCATCCACGCGCGCCCGCGCGCCCGCAGCGAGAGGGTCACGGCGCGCGCCGCGAGGTACGCGATGACGAAGGCGCCGGTCACGAAGGCGAGGGCGACGGGTGCCGCGACCGGCGCGTCCGCGTCATCCGCCCCGCCGCTCGCCCACCACACGACGGCCAGCGCGATCGGGGCGTACGCGGCGAGGTTCACGAGGCCCGTCCACGCGAGGTAGCGGGCGTCGCCCGCGCCGATGAGCACCCCGTCGAGCACGAAGACGAGGCCGGCGAGCGGGGTCGAGACGCCGAGCACGACGAGCGACAGCGGCAGCAGGTCGCGCACCTCCACGGACGAGGTGAACAGCACCGGGAGCGCCCAGGCTCCGGCGGCGAGGAGCGCGCCGAGCACGACGCCCGCCCCGACGCCCCACTCGATGCAGCGCCGCAGCACCGCGCGCACCTGCGCGACGTCGCCGGCACCGAGGCCCTTGCCGACGAGCGCCTGCGCGGCGATCGCGAGCGCGTCGAGCGCGAACGCGAGCGTCGCGTAGAGGGTCATCGTGACCTGGAACGCCGCCAGCTCGTCGGATCCCAGCGCCGTCGCCGACCACGTCGCGACGAGCAGCGCCGCGCGCAGGCTGACGGTGCGCAGGAACAGCCACCCGCCCGAGGCGGCCCCGCGCAGCACGCCCGCGTGATGCGGCCACGGGCTCGCCCCTGCCCGTCGCGCGTGCCGGGCGACGACCACGAGGTAGACCGCCACCATGCCCCACTGCGCGATCACCGTGCCGATCGCCGACCCGGCGATGCCGAGCCCGAGGCCGTAGATGAAGACCGCGTTGAGCACGATGTTGGCCCCGAAGCCGAGCCCGGCGACGTAGAGCGGGGTGCGCGTGTCCTGCAGCCCGCGGAGGAGGCCGGTCGCGGCGAAGACCACGAGCATCGCGGGCAGTCCGATCATCGAGATCGAGAGGTACACGATCGCCTCGGCGGTGACGGCCGCCGAGGCTCCGAAGGCGCCGGCGAGCCAGGGCGCGGCGGCCCAGCCGCCGAGCGCGAGCAGTGCGCCGAGTCCGAGCGCGAGCCACAGCCCGTCGATGCCGGATGCCACGGCGGCGCGCTCGTCGCCGGCCCCGAGCCGCCGGGCGACCGAGGGGGTCGTGGCGTAGGCGAGGAACACCATGAGCCCGACGATCGTCTGCAGCACCGCGCTCGCGAGCCCGAGCCCCGCCAGCGGCGTCGCGCCGAGGTGGCCGACCATGGCCGTGTCGGCGAGCAGGAACAGCGGCTCGGCGACGAGCGCGCCGAGCGCGGGCACGGCGAGGCGCAGGATGTCGCGGTCGACGACGCGGCGCGCGACCGCCGGTGCGGAGGCGGGGGAGGAGCTCATGGCGGATCGAGCCTACGCGCGGCCGCCGACGCGGCCGGCGCGCGTCATCCTCACCTCGAGTCGACGATCTCCTTGCCGAGCGGCGCGAGCGACACCGCGATGAGCTTGAAGTTCGCGATGCCCAGCGGGATGCCGATGATCGTGAGGCACATGATGACGCCCGTGATGAGGTGCTCGAGCGCGAGCCACCATCCGGCGAGGATCACCCAGATCACGTTGCCGAGGAACGACCACGTGCCGGAGCGCGGGTTCGAGACCACCTCGCGCCCGAACGGCCAGACGGCGTAGTTGCCGATGCGGAACGACGCGAGGCCCCACGGGATGGTGACGATGAGGATGCACATGAGCACCCCCGCCAGCATGTACCCGATCCAGAGCCAGATTCCGGCGAGCACGAACCAGATGATGTTGAGCAGCGTGTTCATGATGGGTCGATCCTCGCACCGAACGGGATCCGCCGCGACGGCCGTGCGCGGCGTTAGGGATCCGTTCGGATGCCTGGCGAACGGGGCGACGGACCGGGTGCCGGTGCGAGACTGGCGTGCATGAGACGGGGCCGGCTTCGCGTGCTGCTCGGCGCCGCCCCGGGCGTCGGCACGACCTCCGCGATGCTCGAGGAGGGACGCCGCCTCCGCGACGAGGGGCAGGATGTCGTGGTGGGCGCGGTCGAGACGCACGGCCGCGCCGCGACGGCCGCGTTGCTCGACGGCCTCGAGGTCGTGCCGCCGCGCGCGCATCCGGGCCGTGCCGACTCGCGCGAGCTCGACCTGGAGGCCCTCCTGGCGCGGCGGCCGCAGGTCGCGCTCGTCGACGAGCTCGCGCACGCGAACCCGCCCGGAGCGCGGCATCCCAGGCGATGGCAGGACGTCGAGGAGCTCCTCGCCGCCGGGATCGACGTCGTCTCCACGGTGGGAACGTCGCACATCGAGTCGCTGGGCGACGTCGTCGCGGACATCACCGGCGCGCCCCAGGGCGAGACGGTTCCCGACGCGGTCCTCCGCGGCGCCGACCAGGTCGAGGTGGTCGACCTGGCTCCGCAGGCGCTGCGGGACCGCCTCGCGAGCGGATCGGTCTACCCGGCCGAGCGCGTCGACGCGGCCCTGTCGCACTACTTCCGGCTCGGCAACCTGACCGCCCTGCGCGAGCTCACGCTGCTGTGGCTCGCCGACGAGGTCGACCAGGCGCTCCGCGCGTACCGCGCCGAGCACGGCATCGATCGCCGGTGGGAGGCGCGCGAGCGCGTCGTGGTCGCGCTCACCGGCGGTCCGGAGGGCGAGACGCTGCTCCGCCGTGGCGCGCGGATCGCGTCGCGCTCGTCGGGCGGCGAGCTCCTCGCGGTGCACGTCACGAGCGCCGGCGGACGGCACGAGCCGCATCCGGACGCCCTCGACCGGCAGCGCACGCTCGTGGAGCGCCTCGACGGCACCTTCCACGAGGTCGTCGGCGAGGACGTCCCGCGCGCGCTCGTCGACTTCGCGCGCGCGTCGGATGCCACGCAACTCGTGATCGGCGTGAGCCGCCGCTCGCGCCTCGCGGCCGCGTTCACGGGTCCCGGGATCGGCGCGACGGTGATCCGCGAGTCGGGCGACATCGACGTGCACATCGTGACCCACGCCGCCGCCGGGTCGGGCTTCTCGCTGCCCCGCCTGGGCGGGGCGCTCAGCCGCCGGCGCCGCCTCGCGGGCTTCGCGGTCGCGCTCGTCGCAGGCCCGCTGCTCAGCTGGATCCTCTGGGGCCTCCGCTCCGAGGCGTCCATCACGAGCGACGTGCTCGCGTACCAGCTGCTCGTGATCATCGTGGCGCTCGTCGGCGGGCTCTGGCCGGGCCTGTTCGCGGCCGTGCTCTCGGGCATCACGCTGAACTTCCTGTTCATCGAACCCCGGTACACGTTCTCGATCGGGCAGCCGCGGCAGCTCCTCGCGCTCGTGTTCTACGTCGTGAACGCGCTGCTCGTGAGCTACGTGGTCGACCAGGCGGCGCGTCGCACCAGGGAGGCGCGGCGGTCGGCCGCGGAGTCCGAGCTGCTCGCGGCGATCTCCGGCAGCGTCATCCGCGGTGAGGACGCGTTGCAGGCGATGGTCACGAGGACCCGCGAGGCGTTCGGCCTCGCGGGCGTGCGGCTGTTCGTCGACGGCCGCGTGCGCGTCGCCGACGGCGAGCCGACGCGCGATGACCGGCACGTCACGATCCCGATCGGTACGAGCGGCGTGCTCGAGCTGCACGGCCGCGAGCTCGAGGCGTCCGAGCGGCGCCTCCTCGGGGTCATCGCGACGCAACTGGACGCCGCGCTCGAGCAGGGCGCGCTCGCGTCGGCCGCGTCGGCGGCCGACTCGCTCGCCGAGACCGACCGGGTGCGCACCGCCGTGCTCGCGGCCGTCGGGCACGACCTGCGGCGCCCGCTCACCGCCGCGAACGCGGCCGTCAGCGCCCTTCGGGCGGAGGACGTGGAGCTCACGCCGGCCCAGCGCCGCGAGCTGCTCGAGACCGCGAAGGAGAGCCTCGACTCGCTCGCGGCCCTCGTCACCGACCTGCTCGACGTGAGCCGCGTCCAGGCGGGCGCGCTCGGGGTGACGCTCGCCCGCACCGAGCTCGCCGACGTCGTGTTCCCGGCGCTCGAGGAGCTGCAGGCGGGTCCGTCGGAGGTCGAGCTCGACCTGCCCGAGGGGACGCCGGCGGTCCTGGCCGACGCCGTGCTGCTGCAGCGCGTGACGGTGAACCTGCTCGCGAACGCGCTGCGCTACTCGCCCCGCGGCGAGCGGGTCCGCGTCGCCGCGAGCGGCTTCCGCGGGTCCGTGCAGCTCCGGATCCTGGACCGCGGTCCGGGCATCCCGGCCGAGCGCCGCGACGAGGTGTTCACGCCGTTCCAGCGGCTCGGCGACACCGACAACGACACGGGCCTCGGCCTCGGCCTCGCGATCGCCAAGGGCTTCGTCGAGGGGATGGGCGGCACACTGGAGGTCGAGGACACCCCGGGCGGCGGCGTGACCATGGTGATCGCCCTCCCCTCGACGGAGGAGGCGGCATGAGGATCCTGTTGGTCGACGACGACGACCAGCTCCAGCGCGCGCTCCGCATCACGCTCACCGCACGCGGCTACGAGGTGCTGCAGGCCCGTGACGGCGCGGAGGCGATCGACCTCGCGGCCTCGGGCCACCCCGACCTCATCGTGCTCGACCTCGGCATGCCGCGCGTCGAGGGCATCGACGTCATCCGCGCCGTCCGCTCGTGGTCGAGCGTGCCGATCCTGGTGCTGTCGGGCCGCACCGACTCGACCGAGAAGGTCCGGGCGCTCGACGCGGGCGCCGACGACTACGTCACGAAGCCCTTCGCGATGGACGAGCTCCTCGCGAGGATCCGCGCCCGGTCGCGACGGCCGACCGGCGAGGAGGATGCGGCATCCGTCCGGGTCGGCGACCTCGTGGTCGACCTCGCCGCCCGCACGGTGCGCACGGCGGAGGGCGCCCCGAGCGCCGTGCGGCTGACGCCCACCGAGTGGCGCCTGCTCGAGCTGCTGCTGCGCAACCCGGGGCGCCTGATGACCCGCCAGATGCTCCTCGGCGAGGTGTGGGGGCCGTACCACGCGAACGACGGCGGCTACCTGCGGCTCTACATCGCCCAGCTCCGGCGCAAGCTCGAGCCCGTGCCGTCGGAGCCGCGCCACATCGTCACGGAACCCGGGATGGGCTACCGGTTCGACCCGTGACGTCGGTCCTAACGGAATCCGAACGGCCGGGCGCGGCATCCTGACATCGCCCTGACACCGGCCACGCCCGCTCCGGGCTGGAATCGATCGGTGAGCATTCGGCAGACGGCGCGGCTCCCGCGACGGCTCGGGGTCCGACGCGGATTCCGCCTCCATCCCGCGCAGGCGGTGGTCGCGGGATTCGCCGCGGCCGTGATCGGCGGCGCCCTGCTGCTGTGGCTGCCGCCGATGACCCGCGCGCCCGGCGGCACGAGCTTCGTCGATGCGCTGTTCACCGCCACGAGCGCCGTGTGCGTGACCGGCCTCACGGTCGTCGACACCGAGCTCCACTGGACGCCGCTGGGTCACGTCGTCATCCTCCTGCTCATCCAGCTCGGCGGCCTCGGCATCATGATCTTCGCCTCGCTCATCGGCCTGCTGCTCGCACGCAAGCTGTCGGTGCGGGCGCGCCTGAACACGGCGGCCGAGGCGAAGGCCGTCGGGTACGACGACGTGCGCGGGCTCGTCCGCGGCATCGTCCTGATCTCGTTCGCGATCGAGGGGGCGACCTGGGCGTTCCTGTTCCCGCGGCTCCTGTTCTCGTACGACCTCAGCCCTGCGGATGCCGCGTGGCACGCGCTCTTCCACTCGGTGTCCTCGTTCAACAACGCCGGCTTCGCCCTGTACTCCGACAACCTGACGGGCTACGTCGCCGACCCGTTCATCTGCCTGCCGATCTGCGCGGCGATCGTCCTCGGCGGCCTCGGGTTCCCCGTGATCATGCAGCTGCGCAAGGAGTTCACCCGCCCGCTGCACTGGTCCATGAACACCCGGCTCGTGCTGTGGGGCACCGCCGTGCTGCTCGTCGTCGGCACGGCCTACCTGACGTTCGTCGAGTGGGACAACCCCGACACGTTCGGTCCGCTCGATCCCGCGGCGAAGCTGCTCGCGGGGTTCTTCGCCTCGGTCCAGACGAGGACCGCGGGATTCAACAGCGTCGACGTCGGACTCATGCACGACGAGAGCTGGGTCGCGATGGACGCGTTGATGTTCATCGGCGGCGGGCCGGCGGGGACCGCCGGCGGCATCAAGGTGACCACGTTCGCGGTGCTGTACTTCATCCTGCTCACCGAGCTGCGGGGCGAGGGCGCCGTGAACATCTTCGGGAAGCGGCTGTCCCGCGCGGTGCATCGCCAGGCGATCACCGTGGTGCTCGTCGCGATGGGGGCCGTGATGGCCGCGACCCTCCTGCTGATGCACCTCACCGGACTCACGTTCGACGTGGTCGTGTTCGAGGCGATCTCGGCGTTCGCGACGGTGGGCCTCTCGACCGGCATCACGGCGAACCTGCCGCCCGCGGCCGAGGTCGTCCTCGTGCTGCTGATGTTCCTCGGCCGGATCGGCCCGCTCACGCTCGGCTCGGCGATCGCGCTCCGCGAGCGTCGCATCCTCTATCAGCTCCCCAAGGAAAGGCCCGCCATTGGCTAGGTTCTCGATCTTCGGCGGCGGCGCCGCCGACACGTCCCGCCGCATCGCCGAGGCCGACTCCGTCGCGGTCATCGGGCTCGGCCGGTTCGGAAGCTCGCTCGCGCTCGAGCTCATGCGGGCCGGCACCGAGGTGCTCGGCATCGACGCCGACGAGGAGATCGTCCAGTCGCTGAACGGCGAGCTCACGCAGGTCGTGCGGGCGGACTCGACCAAGGCCGAGGCGCTGGCGCAGCTCGCCGTCGACGAGTTCGACCGCGTGGTCGTCGCCATCGGCACCGACCTCACCGCCTCCATCCTGACCTGCTCGGTGCTGCTCGGCATGAAGACGCCCGTGATCTGGGCCAAGGCGGTCACCGAGCAGCACGCGCTCATCCTCGAGCAGCTGGGCGTGCACCACGTCATCCGGCCCGAGGCCGAGATGGGCAGGCGCGTGGCCCACCTCGTCCGCGGCGCGGCGCTCGACTACATCGAGATCGAGTCCGGCTACGCGATCGTGAAGTCCGCCCCGCCCGCCCGGCTGCACGGCGTGCCCCTCGGGCAGAGCGGCCTTCGCAAGGAGTTCGGCGTGACCGTCGCCGCGTACAAGAAGCCGGGCGCCGAGTGGCACAACGCCGACGCCGACACGGTCCTCGCCGAGGGCGACATGATCCTCATCGTCGGGCCCACCCGCAAGGCCGAGGGGTTCGCCCAGCTGCGCTGAACGCGTCGAGCGGATGCCGCGGCATCCGTGTCGCCGTCCGACGCGGCGGGCCCGCTTAGGGTGGAAGGCATGACCGACGCGACGAAGCCCTCCGGGATCATCCTCGACGAGCTCGACCCGCAGGTGCGTCCGCAGGACGACCTGTTCCGGCACGTCAACGGCAGGTGGATCGAACGCACCGAGATCCCGGCCGACAAGGCTCGCTACGGCAGCTTCATCGTGCTCTACGAGGAGGCCGAGCGGGCCGTCCGCGAGATCATCGAGGAGGCCCAGCGCGCCGAGCCGGGCACCGAGGCGCGCAAGGTGGGCGACCTCTACGCGTCGTTCATGAACGAGGAGCACGCGGAGCTGCTCGGCGCGACCCCGATCGCCGCGCAGCTCGTCGAGGCGTCGCTGCCCGGCACGGTGGACGAGCTGCTCGAGGCGGTCGGGCGGCTGGAGCGCCAGGGCATCTCGGGGTTCGTGCAGCTGTTCGTCGACAACGACCCGGGCGACCCCGAGCGCTACCTCGTGTTCGCCGAGCAGGGCGGCATCGGCCTGCCCGACGAGAGCTACTTCCGCGAGGAGCGCTTCGCCGCCATCCGCGACAAGTACCGCGCCCACCTCGAGCGGATGTTCGGGCTCGCCAAGCTCGACGACGTCGCGGCGCGGGCCGCGCGCGTCTTCGACCTCGAGGCCGAGATCGCGGCGACCCACTGGACCAACGTGGAGTCGCGCGACTCGCAGAAGACGTACAACCTCATGCCGTGGGCGGACGTCGCGGCCGCGGCATCCGTCGACCTCGACCGCTGGCGCGACGCCATGGGCGTGCCCGCGCACGCCTTCGACGAGCTCGTCGTGCGCCAGCCGAGCTTCCTCGAGGGCGTCGGCCGCCTGCTCACCGTCGACCGGCTGCCGGCGTGGCGCGACTGGCTCGCGTGGCAGGTCATCCGGTCGAGCGCCGCGTACCTCTCGAAGGACTTCGTCGACGCGAACTTCGACTTCTACGGCCGCACGCTCACGGGCACGCCCGAGCTGCGCGAGCGGTGGAAGCGGGCGGTCTCGTTCGTCGAGGGCTCGATGGGCGAGGCCGTCGGGCGCATCTACGTCGAGCGGCACTTCCCGCCCGCCGCGAAGGAGGCGATGGACGAGCTCGTCGCGAACCTCGTCGAGGCCTACCGGCAGTCGATCGCCGGCCTCGACTGGATGGGCGAGGAGACGCGCGCGAAGGCGCTCGACAAGCTCGAGAAGTTCACGCCGAAGATCGGCTACCCGGTGAAGTGGCGCGACTACTCGACGCTCGAGGTCGATGCCGCCGACCTCATCGCGAACGTCCGCGCGGCCGCCGAGTTCGAGTTCCAGCGGCAGCTCGGCAAGATCGGCGACCCGATCGACCGGGACGAGTGGTTCATGACCCCGCAGACCATCAACGCGTACTACAACCCCGGGTTCAACGAGATCGTGTTCCCGGCGGCGATCCTGCAGTTCCCGTTCTTCGACGCCGCACGCGACGCCGCGGCGAACTACGGCGCGATCGGCGCCGTCATCGGGCACGAGATCGGCCACGGGTTCGACGACCAGGGGTCGCGCTTCGACGGCGACGGGCGCCTCATCGACTGGTGGACCGAGGCCGACCGGGCCGCGTTCGAGGAGCGCACCCGGGCGCTCATCGACCAGTACGACGTGCTCGTGCCGCTGCAGCTCGACGGCGGGGCGCCCGAGGGCGAGGGCGGCGCGCCGCACCACGTGAACGGCGCGCTCACCATCGGCGAGAACATCGGCGACCTGGGCGGACTCGCGATCGCCTGGAAGGCCTACGTGCTCTCGCTCGGCGGCGCCGAGCCGCCGGTGGTCGACGGGATGACGGGCGCGCAGCGCTTCTTCCTCTCCTGGGCGCAGGCGTGGCAGATGAAGGGCCGCGACGAGGAGGTCATCCGCCTGCTCGCGATCGACCCGCACTCGCCGAACGAATTCCGCTGCAACCAGATCGTGCGCAACATCGACGAGTTCTACACTGGCTTCGAGGTGACTCCCGACGACGCGCTCTGGCTCGACCCCGCCGAGCGCGTCCGCATCTGGTAGCACCCGCCCCAGCCCCCGTCCGATCCCGTCGAGCGCACCGCGATGCCGCGGTGGGGAGCGCCCGGCCCCGTACAGGAAGTCCGTCCAGCCACCGTGGTGACCTCGTCGCAGGGTTCCGAGCGCCGTGCTCGGCACGCCGGCTTCCGACGTGGTCGCCACCGCACCGACGAGCACATCGAGGACTTCTCGCGCGGCTTCGACGCGCTCGGCGAGCTCGCGATCGCGGGCGTGCAGGTGTCGGCGCGCGCCACGGACCTCGCCACGGGGCGCGTGCTGTTCTCGGTCGACGACCACGTCGTCATGCCCACCGCGTCCATCGGCAAGGTGCTCCTGCTCGTCGAGGTCGCCACGCGTCTCGGCACGACGAGCGCCGAGGCGTTCACCGTGCTCGATCGCGATCCCCGCGACGCGGTCGGCGACTCCGGCATCTGGCAGCACCTGCAGACGCCGTCGCTGCCCATGGCCGACCTCGCCACGCTCGTCGGCGCGACGAGCGACAACCTCGCGACCAACGTCCTCATCCGCCACATCGGGCTCGAGGCGGTGCGCGCCCGCACCGAGACCCTCGGCCTCACGCGCACGGCGCTGCTCGACCTGGTGCGCGACCACCGCGGTCCGGATGACGCGCCGCAGCTCTCGATCGGCTCCGCGAAGGAGCTCACGTGGCTGTTCGCCGCCCTCGCTCGCGGCGAGATCGTGAGCCCCGAGGTGTCGCAGCGCGTGGTGGGGTGGCTGTCGCTCAACGCCGACCTCTCGATGGTCGCTTCGGCGTTCGGCCTCGACCCGCTCGCGCACCGGATGCCCGACCACGGGCTCCTGCTCATGAACAAGACGGGCACCGACGGGGGCGTCCGCAGCGAGGTCGGCGTGCTGCGCGGGCCGCGCGCGAGCGTCGCGTACGCCGTCTCGATGTACTACGCCGACACGCAGCTCGCCACGCGCCTCGCGGTGCTCGACGGCATGCGGCAGGTGGGCGCCGACCTGCTCGAGTACGTGCACTGAGTCGCGGGGGACTTCGGTCCCTCCGGCGTCCCCGCTCACGGACGACACTGGGACCACCCGATCCCCAGAACATGCCACCCGCCGTCCCCACGTCCCCGTCCGCCGAGGAGGGCGACGGGAACACGAAGGGACGACGATGTCCGAGTCCATCCCGACGGGCCGCCCGATCAGCCGTCGCGCGTTCATCGCCGCAGCCGGCGCCGCGGGCGCCGGGTTCATGCTCTACAGCCTGCTGCCGGGCGGCGAGCGCGTCGCGCTCGCGGAGATCCCCGGCGGGACGCTCGCGCCCGCCGAGGTGCCCAAATTCGTCACGCCGCTGCTGGTGCCGCCGGTCATGCCGCGCGCCGGGACGATCCGACGCCGTGGCGGCAAGCCGGTGGACTACTACGAGATCTCGATGCGGCAGTTCGCGCAGCAGGTGCTGCCGCCGCCGCTCCCCGCGACGACGGTGTGGGGCTACGGCGCCGTGACGTCGGCGAGCAGGAGGGGCCTGCTCGTCCACCACGCCCCGTCCCTCACGATCGAGACGACGTGGAACCGCCCCGTCCGGATCAAGTGGATCAACGACCTCGTGGGCCCGGACGGCACATGCCTGCCGCACCTCCTGCCCGTCGATCCGACGCTGCACTGGGCGAACCCGCCGGGCGGCACGGCGCATCGCGACAGCCGGCCGACCTTCACGGGGGCGACACCCGGTCCGTACACGGGCCCGGTGCCGATCGTCACGCACGTGCACGGCGCGGCCGGCGTCGGCGACGAGAGCGACGGCTACGCCGAGGCCTGGTACCTCCCCGACGGCGGCGGCATCCCGGTGGAGTACGCGACCGAGGGCACCTGGTACGACTTCTTCGCCGGCAAGGCCGCCGACGGGTTCGGCGCCACGTGGGGCCCCGGGTACGCCGTCTTCCAGTACCCGAACGACCAGCGCGAGTCGACGCTCTGGTACCACGACCACGCGCTCGGGATGACGCGCCTGAACGTCTACGCCGGGCCGGCGGGCTTCTTCATCGTGCGCGGCGGGCCCGAGGGCGAGAAGGCGGTCCTCGATGCGCGGACCGGAACCACCGCCGTGCTTCCCGGGCCCGCGCCGATCGAGGGCGACCGGTTCCCCTCGAACAAGACGTACTTCGAGATCCCGCTCGCGATCCAGGATCGCTCGTTCGACGCCGACGGCGAGCTGTTCTACCCCGATACGCGCGCGTTCTTCGACGGCATCGTCGGCGACTACCTCCCGGCGGGCGACTTCTCGCCGATCTGGCAGCCCGAGTTCTTCGGGAACATGCTCACCGTGAACGGCAGCACCTGGCCGTTCCACGCGGTCGAGCAGCGCCGCTACCGGTTCCGGGTGCTCAACGGCTGCCAGTCGCGCTTCCTCATCCTAGACTTCGGCGGCATCCCGGGCGTCGAGGTCTGGCAGATCGGCAACGAGGGCGGGTTCCTCGCTGCGCCGGTGAACCTCACCGCGGCGCACGGCAACCGCGTCCTCCTCGGGCTCGCGGAACGGGCCGACCTCGTCGTGGACTTCACGAACGTGCCCGTCGGCTCCCACGTGCTCGCCAACGTCGGTCCCGACGAGCCGTTCGGCGGGGGAATCCCCGGCGACGACTTCCCGGTCTCAGACCCGGACTCGACGGGGCAGGTCATGCAGTTCCGGGTGGTGCCGGCCGCGGCCCCCGACCCGACGACCCCGCCGCAGTTCCTCGTGCTGCCGCCGATCACGCCGCTGCCCGCCGAGACCGCCACGCGTCCCCTCGCGCTCATCGAGAAGATGGGCGAGGGCGTGGATGCCGCGGGCCTTCCCGTCGAGGGGCCCGTGGAGGCCCTGCTCGGCGACATCCAGGGGGGCGTCTGGGTCGAGCGCATGTGGGGCGAGGCGGTCACCGAGAACCCGCAGGTGGGCGCCGTCGAGGTGTGGGAGTTCGTCAACGCGACGGGCGACGCCCACCCGATGCACGTCCACGAGGTCGCGTTCGAGGTCGTGGACCGCGAGGGGCTGGTGCTCGACGGCGACGAGGTCGCGCAGCCCGTGCAGCCCGACGGGAACATCCGGCCGCCGGAACCCTGGGAGACCGGGTTCAAGGACACGGTCATCGCCTACCCGGGCGAGGTCACGCGCGTGCGCGCACGGTTCGACCATCCCGGCCAGTTCGTCTGGCACTGCCACAGCCGACCCCGCTCGCCGTCACCATCCCGATGCCCGACCTCGGGCCGGTGCCCGAACCCGACCCGCCGCTCTCCGAGGCCGAGTCGGAGGCGAAGCGGCTCGAGGCGGCCGACCAGAGCTGGTCCTGTCTCCTCCAGACGTGGCCGGACGCGGTCCGGCCGGCCGATCCGTTCGAGGGCTACCTCACCGACGACCAGCGGGTCGAGGTCATGACCGCGTGCCTCGAGGCCGCCGGCGTGCCCGTCGAGCGCGGGTACGGAAGCGCCGACCAGAGCGGCCCGGTGCTGAGCGTGCATCCGCTGCCGGAGACCGAGGCACAGGCCGTCGCCGGGTACGCCTGCGACGCGGCGCATCCGGTCCGCGTGGTCTCGGGCGGCCCGAACGACGCCGAACTCGGCTGGATCTTCGACTACCTGACCGAGTTCACCGCGCCCTGCTACGCGGCGAACGGCTACGACAACCCACCGCCGCCGAGCCGCGAGGAGTGGGTGTCGAAGTGGCCCGAGTTCGTCTGGTTCCCGTCGCCGGGCGACATGGTGCTCGAGCCGGAGGTCCAGGCGGCACTCGACGAGGCGTGCCCGCACGCTGACTCGACGATCCGGCGACGGCGCGCCGAGCAGGGCTGACGAACGAGGGGCGGATGCCGCAGCGTGCTCGCCGCGGCATCCGCCCCCGCCCCTGCACCGGGGTCGGTCAGCCCTTCTCGGCGCCCGCCGTCGTGTTCATGATCCGGCGCTGGAAGATGAAGAACAGCACCGCGACGGGGATCGTCATGAGCACGGCCGCCGCGAGCTGCAGCGGGAACTGGTTGCCCGAGCCGAGCTGTCCCGAGACGAGCGACGCGACACCCGTCGTGAGCGTGTTCAGCTCGGGGCTCTGCCGCGACACGATGAAGTGCTGCAACTCGTTCCACGAGCCCTGGAAGCTCAGGATGATGAGCGTGACCAGGGCCGGACGCGCCATCGGCAGCACGACCGACCAGAACCTGCGGAACTGCCCGGCGCCGTCGATGCGCGCCGCCTCCTCGATCGACACGGGGATCGAGTCGAAGAACTGCTTCATGATGAACACCCCGGCAGCCGTGGACAGCAGCGGGATGATCATGCCCGCGTACGAGTCGTACAGGCCGAGCTGCTGCAGGATCAGGAACCGCGGGATCAGCAGCACCACGCCCGGCACCGCGAGCACGCCGATGAAGAACAGGAACACGAACGCGCGTCCCCGGAACTGCAGCCGCGACAGCGCGTACCCCGCGAGGGAGTCGAAGAACACGCGCCCGATCGTGACGATCACGGTGACGAGCAGCGTGTTGCCGAACCACAGCGGGAACGGCGAGTCGGAGAACAGCCGCTCGTACGCCGCGAACGTGACCGTCTCGGGCATGAGCGAGAGGCCGTTCTGCGTGGCATCCGCGTCGGTCTTGAAGCTCCCCGCGACCGAGAGGATGAACGGGTAGATGTAGATGAGCGCCAGGCCGATGAGGATCAGGTAGCTCGTCCACAGTCCCGCCCGCACCTTGGCCGGGGTGCCGCGCCGCCGTCGGGCCGGCCGGGCGGCTGACGCGCCGGCGCCCTCGGTGACCACGGATCTCGTGCTGAGGTCGCTCATGGCCGGCTCCCGTCGCGTGTCGTGCGGCCCGTCTCGTCCGACGCGTCCGCGCCGGTGAGGAGCGCCCGATCGGTCGGGTCGGCGCCGACCACCGCCGAGGAGACGTCGGGCTCGTCGCGGCCTCCCGGGGCACCGCCGCGAGCCGGTCCGCGCCGCTTCGGTTCCTTGGGGTCGCGCTCGCGCAGCCACCAGCGTTGGAGGAGCGTGAGCACGATGATGAAGACGAACAGGATGAACGCGATCGCGGCGCCCTGCCCCCACTTGAGCTCGTCGAACGACGTCTCGTAGGCCAGGAACGCGGGCGTCTTGATGGTTCCGCCGGCGGTGGACCCGCCGAGCACGTAGATCTGGTCGAACACCTGCCACGAGCCGATGAGCCCGAGCGTGAGCACGGTGAACAGCGTCGGCCGGAGCATGGGAACGGTGACCGAGAAGAAGGTGCGGACGGGGCCGGCGCCGTCCATCCGCGCGGCCTCGTCGATCTCGCCGCCGATGGCCTGCAGTCCGGCGAGGAACAGGAGCATGAAGGTTCCGGAGGTCGTGAAGATCGCGAGCATGATCAGCGTGCTCATCGCGACGGACGGACCGGCGAGCCACTCCCACCAGGTGACGCCGAGCGGTCCGTCCTGGGCCAGCGCCTCCGGCGGACTGGTGACGCCGAAGACGGCGAGCACGTTGTGGAACACGCCGCTCGCGTCGTTCAGCCAGTTGGGTCCGCTGATGCCGAAGAAGCCGAGCACGGCGTTGATCGCGCCCGACGCGGTGAACAGGAACTGGAAGACGATCACGATCGCCACGGTCGACGTGACCGACGGGAAGTAGAACGCGGTGCGGAAGAAGCCGCGCCCGCGCAGCGCCGCGCGGTTGACCTGCACCGCGAGCAGGAGCGCCACGATCGTCTGCAGCGGCACCACGAAGACGACGTACCAGAGGTTGTTGCGCACGGCCCGGCCGAAGTTCTGCTGGTCGAGCCCCGGCTCCGTGGTGATCGCGGCGTAGTTCTCGAGGCCGACGAAGTTCACGTTCGGGTTGAGCGGCGACCGGAAGCCGTTCCAGTCGCTGAAGCTCACCCAGAGGGCGAGCAGGATCGGGACGGCGAGGAACACCACCACGATGACGACGGCGGGCGTGACGAAGAGCCAGCCCGCGCGGGCCTCGCCGCGGCGGATGCCTCCGCCGCGACGAGACCCGGACGCGGTGCCGGTCATGATCAGCCGTTCGCCTCGTCGGCGGCGGCCTGGAGGTTCTCCTGGAACGGCCCGAGCACGGCCGCCGGGTCGGCGAGCCCCTGCGTCTCGAGCGACGAGTTGAAGTCCGCCACCGCCGCGGCGGCGCCCGCGAAGGCCACCGGGCTCTGCGCGTACTCGACGCCGGCCACGAAGGCCTCGTTCTCCGGGAACTGCTCGGCGTACGCGGCGGAGCCCGACTCGGTCGACGGGATCACGCCGAACGCCTCGGCGAACGCCAGCTGCTGCTCGTCGGCCGTGAAGTACTCGACGAGGTCGACCGCAGCGTCGCGCGTCTCGGAACCGGCCGGGATGCCCCAGCAGTTGCTGAACGCGAACGTCGACGGACCGCCGGGGCCCTCGGGCAGTTCGACGCTGATGAACTCGCGGTCCGGGTAGTCGTTGACCATCGCGCCGTTGATCCACGGACCTTCGATCACCATGGCGGCGGTTCCCAGGCCGAAGGCCTCACCGGCCCAGCCGGCCTCGAGGTCCTGCGGGTACGCGAGCGCGCCCGCGTCGATCATGCCCTGCAGGTACTCCAGCGCCTCGGCGTTCTCCGGGGAGTCGGCGGTCACTTCGCCGTCCGCGTAGACGCCGCCGCCCGCCTGTCCCATGAACGCGCCGATGCGCTGGTATTCACGGCCCATCGAGAGCCCGACCTGCTCGCCGGTCGTGAGCTGCTCCGCCACCGCCTGGAGGCCGTCCCAGTCGGTCGGCACGTCGGCGTCCGTGAGGCCGGCGGCCTCCCACGCGGCCGTGTTGATCTGCAGAGCGAGCGTCGAGAAGTCCTTCGGCGCGCAGTAGAACTGGTCCTCGTAGCTGAACTGCTCGCGCAGCGCCGGCAGGAAGTCGTCGGCGTTCTCGAGGTCCTCGGCGTACGGCTCGATGAAGCCCTGCGCCGCGTAGGTCTGGAACTGGTCCCAGGGCATGTAGAACAGGTCGGGCGGGTTGTTGCCCGAGAAGCCCTGGCCGAGCTGCTGCACGAGGTCGTTCGCGGCGACGACCTCGACGGTGTTGCCGGACTCCTCGGCCCACGCCTCGGCGGCCTCGGTGACCGCGGTGGTCTCGGCGTCGCCGGACGAGCCGATCAGGATCGTCAGGTCCTGTCCGCTCGCCTCACCGCCGCCGTCGCCGTCCCCGCCTCCCGGGGAGCAGGCGGCTAGGGTGATGACGAGTCCCGTCGCCAGTGCGGCGGCGCTCCATTGTGATGTCCTCACGATGTATCCCTTCTGTGATTGCCGGCCTCAGGTGCCGGGGATCGCGTCGAGCGCCAGGTGTCCAGGCCGTCGCTCGACGAGATGGGGCGCGAGGAGCCGGTTCGCCGGCTCCTCGTCGCTGCTCGGGTTCGGGCGAACGTCGTCGCCCTCGGGCCCGAACAGCAGGTCGAGTGCCGCGGCGACGACGTCGTCGAGGGGCTGCTCGATGCTCGAGAGCCCCACGGCCGCGGCCACGGGGGTGTCGTCGAATCCGACGACGGGCAGTGCCGGTCGCCCGGCGGTGCGGGCGGCGATCATCGCGCCGAGCGCGAGGGAGTCGCTCGCGCACACGATCGCGTCGGGCGGCTCGGGGAGCGCGAGCAGCTCGGCGGCGGCGCGCGAGCCCTCGGTGACGCCGTCCTCGGTGTGCCGGCTGAGGCGTTCGCGGGCTCCGGTGTCGAGGCCGCACTCGGCCTCCCATCCGGCCCGCCGCTCGTCGCCCGTCCCGGAGCCGTCGGGCCAGCCGATCCAGCCCACGCGCCCGGCGCCCTGGCCGCGGAGGTGCCGCACGGTGGCGGCGACGCCGGCGCGGCCGTCGACGTCGACCCAGCGGTGGGGCACGGCCCGCGTCTCCGGGTCCCAGGGGCGGCCGAACGACACGAAGGGCACGCCGAGCTCGGTGAGGGTTCGGATGCGCTCGTCGCCGTGCGTGGTCGCGGTGAGCACGAAGGCGTCGACGTCGGAGCCTTCCCGGAGGCGGCGGATCCGGGCGAGCTCGTCGGCCGGGTCGTCGGCCGAGAAGACCATCACGCGGAGCCTGCGCGCGTCGGCGTGCTCGGTGAGCTTGTGCAGGAAGCGGTCGAGCACGGCGCCGGAAATGCCGTCGCGCCACGGATCGATGCGGATGCCGATCGTGGCCGACTTGCGCGTGCGCAGCCGGCGGGCGGAGGCGTGCGGCCGGTAGCCGAGCCGATCGATCGCCTCGAGCACGCGCTCGCGGGTCGCGTCGCGCACGATGTCGGGGCTGTTCAGCACGTTCGACACCGTCTGGCGCGAGACCCCGGCGGCCTGGGCCACGTCGTCGACGGTCGGCATCCGTGACACTGCGCCTCCCTTGGCCTCGTGCGGATCGTCTGCGATGACGATCTTCGGAAATCTCCTGATTTGATCGATCAAATCTTTGCTAATGTTGCCCACAATCCGACAGCGGTGTCAACCCATGCGGCGTCACCGTTCCATCACGAACCGGAAGCGAGCACACCGTGACCGCACCACTCCAGCCACTGCTGCACGACGCGCTGGCGGTCCTGCGGGCGCCCACCCAGGTCTGGTCGTCGCCCGACGGCGGCATCGGCCGTGCGCCCGTCCACGGCATCTACAGTGCCGACGTCCGGCTCGTGCGCGGCCTGCGCCTCACGGTCGACGGCCACGAGCCGGAGCACCTCGCCACCGGCGGCGAACGCAGCGACCGGGTCCGCATCGACGCGCTCGTGCGCACCCTCGACGACCCCACGCCCGACCCCGGCGTCCGGCTCGTGCTCGAACGCGCGGTCGACGCCGACGGCGTCGGCGACACGCTCACGCTGCGCAACCGCCGGTCCGTCGACGTGCGCGCCCGGGTCGAGATCGAGCTCGAACCCGATGCGACCCCCGTCGATCACGTGAAGCTCGGCGCCGCCGCCGGTTCGTCCGTCCGGGCCGCCCTCGCG
This sequence comes from Agromyces sp. CCNWLW213, assembly GCF_037199545.1. Lineage (NCBI taxonomy): Bacteria > Bacillati > Actinomycetota > Actinomycetes > Micrococcales > Microbacteriaceae > Agromyces > Agromyces sp. CCNWLW213. The sequence goes on along the minus strand of NZ_JBBBDX010000004.1, from coordinate 54,535 downwards.
GCCGGTGCGGCCGTGTGGTCGGGGGAGGAGGTCTCCGCGCGACTCACCGCCCGGGGGCTCGAGCCGGCGGCCGACGACCGCGGCATCCGCCTCACCGCCGACCTCGTCGTGCCCGCCGCCGGCGAGGCGACCGTCGGATGGCGCCTCGACGTCGTCGACGAGGCCGCCGTCGTGCGCGGCGTCGACACGCCCGCGCCCTGGAGCACGCCCGCGGTCGTCGCCGCCGACGACCGGCTCGCGCGCTGGATCGCACACGGCCTCGCCGACCTCGACGTGCTGCGCATGACGACCGTGCGGCAGCCCGACGCCGAGTTCATCGCCGCGGGCGCACCCTGGTTCTTCACCCTCTTCGGCCGCGACTCCATCTGGACGGCGCGCATGCTCCTCCCGCTCGGCACCGGGCTCGCGGGCGACACCCTCCGAGTACTCGCGGGCCTGCAGGGCACCCGCGTCGACGACGCCACCGCCGAGGAGCCCGGCAAGATCATGCACGAGCTGCGTCGCGCGGCCCTCGCGCTCGACGGCGACGAGGGGGAACTGCCGCCGCTCTACTACGGCACGGTCGACGCGACCGCCCTCTGGATCTCGCTGCTGCACGACGCGTGGCGCTGGGGCCTGCCCGACGACGAGGTGCGCGCCCTGCTGCCGAACCTGCAGGCCGCCCTCGCGTGGATGCGCGACCACGGCGACGCCGACGGCGACGGCCTCCTGGAGTACGTCGACCGGTCGGGCCGCGGCCTCGCCAACCAGGGCTGGAAGGACTCGGGCGACTCGGTCCAGTGGCGCGACGGCTCGCTCGCCGAGGGACCGATCGCCCTGTGCGAGGTGCAGGCGTACGCCTACGAGGCCGCGATGCACGGTGCCGAGCTGCTCGATGCGTTCCACCTCGATGGCGCGGCCGGATGGCGCGACTGGGCCGCGCGCCTGCGCGAGCGATTCCACGCCGAGTTCTGGATCGACGATCCCGCGGGCGCCTACCCGGCGATCGCGCTCGACGCGCGGAAGCGTCCGGTCGACACCGTCACGTCGAACATCGGGCACCTGCTCGGCACGGGGCTGCTCGACGACGACCAGGTCGACCTCGTCGTGCGCCGCCTCACCCACCCGACGCTCGACTCCGGGTTCGGCCTGCGCACCATGTCGACCGACTCGGGCGGGTACTGGCCGCTGAGCTACCACGGCGGCACGGTGTGGGCGCACGACACCGCGATCGCGGTGCTCGGCCTCGCACGCGAGGGTCGCGGGGCGGATGCCGCGGGCCTGGTCGACGGGCTCCTCCGGGCCGCGGCGGGCTTCGGGTACCGGATGCCCGAGCTCCACTCGGGCGACCCCGCGAGCGAGGTCGCGGTACCCGTGCCGTACCCGGCCGCGTGCCGGCCGCAGGCGTGGTCCGCGGCGGCATCCGTCGCGGTGCTCACCGCGGTGCTCGGACTCGAACCCGACGGCGACGAGGTGCGGACGAGCCCCATCGACTCGTTCGGCCGCGTCGCCGTCGCCGGCATCCGCGTCGGCCGACGCGAGGTCCGCGTCGGGTAGGCGGACGAGCTCAGGCGAGCTTGCGGATGACGCGGCCGAGCGCCTCGGCGACCTCGGCGCCGTCGGGCGGCGGAGCATCCTCGGCGCGCCGCGACCAGCTCATCCCGACGTAGCGCATCACGCCCGCGAGCAGGTGCGTCACGATCTCGGCCTCCTCGGCGATGCCGGCGAGCTCGGCCTCGTCGGCCCCCGCGCGGATCGCCTGCTGGCGCAGCCGGAGTTCGACGATCTCGCGCAGCTCGCCCTCGATCTCGGCCAGGCGCTCCATCTGCCGCGCCATGAGCAGGGGATCCGCCGAGATGGCGCGGATACGCCGGGCCATCAGGCCCGGGTCGCCCGGGAGGCGCGACGGGTCGATCCGCACCAGCCCGACCGCCTCGGCGAGGAGCGGCCCGTCGGAGACGATGAACTCCCGGGCCGCCCGCTCGTCGATCCGCGGGAGGTCGGGCCCCAGCAGCGCGGCATCCTTCGTCTTGAAGTGGTTGAAGAACGTGCGCTGGCTGACCCCCGCCGCCCGGCAGATCATGTCGACCGTGACCCCGTCGTACCCGTGCTCGAGCACGAGGTCGACGGTGGCCCGCTCGATCGCCGCGGTCGTCTCGGCGACGCCTCGGCGGCGCGCACCCGGCTCGGTCGACATGATCTGCTCCTCGGTCTACTCGTACCGTAGCGACTCGATCGGGTCCTGCCGGGCCGCGCGCCGCGCGGGAAGCACGCCCGAGAGGAACGCGATCAGCATGATCACGACGATCACGGTCGCGACCGTGGCGGGCTCGAACAGCAGGAGCGTGAGGCCCGGCAGGTCGGCGAGCACCGTCGACGCGGCGCCCGCCGAGATGGCCGAGCCGACGCCGATCGCGGCCAGGGCGCCGATCGCCGACCCGAGCAGGCCGATCACGACCGCCTCCAGGCTGAACAGGCCGAACACCCGTCCGTTCGACATGCCCATCGCCTTCATGAGGCCGATCTCGCGCGTGCGCTCCTGCACGCTCATGAGCAGCGTGTTCACGATGCCGAAGGATGCCGCGATGAGCGCGACGACGGCGAAGGCGCTGAGCACGCCGATGATGCCGGTGATCACGGTCTGGATGACGCCGAGCTGGTCCTCGACCGTCTGCCCGGCGAGGTCGGCGTCGGCGAGGTCGGCCTTGACGGCGTCGACGTCGGCCGCCGTCACCGCGCCGTCGGCGCCCGTGCCCTCGAGGTACGCGACCGCGACGGCGTAGGCGTTCGGCTGGCCGGGCACGGCCTGCGCGTCGGCGATCTCGTCGGTCAGCGCCTGGCTCACGCCGGACCCGGCGGCGAGCAGGCTGGTCCGCGCGACGCCGACCACCTCGGCCTCGGCGGCCTGCTCGACCATGGCGGCGTCGGTGTAGCCGAGCGCGACCGTCTCGCCGATCGCCGAGTCGGCGTCGTCGAAGCCGAGCGCGTCGACGTAGTCCTCGGGCAGGATGATCTGGAAGTCGTCCGACTCCTGGTCGAGCTGCGTCCCCGCGACGAGGTCGCTGCGGCCGATCGACGACGTCGGATTCACCTCGAGCTCGTACTTCGCGCCGTCGCCGGCGTCCGCATCGGCGGCGACCCAGTCGACCGAGATCTGCTGCACGGGCTCGACCCGCTGGACCCCGGCGATGGCCCGGGTGCTCTCGAGGTCGTCGTCGTTCAGCAGCGTGCCGGCGCCGAGGGGGTTCGCCTGACCGGACTGCTGCCGGCCGTCCGGGTCGTACTCGTTCGGGCCGTCGGTCGTGTCGGTGGACGCGGCCGGCGTCACGAGCAGCACGTCGCCCGTGCTGAGCGACTCGACCTGCGTGGTGACGTAGTCGTTGACCCCCGCCCCGAGCGCCGTGGTGAGGGTGAGCGTGAACGCGCCGACGAAGAGGCTGAGCGCGGTGAGGGTCGTGCGGAGCCGGCTGCGGAAGGCGTTGCGGGTCGCGGTGGCGATGACGTCGGCGGACCTCATCGGGCCGCTCCTTCCGTGACGAGGGATGCCGTGGCATCCGAGGGGGCGATGATGCGGCCGTCGGCGATGGTGATGCGCCGGTCGCAGCGGGCGGCGAGCTCCTCGTCGTGGGTGACGACGACGAGCGTGATGCCGCGATCGCGCTGCAGGCCGAAGAGCAGGTCCTCGACCTGGCGGCCGGTGGCGGAGTCGAGGTTGCCCGTCGGCTCGTCGGCGAAGATCACGTCGGGCTCGTTGACCAGGGCGCGTGCGATGACGACGCGCTGCTTCTGCCCGCCCGAGAGGTCGGTCGCGCGGTTCCGGGCCTTGTCGGCGAGGCCGAGCGACTCGAGCACGGCCATTCCCCGGCGCGTGCGCTCGCGCGGTGCGACCCCGGCGACGAGGAGGGGGAGCGTCACGTTCTCGAGGACGCTCTGCTGCGCGGTCAGGAAGAACTGCTGGAACACGAAGCCGAACCGCTCGTTGCGGAGCCGGTTCAGCGTCCGCGCGCCGGCGCCCGCGACGTCCTCGCCGTCGACTTCGATGCGCCCGGCGTTCGGACGGTCGAGGAGCGCGAGCAGGTGCATGAGCGTGGACTTGCCCGACCCGGACCGGCCGACGATGGCGAGCGATTCGCCGCGACGCACGTCGAGGCTGACGCCCTTCAGCGCGTCGAAGCGCGTCTCGCCGGAGCCGTAGGACTTCGCGAGGTCGACGGCGCGGAGCACGGGGGCGCCTCGGGGCGGTGGGGCGGCGGGGGTCATGGCAGTCCTTTCAGTCGCTACAGGTTGTAGTGCAGTAACTGCAAGTATGCCTGCGCTGACTGCACGAATGCCGAGACGAGGCAATGAAGCGCCTATGAGTCCGTTCGTCGGCCGACCGTCCGGTCGGTCTGTCGGGTAGGCTGTCGGCATGGACCTCCGCGACCGGATCCTCGACGAGACCCGCCGACTCACGCTCCAGCACGGCGTGATCCCCTCGCTCAACGCGGTCGCCGAGGCGACCCGGGTCTCCAAGGGCGGCCTCATGCACCACTTCCCGACCCGTGCGGCGCTCGTCGAAGGTCTCGCGCGGCGCGCGCTCGACGAGGTCGACCGGGCCATGGTCGCCGCCGCCGCCGAGGGACGTGCCGCGGCCACCTGGCTCGCCCTGTCCGTGCCGAGCGGCGACGACCTCGACCTGTTCCGCGCGATGGCGATCGCCCACCGCGCGCTCGAGCAGCCCGGCGCGCGCGTCCTCGCCGCGGCATCCGAGGCGGTCGCGCGCTGGGAGCGGCTCATCGCGGACGAGGTCGGCGACCCGGTCCGCGCGCGCGTCATCCGCCTCGTCGGCGACGGACTCGCCGGGAACGCCCTCGCCGGCCTCGACGAACCCGCGGCCCGCGGCGAGGGCCTGCGGGCGCTCCTCGAGCACCTCGGGGTCGCGGACCGGCAGCCGTGACGCCGGCGCTGCTGCTGGGCGTCGCGGGCCTCGCCGCGCTCGACGCGCTCAACCCCGCGACCATCGTGTCCGTCGCGCTCATCCTGCTGGCGGCGCCGCGGCGCCCGGGCCTCACCGCCCTCGCCACGGTGTCGGGGGCCGCGCTCACGGTCTTCGCGGTCGGAGCGGCGCTCTACGTCACCGCGGGCGCGGCGGCCGGCGCGGTCGATGGGGTCGTCACCGCGCTGAGGTTCCTCGCGTTCGGCGCCGCCGCCGTCGGCCTCGTCGTCTCGGGGGTCCGCCGGCTCCGCGATCGGCCGAGGAGGCCCGTCGCACTGCCCGACTGGTTCGGCCCGCGCACGGCGATCGCGTTCGGCGTGGTCGTCACGGCCGCGGACCTGCCGAACGCCTTCCCGTACTTCGTCGCGATCGAGCGGCTCGTCGACTCGGGCGCGGAGACCTGGCAGGGGTTCCTCGTGCTCGCGGGATACACCCTGGTGTACTGCCTGCCGTGCCTCGTGCTCCTCGTCGTCGGCCTGCTCGCCCGCGACCGGACGCGGGCGCGGCTCCAGGGGCTCGTCGCGCGATTCGGGAGCGGGACGGTGCGATCGTCGGTCCCGATCGCCGTGCTGCTGGTCCTGTCGGGGATCGCCGTGGCGAGCATCCCGTTCCTGCTGGCCTGACCCTGCGATCCACGCCGGGCCGGCGGCGCCGGTTCAGGGGACGCTCGGCGTCGGCGCGGCGAGCAGCGCGACGCCCTCGATCACCGCCCGGTGGGTCTCGGTCGAGCCGAGGATGCGGAAGTGCCCCGGCACGGGCACCCGGATGTTCGTCGCGCCGTCGAGCAGGCTCCCGCCCGGGATGTGCGGGTCGAAGCGGCCGAACACCGACACGATCCGGGAGTTGACGGATGCCGCACGCGCGAGCATCACGATGGTCTCGTCGCTCGGCAGCAGCGCCCGCACGCTCGGGTCGACGATGAGCCGGGCCAGGCGCGACCCGGCGAACGGCGTGCAGACGGCGACCACGCCGAGCAGTCCGCGCGTGCCCTCGGGTGCGCTTCCGCCGTCCGCGACGCGCTCCCGCGCCGCATCCGCCTCGGAGACCAGGAGGTGCTTCGCGATGAGGCCGCCCTTGCTGTGCGCGACGATGACGCGGCCGGCGTTCGGCACGGGCACCTTCGCGAGCGCACGCCCGAGCCGCCGCGCGGTGTCGGCGACGCCGCGCCGGTTGGTCCCCATGCCGTGCACGACGCGCACCCGGTGGCCGGCCTGCGAGAGGGCGTCGCCGAGCGGGCGCATGAACGACCAGTGCTCGTAGATGCCCGGCAGCAGGACCACCTCGGGCAGCGACGGGTCGCCCCGCCGCCAGCGCTCGGGCGGATGCCACCCCTCGAGGACCACGGCCGCCTGCCGCCATCCGGCGTAGACGTAGTCGCCGGCCCACCACCATCCGCGCTCGATGCGGGAAGGGGGCTCGGGCTCCGACACCGTGGCGACCTCGCGGCCGACGGTCTCGCCGCGCGCGTGCCGCGCGATGAGATCCGCCACTCGATCACCCGCGGTGACCATCGTCTCGTGCCCGCGGTCGGGCACCTCGACGTAGCGGCCGTGCGGCAGCATGAGCGCGACCTGCTCCGCCCATGGCCGCGGGGCGAGCCGGTCGTGCTCGCCGCGGATCACGAGCGTCCGGGCCGCGACATCCGGCAGCACCAGCTCGATGCGGTGGTCGAGCATCTGGCGCAGCTTCCCGAAGTACCAGCGGGGCCCGGCCTGCAGGTACGACCGGATGCCGAGCGCGACGACCCTCGGCCGCAGGAGGGACGGGTCGCCGAGCAGCCGGAGGCCCTGCACGACCGCCGAGCGCTCGCGCGGGTTCACGGTCGGGGCGATGAGCACGACGGATGCCACGAGGTCCGGTCGCTGCGCGGCCGTCTCGGCGACGATCTGCGTGCCCATCGAGTGGCCGACGAGCACGACCGGCCGGTCGAGCCCCTCGGCCTCGATGAGCTCCGCGAGGTACTCGCCCGACTGCGACATGGTGAGCGGTCGCTCCGGCTCGGGCGCCTCGCCGAATCCGGGCAGGTCCAGGGCGAGGACCCGGCCCGCACGGGCGAGCGCGTCGGCGAGCTCGGACCAGTACCGGTGGCCCATGCCGATGCCGTGCACGAGGACGTACACGGGGCCGTCGCCGTTCCCCGATTCGGTGATGACGGTCACCCCGTCGCCGCGGCGGAACTCGCGTGTCAGCGACATCCGCACCCCCTCGCCTGCACCCCGGTCGATCCAGGAGAGCGGAGGTCCGGCAGGACCCGACGACCCGCGAATCCGTCCTGCCCGGCTTCCGCACTCCTGAGGCGATCATGCCGGATGCCGCCCCCCGGGCGCTGAGACGGGCAGGGGGTTGCGCGCGATCGTCGCGCGACTCGCGGGGACCGTTCAGTCGACGAGACCGGACGCCGCGAGCCGGCGCAGCACCTCCACGCCCGCCGGCGGGCATCGGTGGGCCTCGTCGGTGCCGACCCAGTGCACCGCGTCGACCTCTCCCGCGGGCTCCGGCGCGGCGTCCGTCTCGGCGAGGAAGACGTGCATCAGCACGTGGCGGCCCTCGCCCTGCCCGTGAGCGAGCTCGCGCACCGCGAACGCCTCGGCGAGCGCGTCGGGGTCGAGCGCGATCCCGACCTCCTCGAGCGCCTCCCGCGCGGCGGCCTCGGCGGGCGTCTCGCCCGGGTCGATCTTGCCGCCGGGCAGGTAGTGCACGTCGCGTCCGCGTGCGGTGACCATGAGCACCCGACGGTCGCGCACGAGCGCGATCGCGGCGACGTGCAGGTCGGGCAGGGGCGGCATCCGATCAGCCTACGGTCGCCCCGCGTCAGGCATGCTGCTCGGTGACGAACACGTCGTTCAGCGTGACCGTCGTGAGGCCGCGTTCCTCGAGCAGGTCCGCGAGGTGCCCGAACACGCGCGTCGCCGGGTCGTGGTTGAGGTGGCCGATGACGATGCGTCCGGCGGTGAACCACTCCGTCGCGGCCGCGAGGACCTCGCCCTCCGAGGCGGCGGGCGGCCCCAGGTCGCCGTACCAGCGGGTCGGCACGGTGTAGCCGACGGATGCCGCGGCGGCATCCACCCTCGCGTCGTGCCGCCCGTACGGGGGCCGCCAGTACGGGCGGGCGTCGACCCCGTAGACGTCGGCGAGGAAGTCGTGGTTGCGCTGGAGCTCGCCGACGATGCCCGCGTCGTCGAGCGTCGTCAGGTCGGGGTGCGACCAGGTGTGGTTCGCGAGCTGGATGCGGCTGCTCGCGACGTGCGGCCGGAGGGTCTCGGCGTTGTCGGTCCACGAGCGGTAGGTCCCGTTCACGAAGTAGGTGAGCCGCAGGTCGCGTTCGACCGCGAAGGCGGTGTACGCGGCGACCACCGCGGAGTCGGTGCCGTCGTCGAGCGTGATCGCGATGACGTCGCCCGCCTCCGGCGGCAGGCCGGTCAGCGTCGCCGCCGGGACCGCGGTGCGGGGCACGTCGGGCGCCGGGGCGACGGGCTCCGCGGCGGCGGCCGCGCTGCCGCCGGCCTCGGCGCCGCCCCCGCGCGCGTCGGACGCGAGCTTGGCGAAGACGAGCACCGTGCCGATGCCGAGCGAGGCCACGACCGTGCGGCGCGACACGTCGCCCATCGCATGCTCCCGCCCGGCGCCGGCGCGCCTTCCGCGGCTGTTCTACACCCGTCGCCCCACCGCGCCCGGACGTCGCGCGGGCGTGTGCGAACCGCGCGGCATCCGCGGGCCCGCACATTTCGTAGGATGGACACCGACTTCCGGGGCGACTCGCCCCACCCCCTCACCTGGACCATTGGAGCCACCGTGGCCGCACCCACCCGTCTCGATTCCGTCATCACCCTCGCCCAGCACCGGGGCTTCGTCTTCCAGGCGGGTGAGATCTACGGCGGATCCCGGTCGGCGTGGGACTACGGGCCCCTCGGCGTCGAGCTCAAGGAGAACATCAAGCGCCAGTGGTGGCGTTCGATGGTGCAGGGCCGCGACGACGTCGTCGGCCTCGACTCGAGCGTCATCCTGCCCACGCAGGTGTGGGAGGCGTCGGGCCACGTCGCGGTGTTCACCGACCCGCTCATCGAGTGCCTGCACTGCCACAAGCGCTTCCGCGAGGACCACCTGGTCGAGGCCTACGAGGAGAAGAAGGGCCGCGAGCCCGAGAACGGCCTCGCCGACATCGTCTGCCCGAACTGCGGCACCCGCGGCCAGTGGACCGAGCCGCGCGCGTTCTCGGGCCTGCTGAAGACGTTCCTCGGCGTCGTCGACGACGAGTCGGGCCTGCACTACCTGCGCCCCGAGACCGCGCAGGGCATCTTCGTGAACTTCGCCAACGTGCTGCAGGCGGCGCGCATGAAGCCGCCGTTCGGCATCGGCCAGATCGGCAAGTCGTTCCGCAACGAGATCACGCCCGGCAACTTCATCTTCCGCACGCGCGAGTTCGAGCAGATGGAGATGGAGTTCTTCGTCGAGCCCGGCACCGACGAGGAATGGCACCAGTACTGGATCGACACGCGCTTCCAGTGGTACGTCGATCTCGGCATCGACCCGGGGAACCTCCGCCTGTTCGAGCACCCGAAGGACAAGCTCAGCCACTACTCCAAGCGCACCGTCGACATCGAGTACAAGTTCGGCTTCACCGGCGGCGAGTGGGGCGAGCTCGAGGGCGTCGCGAACCGCACCGACTTCGACCTGTCGACGCACGCGAAGCACTCCGGCAAGGACCTCTCGTTCTTCGACCAGTCGAAGAACGAGCGCTGGACCCCGTTCGTCATCGAGCCCGCGGCGGGCCTCACGCGCTCGCTCATGGCGTTCCTCGTCGACGCGTACCACGTCGAGGAGGTGCCGAACGCGAAGGGCGGCACCGACACGCGCACGGTGCTGAAGCTCGACCCGCGCCTCGCGCCGGTCAAGGCCGCCGTGCTGCCGCTCTCGCGGAACGAGAAGCTCTCGCCGCTCGCCCGCGACGTGGCCGCGCGCCTCCGCAAGCTCTGGAACGTCGAGTTCGACGACGCCGGCGCGATCGGCCGCCGCTACCGCCGTCAGGACGAGATCGGCACGCCGTTCTGCGTCACGGTCGACTTCGACTCGCTCGACGACCAGGCCGTGACGGTGCGCGACCGCGACACCATGCAGCAGGAGCGCGTGCCGCTCGCCGAGCTCGAGACCTCCCTCGGCTCGCGCCTCGTCGGGGCCTGACGCACGGCGGCGCGCTGATCGCGCGCTTCGCTCGGCCTCCCGGGCCGGGCGTGTCCACGACATGCCGCCTCTCGTCTGCTCGGGCCGCCGTCCGGGGACACTCGTCGCCAGCGGTGGTGTGGCTGTGCAGAGCGGATGCCGCCGACGCCGACGCCTCGCTAGGGTGAGCCGCATGCACGCGGCATCCGGTGGTGGTGGCTTCTTCGACGTCGAGCGGCACGAGCCGCCGCCGCAGCCCGAGCTCCCGCCGACCCCGCCGTGGATCCAGTCGCCCCGCGACGAGTTGCCCGGGCGGGTCGTGCTCGACGAGGTGCTGTTCCGCAGCGAACACGCCGTGCTGGTGCTCCGCGAGGTGCGCCGGTTCTCCATCGGCATCGAGGTGCGCCTGGCCTGGTTCGCCCGCTCGGCCGGCATGTCGACAGCGGAGTGGGACGAACTGATGCAGTCCGTGCTGGGGTGGCACGGGCCGACGGAGGGCGAGCGTACCCTCCGAGTCGGCATGCGGCTTCCCGACGGTACGCCCCTCCTGCCCCTCCACCTCATGACAGCGGCGCACGACCCGGGCGCCGTCGCGCCCCCGAGCCTCATGTCCGGGCACGGCGGCAGCAGCGGCGGACCCGAGGGCTACGAGGGCAAGTTCACGGCGTGGCTGTGGTGGCCCGAACGCCCGGCCGGCGACCTCGAACTGGTGGCCGAGTGCCGGGGGCTCGAGATCCCGGAGCTCTCGCACCGCATCCCGGCCGACGTCCTCGCCGAGCTGCCCGCACCGCGCGCGCTCTGGGACTGAGCCCGGGCTCAGGCGTCGGCGAGCCGCTTCGCCCGCCATTCGCTGCGGAGCATGCCGTAGACGGCGGAGTCCTGCCACTCGCCGTCGTCCCACTCCGCGTCGCGCAACGTGCCCTCGAGGCGCAGGCCGAGCCGCTCGCAGAGCCGGGCGGATGCCGCGTTGCGGGGGTCGAGGCGCGCCTCGACCCGGTGCGCGACGAGCCGTCCGAAGGCGAGGTCGAGGGCGGCGGCGGCCGCCTCGGCCGCGAGGCCGCGGCCCTGGAAGTCGGGGTGCACGACCCAGCCGATCTCGAGGCGCGCATCCTCCGCCGAGGAGACGCGCAGCATGACGTCGCCGATGACGCGGTCGGCGCGCGGGCGCCCGGCGGCGACCTCGGCCAGCGAGGGCTCGTCGCGCAGGACCATGGCGACGAAGAGCGCGTCGCCGTCGGCGGAGAGCCGGCGCATCCCGGCGCGCGTCGCGGTGTGCTCGCGCGCCTGGTCGCGGTCGCGGTCGGGCCACGGGATGTAGCGCAGGACCTCGGGGAGGCGCTGGTACTCCCACACGTCGTCGGCGTCGGATGCGGCGAGCGGCCGCAGCACCATCCGATCGGAGGGCAGGGGACGATGATCGAGCTCGGCGACGTCGAAGGGGAGGCGCAGTGCGGGCGCGCCGCCGTCGGCGGCCTCGTCGGGGCGGTCGTGCACGGTCACGGAGCGTAAGCGTAGCGCCGATGCGGTCAGCGGGTGCCCGTGCGACCGCCGTCGGCGTCGCGGTCCCGATCGGCGGCACCGTCCGCGCCGGCCGCCTCGGCTCCGGGCCGGATGCCGAACATCGCCTCGAGGCCGTCGAGCCACGCCTGCTGCTCGCCGGCCCGCGCGTACTCGCGCGAACGCGCCATGGGCGTGTGCAGCAGCACGCCGGCCATGTGGCGCAGCGCCGCCTCGGTCCGGCCGTCGTCGTCGCCGCGCACGCGGGCCCGGCGGATCTCGGCGTCGAGCACGTCGAAGACGTGCGTGCGGAGGGCGACGACGGCGGGCGCGAGGTCGAGCTCCTCACCGACGCGACTGAATTTGCGGGCGGCGCGCTCGACGAGCTCGCGCGCGGCGTCGGTGGCGCCGAACTCCTCGAGCGGCGCGTGGATCTTGATCGTCTCGAGGTCGAGCAACTCGACGCCCGGGACTCCCGCGACGTCGGGGTCGACGTTGCGGGGCAGTCCGAGGTCGATGACGAGCTGGCGCGGGGCCTCACCGGTCGCCGCATCGTCCGCCCCGACGTCGTCGGCCGGAGCGGCCCCCTCGCGGGCGGCCCGCAGCGCGACCGGCCCGGGGCGTTCGGCCACGCGGAGCTCGGCACGGCCCAGCTCGACGAGCGAGCGGTCGACGACGAAGTGCTCGACCATCGTGCAGGTGACGATGAGGTCGGCGCTGGCCGCGGCCATGGCGTAGTCGCCGGCCCGGACCGCCGCGATGTCGTGGCTCGCGGCGAACTTCGCCCCGCGGCCCGTCGGGGAGTACACCGACACGTCGGTGACGCCGCGGTCGCGCAGCGCGGCGAGCGAGGCGCCGGCGTAGCGGCCGGTGCCGACGAGCAGCACGCGGACGGCCGACCAGTCGGTCACGCGGCTCTCGGCGAGGTCGAGCGCGAGGCGCACGAGCGAGCGGCCCTCGCTGCCGATGCCGGTGGCGTTCTTCACGCGGCGCGAGGTCTGCGAGGCCCGCTGGAACAGCCGCTCGAGCTCGGGGGTGGTGGTGCCCTCCTTGCGCGCGCGCTCGAGCGAGCGGCGCACCTGGCCCGCGATCTCGCCCTCGCCCACGACGACCGATTCGAGGCCCGATGCCACGGCGAACAGGTGGCCCGCGACCGCGTTGCCGTGCACGAAGTCGAAGGTGCTGCGCAGCTCGTCGGACTCGAGCTCGGCCGCGTCGCCGACCGCGCGGATGGCCCCGTGGACCGCCTCGACGGGCGAGTCGCCCTCGGGCGTGTCGAGGTCGAGGTAGGCCTCGAACCGGTTGCAGGTCGCGACGACCACCGCGCCCTGGACGGCGGGATGCCCGTCGAGGAGCCGCGGCGCCGCGTGCTCCGCGGTCGCCGAGAGCCGTTCGAGCATGTCGAACCCGGCGTTCTTGTGACTCGCGGTGAGACAGATGAGCACCCGACGATTCTACCGGTGGTCGAAAGGTGCTCCGACCGGCCGTGTCATGTTCGGGGTCAGGCGGCGGCGTGCGGCCGGATGATCGGGATGGCGCCCGTGAGCGGCGGAAGCTCGAGACCCTCGGCGGCGAGCGCGGCTCGGTGCCGGGCCTTCCACGATCGCACGGTCGCGAAGAAGGGCGCGTCGGTGAGCGCGTACCGTCCCGGGCGCGGGTCGCTCAGCACCACGGGCAGCTCGATGCTCGACCCGCCCCGCCGGATGCGGACCACGGCGACGGGGACGCCGCTGCTGCCCACCACGGTCCGGTCCGAGCGGATGTTGCGGACCTCTCGCCACGGGAAGTGCGCGACCCGTCGCGGCCGGTGCCCGCCGCTCCAGAACGAGAGCCCGCCGTCGTCGGCGACGATCGAGAACCGCGACGGCAGCGAGGCGGAGCTCCCGCCCGGCCGGCCGAGCTCGGCGAGACGCGCGACGAGGTCGCGGTTGCGGATGCCGCCCGAGACGTCGCCGCGATGGCTCGTCTCGAGCGCGCGACGTCGAGCCGACGCACGGGCGGCCGCCGCGGCGCGCCGGAGCAGCACGACGACCGCCGCCACGAGGGTCGCCGCCGCGAGCACCGCCACGAGTTCGGTGGCGGGCACGTCGGGCAGGCGTGGGACGAGTCGCTCGACCCAGGACTGGCCGAGCGCGAGCCCGGCGACGAGGAGGACGGCGGCCAGCCCGACGAGGATGATCGATCCGTTGCGGTGCCGCGATGCAGTGCTGGACATGGGGTCTCCGTGGGTGGCGGAGGCGCGCCGGGAGGGGAGCCGGGACGGCGCGTCGACGTGCGCGGGGGTGCACGACCGTCCGACTGTATCGCCGTGGGAGCGCGACCACCAGACCCCGTTCTCCATCCGTGCAACACCGCGGGCGCTGGTCCGGGTCAGGACGCGTCCAGTTCGGATGGGGGAGGATGTTGCGCGTGATCCTCTCCCCGCAGCATCCGCTCGCCGCCGGCCTCACCCACGACTCGCGCCTCGTGCGCGCCTACCGGGGCGAGCGCGGCGACACCACGCCGGTCTGGTTCATGCGGCAGGCGGGCCGGTCGCTGCCCGAGTACCGCGAACTGCGCGTGGGCACCCGGATGCTCGACGCGTGCCTCGACCCCGCGATGGCGGCCGAGATCACGCTGCAGCCGGTGCGACGCCACGGCGTGGACGCGGGCATCTTCTTCAGCGACATCGTCGTGCCGCTGAAGCTCGTGGGCGTCGACGTCGAGATCCAGCCGGGCCGCGGTCCCGTGTTCGGCAGGGCGTACGCGGATGCCGCGGGCGTGGCGGAGCTCACCGCGATCGACCCCGCCCTGCTCGACGAGACCGCGGCGCCGATCACCGAGGCGGTGCAGCGCACCGTGGCGGGCCTCGGCGAGCTGACCGCGCCGGGCGCCTCGACCGCCACGCCGCTCATCGGCTTCGCGGGCGCGCCGTTCACGCTCGCGGCGTACCTGGCCGAGGGCGGTCCCTCCAAGGACCACCTCGCCGCCCGCACCCTCATGCACGCCGACCCCGGTGCGTGGCGCGCCCTCATGCAGTGGACGGCCGAGCTCACCGGCCGGTTCCTGCGCACCCAGGTGCTCGCGGGCGCGTCGGCCGCGCAGCTGTTCGACTCGTGGGCCGGAGCGCTGTCGCTCGCCGACTACGAGACGCACGTCGCCCCCGCCTCGGCCGCCGCGCTCGCGCACGTGCACGACCTCGAGTACGAGGTGCCGGACGCCGCGGGGCCGGCGCGGCGCGCGGTTCCGGTCGTGCACTTCGGCGTGGGCACCGGCGAACTGCTCGGCGCCATGAAGTCGGTGGGCGTCGACGTGGTCGGCGTCGACTACCGCGTGCCGCTCGACGTCGCATCCGCCCGGATCGGAGCCGACGTGCCGCTGCAGGGCAACCTCGACCCGGCGCTGCTCGCGGCACCGCGGCCCGTGCTCGAGCAGGCCGTGCGCGACGTGCTCGCACGTGGCCGGGTCGCGCCGGCCCACGTCTTCAACCTCGGCCACGGCGTGCCGCCCGAGACCGACCCCGCCACGCTCACGCGCGTCGTCGAGCTCGTGCACGAGGCCGGGCGATGACCGACGCCGCCGGGCGGCCCCTCGCCGGGGGCGAGCACCGCACGACCGACGTCGTCGTCGTCGGCGGCGGCGTGGCCGGCCTCGTCGCGGCGCTCGAGTGCGCACGGCTCGGACTGGGCGTGACGGTCCTCGAGCAGGCCGACCGCCCGGGCGGGTGCGTCGCACGCATCGAGCTCGACGGGCTGGCGCTCGACCGCGGCGCCGAGTCGTTCGCGACCCGCAACGGCTCGGTCGCGGCGCTCGCCGAGGAGCTGGGCCTGGCCGATCAGGTGGAGACGCCGAATCCGTCGGGCGCCTGGCTCGTGTGGGGCGAGGGCGAGGCGACCAAGGCGGCGCCGCTGCCGCGGACCGGCGTGCTCGGCATCCCGGCGAACCCCCTCGGCGAGGACGTCCGGGCCGTCATCGGGTGGGGCGGGGCCTGGCGGGCCTGGCTCGACCGCGTCACCCCGATCCTGCGGATCGGCCGCGCCGAGCGGCTCGGCCCGCTCGTGCGCCAGCGGATGGGGCGGGCGGTGCTCGACCGGCTCGTCACGCCGATCTCGGCGGGCGTGTACTCGACCGACCCGCACGACCTCGACGTCGACGTGGTGGCACCGGGTCTCAACGAGGCCATGACCCGGGCCGGATCGCTCTCGGGCGGCGTGGCGCAGCTCGTCGGCGAGCGGAAGGCGGGCAGTGCGGTCCTCGGCCTCCGCGGCGGGATGCACACGCTCGTCGACGCGCTCCTCGCCGAGCTCGCGCGCTTCGGCGCGGACGTGCGCACGGGCGTGCGCGTGACCGAGCTCGAGCATCGCGAGCCGGCCGGTGCCGGTGACGCCGCGCCCGCGGGCCTCGCCTGGCGCGCCGCCGGCGTGCGCCTCGCCGACCCCGGCGACGAGCCCGAGGCCGTCGTCGTGGACGCCCGGTTCGCCGTCGTCGCGACCCCCGCGCACGTCTCGAGGGGACTGCTCGCCGGCGTCCTGCCCGAGGACGCGCTCGCCGAGGAGTGGCCCGACGCGGCCTCCGTCGAGCTCGTCACGCTCGTGCTCGACGCGCCCGAGCTCGACGCGGCCCCGCGCGGGACGGGCGTGCTCGTCGCGGCCGGCACGCCCGGGGTGGCCGCCAAGGCCCTCACGCACTCGAGCGCCAAGTGGCCGTGGCTCGCGGATGCCGCGGGCGGGCGTCACGTCGTCCGACTCTCGTACGGCCGGGCCGGCGCCGACGGGCCCCTCACCGGGCTCGACGACGACGCCGTGACGGACCTCGCCGTCCGCGACGCCTCGGTGCTGCTGGGCGTCCCCCTCGATCGTTCCCGGGTTCGCGCCTCCGGGCGGAGCGCCTGGCGGGACGCCCTGTCGCAGGCGGCGGTGGGCCAGCGCGCCCGGGTCCGCGCCCTCGAGGCGGCGATCGACGAGGAGGCGGGGCTCGCGATCACGGGCTCGTGGGTGGCCGGCACGGGGCTCGCGTCGGTGGTGCCGCACGCGACCGACGCGGCCGGCCGCATCCGCCATCTGGCCGTGCGCATCGCCGACGTCGCATAGCCGGAACGGAATACGAGCCCGCCGAACCGCCCGCAACCCCCTTGCGCCCCCCGGGCCGGGGTCTACGCTGGTGTCACTGCTGTCTCACAACCGCAGCGGGGGATGGGGTGCACATGAAGGGCAAGTTCCTCTTCGTCGTCGGCCTCGGCGTGGGCTACGTGCTGGGCACGCGCGCCGGCCGCGAGCGCTACGAGCAGATCCGCAAGGCGGCGGAGGACGTCTGGAACCAGCCGAAGGTCCAGGAGGGCGTCGAGACCGTCAAGGGCTTCGCGCTGAGCCGGGCGGGCGACGTGGGCGACAAGGTCCTCGACGGCGCCAAGAAGCTCGTGTCGCAGTTCACCGGCACGCAGGGCTCGAGCACGCGGTCGCCGGCCGCGAGGTCCGCCACGGTCACGACCACCGCCTCGCCGAAGCCGGCCGCGTCGTCGCCCGGTGCGGCGTCGTCGGGATCGGGCCGCGGCGCGGCGTCGAAGTCGAGCGGCAACGGGACCTCGGGCACCGGCCCGTCGGGTTCGTCCGCCAAGTCCAGCGGAACCGGGTCGGGCTCGTCGAGCTCGTCCTGACCGACCTGACGGAAGTGGAATCGCGATGTCCTCACCACTGAACGACGACCGCGGGCTGCTCACGCTGCTCGGTGAGCTGCCCGACCGCGTCTCCACGCTGGTCCGCGCCGAGATCGACCAGATCAAGGCCGAACTCACCTACAAGGCAAAGCACTTCGGCATCGGGGCCGGCCTCGTCGTCGGCGCCGCCTTCGTCGGGATCTTCCTGCTCGGCACGCTCATCGCCACCGGCATCCTCGCGCTGTCGCTCGTGATGCCGGGCTGGGCCGCGGCGCTCATCGTCTCCGGCGTGCTCCTGCTCATCATCCTGATCCTGCTCGGCGTGGCGATGCTCAACTTCAAGCGCGGCAGCGAGCCGCTCGAATCGATCGAGAGCGTCCGGCAGGACCTCGACGCGATCACCGGAAGGGGAGCGTATGGCAGCCGGGACTGACGTGGCGACGCTCGACAAGAAGACGCAGCGGAACCTCACGCGCCTGGAGGCGCACGACAATGCGCGCGCGGCGCGCGACGAGCTCGCGGCGACGCTCGGGCTGCTCGAGGAGCGCCTGAACGTGCCGAAGCGCGTCGCCCGCGCCACCTCGCGCGCCAAGCGCCGCGTGCAGCGGTTCACCGAGGAGCAGCCCGGCACGGCCATCGCGGTGGTCGCCGGCGTCGCCGTCGCGGTGGGCGTCGGCGTGTGGCTGGTGGTCCGCGCGAACCTCGATCGGTGAGGTCCCCGTGACGGATGCCGCGGCGCACGCCGACGCGTCCGGCAACGCCACCACCGCGGTCGACCGCGCCACGGCCGTCCTCCGCGAGGAGATCCTGAGCGGCGCACTCCCGCCCGACGAGCCGCTCCGCGAGGAGTCCTGCGCCGCGCGGCTCGGCGTCTCGCGGCACACGATCCGCGCGGCGTTCCAGCGCCTCGTCGCCGAGCGGCTCGCGGTCGCCGAGCCGTACCGCGGCGTGCGGGTGACGAGCTTCGACGACGAGCAGCTCGTCGCGCTGCAGCAGCTGCGCGCCGCGCTCGAGGTCGAGGCGGTGCGCATCGCGTTCCAGCGCTTCGGCGGCCGGCTCCCCGAGTCGGTGCTGGCGCCCGCCCGCGCCGCCATCGACGCGATGGAGCTGCTCGGCTCCGGTCACGACGTGCCCGGGAGCGCCACCGACGCGGAGTGGCTCCAGGTCGAACGGCTCCACGCCGACTTCCACTCGGCGCTCGTGGCCGCCTCTGGCAGCTCGCGGATCATCGAGATCCACACCGCCCTCGGCAGCGAGCTGCTGCTCTTCATCCTCCACGCGCGCACGCACTACAGCGTGGTCGCGGTCGTCGAGGAGCACCGGCGCCTCCTCGACGAGCTCCCCACCCGCGGACCGGACGCGCTGCGCGCCCACCTCGAGCACTCCACCCGGCTGCTCCTCGACTGACCCGGAGCCGCTCGGAGGCCGGGTCCGGGCCGGGTCCCGGCCGCGTCGCGCCGGGCACCCGGCATCCGTCGGCCGCATTTCGTGCTTTCAGGTTGCGGGGGGAGGATAGGTGGCATGTCTTCCCCCGCTGCCGAAGGGGCAGCCGACGCGCCCCGAATCGAAACCGACGCCGAGCAGACGTACGAGGGCTACACGCTCTTCGCGGTGCTCCGGAAGGATCCAGCACGACCCGACGACCTCGACGGCCGCGACGTCCCGCGGTTCGTCGACGAGCTCGACGGCGTGATCAACCTCGTCCAGGACGAGGGCGTCACGCTCCGCGGCATCTACGACGTCTCGGGGCTGCGTGCCGACGCCGACGTGATGCTGTGGCTCCACGGCCCGACGGCGGAGGGCCTCCAGTGGGCCCTGCGCGAGCTGCGCCGGGCGCGGCTCTTCCGGGCGCTCCTGCCGACGTGGAACGCCATGGGCGTGCACCGCGACGCCGAGTTCAACAAGGCGCACGTGCCCGGCTTCCTCCGCGGCGTCGAGCCGAAGGGGTGGCTCACGATCTATCCGTTCGTGCGCAGCTACGAGTGGTACCTGCTCGCCCCCGAGGAGCGCGGCCGCATGCTCGCCGAGCACGGCCGCAAGGGCGCCGCGTACCGCGGCGTCATCGCGAACACCGTCTCGGCGTTCTCGCTCGGCGACTACGAGTGGCTGCTGCCCATGGAATCCGACGAGCTCACCGACCTGGTCGACATGATGCGCGACCTGCGCGCCACCGACGCTCGCCGGCACGTGCGCGACGAACTGCCGTTCTACACCGGTCGACGCATCTCGACCGCCGAGCTCGTGGAGGTGCTGCAGTAATGGCCGCGACGAACATCGGACGCAAGCCGGCCCCGGCCACCGGGGCGTACTGCGCACCCGGCGCGGTCGTCCCCGGCGCGACCGAGCCGGCCCAGTCGGGCCCGGAGCACGTCGAGACGCCCGTCGCCTACGACGCGATCCTGCTCGCCGGGTTCGGCGGGCCCGAGGGGCAGGACGACGTGATCCCCTTCCTCAGGAACGTCACGCGCGGTCGCGGCATCCCGGACGAGCGCCTCGAGGAGGTCGCGCACCACTACCGCCACTTCGGCGGCGTCAGCCCGATCAACGAGCACAACCGCCAGCTCAAGGCGGCGCTCGAGGCCGAGCTCGCGCGGCGCGGCGTCGACCTGCCGGTGATCTGGGGCAACCGCAACTGGGATCCCTACCTCAACGACGCGGTCCGCGAGGCGAACGAGCGCGGCTTCACCAAGCTCATCGCGATCGCGACGAGCGCCTACAGCTCGTACTCGAGCTGCCGCCAGTACCGCGAGGACTACGCCGACGCCCTCGAGGACACGGGCCTCGGCGAGGTGATCCGGATCGACAAGGTGCGCCAGTTCTTCGACCACCCCGGGTTCGTGACGCCGTTCGTCGAGGGCCTGCGCGACGCACTCGGGAAGCTCGAGGCCGAGCAGCCCGGCCTGAACCGCGCGACCGAGGTCGAGGTGCTGTTCGCGACGCACTCGATCCCGACGGCGGATGCGGCGAAGTCCGGCCCCGCGGAGCGCGGGTTCGGCGAGGGCGGCGCCTACGCCGCGCAGCACCTCGCGGTCGCCGAGGTCGTCATGCGCGAGGCCGGCGCGGCCGACGTGCCGTGGCAGCTCGTCTACCAGTCGCGCTCGGGGCCCCCCTCGCAGCCGTGGCTCGAGCCCGATGTGAACGACGCGATCGCCGAGCTGCCCGCCGCGGGCCGCAAGGCGGTCGTCATCGTGCCGCTCGGGTTCGTGAGCGACCACATGGAGGTCATGTGGGACCTCGACGAGGAGGCCATGGAGACCGCGGAGGAGCACGGGCTCGCCGCCGTCCGCGTGCCGACGCCCGGCGTGCACCCGGCCTACGTCGCCGGGCTCGTCGACCTCGTGATGGAGCGCGTCGACGGCACCCCGACCGCCGACCGCCCGCACCTCACCGACCTCGGGCCCTGGTACGACACGTGCCGACCGGGATGCTGCGAGAACGTGCGCCTCGGCTTCAAGCCGGCGCTCGCCGGGATCGCGCCGTGAGTCCTGCCCGAGACGTGATCCGGGTCGGCACGCGGGGCAGCGCCCTCGCCCTCGCCCAGACACGGCAGATCGCGGAGCGCCTCGGCGCCGCGGCCGACGCCGACATCGAGATCGTCACCGTCACGACGCAGGGCGACACGTCGCGTGCGTCGCTGCAGCAGATCGGCGGCACGGGCGTGTTCGCCGCGGCGCTGCGCGAGGCGCTCGTCGCGGGCGAGTGCGACGTGGTCGTGCACTCCCTGAAGGACCTGCCGACGGGCGAGCACCCCGACCTGCGCCTCGGCGCCGTCCCGAAGCGCGCCGACGCACGCGACGCCCTGTGCGCCCGCGACGGGCTGACGCTCGCCGAGCTGCCCGAGGGCGCCCGCATCGGCACGGGCTCGCCGCGCCGCATCGCGCAGCTCGGCAGGGTGCGGCCCGACGTGGTCGCGGTCGACGTGCGCGGCAACATCGACACGCGCCTGGGGTTCGTCGAGGACGACGAGCTCGACGCGGTGCTGCTCGCCTCCGCGGGCCTGCATCGGCTGGGGCGGGCGGATGCCGCGACCGAGCGGTTCGAGCTCGCCGATTGGCCGACCGCGCCCGGCCAGGGCGCCCTCGCGCTGGAGGTGCGCCGCGAGCGCGGCTCGCCGCACCTGGAGCGCGGGCTCGCGGCCGTCGACCACGGCACGACACGCGCCACGGTGCTCGCCGAGCGGCTCGTCCTCGCGGGACTCGAGGCGGGGTGCGCGGCCCCGATCGGGGCCACGTCCTTCGTGGAGGACGAACTTCTGTTCCTCACGGCGACGGTGTACAGTGCCGACGGGACGCGGTGGTTGACGAGTTCGCACGCCGCGGCCCCCGACAGCCGCTCGGCCGCCGACCTGGCGGACGCGGCCCGCGACGTCGCCGAGCGCGCCGTCGCGGAACTCCTCGGCAACGGCGCCGCCGACCTCGCACCTGCCTTGGAGTCGCCGTGACCGAATTCGAGCCGATGACCGGTGCGATCCGCCTGCCCGGGGCAGACGGATCGAGGCCGCTCGCCGGATGGCGCGTGCTCGTGCCGCGCGGCGGACCCTGGGGCGACGCGGTCGCCGGGTCCCTGCGCGCGCGGGGCGCCTCGCCGATCATCGCGCCCATGATCAACTTCGCGCCGACCGACGACCAGCCGGCGCTGGAGGCGGCGCTCGCCAAGCTCGCCGCGGGCGGCTTCGACTGGGTGACCGTCACGAGCGCGACGACGGTCGACGTGCTGTCCTCCTACGGCGCGGTCATCCCGGAGTCGACGAAGGTCGCCGCGGTGGGCGAGACCACCGCGGCCGCCCTCGTCGCGGCCGGGTACCGCGCCGACATCGTCCCGAGCGAGGACAACTCGGCCCGCGGGCTCCTCGAGGAGTGGGAGGCCGCGACCGAGGGGCGCACGCCGCTCCGCGTCCTCGCGCTCCGCTCGGCCATCGCCAAGCAGGTGCTCTCGATCGGCCTCGAGCGGATCGGCCACCACGTCGAGGCGGTCGTGGCGTACCGCACGATCGGCGTCCCCGTGGCGCAGAAGGTCGTGGACGACGTGCGCGCCGGCAAGGTCGACGCGATCCTCGTCACGTCGGGCAGCGTCGCCGAGCAGGTGCAGGCGCAGCTCGGTCCGATCCCCGAGCGCACGCTCGTCGCCGCGATCGGCCCGCAGACGCAGAGGGATGCCGCGAAGGTCGGCCTCCGTGTCGACGTCGTCGCCGCCGAGCGCAGCGCCGAGTCGCTCATCGAGGCGGTCGTGCACGCCGCCACGCAGACCGTCTGACCTTCGAGCGCCATCCGCGCGCCCGCGCTCGCGCCCCGCTGCCCCCGCGCCTCGTTCCCCTGCCCGGGCTGGAGTGCCGTTTCCGGGTTCGAGGCACGCTTCCTCCCGCACTCCATCCCGGAAACAGCACTCCAAGGCGGGTGCCCGGCGCCCACCTGCCGCCCAGCCGCGCGCGCGTAGGCTTGACGGGTGACTTCCGCACCCGCCCCCCGCGTGCGACCCCGGCGCCTTCGCGAGACGCCGGCCCTGCGCCGCCTGGTGTCCGAGACCCGCCTCGACCCCGCCGAGCTCGTGCTGCCGATCTTCGTCCGCGAGGGCGTGAGCGAGCCGATGCCGATCGCGTCGATGCCGGGCGTCGTGCAGCACTCGCTCGACTCCGTGAGGCAGGCGGTGACGGATGCCGCGGCCGCGGGCGTCGGCGGCGTGATGCTCTTCGGCGTGCCCGAGACCCGCGACGCGACGGGCTCGTGCGGCGTCGCCCCCGAGGGCATCCTCAACGTCGCGACCCGCGTCGTGGCCGACGAGGTCGGCGACGCGCTCGTCGTGCAGACCGACCTGTGCCTCGACGAGTTCACCGACCACGGCCACTGCGGCCTGCTCGACCCGCTCGGCCGCGTCGACAACGACGCGACCCTCGAGCGCTACCGCGAGATGGCGCTCGTGCAGGCGGCGTCGGGCTCGCAGCTGCTCGGCCTGTCGGGCATGATGGACGGCCAGGTCGCGGCGGTCCGCGAGGCGCTGGACGGTGCGGGCTTCACGCACACGGCGATCCTCGCCTACTCGGCCAAGTACGCCTCGGCCTTCTACGGCCCGTTCCGCGACGCCGTGGAGTCGACGCTCGAGGGCGACCGCCGCACCTACCAGCTCGACCCCGGCAACCGCCGCGAGGGCCTGCGCGAGGCGATGATCGACATCGACGAGGGCGCCGACGTGGTGATGGTCAAGCCCGCGGGGTCGTACCTCGACGTGCTGGCCGATGTCGCCGCCGCGAGCGACGTGCCCGTCTGGGCGTACCAGGTGTCCGGCGAGTACGCGATGATCGAGGCCGCCGCGATGCACGGCTGGATCGACCGCCGTCGCGCGGTGATCGAGTCGGTGCGCGGCATCCGTCGGGCCGGTGCCGACGTCGTGCTGACCTACTGGGCGACCGAGCTCGCCGCATGGATCCGGGAGGGGATCGACCGATGACGACCGCAGGGGATCTCGAGACGCCTTCGGCTCCTCGATCCGCACCGACCAACGCCGACCTGTTCGCCCGCGCGCAGGCCGCGATCCCGGGCGGCGTGAACTCGCCCGTGCGCGCGTTCCGCTCGGTGGGCGGCACGCCGCGCTTCCTCGTGTCGGCCCGCGGCCCGTACGTGACCGACGCCGAGGGACGCGAGTACGTCGACCTCGTGGCGGGCTGGGGTCCCGCGATCCTCGGCCACGCGCATCCCGAGGTGATCGCCGCCGTCCAGGAGGCCGCCGCCCGCGGCCTCTCGTTCGGCGCGTCCACGCCCGTCGAGACCGAGCTCGCCGAGCTCATCGAGCAGCGCGTGGCGCCCGTCGAGAAGCTGAGGCTCGTGTCGACGGGCACCGAGGCGACCATGAGCGCCATCCGCCTGGCCCGCGGGTTCACCGGACGCGACCTGCTCGTGAAGTTCGCCGGCCACTACCACGGCCACTCCGACGGCCTGCTCGCCGAGGCCGGTTCGGGCCTGGCGACGTTCGCGCTGCCCGGCTCGGCCGGGGTGCCCGCCGACGTCGCCGCACTGACGCTCGTCGTGCCGTACAACGACCTCGACGCGCTGCGCGCGGTGTTCGCCGAGCACGGCGACCGCATCGCCGCCGTCATCACCGAGGCGGCCGCGGCGAACATGGGCGTCGTGCCGCCGGCGCCCGGGTTCAACCGCGCGCTCGTCGAGCTCGCGCACGCCCACGGCGCGCTCGTCATCAGCGACGAGGTGCTCACCGGATTCCGCGTCTCGAAGGCCGGCTGGTGGGGGGTCGAGGCGGGCACCGACGCCGAGTCCACGCCCGACCTGCTCACGTTCGGCAAGGTCGTCGGCGGCGGCATGCCGGTCGCCGCGCTCGGCGGCCGCGCCGACGTCATGGAGCGCCTCGCGCCGCTCGGCCCGGTCTACCAGGCCGGCACGCTCTCGGGGAACCCGGTCGCGGTGACCGCGGGCGTCACGACCCTCCGGCTCGCGGACGACGCGGTGTACGACCGCCTCTCCGCGGTCGCCGAGACGATCTCGCAGGCGGTCTCGGCGGCGCTCGCCGCCGAGGGCGTGCCGCACGCCGTCCAGTACGCCGGCAACCTCTTCAGCTTCCTGTTCGGCGACGCGGTCGCGGGCGGCGCGCGCGACTACGCGGGCGTGCTCGCACAGGAGCCCTGGCGCTACCCGCCGTTCTTCCACGCGATGCTCGACGCGGGCGTCTCGCTGCCGCCGAGCGTCTTCGAGGCGTGGTTCGTCACGGCCGCGCACGACGACGCGGCGGTCTCCCGCATCGTCGACGCCCTCCCGGCGGCGGCCCGCGCCGCGGCATCCGCTCGCCCGCCCGAGGCCTGACGCGGCCCATCGTCCGTAGGGATCGGCAACGGAACCGATCCGGCGTTTGTGGAGCGTCGACGACGCGAGCCGCGGGCGCGTCGGGCAGGATGGGACATATGGCCAATCTCCGCGTGCACAACGACCGGCTCGAGGTCCACCTCACGCCGGCGGAGAAGACGCTCGCGATGCGGTCGGCCGACGTGATCGTCCAGCGCGACGACATCCGCTCGGCGACCATCACCGACGACCCGTGGATCTGGATCCGCGGCATCCGTCGTCGCGGCAGCGAGGTGCCGCTCGTGCTCGCGGTCGGCGTCTGGAAGACGCACGGCGGCAGCGACTTCGTCCTCGTCAAGCGCAAGCGCCAGGCGATCGTGCTCGAGCTCTCGGGCGGCGAGTTCGCCCGGCTCGTGCTGAGCACCAGCCGCGCGGCCGAGCTCGTCGACCGGCTCAAGGTCGGCGTGCCGGTGGGCGACGGCGCAGCCGAGGAGGGCGGCGACCCGGCGCCGCACCACGTGCCGAGCGAGGTCTTCGCCGAAGAGGAGACCAGCGGCGACTGAGCCGGTTCGGGCGCGCCTCGCCGGGCGGCGCTCAGGCGAACAGGAACAGCACGAACCCGATGAGCGGCAGCGTGCCCTGGATGAGCGCCGGACGCAGGTACCCGGGCCCGGTGGTCGTCAGCACGACCGCGGCCGCGGTCATCGACGCCGTCGCGAACAGCACGAGCGCGCGCCCGGCGTACGGCAGCCCGGCCCAGAGCAGGACCGCGACGCCCGCGAGCGCGCCGACCGCGAGGAACAGGTTGTAGAAGCCCTGGTTGTACGCCATCGGCCGCAGCACCTCGGCCTGCTCGGGAGTGCGCACGCCGAACGTGCGCCACGTGGACGGATGCATCCACCGGATGCTCTCGAGCACGAAGATCCAGACGTGCAGCAGCGCGGCGAGGACGACGACCACGATCCCGGCGATCTGCACGAAGCCCATGGGCGGATGCTACGCGCCGGGGCGCTCGCGGGCATCCGCCCCGAACGTGGGGGTGCGGGGATGCGTCGGATGTGTCAGGACACGTCGCGGCGCCACGTCGTGAGGCCGCCGAGCACCGTGGTGACGAGCGCGATGCCGAACAGCACGAGCGCACCCTGCCACCATTCGAGCGCCTCGACCGCGCCCATGCCGGCCACGCTGTAGAACGAGGCGCCGACGAGTGCGTCGCTCGCCGCGCCGGGGAGGTACCGGCCGAGGTCGGCCGTGACCTCGTTGAACGAGGCCACCAGTCGCAGCACGGGCTCGACGAACTGGGTGAAGGCGATCACGATGACGATCGCGGCCACCTGGTTGGGGACGAGGGTGCCGAGCCCGACGCCGATCGCGCCCCAGAGCGCCATTGCGAGGATGCCGCGGCCGACGAGGGCCCACGTGTCGGACGAGTCGAGGCCCGTCTCGAGGTCGAACGCGGCGAGGGCCGCCGCGCCGGCGCCCACCGAGGTGGCGAACCCGATGACGCCGAGCACGGCGCCCATCACGAGCTGCGTGGCGAACTTGCCGCCGAGCACGGTCGTGCGGTGCGGCTCGGCCAGGAACGTCGCGGTGAGCGTCCGGTGCCGGAACTCGGTCGTGACCGCGAGCGCGCCGAGCAGCACCGGGAAGACGTACCCGATCGAGGTCGCGAAGCTGTACAGCAGGGGCGGGAGCTCGAGCCCGGGCGGGAGGGCCGTGTTGTTGCCGACCTGGGCGGCCGATTCCGGATTCTGCACCGTCCACCCGAGGAATGCGCCGAACCCGCCCGCCATCATCGCGACGTAGACGACGAGCACGAGCGCGAGCAGCCACCACATGCGCGTGGTGAAGACCTTGCGGAACTCCGCGGCGATCGATCGCATGGACGACATCACTCCCCACCCTCGCCCACGAGCGCGAGGAAGGAGTCCTCGAGGCCCGACTTCAACGGATGCAGCGCACTCAGCTCGACGCCGCCGACGAATGCCGCGTGCCCGACGACGCCCGGATCGGGCTCGGCCACGATCATGCCCTCCGGTCCCTCGGTGTAGTGGAGTCCCGCCTGGTCGAGTGCGGCGGCGAGCCGGAGGCGCTCGGGGGAGTCGACGACGGTGCGCGGCGCGGTGTCGAGCTCGATGCTCGAGAGCGGACCGGACTTCACGAGGCGACCCCGGGTGATGATGACGACATCGTCGACCGACTGCTGCACCTCGCTGAGCAGGTGCGAGCTCACGAGCACCGTGCGTCCCTCGCTCGCGAGGCGCTGCAGGAACCCCCGGATCCACTTGATGCCCTCGGGGTCGAGGCCGTTGATCGGCTCGTCGAGGACGAGCACCCGCGGGTCGCCGAGCAGCGTCGTCGCGAGCGCGAGCCGCTGCCGCATGCCGAGCGAGAATCCGCCCACGCGCCGGTCGGCGAACTCGGCGAGACCCACCTGCGCGAGCACCTCGGGCACGCGGGACGAGCGGATCCCGCCCGCCGTCGCCGCGACGCGGAGGTGGTTGCGCGCGGTCCGGCCCGGGTGGAACGCCGCATCGAGCGCGGCTCCCACCGTCTCGAGGGGGCGCCGCAGGTCGCGGTACCGCGTGCCGCCGAAGGTCGCCGTGCCCTCGGTCGGCCGGACGAGCCCGAGCAGGACGCGCAGGGTCGTCGTCTTGCCCGCGCCGTTCGGCCCGAGGAACCCCGTGACGCGGCCGGGCCGGACGGTGAACGAGAGGTCCTCGACCGCGGTCACGGGGCCGAAGCGCTTCGTGAGGCCGCTGATCTCGATGGGGATGCCGTCCGCCATGCGTTCTCCTCGCGTCGATGGGGCGCGCGGCCGTCGCACGCCCCGGGTCAGACTATCGACTCGCCGTCCGGCGGCGAGCCCCGCACCGCGTCAGTTGAGCGGCCGGATGTCGCTCGGCAGCACTCCGCCTCGGTACAGGTACGACGCGGCGTCCTGCAGCGCGCCGAGGGCGAGGCGCTGGGGGTACGGGCCGTACGAGACGCGGGCGACGCCGAGCTCCTCGAGCCGATCGGGCGGCGGCACGGACGGCAGGCCGATGACGCTCAGGCGGCGCTCGCCGAGTGCCGCGACGAGCTCGACGATGACGTCCTCGCCGAAGTCGCCCGGCACGAACACGCACGTGGCGCCCGCATCGAGGTAGGCGCGGCCGCGCTCGACGGCGTCGGCGAGCGACGCCTCGCGCGGGCGGTCGCGCCCGCGGAGCCACGCGTCGGTGCGCGCGTTGAGCGCGAACGGCACGCCCTCGGCGTCGGCCGCGGCGACGGCGGCCTCCACGGCCGCGACCGACTCGGCCAGCGGTCGCAGCTCGTCCTCGAGGTTGGCGCCCGCGACGCCGAGCCCGACGGCGCGGCGGACGGTCTCGCCCGGATCGCCGTACCCCGCCTCGAGGTCGGCGCTCACGGGCACGTCGACGGCGGCCGCGATGCGGCCGACCATGTCGAGCATGAGGTCGACGGGGATCCGCTCGCCGTCGGGGTAGCCGAACGTGGCCGCGATCGCGTGGCTCGCGGTGGCGAGCGCGCGGGTCTCCGGGAGGGCGGCGACCGCCCGGGCGCTCGCGACATCCCACACGTTCACCACCTGCAGCAGGTGCGGGTCGTCGTGGAGGCGGCGCAGTTCGGCGGCCGAGGCGGGGGCGGCGGTCATGCGACCAGCGTAGGCGGGGTCAGCGGAGCGCGGTGGCGAGGCTCGCGAGCAACCGGTCGACGTCGCGCTCGTCCGTGTACGGCGCGAGCCCCACGCGGAGGCCGCCCTCGTCGCCGAGTCCGAGGTGACGCGACGCCTCGAGCGCGTAGAAGTTGCCGCTCGGCGCGAGGATCCGGTCGGCTGCGAGGCGCCTCGTGACGTCGGCGGCCGCGTGCCCCTCGAACGTCATGAGGACGGTCGGCGTGCGACGTTCCGCACGCGACCGGACGGTGACGCCGCCGAGCGCGTCGAGTCCCGCCCGGAGCCGCTCCGCGAGGGCGAGCTCGTGCTCGTGGAGCGCGGCGTACGACGTGGCGAGCCGGTCGCGGCGGGAGGCCGCGGCATCCGTCGTCCCGGTATCGAGGGACGCGAGCACGTCGACCGCCGCCGTGACGCCCGCCAGCAGCTCGTAGGGCAGCGTGCCGAACTCGAACCGCTCGGGCACGGCGTCGGTCGATGGCAGCAGCTTGTCCGGTGCGATCGTCTCGAGCAGCTCGGGCCGCGCGACGAGCACGCCGCAGTGCGGGCCCAGGAACTTGTACGGCGAGCACGTGAAGAAGTCCGCGCCGAGCGTGACGACGTCCGGCAGCTCGTGGGCGGTGGCGTGCACGCCGTCGACGAAGAGCAGCCCGCCCGCCGCGTGCACCGCCGCGGCGATCGCCGGGATGTCGGGCATCGTGCCGATGAGGTTCGACGCCGCCGTGACCGCGACGAGGCGCGTGCGCGGGCCGAGCAGCGACGCGATCGCCTCGACCGGCAGTTCGCCGGTCTCCGGGTCGAAGTCGGCCCAGCGCACGGTCGCGCCCGTGCGCTCGGCGGCCTGCACCCAGGGGCGCACGTTCGAATCGTGGTCGAGGCGCGTGACGACGACCTCGTCGCCGGCGCCCCAGTCGCGCGACAGGTGCCGCGAGAAGTCGTACGCGAGCTGCGTCGCGCTGCGACCGTGCACGACCCCGCGCGGGTGGGCGTTCACGAGGTCGGCGACCGCGAGCCGGAAGCTCGTCACGGCCTCCTCGGCGCGCACCTCCGACTCGCCGATCAGCCCGCGGTTCGACAGCGGCCCCACGAGCACGGATGCCACGGCCTCGCCCACCTGCCGCGGCGTCTGCGTGCCGCCGGGCCCGTCGAACTGGGCCCAGCCGTAGTCGAGCGCGGGGAACCAGGATCGGATGCGGGCGACGTCGTAGGCCATGCGCCAGAGCCTAGGTCACGTCACCGTCGACGGGGGTTAGCATGCACGCATGCAGGCGCCAGGGGAGCGGCCCGGGTCGAGCGACGAGCGCCCGGCACCCGACCTGCCGCCGCGCGTGTCGTTCACGGCGATGCTCGACGGGTTCTTCTTCGTGTTCGCCGGGGTCGCCGCGATCTGGCTCGCGTGGCTCCTCTTCGAGCAGTCCTTCGAGTTCGGCTGGTGGGGCATCGCCTTCTTCGTCGTGTTCTGGCTCGTGCTCGCCTACCTCGTGCTGCCGCGGCTGCACCGGATCCTCACGACCATCTACGTGCCCGACTACTTCATCGGCCGCACGCGCACGAGCGACGGGCTGCTCGGCGACCCCGTGAACCTCGCCTTCGACGGCCCCGAGGTCGCGGTGCACGCCGCCATGGGCGCCGGCGGGTGGACCCGTGCCGACGAGGTGACGCTCGGCTCGAGTTGGCGGATCGTGACCTCGACGCTCTCGCGCCGGAGCTACGACGAGGCCCCGGTGAGCCCGCTCTTCCTCTTCGGCCGCCAGCAGGACTTCGCGTACCAGCAGGAGGTCGCCGGCAACCCGGCGAAGCGCCACCACGTGCGGTTCTGGCGCACGGCCGACGGCTGGCTGCTGCCCGGCGGGCGCCGCGTGGACTGGCTCGCCGCGGGCACGTTCGACCGCGCCGTCGGGTTCTCGCTGTTCACGCTGCAGGTCACGCACAAGATCGACGCCGACATCGACGTCGAACGCGATCACATCATCCGGACGCTCACCGATGCCGACGTCGGCGTGGGCGTGCACGTGCTGCGCGACTTCTCGACCGGCTACCACTCGCGCAACGGCGGCGGCGACAGCGTCCGCACCGACGGCGACCTCCCGGTGGTCGACGTGAGCCGGGTCGGCCTCGCGGATGCCGCCGACGCCGGGGTCGCGGAGGCGGCCTCGTGAACGCGGTCGGCCCCGTCGTCCCCGAGAAGCGCGCGGCGTTCGAACCGCCCGCGCGCCTGGCCGAGCGGGAGCCGATCCGCCGGCGGATGCGCAGGCCGGCGGCGACGGCGTTCGGCTCGGTGCTCGTGCTGCTCCGCGTGATCGCGGGCGTGCTCTGGCTCGTCTCGCTCGCGCTCAACTGGTCGGCGGTCGAGCGGGAGTTCGATGTGCGGCTCGGCGGCGCGTCGGCGGCGGCGGCCTCCGACGCGGCGCTCGCGATCGTGCTCCTGATCGGCGGGACGGTGCTCGCGATCGACGTCGTGCTCGCCGTGCTCATCTGGTTCGGCAGCAACTGGGCGCGGATCACGGTCATGCTGTTCGCGACGATCAACATCACGATCGCGGCGATCGACTCGTTCACCGGCGACGCCGAGGTCACCATCCGGACCACGTTCTTCACGGTCGCCCTGGACATCCTGATCCTGCTCGCGCTGTCGAGCCGGGACTCCCGCGCCTGGGCCCGGCTGCCGCGGGCGGGGCGGCACTCGGCAGGGGGCCGGCGACGTGGGAGCGCCCGCCTCGGGGACCGCCCTGAGGACGTCGCGGGAACGGCGGCGTAGGTTCTCATGATGCCCGACCACTCCGCCATGAGGCGAACGATCCGCCGCCTCGCCGCGCCCCTCGCCGTCCTTATGGCCTTCGCCGCACTCACGGGATGCCGGCCCGGGCCGGACTCCGACGCCGCCGAGCCCACGGCCTCGGCGGCGACCGGGAGCGACGCCGAGCTCGTGCGCGCCATCCGCCCCGTCTTCACCGACCCGGAGGATCTCGCCGCGGTCGCCGTGGTCGACGGCGACGAGGTGCGGACGGCGTTCGTCGGCGCCGACGCGGACACCGCCTTCGAGATCGGATCGGTCAGCAAGACGTTCATCGGGCTCCTGCTGGCCGAGGCGGTCGAGCGCGGCGAGGTCGCCGTCGACGACCCCATCGGCAGGTACCTCGACCTCGGCGATTCGCCCGCGGCATCCGCCACGTTCGAGGAGCTCGCGACCCACCGGTCGGGCCTGCCGACCTTCCCGAGCGATCCCGGATGGATGGCGTCCGTCGAGGACGGCTTCGCCGATGGCGAGGACGTGCTCGACGAGACCGTGCCCGAGCTGCTCGCCCTCGCCCGTGCCGAGCCGATCCAGGCGGACGCGCCGCCCCAGTACTCCAACCTCGGCGCCGCTCTCGCGGGCCAGGCGCTCGCGGCCGCCGCCGGGACGGACTACGCCGGCCTCCTGGAGGAGCGCCTCCTCGGGCCGCTCGGGCTCGGCACCGCGTCCAGCCCGGTGGAGGACGACGAGGTCCCCGAGGCGCTCGCCCCCGGGTTCCTCGCGGACGGGCGGCCGGCCGAGCCGTCCACGCTCGCGGCGTTCGCGCCCGCGGGCGGCATCGTCGCGACCGTCGCCGACCTCGCCGCGTACGCGCGCGGCGTGATCGACGGCCCGTTCGCCGACAGCCCCGCCCTCGAGCCCGCGGTCGCGTGGGAGGGGTCGGAGATGGGCTGGTTCTGGGTCGTCTCGACCGGGTACGACGGCCACGAGATCGCCTCGCACGGCGGGCTCACCGCCGGCTTCGCCGCGAGCCTCATGGTCGACCGCACCGCGGGACGCGCCGTCATCGTCCTGTCGAACCGCGGCGAGCCCGTGGACGCGCTCGCCGAGGACCTCATGGTCCGGGTGTCCCGCGACGACGGCTGAGCGATGCGTCGCGCGGCGCGCTCAGGCGGCGGATGCGGCGTGGCCGGCGCATCGCGCGGGGCCGCACGACTCGCACCGCACGGATCGCGTGCGGCACGCGGCATCCGTGCAGTCGACGGTGCGCTTGGTCGCGGCGCCGCAGCCCTCGCACACCCCGATCACCGCGGCGTGGTCGCTGAAGTCGACCGAGCCACGCCCGTCGAACACGTACAGCGAACCCTCCCAGAGCCCGTCGTCGCCGAAGCGCTCGCCATAGCGCACGATGCCGCCCTCGAGCTGGTAGACCTCGCCGAAGCCGCGGTTCGCCATGAGGCTCGAGAGCACCTCGCACCGGATGCCGCCCGTGCAGTAGGTCACGACCGGCCGACCCTTCAGGTCGTCGTACCGGCCCGAGTCGAGCTCGGCGACGAAGTCCCGCGTGGTCTCGACGTCGGGGACGACGGCTCCGCGGAACCTGCCGATGGCGGCCTCGAGCGCGTTGCGCCCGTCGAAGAAGACGACCTCGTCGCCGCGTTCGGCCACGAGCTCGTGCAGCGCCTCGGGGCTCAGGCGTGTGCCGCCGCCCATCACGCCGTGCTCGTCGACGCGCAGCTCGCCGGCCGCGCCGAACGACACGATCTCGTCGCGCACCTTCACGCTGAGCTTCGGGAAGTCGAGGCTGCGGTCGTCGTCGTCGAGCCCGGTGCCCTCGCTCCACTTGAAGTCGATGTCCTTGAACGGCGGGTAGTCGCGGGTCCTGCGCACGTACCGCTTGAGCGAGCCCATTTCGCCGCCGAGCGTGCCGTTCAGGCCGTCCTTCGAGATCAGGATGCGGCCGCGCAGCCCGAGCGACTCGGCGAGGTCCCGCTGCCACAGCCGGATCGCATCGGGGTCGGCGAGGGGCGTGAACACGTAGAACAGCAGGATCTTGGCGAGCGGCACCGGCCGATCATAGGTCGATTCGCTGGGCGGATGCCGCGTCGCGGCGCGTGCGCGGCGGCCCCGGCGACCACGGTCGTATCCTGACCGCGATGCCGCCCGCCCCGAACGAGGAGGATCGCGATGCTCGACGTGGATCCGTACGCTGCGTTGCAGAAGCTCCGGCCCGTGGACTCGTTCACCGTGACGAGCGCCGACTTCGACGACGGGGGTCCGCTCGCCCGCCCGCAGTGGAGCGCCGCCGCGGGCGGCGTCGACCGGTCGCCGCAGCTGTCGTGGTCGGGCTTCCCCGAGCGCACGCGCAGCTTCGCGGTCACGTGCCTCGACCCCGATGCGCCGTCCGGCTCCGGCTGGTGGCACTGGGCCGTCGCGAACCTGCCGGTCGGCACGACGAGCCTGGAGGCGGGCGCCGGCGCACCCGGCGGACCGCCGCTCCCCGCCGGATCGCTCGTGCTGCGCAACGAGGACGGCGAACGCGGGTTCGGGGGTGCGGCGCCGCCGCGAGGCACGGGCGCCCACCGGTACGTGTTCGTCGTGCACGCGCTCGACGTGCCGAGCCTCGAGCTCGACCCGGCCGCCTCGCCCGCGACCCTCGGCATGCGGTGCTTCTTCCACGGCCTCGCGCGCGGCATCCTGACCGGGACCGCCGACCGCGACTGATCGCTCGAGGCCGCTACGGCGTGTCGCCCGACAGCGCGAGCGCGCCGCCGAGGCCGATCATCATCACGCCGCCCGTCGTCGCGAGGTGCGACGCCCGACGCGGCG
The DNA here is from genome assembly GCF_037199545.1 of Agromyces sp. CCNWLW213. Classification (NCBI taxonomy): domain Bacteria; kingdom Bacillati; phylum Actinomycetota; class Actinomycetes; order Micrococcales; family Microbacteriaceae; genus Agromyces; species Agromyces sp. CCNWLW213. The sequence goes on along the minus strand of NZ_JBBBDX010000004.1, from coordinate 20,275 downwards.
ACCGCGCGAACCAGTCGCGGGCCGAGCCGGCGGCGAGCGCCCACACGGAGTCGCACGCGAGCGCGAGCACCACGAACGCCGTGCCCAGCATCGCCATCTGCAGCGGGATCGCACCCGCCTCGAACGACACGAACTGCGGGAGCACCGCGACGAAGAAGGCGATCGTCTTCGGGTTGGTCACGCCGACGACGAACCCCTCGCCGAGCAGTCGCCCGGGCGAGCGGGGCGCCGTCTCGCCGGTGACGGATGCCGCGGCATCCGCTCGATGCCGGATGGCCTGCACCCCGAGGTGGATGAGGTAGAGCGCCCCGGCGATCTTGATGCCCGTGAACAGCAGCACCGACTGGGCGACGACGACGCCGACGCCGAGCGCCACCGCTGCGACGAGCGGCAGCATGCCGAGCGCGTTGCCGATCACGCTGAGCAGGCCTCCCGCACGGCCGAGCGCGAGGGAGCGGCCGATGACGAACAGCACGCTGGGCCCCGGGATGACGATGAGCACCACCGAGGCCAGGACGAACGCCCAGAGGTTCGATGCGGGGACCACGGACGGATCGTACCCCCGGCGGCACGGATGCCGCCGCTACTCCTCCTCGGGCTGCGGGTCGACGGCGCGCGCCAGGCGCACCCTCGTGCCGAACGGGTCGGCGACCATCGACATGCGCTCGCCCCACGGGGTGTCATCCGGCTGCTCGATCACGAGGTAGCCCGCCTCGCCGATCGCGGCCGTCGCCGCGTCGACGTCGTCGACGTAGAACCACAGCAGCATGCCGGCGCCCTCGCCGGCCGTCGCGCCCTCGGCGAGGCCCAGCCCGAGCTGCGACGAGCCCGCCTGCAGCGTCACGAAGACCGGGTCGCCCTCGGCCGGATTGCGGTAGATCACCGTCGCGCCGAGCGCATCGTGGTAGAAGCGCATCGCGGCATCCATGTCGGGCACCTCGACGATCGGGAACGCGGATTCGATCATGACCCCTCCTGCGGCCGACGCTACGCCGCGCCGACCGATGCCGCTACCGTTGCAGCGTGAGCGAGCACATCTCCGCGATCGCGGCCGACGGCGTCGGGCGCCTGACGCTGCAGCGTCCGCAGGCGCTGAACGCGCTGAGCTACGAGATGATCCGCTCGATCAGCGGCGTCTTCGAGGCATGGCGGCACGACCCCGAGGTCTCGATGGTCGTGCTCGACGGCGCCGGCGAACGCGGGTTCTGCGCGGGCGGCGACGTGCGCGAGCTCTACGGCTACACCACCGGCGGGCACGCGGCAGAGGCGCTGCGGTTCTTCCGCGACGAGTACCGCCTCAACGCGACGATCGCGCGCTACCCGAAGCCCGTGGTCGCGATCATGGACGGCATCACCATGGGCGGCGGCATCGGTCTCGCCGGGCACGCGTCGATCCGGATCGTGACCGAGCGGTCGCGCGTCGCGATGCCCGAGACCCGCATCGGGTTCACGCCCGACGTGGGCGGATCGTGGCTCCTCGCGCGCGCCCCCGGCGAGCTGGGCGTGCACCTCGCGCTCAACTCGCGCACGATGGACGCGGCCGATGCGATGCACGCGGGGTTCGCCGACGCGTTCGTGCCATCCGAGCGCATCCCGCACCTGCTGCAGGCGCTCGCCGAGCGCGCCGACCCGGGCACCCCGTGGGAGATCGTCATGCTCTTCGACGAGACCCCCGGACCGTCCGCGCTCGCCGCCGCGCGCCCGTGGGTCGACGCGTGCTACTCGGCGCCGACGGTCGCCGACATCATCTCCCGCCTGCGGGCGTTCGCCGGGGGGCGAGCGGATGGCGCGGTGCCGTCGCCCGCCGATGACGCCGCGGCGCGGCATCCGTCGAACCAGCCGGCCGCCGCGTATGCGGCCGCCGCCGCCGACGAGCTCGAGACGCTCTCGCCGACCGCGCTCAGCGTCACGCTCGCGGCGGTCCGCCGGGCGCGCTCCCTCGGGTCGCTCGAGGACGCGCTCGAGCAGGAGTTCCGCGCGGTGTCGTGGTTCATCGGGCAGCACGACCTGCACGAGGGCATCCGCGCCCAGGTCATCGACAAGGACCGCAACCCGAGGTGGGACCCGCCGGCGCTCGACGACGTGCCCCAGGGCCTCGCCGACCGCGTGCTCGCGGAGCAGCTGTACGAGCCCGTGTGGTCGCGCCCGGCGCCGGTGGTCGAGTAGGAGGCGAAGCGCCCGTACCGACCTACCGCGCCTTCGCGACCGCCGCCTCGAGTGCGACCCACCCGAGCATCGCGCACTTGATGCGCATGACGTACCGCGCGACGCCGTGGAACGCGATCGCGTCGCCGAGCACGTCCTCGTCGGGCTCGCCCTCCCCCTTCGAGCGCAGCATCTCGCGGAACGTCTCGGCGGTCGCCAGCGCCTCGCCGACCGGACGCCCCTGCACGAGGTCCGTGAGCACCGACGCCGACGCCATCGAGATGCTGCATCCGTCGCCCTCCCAGGCGACCTGCTCGATGCGCTCGTGGCCGGGGTCGAGCTTCACGCGCAGCGTGATCTCGTCGCCGCACGTCGGGTTGAACTCGTGGTGCTCGCCGTCGGCGCCCGCGAGCGGGCCGTCGCCGTGCCGCTCCCTCGAGTGGTCGAGGATGATCTGCTGGTAGAGGCCCTCGAGTCCGGCCATCAGGACACCTTCCGTCCGACTCCGAAGAAGCCGCGCACCTCGCCCATCGCGGCGACGAACCGGTCGGCCTCGTCGGCGGTCGTGTACACGTGCGCGCTCGCTCGGGTCGTCGCCGTGATGCCGAGCGCGCGGTGCAGCGGCTGCGCGCAGTGGTGTCCGACCCGGACCACGAGCCCGGCCTCGTCGAGGAACTGGCCCACGTCGTGCGCGTGCACGCCGTCGACGGCGACGCTCACGAGTCCGGCGCGGCGCTCGCCGGCGGGCGGGCCGACGATCCGCATGCCCTCGATGGCCTCGATGCCGGCCACGACGCGCTCGGCGAAGGCCTCCTCGTGCGCCGCCACCGCCTCCATGCCGATCGCCTCGAGGTATCGCACGGCGGCGCCGAGCGCGACGGCCTGCGAGACCGCCTGGGTCCCCGCCTCGAACCGGTGCGGCGCCGGGAGGAAGTGCGCCTCCTCCAGGGTGACCTTCGTGATGGTCGACCCGCCGGTGCGCGCCGGGGGCAGCGCGTCGAGCAGCTCATCGCGGCCGTAGAGCACGCCGACGCCGTTCGGCCCGAGCATCTTGTGCGCCGAGAACGCCGCGAAGTCCACGCCGTACGCGGCGAAGTCGACCGGCCGGTGCGGCACCGACTGGCACGCGTCGAGCACGACGAGCGCGCCGCGGCGGTGCGCGAGCTCGGCGATCTCGGCGACCGGCGCGATCTGGCCCGTCACGTTCGACACCTCGGCGAAGGCGACGACGCGCGTGCGCTCGGTGAGCACCGCGGCGAGGTCGCCGACCGTCCAGCATCCGTGCTCGTCGACCCGCACGGGCACGATGCGCGCGCCCGTGCGCTGCGCGACGCGCTGCCACGGCAGCAGGTTGGCGTGGTGCTCGGCCTCGGTGAGCACGATCTCGTCGCCGGGCTGCAGGGCGAACCGTGCGGCGGCCGAACCGCCGATGCCCGCGCTGGCGTCGGCGATGCCGAGCGCCACCATGTTCAGCGCATCGGTGGCGTTCTGCGCCCACACGACCTCGCGCCCGCCCGCGCCGATGAAGCGTGCGACGTCGGCGCGCGCCTCCTCGAAGCGCGTCGTCGCGGCCCCGGTCGCGGCGCTCGCCCCGCGGTGCACGGCCGCGAGGTGGTGCTCGAGGTAGTCGCGCTCGGCGTCGAGCACCGCCGTCGGACGCTGCGACGTCGCGGCGGAGTCGAGGTAGGCGGTGGGCCGGGCGTCGCCGGTCGTCGCGAAGGCGGGGAAGTCGAGGCGGATGTCGCGGACCGGGCGGCCGCCGACCGAGTCGGCGTCGGTGTGATTCATCGCGTCAATCGTCTCACGCGCCATAGCGGACGACGCTGGGAGGAAGGGGAGGAGCCGGGCCGCGACATCCGGAACCCCATTCGATAGCGTGGCCACGTGAAGACCCACCACCTGCGTACCCACCGGAGCGACGAGAACCTGCCGCGCGAGGGCCAGCTGGCCTGGCAGCTCGCGGCCGTCGCGATCGACCCCGTCGACGTCGAGGACGACGTCGTCGACATGGTCGTGAACCGGGTGATCGACAACGCCGCCGTCGCCGCGGCATCCCTCGCCCGCAAGCCCGTGGTCGCCGCACGCAGCCAGGCGCTCGCGCACCCGGTCTCGATCGGCGGCGAGGGCGCCACCGTCGTCGGGGCGGATGCCGCGCGGCGGACCTCGCCCGAGTGGGCCGCCTGGGCCAACGGCGTGGCCGTGCGCGAGCTCGACTTCCACGACACGTTCCTCGCGGCCGACTACTCGCACCCGGGCGACAACATCCCGCCGATCCTCGCGGTCGCCCAGCACCTCGCGGCGGCGCGCGGGCTCACCGGGCGCGAGGTCGTGCGCGCGATCGCCACGGGCTACGAGATCCAGATCGACCTCGTGAAGGCCATCACCCTGCACGCCCACAAGATCGACCACGTCGCCCACCTCGGCCCGTCGGCCGCGGCCGGCATCGGCACACTGCTCGGCCTCGACCAGGAGACGATCTTCCAGTCGATCGGGCAGGCGCTGCACACGACGACCGCCACGCGGCAGTCGCGCAAGGGCGAGATCTCGACGTGGAAGGCGTACGCGCCGGCGTTCGCGGGCAAGATGGCCGTCGAGGCGGTCGACCGCGCGATGCGCGGCGAGACCAGCCCCGTGCCGATCTACGAGGGCGAGGACGGCGTGATCGCCTGGCTCCTCGGCGGCCCGGAGGCCAACTACGACGTGCCGCTGCCCGAGGAGGGGGAGGCGAAGCGCGCCATCCTCGACTCGTACACCAAGGAGCACTCGGCCGAGTACCAGGCGCAGGCGCTCATCGACCTGGCCCGCCGCATCCACGAGGACTACCCGCTCATCCTCGACGACCCCGACCGCATCGAGTCGATCACCATCCACACGTCGCACCACACGCACTACGTGATCGGCTCGGGCGCGAACGACCCGCAGAAGTACGACCCGGATGCCTCGCGCGAGACGCTCGACCACTCGATCCCGTACATCTTCACGGTCGCCCTGCAGGACGGCACCTGGCACCACGCCGACTCGTACGCGCCCGAGCGCGCGCATCGCCCCGACACCGTCGCACTCTGGCGCAAGGTGTCGACCGTCGAGGACCCGGAGTGGACGCGCCGCTACCACTCGCTCGACATCGACGAGAAGGCGTTCGGCGGCCGTGTCGTCCTCCGCCTCGCCGACGGCAGCGAGATCGTCGAGGAGATCGCCGTCGCCGACGCCCACCCGCTCGGTGCGCGGCCCTTCGGGCGCGAGCAGTACGTGCAGAAGTTCCGCACGCTCGCCGAGTGGGTGCTCGAGGAGGCCGAGATCGACCGGTTCCTGGATGTCGCGCAGCGCCTGCCCGAGCTCGGCCCCGACGAGCTCGGCCAGCTGACGCTCACGGCCGCGCCGGGCGCCCTCAACCACGTGGAGATCCCGACCGGCCTCTTCTGACCCCCACGTCGCCACTGCCCGAGGTCGGTGCGATGGTGGTCGCCGTGGTACTCCAGCCCCTCGCCGTCCTCGCGGAAGAGCGGCTGGGGACAGGAGGCGGGAGGATGAGGGGGCATCGTAGGCTGGGGTGGCGCCCGCGACGCGGCGGGCGGCCGACATCCCACGAGGAGAACGATGAGCGAGCAGACGTCGCAGGAGACCACCGCGGCCGCGGCCTTCCAGCCGCAGATCTTCAAGGGGCTCGCGGGTGTCCCCGTCGACTACACCGCCATCTCGAAGGTGAACCCCGAGACGAACTCGCTGCTCTACCGCGGCTACCCGGTGCAGGAGCTCGCGGCATCCGTCACCTTCGAGGAGGTCGCCTACCTGCTCTGGCACGGCGACCTGCCGGACGACGCCCAGCTGGCCGAGTTCGAGGAGCTCGAGCGCAGCCACCGCGGCCTCGACCACGAGGTCAAGCGCATCGTCGACGAGCTCCCGCTCACGGCGCACCCGATGGACGTGGTCCGGACGGCCGTCAGCGTCATCGGAGCGAGCGACCCGACGACGCCCGACGACTCGCGCGAGGCGAACCTCGAGAAGGCGATCCGCCTCTTCGCGAAGCTGCCCTCGATCGTCACGTACGACCAGCGCCGCCGGCACGACCTCGAGTTCGTCGAGCCGCGCGCCGACCTCGGCTACTCGGCGAACTTCCTCTGGCAGGCGTTCGGCGAGGCGCCCGAGCTCGAGGTCGTGAACGCCTTCGACGTGTCGATGATCCTGTACGCCGAGCACTCGTTCAACGCGTCGACGTTCACGGCGCGCGTGATCACCTCGACCCTCGCCGACCTGTACTCGGCGGTCGTCGGCGCGATCGGGGCGCTCAAGGGCCCGCTGCACGGCGGCGCGAACGAGGCGGTCATGCACGCGTTCGACGAGATCGGCCTGGGCGACGGGTCCGCCGAGCGCGCGGTCGCCTGGCTCGACGCGGCGCTCGCCGAGAAGCGCAAGATCATGGGCTTCGGGCACCGCGTGTACAAGAACGGCGACAGTCGCGTGCCGACCATGCGCGATGCGCTCGAGCGGATGGCGGAGCACTACGACCGCCCGGACATCCTCGAGGTCTACACGGCGCTCGAGCAGGCGATGGGCGAGCGCAAGAGCATCAAGCCGAACCTCGACTACCCGGCCGGGCCCGCGTACCACCTGATGGGATGGGACACCGAGACCTTCACGCCGCTGTTCGTCGCGAGCCGCGTCACGGGTTGGACCGCCCACATCATGGAGCAGCACGCGTCGAACGCGCTCATCCGCCCGCTGTCCGTCTACAACGGCCACGACGAGCGGCACGTGCCGCCGAAGGGCAACGCGACGGGCGAGCCCGCGGCGTAGCGGAGCGGCCGCCCCGCGCGGCGTTCGCGACTGCGCACAATTCCGCGCCGCGGTATCCGTCGTCGGCCTGTGCGCACACACGAATGATGGGGTATCCACGACGGATCGCGCCTACAGTCGTGGACTATGCACATGTTGTTCCGCACGCTGCTGCACGTGCTCTTCCTGTCGCGACGCAAGCCCGACCTCGGCCACTACGACGTCGCGCACACGCGGTTCGTCGTGCTGCCGACCGACCTCGACATCAACCGGCACATGAACAACGGCGTGTACTTCTCGATCATGGACGTCGCGCGGTTCGACCTGCTCGTGCGCAGCGACGTGTTCCGCATCATGCGGCAGCGCCGCTGGTACCCGGTCGTGGTGAGCGAGACGATCACGTTCCGCAAGTCGCTCGAGCCGTGGCAGCGGTTCACGATCGAGTCGCGCCTGCTGGGCTTCGACCAGAAGGCCGTCTACTGCGAGCAGCGGTTCGTCCGCCCGGGCCGCGACGGCGAGCCCGAGGTCTACGCGAAGGGCTTCATCCGCGCCCGCTTCCTGCGCAAGGAGGGCGGCACGGTCCCCGTGTCCGAGCTGATCGAGGCGTTCGGCGCGCCGCCCGCGAGCGACGAGCTGCCCGAGTGGATCGAGCGGTGGGGTGCGGATGTCGCGCTGCCCGCGACGCGCGCCGAGGCGCCGTCCGTCTGGGCCTGACCGACCGGACCCCGTCCCCCTACGTGACCGCCTTCCTCGGGATCACGATCTCGCGGAGGATGAGCAGGATGCCCGCCGAGATCGGGATCGCCACGAGCGCCCCGAGCAGCCCCAGCAGGGTACCGCCCGCGAGCGCCGAGATGAGGACGATCGTGCCCGGCACCTGCACGGCCTTGCCCATCACGCGCGGCGTCAGGATGTAGGCCTCCACCTGCATGTAGATCAGCATGGCGATCAGGACGACGAGCGCCGCGGTGGGCGAGACGAAGAGCGAGACGACCGTCATGAGCACGGTCGTGAGCACCGTTCCGATGAGCGGGATGAGCGTCACGAACAGTGCGATGACGCCGAGGATCAGGGCGTAGGGGTTGCCCGTGAGCACGAGCAGGATGGTCGAGAACACGGCGTTGAAGAACGCGAGCACCACCATGCCGCTGAGGTACTTGCCGATCGACTGCATGATCCGCTCGGCGAGCGGCACCACCACGGGCCGGTCGGATGCCGCGACGAGCGTGTAGATCGCGCGCTTGGAGCTGTCGAGCGTGGCGATGAAGTAGACGGAGAGCACGACCACGAAGAAGCCGGTGGAGACGGCGTTGAGGATCCTCGCACCGAAGGCGAGCGCGCCGCCGCCGATCGTCGCCCAGGTGTTGGGGTCGGAGAGGATGCCGCCGATGCCGCTCGCGAGGGCCGAGGCGACTCCGTTGGTGGTCTCGTCGACCCGCTCGAACCAGCCCGAGTCCTCGAGCGCGCGCACCTGCCCCGGCAGGTTGGTGATGAGCGAGGTCGCCTGGCTCACGACCGGCGGGATGAGGATCCAGACGATCCCGACGACGACCGCGATGAACAGGATCAGGACGGTGACGATCGCGGTCGGTCGCGACATCCCGCGACGCTCGAACCAGCGGATGAGCGGGTCGAGCCCGAGCGCGACGAATGCGGCGATGAAGACCGACAGCAGCACGTCGCTGAGGTTCACGACGACGACCGCGAGCAGCGCCGCGACGAGGATCCCGAGCGCGACGAGGAAGCCCCACCGCACCGGGTGCTCGGCGAAGAGTCCCTGGCCGCCGTCGGCCGGCTGCGCAGCGGCGGCGGACGTGCCGCGGAGGCGCGAGGTGCGTACGCGCGCGGCCGCACGGGCCGACCGGCCGATCGCCGGCCTCCGTTCGATGCTCACCGAGGCCTACGCGGCCGGGACCCGGAGCTCGCGGTAGTGCGGCCCGAGGGTGTCGAGGTAGCCGTCGCGGTCCCAGTCGGGGAGGGGCGAGCCGGCGCGGGCCGCGGCGAGCCGGTCGAGGTAGAAGTCCCAGCCGGCGCCGAGGCTGCCGACGTCCTCGCGCGGCGGGAGCCGGTGCGCGAGGGTCAGCGTCGTCAGTCCGCTGCCCTCCGCGAGGTGCACGAGCAGGCGCCACGGCGGGGCGTCCTCGCCCTGCTGGATGTCGAGGTGCATGCGGTGCGGCGGCGCGCACTCGAGGATGGTCACGTCCTGCCAGGGCGCGCCGTCGCCCTCGGCGCCCATGCGGAACCGCACCGCCCCGGTGGCCGGGCTGCCCTTGTAGGTGCCGATCCACGCGTCGAGGGCCGTGGGGTTGGTGAGCGAGAACCAGATCTCCTCGATCGGGGCACGGAACAGTCGGTCGAGCTGCAGGTACAACCCGTCGGCCTTCTGCGTGTAGTGGCCGGTCGGTCGGATGCTGGTCATCTTCGCCCCCCGCGTGTCGTCCTGGATTCAGGCTAATCCCGGCGTCGGCGCACGGCTAGAGTGACGCGCATGGGCAGTTCGGGATCGAAGCCCCGGGTCACGCACACCGCGGCTCAGGCGCAGCACGAGGACGAGGCACTCCGCATCGGCGGGCGGCATCCGGACATGTGGGGCTGGTTCGTCGGCCTCATCGTGTTCGCACTGATCGCGGTGCCGCTCAGCGCCGCGTTCGCGTTCGCGACCAACCCGGGGACGCAGCAACTGTTCGCCGGCCGGCTCTCGGAGGCGACCACCGCGGGCTACCAGGCGTTCTGGTGGGTCGTGACGCTCATGCTGCTCGCGCTGCCGGTGCTCGTCGGCTACGGGATCGCCCGCATGTCGGCTCGCGCGCTCATCATCGTGGGCGGCGTGGTGGCGGTGTTCTTCATCGCCGTGCTCGTCCTCGGGCAGATGTTCGTCTTCTAGCCGGGTCGACGAGCGGATGGCGCGGCGCCGGCCGCCCAGCGTCGGCTACGGCAGCTGGCCCTCGAGCACGGCCATCGCGGCGTTGTGCCCGCCGAGGCCGCTGACCGCGCCGCCTCGCACCGCGCCGGAGCCGCACAGGAGCACGCGGGGGTGCGCCGTCGCCACGCCCCATCGCTCGGCGGGCGTCTCGAGCGGGGCGCCGGGCTCGGCCCACGGCCACGACAGCGGCCCGTGGAAGATGTTCCCGCCCGGCATGCCGAGGGCCTCCTCGAGGTCGCGCGTCGTCTTCACCTCGATGCACGGGCGGCCCGCGGCATCCGACGCGATCACGTCGGCGATCGGCTCGGCGAGCACGGAGTCGAGCGAGGCGAGCACGGCGTCGCGGAGGAGCTCGCGCAGCTCGTCGTTGCCGTAGCGGTCGACGAGGCGGTCGGGCACGTGGAGGCCGAAGACCGTGAGCGTCTGCGCGTCGGAGTCGGCGAGGTCGGGGCCGAGGATGCTGCGGTCGCTGAGGGTGTGGCAGTAGATCTCGCAGGGGAGCGGGTCGGGCAGGATGCCGCCCGAGGCGCTCGCGTAGGCCTCGGCGAGCTGCGTGCCCAGCTCGTTGATGTGGAAGGTGCCGGCGAACGCCTGCTCCGGCGCGACCGTCTCGTCTCGGAGGCGCGGGAGGCGCGTGAGAAGCAGGTTCGCCTTGACCTGGGCGCCCTCCGGGATGCCGAGCCGCGCGACGCGCCGACGGGCGTACTCGTCGAGCGGGACCTCGGGGTCGGCGGCGGTCGGGCGCTCGTCGCGTGGGGCGACGGCGGGCTCGTGCTCCGGGTCGGGCCGCGAGCCGTCGCCTGCGGCTCCTCCTCGACCCGCGGCGGAGGCGACGAGCCGGTCGAGCACGTGCGGCGCCACGTTCGCGAGGACGACGTGGGCGCGCGCCATCCGCTCGCTGCCGGCCTCGAGCCAGCGGACCTCGCCGGTCTCGGGGTCGACGGCCGTGACCTCGGCCCCGGTGCGGAGGCTCGCGCCCGCCTCGCGCGCGGCCCGCGCGAGCTCGCCGGAGACCGCGCCCATGCCGCCGACGGGCACGTCCCAGTCGCCGGTCCCGCCGCCGATGACGTGGTACAGGAAGCAGCGGTTGGCGTCGAGCGACCCGTCGGCGAGGTCGGTGAACGTGCCGATCAGCCCGTCGGTCGCGACGACGCCGCGGACGAGGTCGTCGGCGAACCGCGCGTCGATGGCGGCGCCGAGGGGCTGCTCGACGAACTCGCGCCAGATGCGCTCGTCGCCGACGAGCGCACGCGCCTCGTCGCGCGTCGGCAGCGGCTCGGTGAGCGTCGGGAAGAGGGCCTCCGCGACGCGCGCGGTGTCGGAGTAGAAGGCCGCCCACGCGTCGGCGTCGTCGGCCGCGCCGACCCGCGCGAAGGCGTCGCGGGCGGCCGCGGCCTCCGACTCGACGTCGACGAGCAGGCCGCGGCTCGGGTCGCGCGGGTCGGGCGTGTACGACGAGAAGCGACGGCGCACGAGGCGGATGTCGAGCCCGAGGTCGTCGATGATGCGCTGGGGGAGCAGGCTCACGAGGTACGAGTACCGGCTGAGCCGGGCGTCGACGCCCTCGAACGCGTTCGCCGAGACGGCCGCGCCGCCGAGGTGGTCGTCGCGCTCGAGCAGCAGCACGCGCTTGCCCGCGCGGCCGAGGTACGCGGCGGCGGTGAGTCCGTTGTGGCCGCCGCCGACGATGACGACGTCATGGTCGGGCGCGGTCTCGGCGGCGGGGGCTGCGGGGGCGGGCTGCGCTTCGTCGGGCATCCATCGAGCGTAGACGAGCGGATGCCGCATCCGCCCGCCGTGCCGCGCCTCGCCTCGCCCGCCGAGCTCGCGCACGATGAAGGAGGATCCGGCCGACACGCCGGAGGATCCCGGCGCGCCGCCGGGATCCTCCTGCAGTGCGAGCTCAGCGGGCGCGGCGCATCGCACGCACCCCGAGCGCGAGCCCGACCGCGCAGGTGACCGCCGCCGCCAGCGCGCCGCCGAGGATCGACGGGTCGGCGAAATCGCCCGCGAGGAGCGCGCGCTCGGCGTCGACGACGTAGCTCAGCGGATTGACGGACGCGGCGACCTGCATCCACGCGGGGCCCTCGTCGAGCGGCAGCAGCATGCCCGAGAGGATCATGAGCGGGAACAGCAGCGTCTGGTGCACCATCCAGAACATCCAGTCGCGGTCCCGGCAGGCGAGCGCGAGCGTGTAGCTCAGCGAGCCCAGTCCCACGCCGAACACCGCGAGCACGACGAGTCCGACCACGAGGCCGGGCACGTCGAGCCGGAACCCGAACGGCACGGCCCCGAGCACCACGAGGGTGCCCTGGACGACGAGCGGCACGACGTCCTTGAGGGCTCGCCCGACGAGCAGCGCGCCGCGCGAGAGCGGGGCGACGAGCGTGCGCTCGTGGGATCCGGTCTGCATCTCGAAGAGCAGGTTCGCGCCGGTCGACCCGGTGCCGAACAGCGCGACCATGACGAGGATGCCGGGCACGAACCACTGCAGCGTGCCGGCGACGTCGCCGCCGGCGGCGCCGACGAGGAGCGGGCCGAACAGCCCGAGGAACACGAGCGGCTGCACGAGCGAGAACACGACGCTGAAGGGGTCGCGGACGAGCGGGCGCGACTCCCGCACGAAGACGGCCGCGGTGTCGCGGGCGAACCCCGTGGGGCGGGCGACGGATGCCGCGGAGACGGAGGTGGTCATGAGCAGTCCTTTCACAGTGCGGGTCGAGGAGCGGCCGTCAGGCCGCGTCTCGAGACCCGGTCGATGCGTGCTGGAGGTCTCGAGACGGCCCTGGCGGCGCCTCCTCGACCCGCGAGTCGGAGGAAGCGGATGCGGCGCCCTCCTCGCGGAGGCTCCGCCCCGTGAGCGCGAGGAACACGTCGTCGAGCGTGGGCGGGCGATGCGTCGCGGCGCGCACCTCGAGCCCGACCGCGGCGAGGTCGCGGATCCAGCGGGGAAGCGCCCGGTCGCCGTCGGGCGCCGTGATCGTCACGACCGCCCCGCGCGACTCCCCGCCGACGCGAGCGGCCGCGGCCGCGGCATCCGTCGCCGACCCGAACTCGAGCGTCACGCGGTCGCCCGCGAGCTGCTGCTTGAGCGCCGGCGCGGTGTCGTCGGCGATGACCCGGCCGTGGTCCATGACCATGACGCGCTCGGCGAGCTGGTCGGCCTCGTCGAGGTAGTGGGTGGTGAGGAAGATCGTCGTGCCGGTCTCGCGGCGGAGGTCGACGATGTGCTCCCACAGGTTCGCCCGGCTGTGCGGGTCGAGGCCGGTCGACGGCTCGTCGAGGAAGAGCAGCTCGGGACGGTGGATCAGCCCCAGGGCGATGTCGACGCGCCGCTTCTGGCCGCCCGACAGCGACTGCACCTGCCGGTTGGCGACCTGGCCCAGCTCGAGCGATTCGATGAGGTCCGCGGCCCGCGTGCGGGTCTCGCGGCGGCCCATGCCGTAGAACGCGCCCTGCGCGTGCAGCTCGTCGCGCACGCGCTGGGTGTGCCCGCCCGAGGTGCCCTGGCCGACGTAGCCGATCCGCCGGCGCACCCCGCCGGGGTCCCGGCGGATGTCGCATCCCGCGACGGTCGCCTCGCCGGCGGTCGGCGGCAGCAGCGTCGTGAGCATGCGCACCGTGGTCGACTTGCCGGCGCCGTTCGGCCCGAGGAACGCCACGAGCTCGCCCTCGGCGACGGAGAGGTCGACCTCCCGCACGGCCTCCACGTCCTGTCCCTTCGCGCGGAACGTCTTGGTGAGGCCCCGCGCCGTGATCATCTGGTTCGTCATGATCCGAGGATCTCGAGGCATCCGGTCACCTTCTGTCCTGAATGGGAGGAGAATCGCGATATGGCTGCGACCACCACCCGCACGCTCGAACTGCTCTCGCTCCTCCAGAGCCACCGGCATTGGACGGCGCGCGAGCTCGTCGACCGGCTCGACGTCTCCGAGCGCACCCTGCGCCGAGACGTCGAGCGGCTCCGCGAGCTCGGGTACTCCATCGAGTCGACGCGCGGAGTGGCGGGCGGCTACCGGCTCGAAGCGGGCACCGGGCTGCCGCCGCTCCTGCTCACCGACGACGAGGGCGTCGCGATCGCGGTGGGGCTGCGCTCGCAGGCGGCGGCGGGGCTGCGCGGCGCCGAGCACACCACCCTCAGCGCGCTCGCGAAGCTCGAGCAGGTGCTGCCGCCCGCGCTGCGCCGACGCATCGAGGCGCTGCAGGCGGTCGCGGCGCCGGCCGGGCCGAACGGTGGCGGGCCGGGCGGCTCGGGCGGCGCGGCATCCGTCGACAGCGACCTGCTCGCGCAGCTCGCGCTCTGCTGCCGCGACAGCGAGCGGGTCCGCATGCGGTACACGGATGCCACGGGCGCGACATCCGCTCGCTCGATCGAGCCGCACCGGCTCGTGCCCCTCGGCCGCCGCTGGTACCTGCTCGCGTGGGACCGCGACCGCGACGACTGGCGCACGTTCCGCCTCGACCGCATCGACGACGTCTTCCCGACGCGCGTGCGGTTCACGCCGCATCCGCTGACCGACGAGGAAGCGCTCGACCGGGTGCAGCGGGCGGTGCGCTGGCGCGAGCACACCGTGCGCGCCAGGGTGCACGTCGACCTGCCCGCGGCGGAGCTGCACGCGCGACTCGGGTGGTGGGCGCGCGACGCGGTCGCCTCGCCCGACGGGGCGGGCTCGGTGTGGCCCGTCGAGGGCGAGTCCGCCCCGATGGTCGCGGCGGCGCTGCTCTGGGTGCCCGATGGCGTCGGATGCCGCATCGAGGGGCCGCCGGAGCTGCGCGCGTACCTGCGCGCGCAGGCGGCGCGATTCGCCGCCGCCGCGGTCGCCGACTGACCCGCGGGCGTTGCGGCCGTCGGCGGGGCGCGGTCGAATTGCCGTATGGACATCGCCTTCATCGCCGGGTTCGGCCCGATCGGCACCGTCGACTCCGCCTCGCACGACTTCTGGGCCGGCGCACTCGGCGTCCCGTTCCACGAGAACGCCCCGCGCTACTTCCACACCGAGGAGGTCGCGGGCGCGAAGGCGTTCGCGATCTGGCCGCTCGACCAGGCCGCCGAGGCCACGTTCGGCACGACCGAGTGGCCCGTCGACCGGCCCGTGCCGCAGGCGTGGATCGAGTTCGACGTGGCGTCCGCCGAGGCGGTCGCGCCCGCCGTCGAGGAACTCCGCGCGAAGGGGCTCGAGGTCCTCGTCGAGGCGCACGAGGAGCCCTGGGGCCAGGCCACCTCACGGCTGCAGAGCCCGGAGGGGCTGCTCGTCGGAATCAGCTACACCCCGTGGATGCACGACGCCGCCTGACCCTGGGATGTCGTGCAGGAACGGGCGCTCCGCGGCGCCGGGAGGCACCGTTCCTGCACGAGATCGGGCCGTGCGCGCCGGGGGTGGAGGGCGTCAGGCTCCGGCGTCCGGCCGGTCGCTGCGTGCGGCGGCGCGCGCGAGCGCATCACGGGCTGCGACGACCGCGGGGCGTCGGGCCGACGCGCGTCGCGTCGACGAGAACACCTCGCGCTCGGGGTCGCCGGGCAGCGGCGCGAGGTGCACGCTCGGCGGCTCGCCCGCCCACACGAGGTCGGGCAGCAACCCGACCGCATTGCCCGACCTGATCAGGCGGATGTGACCCATGAGGTCGGCGGTCTCGAAGCGCACGTCGGGCTCGAACCCCGCCTCGCGGCAGAGCTGTTCCGCGAAGCGCCGCGCCGCCGTGCCCCGCGGCTCCATCACCCACGGCAGCCCCGCCGCGCCGCGCAGCTGCTCGACGGCGGGACTCCGCAGTCCGCCACGCTCCGCGGCATCCGCAGCGTGGTCTGCTGCTGAGCGGATGCCGCCGGGGGTGGGCGGGTCGGCGGGGGCGAGAGCGGGCGGGGCGGCGGTGTCGACGGGGGCCGCGGCGGGATCGACGCGGCGGGCCGTGCGATGGCGCGCCGACGGGTGCGGCGGCAGCGCCAGGCGGATCGCGTCGCGCGCGAGCGGCACCCGGTCGAGCTCCGGGTGCAGCGGACGGGTCGTGCCGGGGTACTGCTCGGCGACCACGAGGTCGAAGTCGCGCGCGGCCACGTCGAACAGCGCGAGCTCGGGTTCGCGCTCGGTGATCTCGACGCGCAGGTCGGGGTGCTCGGCGGCGAGCAGCGTGAGCGCCTGCGGCACGACGGCGTGGGCCGCGGACTGGAACACCGCGATGCGGACCGTGCCGCCGACCGTCGTGAGCGAGCGGGCGACATCCGCCTCGGCCTCTTCGAGTCGTTCGAGTACGGCCTGCGCGTGTCCCACGAGCAGCTCCGCCTGCGGGGTGAGCTGGACGCGCCGGCCGACCTGGACGAGGAGCGGCACGCCGGCCTCCTTCTCGAGCTGCGCGAGCTGCTGCGAGACGGACGACGGGCTGTACGCCAGCGCCTCGGCGACGGCAGCGAGCGTGCCGCGGCGGCTCAGCTCGACCAGGAGGCGCAGGCGGCGTACGTCGAGCATCGCGTGGCACCTCCTCGCGCGGCATCCGCCGGGTTAGGTTCGGCGTGCCGGATGACGGCACCGAACATTCGGGAAACACGAACAGTATGCATCGGATTCATTCGCTGTACTGAACGGATGCCGCGGGCGCACACTGGAATCGGCGGGTGCGCACCACCCCGCGCACACCCCTGCACCCGAGAACGAAGGACATCGTCGTCGTGACCACTCAGAACACGCTCGCGAACGTCGTGCCGAGCACCGACCACGTCGTGGCGCTCGTCGAGCGCTGGCTCGCCGAGAGCAGCACCCACCCCGTCGACCCTGCCGCGCAGCGCCTCGCCGGCGTCCTCAAGGACCCGAACGGGCTCGCCTTCACCGTCGGGTTCGTCGACGGCGTCATGCGCCCCGAGGACCTGGGCGTGGCCGGACGCAACCTCGCCGAGGTGGCGAAGCTCACCCCGAAGTTCCTGCCGGCGTACCTCACGGCGGCGATCCGCCTCGGCGGCGCGATGGCGCCCGCGTTCCCGTGGGTCGTCATCCCGATCGCCCGCCGGGTGCTGCGCGCCATGGTCGGGCACCTCGTGCTCGACGCCACGCCCGCCAAGCTCGGTCCCGCCATCGCGCAGCTCCGCGAGACCGGCAACCGCCTGAACCTCAACCTGCTCGGCGAGGCCGTGCTCGGCGAGGCCGAGGCCGACCGCCGCCTGAAGGGCACGTACGACTTCCTCGCGCGCGACGACGTCGACTACGTCTCGATCAAGGTGTCGAGCGTCGTGAGCCAGCTCTCGATGTGGTCGTTCGACGAGGCCGTCGAGAAGGTCGTCGCGAAGCTCACCCCGCTGTACGAGCTGGCCGCGAAGGCCGGCGTCTCGAGCGCCTCGGCCCGCACGGGCGGGAAGTTCATCAACCTCGACATGGAGGAGTACCGCGACCTCGACCTCACCATCGCGGTCTTCAAGCGGCTGCTCGACCAGCCGCAGCTGCAGCAGCTCGAGGCCGGCATCGTGCTGCAGACCTACCTTCCCGACGCGCTCGGTGCCATGCAGGACCTCACCGAGTGGGCGCAGGCCCGCCGCGCCGCGGGCGGCGCGCCGATCAAGGTGCGCGTCGTCAAGGGCGCGAACCTCGCCATGGAGCACGTCGACGCGGCCATCCACGACTGGCCGCTCGCGACCTACGACACCAAGCAGGACTCCGACACCAACTACAAGCGCGTCCTGCACTGGTCGATGACGCCGGAGCGCATCGACGCCGTGAAGCTCGGCGTCGCCGGCCACAACCTCTTCGACGTCGCCCACGCGTACCTCACCGCGAAGGAGCGGGGCGTCGAGGCGGGCGTCGAGTTCGAGATGCTCCTCGGGATGGCGACCGGCCAGGCCGCGGCGGTCCGCGGCGACGTCGGCCGCCTGCTGCTGTACACGCCCGTCGTGAACCCGTCGGAGTTCGACGTCGCGATCGCGTACCTCATCCGCCGCCTGGAGGAGAACGCGAGCCAGGAGAACTTCATGTCGGCCGTGTTCGAGCTCTCGGAGAACCGGGCGCTGTTCGAGCGCGAGCGCGACCGCTACCTCGCGTCGCTCGCCGCGCTCGAGGGCGAGGACCCCGAGGCGCCCGCGCCCGCCCCGAACCGCACGCAGAACCGCCGCACCGAGTGGGACGAGAAGGATGCCGCCGAGCTGGGCGCGCCGGTCGCCGCGCCCGCGCCCGGCGACCAGCACGAGGGCTCGCTCACGAGCGTCGTGCTCGGCATCACGCGCGGATCCGACGGCGAGCCCGTGCTCGGCTACGCCGACGAGGCGACGGCGCCGGCCGGCCCGGGCGTCACCCCCGGCTTCCGCAACGAGCCGGACACCGACCCGGCGCTCGCCGCGAACCGCGAGTGGGGTCGTCGCATCCTCGAGCGCGTGCCCACCTCGACGCTCGGCATCGACACCCTGCGGGCCAACCGCATCGACACGGTCGACGAGCTCGAGCAGCTCATGTCGACGGTCGCCGCGAACGGCGCCGAGTGGGGCCGGATGTCGGGCGACGAGCGCGCCGCCGTGCTGCACCGCGCGGGCCTCGCGCTCGCCGCGAACCGCGACCGCCTCATCGAGGTCATGGCCGCCGAGACCGGCAAGACGATCGCCGAGGCCGACCCCGAGATCAGCGAGGCCATCGACTTCGCGCACTACTACGCCGAGCGGGCCCGCGAGCTCGACCGCGTGCAGGGCGCCCGGTTCGTCCCGTCCAAGCTGACCGTCGTCACGCCGCCGTGGAACTTCCCGGTCGCCATCCCGGCCGGCGGCGTGCTCGCGGCGCTCGCGGCGGGCTCGGGCGTCATCATCAAGCCCGCGAAGCTCTCGCAGCGCTCGGGCGCCGTCATGGTCGAGGCGCTGTGGGAGGCGGGCATCCCGAAGGACCTGCTCGCGCTCGTCGACCTCGGCTCGCGCGAGCTCGGCACCAAGCTCGTGTCCGACGAGAAGGTCGACCGCGTCATCCTCACCGGCGCGTACGAGACCGCCGAGCTGTTCCGCTCGTTCCGCAGGGACCTGCCCCTTCTCGCCGAGACGAGTGGCAAGAACGCGATCATCGTCACGCCGTCGGCCGACCTCGACCTCGCGGCATCCGACGTCGTCAAGAGCGCCTTCGGCCACGCCGGCCAGAAGTGCTCGGCCGCGTCGCTCGTCATCCTCGTCGGCTCGGTCGCGAAGTCCGAGCGGTTCCGCCGCCAGCTCGTGGACGCCGCCACGTCGCTCCGCGTCGGCTGGCCCGAGCACCCGTCGAGCCAGATGGGCCCGATCGTCGAGCCCGCGAACGGCAAGCTGCTCCACGCGCTCACGACGCTCGGCGCCGACGAGGAGTGGCTCGTCGAGCCGAAGCGGCTGGACGACACGAACCGGCTCTGGTCGCCCGGCATCCGCGCCAACGTGAAGCCCGGCTCCTACTTCCACCTCACCGAGTTCTTCGGCCCGGTGCTCGGCGTCATGCACGCCAGGGACCTCGAGGAGGCCATCCGCTTCCAGAACGCGGTCGACTTCGGCCTCACCGCGGGCCTGCACTCGCTCGACTCCGACGAGATCGCGACCTGGCTCGAGACGGTCGAGGCAGGCAACCTGTACGTGAACCGCGGCATCACGGGCGCCATCGTGCAGCGCCAGCCGTTCGGCGGCTGGAAGCGCTCCTCGGTCGGCGCGGGCGCCAAGGCCGGCGGCCCGAACTACCTGTTCGGCCTGGGCGACTGGCAGCCCGACCACGGCGACGGCAGCCGCTCACTGCACCTGCGGGGGCTCGAGCGCCGGGTCACCGAGCTCATCGAGGCGTCGCAGTCGTCGCTCGACTACGACTCCTACGAGGTGCTCCGCCGCGGCGCCCTCTCCGACGAGGTCGCCTGGGCCGAGGAGTACGGCACCGTCAAGGACGTCTCGGGCGTCGGCGTCGAGCGGAACCTGTTCCGCTACCTCCCGCTGCCGGTCACGATCCGCGTGAGCGAGGACGCGACGCTCGCCGACGGCCTCCGCGTCATCGCGGCGGGCCTGCTCGCGAAGTCGCCGCTCACGGTCTCGACCGCGCACGAGCTGCCGAAGGGCGTGCGCGCGCTGCTCGCGGCCCGCGACATCCGGGTCGTGCGCGAGGGCGACGCCGGATGGCTGGCGCGTGCCGCGAAGGGCGAGATCTCCACGTCGCGCGTGCGCCTGGTCGGCGGCTCGGCGACGGCGCTCGCCGAGGCGACGGACGGCACGCCCGACCTCGCGGTGTGGTCGCACCCGGTCACCCCGTCGGGACGCGTCGAGCTGCTGCCCTTCCTGCACGAGCAGGCGGTGTCGATCACCAACCACCGGTTCGGCAACCCGACGACGATCTCCGACGGCGTCATCTAGTCCGGCGTCGCCGGGTGCCGGGGGGGGGGGGGGGGGGGGGGGGGGGGGGGGGGGGGCAAGGGGGGGGGGGGGGGGGGGGGGGGGGGGGGGGGGGGGGGGGGGGGGGGGGGGGGGGGGGGGGGGGGGGGGGGGGG